>NZ_JBVJPM010000034.1:0-53934 GCF_055582645.1 Streptomyces sp. NPDC107517 | reverse complement strand
AACCGACGAGACCGACCTGCCCACCGAACTCACCGCCTAGCCTCAAAACGAGATCACCGAGTGGCCGTCGATACACCACTCCAGCGGACGTGACCTTTGCCACAACGCACTCAGACCCCCGGCGCCTTGTCGTCACCGCATCGGAAGTCACCCGATGGCGATGGCCCCATCTCGTGGCCGATCACGAACCTGTGCCCTGCCCACCCTCTTCACGGATGGAGCAACGCGGCTCCCGTTCCCCTTGCCGCAGTGGCTCCCGTTCACCCTGTCGAAAGCACCGAACGCCTCGCCTTCACCACCAACACCGCATGGAAGTCGGCTGTATAGGATCCCCGGATGCCAGTCACCAGCTACTTCCTGCAAGGCCCGCGAGTGGCGGTTCGCCACGTCTGTCGCCAGGACTACGGCGAGCTGACTGCGCTGGCTCAAGACAGTGCTGACATGCTCCGACGCTGGTTGGGCGCCCGCGAGCACACGGAGGATGCGTTCGACAGCTACCTCAAGCGGTCCGAGCAGCCCACACATGAAGCCTTCGTGATCTGCCTGCTCGACACTGGCGCGATTGTCGGCGGCATCAACATCAACAACATCGTCCGAGGCGCCCTTCAGCACGGGACCCTGGGCTACGCCGGATACGCCTCCACGAATGGCCACGGCTACATGACCGAAGGACTTGGGCTCATCATCAAGCATGCCTTCGGGGAACTGGAGCTGCACCGGCTGGAGGCCAACATCCAGCCCGACAACACCCCTTCCTTGAACGTGGTCAAACGGTTGGGGTTCCGGCGCGAGGGCTACTCGGCCGCCTTCCAGTTCATCAACGGCGAGTGGAGAGACCACGAACGTTGGGCCATCACCGCCGAGATGGCAGAGGCCGCCGAACGGACGCGGCCCAAGACCAGTTCCGCTGAGAAGGTACAAAAAACACTGGGAGCGGACGGAGTTCCGCGTCAGCCCCGGCCGAGGACGCAGAACTCGTTGCCCGCCGGGTCGGCCAGGACGACCCAGGAGACGTCACCCTGACCCACGTCGGCCCGTGTCGCGCCGAGGCCTTCGAGCCGGGCGACCTCCCTCGTCTGATCCTCGACGGGGTCGGACATCACGTCGAGATGGATGCGGGTCCGTACGACCTCGTCGTCCGGCGCGCGGCGGAACTCCAGGTACGGCCCGACGCCCTTGACGGAGCGCAGTAGGGCGTGGTCGTCGGTCAGCTCGTGGACGGTCCAGTCGATCGCCTCGCCCCAGAACCGGACCATGGCCCGTGGGTCGGCGCAGTCGACGACCACGGCCGCAATCGGGCCGGTGTCCCGGTAGAGCTCCCGGGGCTCCAGGACGCTGAACACGTTGCCTTCGGGGTCGGCCATCACCGTCCACGGCACGTCGCCCTGGCCCACATCGGCGGGCGTCGCCCCGAGTTCCTTCAGACGGGCGACCAACTCCGCATGATGGGCGTCTGAGGTCGTGGCCAGCTCGAGACGCACGCGGTACTTCACCGTCTCCGGGTCCGGGACACGGACGAGATCGATGCAGACGGCGGACGGGTCCGGCCAGTTGAAGCCCACGGGTTCCAAGTTGGTGACGCCGGGCCCTTCGCTGGAGAGACCCCAGCCGAGTGCCTCCGCCCAGAACTGGCCGAGCGCCGAGTCGTCCCGGGCCTTGAAGTTCACCTGAACAAGTTGCAGCGTCATGCCGCGTAGCCTAGGTGATCTCCATCGGGCAGGTGTGTGAATAGCCGCCACCAGTCGGCCGGATGCCGAGCCCCCCTCGTGCCCGGGGCGGAGTCGGGTGCGGGGGCGACGGAGCCCTCCGCAAGCGATGGTGCCGATGACCGCGGCGTAGCTGTGTACGACGACCGGCATGGTGTCGACGGCTGCCGCACACGGTGCGCACCGGTGGCCGAGTCGGGCGTGAGCTGGGCGCTCAGATCGTCGACGAGGCGACGAGGCGACAAGGGCATCAGGCGGCGGAACCCTGGCCCTGTCGAGCGCGAGCGCGCTGTCGTGCGTGTGCGAGACCACGCGGGCCTCCGCCACGCTGTCGACCTGGGCGATGAGCGCGGGAGCCTGGTCGGGGGAGGCCAGTACGGCACCCGTGTCGGTGACGCCACCGACACTGATCGGGGGAGGCCGGTACGAGCGCGGTCAGCGTCAGACCATGATCGCCTCGAATGGAGAGCTTCTCGCGTCGGCCCCTTCACTACCGGCGCATCAGGCCGGCGCATGCGCCGGGTCGTGCATCCGAGGCCCCGTACCGGACACGGTTCTGGGCCCTCTACACTCACTTGGTAGCTACAAGCAATAAAATCTGAGCGGAAGAGGGGGCGGGCAATGGGCAAGGGGACGGTCCATGACCGCGAAGCGGGGGAGTACAGGACAACCGGGGACACCGGGGTCGCGAGTGCCGAGGAAGCCGGGGCAGGACTGGGGAGCCAGATCGTGCGCTTCACCCGGCTGGTCGCGGCACGCAGGCACCAGACCAAACTGGAGCAGGGCGCCGGCGAGCGCGTCCTGCTGGCCCGGCTCGTACGGGACGGGGAGCAGCGGGCCACTGATCTGGCCGCCGAGACCTTCCTCGACCTGTCGACGGTCAGCCGTCAGGTCCGCTCCATGGTGGAGCGCGGGCTGATCGAGCGGCGGCCTGACCCGGAGGACGGGCGCGGCACGTTGCTGCACGCGACCGAATCCGGCAGGGCGGTGTACGAGAAGTACCGGGAGCAGCGCGACGCGCAGCTGGCGGAGCTCCTCGGCCCCTGGCCCCCCGAGGACCGGTATCAGCTGATCCGGCTGATGACACGCCTCAACGACGACCTGGTAGTACATCAACAGAAACGCCACGGCGACGGGACTCAGCCCGAAGCCGGGGCGCAGCAGGGAGCAAGCAAGCATGAGTGAGGCCGTGTCGGCACAGAGCCGAGACACCGCTAAGCACACGGAGGCGACACCCGCCTCCTCCGGCAGTGGCCTCAGCCACCGCCAGATCCTGACCATTCTGAGCGGTCTGATGCTGGGCATGTTCCTGGCCGCGCTCGACCAGACCATCGTCTCCACCTCGATCCGCACCATCGCGGACGACCTGCACGGCCTCAGCCAGCAGGCGTGGGCGACGACGGCGTACCTGATCACCTCGACGATCGCGACGCCGCTCTACGGCAAGCTGTCCGACCTGCACGGCCGCAAGCCCTACTTCCTGGGCGCGATCAGCATCTTCATCCTCGGCTCGGCGGCCTGCACGTTCTCGACGTCGATGACCGAACTCGCCGCGTTCCGCGCCGTGCAGGGCATCGGCGCCGGCGGCCTGATGTCCCTCGCCCTCGCGATCATCGGCGACATCGTGCCGCCCCGCGAACGGGCCCGCTACCAGGGCTACATGCTCGCCACCTTCGCCACCTCCAGCGTCGCGGGGCCGCTCATCGGCGGCTTCCTCGCCGGGCAGGACAGCATCCTGGGCGTCGTCGGCTGGCGCTGGGTGTTCCTGGTGAACGTGCCGATCGGCATCATCGCGCTGTTCGTCGTCGCCAAGGTCCTCAACATCCCGCACACCCGCCGCGACCGGCGGATCGACTGGTGGGGCGCGTTCACCATCGCGCTCGGCGTCGTGCCGCTGCTCCTGGTGGCCGAGCAGGGCCGCGAGTGGGGCTGGGACTCGTCCAAGTCCCTTTCCTGCTACGGCATCGGCGTCGTCGGCATCATCTCCTGGATCCTCGTCGAGCGCCGGATGGGCGACGACGCGCTGATCCCGATGCGCCTGTTCCGCAACGCGATCTTCAGCAAGACCAGCCTGCTGTCCGTCTTCATCGGCGCGGGCATGTTCGGCGGGATGCTGATGATCCCGCAGTACCTGCAGATCGTGAAGGGCGCGAGCCCCACCAAGTCCGGTCTCGAGATGCTGCCGCTGATGCTCGGCATGATCATCGCGTCCATCGTCTCCGGCCAGATCACCGCGAAGACCGGCCGCTACAAGATCTTCCCGACCATCGGCACCGTCCTCATGGTCGCCGCGCTGCTGCTCTTCCACTTCAAGGTCCAGTGGGACACCCCGCTGTGGGAGAGCATGATCTACATGCTCGTCTTCGGCCTCGGCCTCGGCGGCTGCATGCAGACCCTGGTGCTCGCCGTGCAGAACGCCGTTCCCCCGCAGGACATGGGCGTGGCTACCGCGTCGTCCACGTTCTTCCGGCAGATGGGCGCCACCGCCGGTACGGCCATCTTCCTGTCGGTGCTGTTCTCGAACGTCGGCGACAAGATCTCCTCGGCGTTCAAGTCGGCCGCCGGGACGCCCCAGTTCCAGGCCGCGCTGCACGACCCGGCGGTCCTGTCCGACCCGGCCAACAAGCCGGTCCTCGACATGCTGAAGCACCCCGGCGCGGGCGGCGGCGGCTCCGACGTACTGAGTGACTCGTCGTTCATCCAGCACCTGGACCCGCGCCTGTCGGAGCCCTTCAAGCAGGGATTCGCCGACTCCATGCACGTGGTGTTCCTGATTGCGGCGGGCGTGATCGCGGTCGCGTTCCTCATGGTCCTGTGGACCAAGGAGGTCCCGCTGCGCCAGATGTCGGGCCTGGAGGCGCGGGCGGCGGAGGAGAACGGCACCGCTTCGGATGCCGCCGCCGAGACGCCGGTGACGGCGATGGTGGACACGGCGGAGGCAGTGGAGGCGGCCCCGGTCGCCACGCTCGCCACCGCTCTCGCGGACGAAGCTGCCTCGGGTGTCCGCGGCCACATCCGCGACGTCATGGGATCGCCCGTTGCGGGCGCCGTGGTCACGCTGATCGACCTGCGCGGCAGCCAGCTCGGGCGAGCGACGACGCAGGCGGACGGCCGTTACGCGGTCGCCGCGCCCGCCGAGGGGACGTACGTCCTGATCGCCTCCGGTGGCGCCCGGCAGCCGCAGGCCACCACCATCACGGTGGCCGACGGTCCGGTCGACTTCGACCTGGTGCTCTCCGGCGCGGCCGGCCTGACCGGCACGGTCCTGGCCACCCCCGACGACCGGCCGCTGCCCGGCGCCCTGGTCACCGCGACCGACGTGCGCGGCGAGGTCGTCGCCTCCGCGGCAGCCGACCACACCGGCGATTTCGGCATCGCCGACCTGGCCACCGGCGACTACACCCTCGTGGTCAGCGCCCCCGGACACCGCCCGGCGGCCCTGCCGGCCGAGGTGGTGGGCGGCGCAGCCAACCGCTACGAGATCCGCCTCGCCCCTGGAGCCCACGTCCACGGCACCGTCCGCAACCGCGCGGGCCACCCGGTCGACGACGCCCAGGTCACACTCCTCGACGCGGCGGGCAACACGGTCGGCACCACGGTCACCGACGAGCACGGCGCCTACGCCTTCAACGACCTGGACACCGGCCACTACACCGTGATCGCCAGCGGGTACGCGCCCAAGGCCGTGCCGCTGGTGGTGAGCGGCGAGGGCGAGAAGGACGCGGACGTGATTCTGGGGCACTGACCGACACAGGAGTCCCTGAAAGTCCGAGAGATCGCTTTCATCCGCATCGGCTTGATGTGGGCGGATTCCTGGAGCGTGAGGTCATGGTGATCGTGAGGTAGCAGGTGCGCTTTGAACCCTGCGGGTCGGACGAGTGACATGTGGGGCGGAATATCGCTTGTTCCTGTCTCACGAAGCCGCGCGGGACGTCGGCGGGCGGGAACAACGGGTCGCACTGGCCGATCTCGCCCGGTTCACAGACCGACCGTTCGCGACGCCGGATCCGCAGACCGATAAGCCGGCCGCACATCCCGGATCCGGTCCTCGGCTATGGTCAGGCCCCGGTCCCAGCCCGATCCGCTCGGCGATCACCGTCGTCCGCATCTCCGCCTCCTGCGCGAGCAGTGAGCGGAGATGCGGACGACCGCGTTCACGATCGACGCTTTCGGCGCCGGCTGATACCTCGCTTGCTGGCCCCCGCTCTCCAACCGCCACCGGTATCCGGTCTTACGTCCGACCCTTGGCCGGTCTCGTTTGGACCACCACGAGCGAGTCGATCCTGGCGGCTGAGTCAATGCCGTCGCCGAGCAGCGAGGAGATTGCGTAGATTCGACTGGTGACCTACCCAACGGGAGTCGGACACAAGGTGGTTCTTGGTGGTCAGCCCACCATGGCCGGCCGATCGCGCGGTCGGCCGGTTCGCCTGCCGGGGCCCCTTCTTGCGGGCCCCCGCCGCGTGTTGGCGAGCGCGCACGATGGCGGAGACTGGGCCGCCTGCGCCGCCGAAGTAGGCCATCGCACCTCAACAAAGGAGGACAGCAGATGACCAGCCATAACTCCCTCGCGGACGGTGAGGTCTGGGATCCCTTCGGCACATTGCACCGCATGTTGTGGATCGGAGGTGGCCAATGGGCCGGCAAATCGACCGTCGCCCGACTGCTGGCCGTTCGATACGGCGTCACCGTCTACCACTACGACTACCACGACGCCCGCGGTCACAACGATCGCAGGATCGCCCGCCGCGTCAGTCTCGGCGAGCCCGCCACCGAGCCCGACCCGGACAAGGCCTGGGTCCACACCACCCCGGAAGAGATGGCCACCGATACCCTGACCGGCTTCCCGGAGCGGTTCCAATGGGCTCTCGACGACCTGCGCGCGCTCGTGTCAGGCCACCCGATCATCGCCGAAGGGTGGGGACTTCGACCCGAACTCGTCGCACCCATCATCGACTCACCACGCAGGATGATCGTGATGGTGCCCACGCCCGAGTTCCGCGAACACCAGGTCCGCCAACTTCCCCGAGCCACCTCGCTCGGGCACCGCGTCAGCGACCCCGCCCGAGCGCAGGCCAACCGACTGGCCCGCGATCAACTCGTCGCCGAGGACGCCGTCCGCAAGGCCCACCAGCTCGGTATCCGCGTGACCGCAATCGATGGTTCCCGCGACGCCACGGCGATGGCGGAGATCGTTGCCGATCACTTCGGCCCCTACCTCCCCGAGCGGGATCGCAGGTCTTGATCGGCAGAGGCATTCAGCGTGCTCTTACGCGCCGTGACCTGTCTCCCCGGTGGCGGGACCTGCCGTACCGCGACGGGATGTGGTTCCTGAGGGCGACCGACGGCTGGCGTTCTACGACTTGCTTGCCGAGCACTGGCCCCACCTGCCCACCACGAACCCGCTTGGGCCGACCTTCTCCACCGTCCAGCTGCGGACCAAGGTCACCGGCGGCGCCGCCTCCCGCCCTGCCGCCCTGACCATGGTCTTCACGCTCGTCGAGTTCGCCCAGCAGCGGGGGCGGGCCATGAATGCGCCCCACTTCGTCGCCCTCGTCCTCGCCGGATCCCGGTTCGAATGCGGACACCTCGTCGAACGCCCCAAAGCTCACGCGGCCTGACACACCGCAATCGATCCTGTGTCCGTGCCGACGATTAGTCTTCGGCAACATGCGCGAATCGGGAGGGGTGGTCATGGCTGAGGATCCGATCGATCTGATCCGGCTGGAAGGGGATGGCAACAGCGTCATTCTCCGGATCGCGGGGAAGGAAGAGCGGAAACCTCCCGCTGAGGCCGATGCGCTGATCGGAGAGTTCCTGGTCGATACGCCCTTCGTCCGTGGCACCTTGAAGACCTGGCTCTTCTCCGAGGACCTGCGGCAGTGGCAGCAAGCCCTGGACTCGCTCGACGCGGGACAGGACATCGCCTGGTGCGAGGGAAAACGCATCCCATGGCTGTTCATCGAACTCGACGAGAATGATGACCGGTGCCAGGTCACGATCAAGGACCACTCGACTTCTCTGACGACGGTGACAGTGACCGTCCCACTGGCCGACGCCTGGTTCGACGACGCGTACCGACGCCTGGACTTGGTCTGGGAGACCTGGCCCATGACCGAAGACTGAAACATGGCCAACGAACGAGATCGCCAACCGGTTGGGCCGAGGGATCGTCACGGGCTTGATCCGCAGGTCTTGACTGTTACCACCTCGATGCGGCCGAGATTCCCTGACGCTGTTGAATTTCGCTGAGCAGTCCCAGGGTGCCTCGGCTGCCGAAGCCCTCTTGGCCGCGGGCGCAACTGCGGACGTTGGCGATGGGAACGGCTACAAGTCCTTGTGTGACGCGCCGTGTTCAACTACCGAGGGGGTCCAGCGACGACCCAGGTGCTTCTGGTGGCCGGAGCGGACCCGGAGCAGGAAACGTGAAGGGCGTGAGCCCGCGCGGTCTGGCCGATCTGATCGACAACTACGACGTGGCGGCGCATGTGCCGGCGCTGGTGAGCACGGGTGAGTGATCGTCGGCTTCGATTCCTGGAGTTTGGGTTCGGTGTTGGGCAGGTGGCTGCCGAACGCATTGTTCCCGGTCGGGGTGACGGCGGTGGCATGGTGTTTGGTGTTCGCCTTTGGCGACGTCCAGGCTGAGGGTGATGGTGATGATCCACGCGTACGGGATGCTCGGTTGGCCGGCGGTCGCGATCGCGTAGCTGCGTACGGTCCCACACCAGCACCCAGGATGGCACCTCGTCGTCGGCGTCCGCGGTGAGTACGGCGTGTGCACGATCGGCGTCGGCGAGAGCGGCTGGATGTTGGCGGACCTGGCCCCGTGATGGACGCCAAAACATGTTGGTCGGCTGCCGCCTGGGTGCGATGATGCGGCTGCTTCTCATTGCGGAGGGTCTTTGTTCGTTTTCGTCTGTTCGAGTTGCGACACCGAGCTGACCGTCCCGTTGTCCCAGGTCTCCCTTCCGTCCCACGCCCGCCAGGTCTACGGGAACGGGGCCCAGCTTCCCGTGCTGATGGAGTCGGGGACGTTCGCCGTGGACCCGGACCCCTGGGGAGGACCGTGGCGGATGTGGGACGAGATCGACCCGGACGAGGCCCGGGCACGCGGCATTTACGCGCCGGTCTACGCCCTGTCCGACAGTGCGCCAGGCGCGATCGTCATCGCGCCCGGTGACATCCGAGGAACCCGGCTGATGCCCGAGAAGCGCGGTGGTGCCTGCTGTGGCCTCGACGGGGCTGACGGCCCCAACTTGGCCTGCTTGACGTGCGGCCTGCCCGTGGCGACCAGGATCGACGACTGCTCGCTCTGGCAGGCAGTGCGGCTCAGTTCGGATGCCGTGTACCGCGTCCTCCTTGACAGTGCCGACGCTGCGCCGCTGTCCTGGGAGGTGTTGACAGAGACGGGGGAGAGTACGCCCCCGTTCGAGCCGATTGCCACGTGGGGAGGACGGCTCGGGTCGAGTCACTACTGGTCGTGGAGTCCTCAGTGGGAGGCGGCAGCCGGCCAGGCGCTCGCCCACCTGCTGGTGGCCTCCGAAGGGCAGTCGGTGAGGGTCCCGGGCGGTCTGACTGCGGACGTGTTCCAACGCCCGCTCGACGCCTTGCTGCCCGCGGGACAGCCGCAGCGCCGCGCCGTCCTGGCTGGACCGGGACGGCCCGCTCCCGACGAAGGCGTCGACATCCTTCTGGTGCCGGTCCATCCGCAGACGGGTCAGACCTGGCCGCCGGCCGGCCCGGCTGCATCGGCATACCCGGTCCCGCTGCCTCTCGGGGTGTGGCTGTGGTTGACCGCTCCCCAGCCGAACCTGCCGGTTCCCGCGTCGGGCGGCCTGCCCCAAGACGTCCTCCGCGACGACCCGCTTCCTCCCCGTCCCAACTACCTGTTCCGGGCCGACCAGAGAACGTTCCAGCACACTCTGGTCCGGCTACCAGCAGTTCGCAGCCCGTGGATGCGCGAGATTCTTGCGAACCTCACGCAGCACGCGTCCACCGGCCTTTTCTAGCGCTCAGGAGAGGGCGGCGCACACCCCCACGAGCTGGGCGGCGGTCGGGCGCGCGGGGCCCTGAATCTGTACCTCGGTCACGACCCGACCGGGGTACAGGCGCGTCGCCCTACCCTGCCGACTTCGCCCCTGAGTGTTGGTGATCGCTCCGGCCAGATATTCGCTGTGCCCGGGCATCGTGTGTTCGTAGGCTGCGTGCATGACGGATGCGAGTCAGCGGGCAGTCCAAGCGGCCATGGATGGAGAGTTGCGGCTCCTCGATCCTGAGGTGCGTGCTTCTCCGGCCCTGGTCTTGGAGCTTCTGGACCCGGAGTTCACCGAGATCGGAGCGTCTGGCCGCTGGTGGGACAGAGAGTCGATCCTCACGGTGACGAGTTCGGGAACCGTGTCCCCGGAGGCGCCGGTCACGGTGAGCAAGATGTCAGGGACCGTCCTGGCACCGGGGATCGTGCATCTGACCTACTTTGCCGACAATCAGGGGCGCCGGGCGTGGCGGAGCTCCTTGTGGCGCGAGACGGAGACGGGCTGGCGCATGTACTTCCATCAGGGCACTTTGACGAGCTGAAGGAGCCCTGAGCCCGGCCACTCGCCCGTAGGTGAGGGCTTGGAACTCACCCCCAGAACCGTGGAGTTGTGCCTCGAGGTCGGCTTGGGGTGGTCGTTGTCCCGGTACCTCATCGCCCGTGGGCAAGCAGTGGGGCCTCAGTAGAGCTCGATGACTAGTTTGTCGGACCGTGCTCGTGAGACACACAGGGCGATCTGGGTGCCGGACGCCTTGTCGGCGGCGGAGAGGCAGTTGTCACGGTGGTCCGGAGTGCCGTCGAGGACCCCGGAAACGCATGAGCCGCAGATGCCCTCCTCGCAGGACTTGAAGACGTCGATCCCGTTCTCCTCCAGGACCGCGAGTATCGACTTGTCGGCCGGGATCTCGAAGGCCTCTCCGGTGTCGAGTTCGACGGCGAAGGCCTCGTCGCCGCTGGTGTCGACCTCGGCGGCGACGAAGCACTCCATGTGCACGTGGTCTGCGCCGACCACCGGTGCGAAGACTGCCGTGACCTGCTCCATGAAGCCCTGTGGGCCACAGGTGTAGACGTGGCCGGCCGGAGTCAGCCCGCCCGCCACATCGGAGAGCACGACCGGCTGGTCTCCGCGGGGGACACCGAAGTGGAGGCGGACTCTGTCGCGGAACTCAGCTCGCCTCTCCAGCAGCTCGACGAACGCCGCCTCCTCCCGTGAGCGGGCGAAGTAGTGCAGCTCGAACTCCGCGTTCCGGGCGTGCAGCCGGTACGCCATGTTCAGCAGCGGGGTGATGCCGATGCCGCCGGCCACGAGGACGTGCCGGTCCGCGTCCTCGGCCAGCGACAGCAGGTTGCGAGGCCGGCCGATCTCGAGGCGGTCTCCGGGGCTCACCTCGTGCAGTGCGACCGAGCCGCCTCGCGACTGCGGCTCGCGCTTCACCGCGATGAGCACGGACGACAGTTCCTCCGGCGGGCCGCACAGCGAGTACTGCCGCCGCACGCCGGTCGGTCCCGTCACATCGATGTGGGCTCCGGCCTCGTACGGGGTGAACGGCGTGCCGTCCTCCCGGACCAGCCGCAGGGCACGGATCAGAGGCGTCTCCTCGGCGACCTCGGCGACCCGGACGACGAGGCTCACAGCAGGAATCCCGCTGCGGGGACGGCGTCTTCGCTGTCGATGAGCCGTACGACCTTGAGGGCGATCCTGTCGCCGTGGTCCGAGAGACGGATCCGGTGGGTGACCTCGGCGGCCCAGAGGTCGTGGTTGCCGCGCTTGTAGGCGACGACGACCTGGGCGGAACGCACGGTCACCTCGTCCTCGCAGACCTGGGCCGGCACGAACCGCGAGACGGTGCGGACGGTCCGGGCGGCGTCGACCGCGGCGATGGCGTAGCCCTCGGTCATCCGGGTCACGCGCATCTGCCGCATCCGGGTGTCGTCGTAGACCATGTTGAGGGTGTTCTCGAAGTCCTCGGTCTGCGGGTCGATCGGGATGACGTAACGGCCGTCGTCGGTGTAGAGCTCCTGCCAGGTCTCGTACTCCTTGCGGTCGAGCAGGTCGGCCTCGTGCCAGATGAGCTCGATGGCCCGGGTCACGCGGGGGTCGGCCAGCAGCGGGTTCGCGGGCCTGGCGGTGGGCTGGAGGGTCTCAGTCATCGCTCATCATCTGCTTCCACTTGTCGTACGCCGCGCGCATGCCGGTCTCGTCGGTGACGTGGGAGGTCGCCCACCCCTGAGGGCTCGGGGTTTCGCGGGCCAGGCCGCGGTTGACCATGATCGGCATCTCCGGTGCGGCCTGGGCACCGCGCTGGACCCGGTCCCAGCCCTCGGCGTCGTCCGGGGTGCCGAATCCGAACGGGCCCTGGAAGTGCTCGTGGACGCGCAGCCGCTCCCGGTTGACCGGGTCCACGATGTCGGCCGGTCCGTCCGGGCCGAGGGCCACGTGCTCGATCAGGGTCTCGTCGACCGAGACCGGGCGCAGCACCCGGAGGAACGAGATCGACATCGACACGTTCGGGAACAGGTTCAGGTTGAAGCCGGTGCCGTGCATGGCGCGGACCAGCTTGCGGATCTCCGCGTCACCGAGACCGGTGGACCTCAACTCCGCTACCAGGGAGTCGAATCGGGGCTGCAGCGGCTCGGTGCCGTCGTCGGCGTCGAGGTCCGAGTGCTCGGGGACCATCTGCATGACGCTGTGGCCGTTGCCGAGGTCATGGGTGACCGCAGTCGGGTCGGTCATGAAGGACATCATGTCGGCGGTCTCGGCGTCGACCGAGGCCATCCAGGAGCGGTGCACGATCGGGAAGTGGTAGCCGTCGGTGGTGTTCTCCAGCTGGATCTTCCAGTTGCCCTTGAACTTGAACTGGTGCGTGCCGAGGACCTTGACCGGGTAGCCGCCGCCCTGCTTCATGAAGCGGTCGATCCACAGCTTCACGTCTCCGAGGAAGTCCTCGAGAGGTTCGCAGTCGTGATCCAGGGTCGCGAAGACCATCCCGCCGTAGGACTCGGTGCGGAGCTTCTTCAGCCCCATGTCCCCCTTCTCCATGACGCCCTCGTAGCCGTCCGGGTAGGGGATGCCGCGCAGCGTGCCGTCGAGGCCGTAGGACCAGGCGTGGTAGGGGCAGGTGAAGCCGTTGGCCTGGCCCTTCTTCTGCTCGCAGAGGCTTGCGCCGCGGTGGCGGCAGCGGTTGATCAGGGTGTTGATGTTGCCTTTGCGGTCCTTGGTGACGATGACCGGCTGGCGGCCGACGTACGTCGACTTGAAGCTGCCGGCCTTCGGCAGCTCGCTCTCGTGCGCGACCCACACCCAGGTGCGCTCGAAGATCTTCGTCATCTCGACGTCGAAGATGTTCGGATCGGTGTACATACGACCGGCCACGCGGTCGGGGAGCACGAGATCGGGTGGTGCGACGTCGTAGATGTTCTCCGCGGTGAACTCAGCGGTCATGGAAGGTGCCTCCAGGGTCGGTTGGGAGGTCGGCCCGGCGGAAGCCCGGGGTGATGTCGGTGGGTGCCTTCGACGCTAGGCAGCCGACGGCGGCGGGCCAATGGGGAATGACCTCGGCCGGCATAGGGGATTTCTTGAGTTGTCGGCCCGGCCCGCGGCTGCGTGCCCGGTCCACCCGCCGGCGTAGGGGAAATCCTCAGGGGCGCCGGAGGAAGTCTCGATACCCCTGCCGGTGGCTGCGGCCCTACCGTCGGTCGGGTCCGGGGTTCACTCCAGAGCCCGAGGTCCTGGCAGGAGGAACAGTGGCCACGAACATCACGCAACTGATCCCGTCACAGAGAGAGTTCCGCGCGGCGATGGCGAACCTCTCCGCGGGCGTCAACATCGTCACGACGGACGGTCCCCGTGGCCGCGCGGGCATCACGGTGAGCGCGGTGTGCTCCGTCACCGACGCACCGCCGACCATGCTGGTCTGCGTCAACCGGTCCAGCCGCAGCCACGACATCCTGCTGGGCAACGAGCGGGTGTGCATCAACGTGCTCGGCCCCGAACACCAGGATGTGGCCTTGGCGTTTGCCGGGGGAGTGCCGGCCGAGGAGCGGTTCTCCGTCCACAGTGACGTGTGGGACCACTCCGTGGCCGGCGTGCCGGTGCTCAAGGGCTCGGCCGCGTCGGTCGTCGGCCGGATCACCGGCAGCGCCACGCGGGGCTCCCACTCGGTGCTGTTCGTCGAGGCGGACCGCGTGATCGTGGGCGAGGACAGCGGCGGCCTGGTCTACTTCCAGCGCGGGTTCCACCCGATCAACAGGCCGCTGAGCGCGTGATGTCCCAGCAGCGTATGCCGGACGACGGCTCCAGGATGACCCTGACCTGCTACGAGGACACCTTCGGCTACGGCTGGCGCCACGTCGACCTGTTCACGCGTGACGCCGACGGGCGCGAGCTGAACTGGGTCCACTGGCAGGTCCCCGCCGACGGCCCGGACGTGGCCGATCACGTCACCCAGAAGATCGAGCCCCTGCTCCGGCGCACCTCCGAGTGGCGGCACCGCGTCAGCGCCGCAGGAATGGACTACTGGGAGGCCGACGCGGCCTGGGACGAACCGTGACCGGGCTCGGGCCCAAGACCCCCGGCCCTGTGCCGGGTTCAGGCTGAAACCCCTTCGAAAGCGCCCCGCGGCGAAGAGGGTGCCCGCCGCTCACGTCCACGACGACGTCGTGACGCACGTGCCGGTCGCGCTGCCCGACCGGGCCCGTGCGGCGGCGCAGTAGTGCCGCCCCGACAGGAGAAGCGCCGACAAGGTAAGCCCTTACGAGAGAAGCAGGGAATCCGATGACCGACGAGTCCGCCATCGCCACACTCATCAAGCGCATCGAGGTCCTGGAAGCCGAGGCCGACATCCGACGGCTTCAGGCGCGCTACATGTTCCTGTGCGACACCCCTTGCCCGGAGTTCGGCGTCCGGGACGACGCGCACCGCATCGACCTGATCATGGATCTGTACAGCGACGACGCGATATGGGAGGGCGTCGGAGAGTACTACGACAACCAGTTCGGCCGTGCCGAGGGCGCCGACGCGATCCGGCGCCACTTCGAAGGGTTCTGGGGGCAGAAGCAGGATCCCGCGCTGCTCCTCAACGCGCACTACCTCACCTCGGAGCAGATCCACGTGGACGGTGACGAAGCCACCGGCCAATGGATCCACATGCAGCCGTGGCTCTTCTCGGACGGCAGGTCACTGCTGCGGTCGAGCCGCCTCAACAATGCCTTCCGCCGGACCGGCGACGTATGGAGGATCACCCGGACCCGCACGGAGAACGTCTTCATCACTCCGCTGAGGAACGACTTCGCCGAGAGTTACCCGTCGGCGTCGGTCCTGATGCGGCCGTAGCGATGGGACCCGGTACCCCGCCCGTGGTCCACATCGTCGATGACGACGAGGACGTGCGGCACTCCCTGGCCTTCCTCCTGCGGAGTGTCGAGATCACGGCGCTCACCCACTCCACGGCCACGGACTTCCTGGCGGAGTTCGACCCGGACGAACCCGCCGTCGTCATCGTGGACGTCCGTATGCCGGGGCTCAGCGGTTTTGAGCTCCAGGAGGAGCTGGCGCGGCGTGAGTACCCGGCCCCTGTCGTCTTCTGCTCGGCTCACGGCGACATCCCCATGTCGGTACGTGCCCTGCGCGGTGGCGCCGTGGACTTCCTGGAGAAGCCCTACGAGCCGCAGCGCATCCTGGAGGTCGTGCAGGCGCAACTGGGCGAGGCCGAACGTGCCTTCATCGCGCACGGCAGCCGCAGACGCGTCCAGGAACGCGTGCGGACGCTCACGCCACGCGAGCGGGAGGTGCTTCGGCTGGTGATCGACGGCCTGCCGAGCCAGGTGATCGCGCGTCGCCTGGGCGCGAGCGTCAAGACCGTCGACGTGCACCGGGCCCGGATCCGGGCCAAGACCGGATCCGAGAGCCTGGGAATGCTGGTGCGGGACGTTCTGGTCCACCGCGTCGTCCTGTGACCGGGGCCCGGACACGAGCAACCCGGTCGGTCAGGAGTTCCAGGGCCTCGAGGTGACGTCCGCCGAACGCGGCGGTGCCGCCCCGATCCCAATCCGGCTGCCGTACCACCGGGTCAACGTCCCGTTCGTACGAGAGCCAGGTTCGCGCACGTCAGGAACGCCCCCCGTCGTCCAGCGCCCGGCGCCGGAAGTCGCGGGGCGTCTCGCCGTACTCCGCCTTGAACACCCGGCTGAAGTGACGGCAGTCGAGCAGGCCCCAGCGGGCCGCGATCATGCTGATCGACTGTTCCGCCGAGGACCGGTTGGCCAGGTCGCGGGCGCAGCGCTCCAGGCGCCGGGTGCGGATCCAGCCGGCCACGGTCAGGTCCTGGGCGGCGAACAGCTTGAACAAATAGCGGCGCGAGATGCCGTGTGCCTCGGCGATCGAGTCCGGCGTGAGACCGGGATCGGACAGCCGGTTCTCGATGTGGGTGCGGAGACGGAGCATCATCGCGTCCTGCGGAGCGGTCGGCGCCGACCGGGCCAGCTTCTCCGTGACCAGGGCCGTGACCAGCGACACCGCCCCGTCCATGAGGCTTCCCGCGGCCGGGCCCTTGCACTCCCGGCCCTGCTCGCCGAGCGAGCGCAGGAACGGCCCCACGATCGCTCCGACGCCGCTGTCGGTGGTCATCCGGCGGGCGGTGAGACCCCGGAGGGCATCGGGGCGCACGGGCAGCATCGGTCGCGGGAACAGCATCAGCACGGTGCGGAAGTCGGCCTCGTACGTGAAGGAGTAGGGCCGTGAGGTGTCGCATATCGCGATGTCTCCGGGACGCAGCGTGCCGCGCACGTCGTCCTGTTCGATCTGGCAGGTCCCCGAGACCTGGAGGGCGACCTTGTAGAAGTCCTCCTCGTGCTGGGCGACCTGGCGTGCGGTGCGACGGACCTGCAGTGGTCCCGCGCTGATGGAACTCAGGTGCAGCAGCCCGAGTTCGTCGCTGGCCGCCTGTCCGTGGAAGGGGGCCTGGGCGACCGGCCGGGTGTCGAGACCGGTGAACATCCTGGACATCTCATGGGCCCAGTGATCGAAGCGGTCTGCCCGGGCGACGGTGTCGGTGGTCACGATCGTTCGCATGGTGTGCTCCACCTGGTAGAGGCTTTCAGTCACGTCAGCTTGCGCGGATTCATCGCGGGATACCTGAATGTTTCACTACGTAACACCTGATGGGAAGGTGTTCGCCCGCGAAGAGGCAGCCGGTGGTCCGCTCGACGCGGGACCCCGGTGCATGCAATGGCGGGAACGAGTGCACGCCACCGCACTTCGGTGGCGTGGTGCAGGCGCACAGTACTCCACACCAGGTTGGGCCCGTTCCCCGCGCCCGCACCCCGGGTTCGGCTGCCCTCCGGCCTTCTCCGCCCGCAGCGTCGTGCCCCGGCTTCTGCCGTACCTCCCAGGGAGTTTCCGTGACCCAGCAGTCATCAGGCCCGGATCACCGCACCCATCTCCGGCAAGGCGCCGTGGGCGTGGCCGGCATCCTGTTCTTCGTCCTCTCGGCACAGGCGCCGCTGACCGGTGTCGCGGGAACCCTCCCCGTTCCCCTCGGTCTCGGCAACGGTGGTGGTGTGCCCGCCACTTACCTGTTGGTCGGGGCCATGATCGGTCTGTTCTCGGTCGGTTTCATCGCCATGAGCCGCCATGTCACCGACGCGGGAGCCTTCTACACGTACGTCTCCCGCGGCCTCGGCACACCGCTCGGCGTCGGTGCCTCCCAGGTCGCGCTGCTGTGTTACAGCGCCGTACAGGCAGGGATGTACGGCCTGTACGGGACCGTCGTCCAGGGCCTGTTCCAGCGGTATGCCTCGGTCGACCTGCCCTGGTGGGTGTGGACGGTGGCGACCATCCTCGTCGTCCACCTCCTCGGATCGCTGAACATCGAACTCGGGGCGAAGCTCCTCGCCGTCCTGGTGATCGCCGAGACCTCCCTGCTCGTGGCGTTCGCCGTCCACGAACTCGTGACGGGCGGCGGGCCGCAGGGGCTCGACATCAGCGGATCCTTCGCGCCCTCGGCCTTCTTCACCGGAGCACCGGGAGTGGCCGTGACCTTCGCGATCGCCTGCCTCTTCGGCTTCGAGTCCACGGCCATCTACGCCGCGGAGGCCAAGGACCCGGCCCGCACCGTGCCGCGCGCCACCTATCTCTCCGTCACGCTGATCTCGGTCTTCTTCGCGTTCGTGTCCTGGATGTTCGTGAGCTACTACGGTCCGGACCACGTGCAGGGCGTGGCCATGAAGGCGCTGCAGAACGGCGACGCCACAACGGTGGTCCTCGGCCCGGTCGCGCACACGCTGGGGGCCTGGGCCGCCGACGCCATGCAGGTGTTGCTGGCCACCTCTCTGCTCGCGGGAGTGCTGGCTTTCCACAACGGCATCAACCGCTACTTCCACTCCCTCGGTTCGGCCGGTGTCCTGCCGCGTCGGCTGTCGCGCACGAACCGGCAGGGCGCCCCGTACGCCGCGAGCCTCCTGCAGACCGTCGTCGCGATCGCGCTGGTGATCCCCTTCGCCCTGGCGGGAGCGGACCCGGTGCTCACCCTGCTGACCTGGGGCGGGGGTGTCGGTGTCCTCGCGCTGATGCTCCTTTGCCTGCTCACGGCGGCGTCCGTCATCGTGTTCTTCCGCAGGACCGGTCTGGACCGACGGCGGTGGAACACGCTCGTCGCGCCGCTGGCATCCGTCGTCCTGCTGCTGGGCGCGACCGAGCTCGCGCTGGACAACTTCACCACGCTGATCTCCGCCTCCGGCGCCACCGCCCTGGCCCTCGAACTGGCCGTGGTGGCCGTGTTCGCCGCGGGCGTCGTACTCGGTTACGTGAGGCGTGGCGCGGACGGGACGGGTCCCGGGCGGCGGGTCCCGGGCGGCGCCACCGACGACGTGCCCGTCTCCGCCTGACGGCCTTCTTCCCGGCAGGACCGTCCGCCATCCCGTGCACGCGCTATTGCCCCTGCGTGCACGGGATGCGGCCGTCCGGCACGAAGTTCCCGCCGACGTCTGGACCCGGAACACTCCCGTCCTTTTTCCTCTACTGACGTAGAAAAAAGCCTCACCGAGTGCACCCCCTGGAGGAGCACCATGACCGCCCAAGCCCACCCGCTCGACCAGCTGACCGCCGACGAGATCGAGGAGATCCGCTCGGTGCTGGCCCGAGCCGACTTCCTTCAGGACACGACGCGCTTCGTCTACGTGGGTCTCGAAGAGCCCACCAAGAGCGGCCTGTTCGCCCACCCCGAGGGGGCCCCGGCCGACCGCCGGGCGCGCGTACTGCTCCACGACATCGCCGGCGCTCCCGGGCGAGACATCATCGTGTCTCTGAGCGGGGGCGCAGTGATAGCCGACCGGACGCTGGACACCGTAGCCGACGGCCAACTTCCCGTACTGGAAGAGGAATTCGGCATCGTCGAAGAGGTGCTCGCCCAGGACGAGCGGTGGCTCGCCGCGCTCAAGGACCGCGGCCTGGACGTGGCCCGGGTGCGCGTCGCCCCGCTCTCCGCCGGTGTCTACGCCGACGAGTATCCGGACGAGTCCGGCCGCCGGATCCTGCGCGGCCTGGCGTTCGTCCAGGAACACGAGAAGGACCACGCCTGGGCCCACCCCGTCGACGGCCTGGTCGGCTACGTGGACGTGCTCAGCCGCACGGTCCACCGCGTCGTCGACCTCGGCCCCGTTCCGATCCCCGCCGGATCCGGGAACTTCGACGACCCGGCGGTCACCGGTCCGGCCCGCACCACGCAGAAACCCATCGAGATCACTCAGCCCGAAGGGTCGAGTTTCACCCTCGACGGCAATCTCCTGACCTGGGAGAACTGGTCGCTGCGCGTCGGGTTCGACGCCCGCGAGGGCCTGATCCTGCACCAGCTGGCCTTCCAGGACCGGGACAAGGGTCGCGAACGCCCGATCATCCACCGGGCCTCCATCGCCGAGATGGTCGTGCCCTACGCCGACCCCTCGCCGGTCCGCTCCTGGCAGAACTACTTCGACACCGGCGAGTACCTGATCGGCCGGGCCGCCAACGCCCTCCAGCTCGGCTGCGACTGCCTGGGCGACATCACCTACCTCGACGCCGTCATCGCCGACGAGTCGGGCCACCCGCGCACCCTGCCCAACGCGGTCTGTCTCCACGAGGAGGACTACGGAATCCTCTGGAAGCACACCGACCTGTGGGCCAACTCGAACGAAACACGCCGCCAGCGCCGTATGGTTCTCTCCTTCTTCACCACGATCGGCAACTACGACTACGGCTTCTACTGGTACCTCTACCTCGACGGCACCATCGAGTTCGAGGCCAAGGCCACCGGAGTCGTCTTCACCTCCGCCTATCCGGGCGGCGACTACCCGTATGCCGCCGAGATCGCCCCCGGTCTCGGCGCCCCCTACCACCAGCACCTGTTCTGCGCCCGTCTGGACATGGCACTCGACGGAACAGCGAACCGGGTCGAAGAGGTCGACGTCGTACGGGTCCCCATGGGCCTGCCCGACAATCCGCGCGGCAACGCCTTCACCTACCGCAGCACGCCGCTGACACGGGAGAGCGAGGCCGGGCGCGACGCCGACATGAGCGTCGACCGGGTCTGGCACATCAACAACCCCGAATCCCTCAACTCTCTCGGCAGGCCGGTCGGTTACGCGCTCCACCCCGAGGGCAAGCCGACCCTGCTCGCCGACCCGCACTCCTCCATCGCCGCCCGGGCCGCCTTCGCCACCAAGCACCTGTGGGTCACCGCCTACGACCCCGCCGAGCGCTACCCGGCCGGAGACTTCGTCAACCAGCACCCCGGTGGCGCCGGACTGCCCGCCTATGCCGCGGCGGACCGGGACATCGACGGGCAGTCGCTGGTCGTCTGGCACACCTTCGGCCTCACCCACGCGCCCCGCCCGGAGGACTGGCCGATCATGCCGGTCGACTACACCGGCTTCAAGCTCAAGCCGGTCGGCTTCTTCGACCGCAACCCCACGCTCGACGTGCCCCCGAACACGTCCGGTGCGCACGGCTGTTGCGCCGCCGACGGCCATGAGTGACGTGCTGCTCGCGGCAGGTCTGGTGGGAGCCCTGCTCTGCCTGGCCGGCCACCTTCCCGGGCCGGTGCACCGCTGGGGGCCGCAGGCCCTCGCGCTGGGTGGCATGGCGCTCATGGCCGGCGACCGGGTGTCTCCGGGAGCGTGCGTCGTCGGGGCCGCCTGTGTGTGGAGCGGCGGGCGCGCGTGCGTCGAGCGGCGGGGCTGGGGCCCGGTGACCGACCTGGCCACGATGGCGCTGCTCATGGGGTTGATGGCGCTGATGACACGTCACTCGGGCGGCCACCATAAGGACATGGCGGCCGGGCCGGCCGTCCTGACGGTCGTCGTCTGGGTGACAGCCCGGGCAGCCGGGGTCATGTTCGCGAGGCTGTCGGCCAGGTCCACCGGGCCGTACGTCCGTAAGGCATGGGCGTACCGGGAGTCCGGTGCGGCACTGATGATCATCAGCATGGCAGCCATGCTCGTCTGAGGCAGTGATACAGCTGTAACAGCTGATGCAGCCGGGACAGTCGATACGGAACGGAGAACGACCCCATGCCGAAGATCGTCGATCACGATGCCCGGAGGCGTCTGATCATCCGGTCGGTCTGGTCGCTCATCGGCCGCCGCGGCCTCGCCGCCGTGACCATGAGGGAACTGGCGGCCGAGGCGGGATTCGCCAACGGAGGGCTCGCCCCGTACTTCCGTGACAAGGACGAGATCCTGCTCGGTGCCTTCCAGTACGCGTGCGACGCGACCGAGGCCCGTCTGGAGCCGGCCGTCGCGGAGACAGCCGGACTCGCGGCGCTGCGCGGCCTCTGCCACGAGCTGATGCCGCTGGACAGCACCCGGCTGCTGGAGGCGCGGGTCGTCGTCGCGTTCTGGGACCGAGCGCTGTACGACCCGCGCATGTCGGCCGCTTACGAAGCCACGACGGACCGGTGGCGGACGCTCATGCACCGCTGCCTCGCCCAGGCCAGGACGGCCGGTGACCTCACGACTCGCACCAGTGACGAGGCCATCGTCGAGACGCTGACCGCCGTCGTCGTGGGCTTCCAGGCCAACGCCGTACTCATGCCGGCAATCACCACCCCCGAGCGTCAACTCGCGGTGCTCGAAGGGCTCTTGGTGTCCTATTCCTGAGCCGTGGGTGCGCCCGCCCTCGCCCGTCCTTGCCGTCATGACGTCTTTCGAAAGGGAAGAGCGATGACTGTCAACTCTCTCCATTCCGCGCCCTCCGCGCCCACCGCACCCGCTGATCCGCCGCCCGACCTCGTCTATGTCCTGGACGACGACGAGCAGTTGTGTCAGTCCCTGGCCTGGCTGCTGGACTCTGTCCACATCCGGACGGAGTGCTTCACCGACGCGGACACCTTCCTGGCAGCCTTCGATCACGGCCGCCCCGCCTGCCTGGTCCTGGACGTGCGGATGCCGCACAAGGGCGGGTTCCAGGTCCAGGAACTCCTCAACAGCGCAGGCTCCGTGCTCCCGGTCGTGTTCGTCTCGGCCCACGGGGACATCCGGATGTCGGTACGTGCCCTGCAGCAAGGCGCGGTGGACTTCCTGGAGAAGCCGTACGACCCCCAGCACATGCTGGAGGTCGTCCAGAAGGCGCTGGCCCAGGCCCGGGAGCGGTACGCCGAGCAGGCCGAGCGGCGAGCGGTGAGGGCCCGGCTCGCTGGGCTGAGCCCGCGCGAACGGGAGATCCTGCGGCTCGTGATCGCGGGGCGGCCGAGCAAGACGATCGCCAGGGTGCTGGACATCAGCCTGAAGACGGTCGACGCCCACCGGGCGAGGATCCGGGAGAAGACGGAGGCCGAGAGCCTGGGCGCCCTGATCGGCGACATGCTGCGCTGCGGTCTCGGCCAGTCGGAGGTGTGAGCCCGTATGGCCGAGTCGTCCACGTCCCAGGCGCCCGTGCGCAAGGCAGCTGAGATCACGTCGTCCGACATCGGGCTCCTCTTCGCCGCGCTGCAGCACTGCGTCCTCGTGCACGACGCCGCGACGAAGGACATCCTGTGGGCCAATCCCGCCGCCTGCGCCGTCCTGGGCTTCACCGTCGACGAGCTGAAACCGCTCAAGGCTCCCGACATGAGCTCCAACGCCCGCCAGTACGCCCGGGACATAGGAGTCTCGTGGCTGCAGCGGGCCGTCGACGAGGGCACCAGCACCATCGAATGGTGCTACCGGTCGAGAACAGGCGTGGACATCATGACCGAGGCCGTCGCCGTGCGAGTGGACCTCGCCACCGGGCCCGTGGTGATGGTGCAGTTCCGCGACATCGCGCAGGAGAAGGCCACCCGGCGCGACCTGTTCCGCACCGAGGGCCGGCTCCACACGTTCCTGCGCAACCTCGACGAGGGGATCGCGGTCCTCGACGGCGACGCCCGCATGCTGTTCGCGAGCGAGTCGGCGGGGGCGTTGCTCGACACCGATCCGGACGATCTCGTCGGCGCCGATTTCACCGCCTTCCTGGCTCCGGAATCCGCCGCACTCCTGCACGAGGCACTCGCCACCACCTCCCGCGGCGGAACACCCAGGAACGCCCGCTACCGCCTTGCGACCCCGGGAGGAGCACACGGGCAGCCCCGCTGGTTCGCGGCCCGCTGCCAGTACATCGACATCGAGAACGACCTGAACGGCCTGCTCCTCCTCTTCCATGACATCACCGACACGGTCCGCGCGGAGGAAGAGCACCGCCACGACGCGCAATACCTCAACTACCTGGCCCGTTACAACGCCATGGGCGACATGGCCATGGCCATCGCTCACGAGGTGAGCCAGCCGATCTCGGCGGCGCACAACTTCGTGGCGGGGGTACGGGGCCGCATGGACGGCAGTGGCGGGGATCTCGGTTGGGGGCTTGAGAACGCGGCGAAACAACTGGACCGGGCGGCACTGATCCTTTCCAGTCTGCGGCAGTACGTCGTACGCCTCGAACAGTCCAAGCAACTCGCCGACCTGAATGACATCGTGGCCGACTGCGCCTACTTCGTCGATGTACGCGCCAAACAGCATTCGGTCACCCTGCGTTGGGAATACGCGGACGAGGAGCTACCCGTGCACTGCGAGAAGGTCCTCGTCGGGCAGGTCGTGCTGAATCTCGCCTTCAACGCCGTCGAAGAAATGTCCCGTTGGCCCCTGGAACAGCGCACAGTGACCGTGGCCACCCGCCGGCACGGCGCGTATGCCGAGCTGGAGGTACGGGACACGGGACAAGGGCTGCCGGATCTCCCGTCCGACCAGATATTCGACGGAGCCTTCAGCACCAAGGGGAACGGCCACGGCATCGGCCTCGCCCTCAGCCACCGCATCATCACGCGTCACGGCGGTGACATCCAGGCCGAGGCGAACACCCCTCGCGGGACGGTGTTCCGGATCCGGCTGCCGCTCCTGCCTAAGGGAAATCCCCTACGCGGCCCCTCCGATTCCCAATTGTCCGCGCCTGGCCGGCCCGCCTAGCGTATGAGCGAGACATAAGAAACCAATCGGCCGGCGCATGCCAGAGGACAATCTCATGACGCAGACGCTGGATTCATCTCTTGAGCGGGTACTGGCCCTTGTCGCCGACCGGCAGGATGAATTCGAGGAAAAGCGACACGTGCCGCGGGACGTGATCGCCGAATTCAAGAAGGCGGGCCTCTACAGGGCGAGTACGCCGCGGTGTTTCGGCGGGGAGCCACTGGCGCCGGCGGACTTCCTCCGGCGCATCGAGCGGATATCCGAGGTCGACGGATCGGCCGGCTGGGTCGCCAGCTTCGGCTCGTCGCTCGTCTACCTCGCCGCGCTGCCCCTCGAAACGCAGGCCGAGCTGTACGCGGAGGGCCCCGATGTCACCTTCGCCGGGGGCCTGTTCCCCGTCCAGGCGGCCGAACGGGTCGCAGACGGCTACCGGATCTCCGGCCGCTGGAAGTTCGCCAGCGGCTGCAAGGGCGCCGACATCCTCGGCGTCGGCATCAAGGCCGGCGAGGACCGGGGCGGGCGGCCGCTGACCGCCGTACTGCGGCCCGAGCACGTGGAGATCGTCGAGAACTGGGACGTCGTCGGCCTGCGCGGCACCGGCAGCCACGACCTGGTCGTCGACGGCGTCGTCGTACCGCAGGAGTGGACCTTCGTACGCGGTGGCGAGCCCACGGTCGACGAACCTCTCTACCGCTATCCCGCCGTCGCGTACGCCGCGCAGGTGCTGGCGGTCGTCGGCCTCGGCGTGGCCCGAGCCGCACTGGACCACGTCGTCACCCAGGGCGGCCGGGCCAGCTTCACCGGCGGTCCGAAGGCGGCCGACCGTGCCACGTTCCGTATCGGCGTCGGCCAGGCCGAGGCTCAGCTCCGGTCCGCACGCGCCCTCTTCTACGAGACCACGGAGGAGGTGTGGGCGACGGTGGAACGGGGGGATCCCGCCTCGGCGCACCAGGCCAGCCTGCTGCGGCTCGCCTCCGCACACCTCGCCAAGACCTCCTTCGAGGTCGTACGGGCCGCGTACCAACTCGCCGGGATCCCCGCCATCGCGAACAGCAGCCCGCTGCAGCGCTACCTGCGGGACGCCTCGGTCGTCCCCCAGCACGCCTTCCTCCAGGAGGCCGTCTACGACGGCGCCGGCGCGGTCCTCACCGGCGTACAGCCCTTCCCCGGCTACCCGTAGACGGACCTTCGCCCTCCATCCCGCTCACCCCGTGTCACCCCCGAAAGGTAGATCAGCCATGTCCGATTCCCCTCTGCGGGTGCTCTTCTGCATCGGCGTCAACCAGAACTTCTTCGACCTGCCCACCGGCCAGGGCAAGTCCGTCTGGGACGGCTTCACGAGCATGCTCTCCCAGCTCCACGACCTGCCCGGTGTCACCGTCCTCGGCACCATCGACGACGACCGGCACATGGTCGGCCCCTCCGGCTCCTGGCCCTGGACCAGCTACGTCCTCGCCGACGTCGTCGACGAGCCCACGGTGGCCGCCGCCTGCAACCTCTTCCGCACCGTGCAGGTCGGCGAGCACGGCCTGTGGCGCTACATGAAGATCGAGGCACGTATCGGCCGCCCGCTGCCGGACCCGGAGCCGGCCCGATGAGCCCCCAGGGAACCGGTGCGGCCTGGGAGGACGACGCTCACCGCGTCGCCCTGGTGACGGGCGCGGCCCGCGGCCTCGGCGCCTGCATCGCCGGGCGGCTGTACGACCGGGGCTACCGGGTCGCGCTGACCGACCTGGACGCGGACGCCGCCGCGAAGAAGGCCGCGGAACTCGACCCGACGGGACAGAACGCGGTCGGCCTCGCCCTGGACGTACGGGACAAGGACGCCTTCGAGCGCGTGCGCGACCAACTGGTCGCGCGCTGGGGCGCTGTGCACGTCCTGGTCAACAACGCCGGCCACTCCAAGGTCGAGTCGCTGATGGCGATCACCCCGGAGAGCTTCGAGTCGGTCGTGGCCACCAACCTCAACGGCACGTTCTTCGGCTGCCAGGTCTTCGGGGCCTACTTCACCGAACGCGGCTACGGGCGCATCATCAACATCGGCTCGCTCGCCGGCCAGAACGGCGGCACGGCGACCGGCGCGCACTATGCGGCGGCCAAGGGGGCGGTGGCCACGCTCACCAAGGTGTTCGCCCGCGAACTCGGCCCGCACGGAGTGACGGTCAACTCCATCGCACCGGGACCGCAGGACCTTCCCGTCGTCCGCGAAACGGTCGACCCCGAGAAGCTCGCCCAGACCGAGGCGATGATCCCCGTCGGCCGACTGGGCCGCCCCGAGTTCATCGCCGACATGGCCGCCCTTCTCGCCGCCGAACACGCGGACACGGTCACCGGAGCCTGCTGGGACGCCAACGGCGGCCTGTTCATGCGCTGACTGCGCGAAGGGAACCTGATCATGATCCTCCGACACACCGCCACGGTCGAGGACGCGCTGCGCCGTCTGGAGAAGACCGAGCCCGACATCCGCGCCTGGGTGCGCGTGGACGCCGACGGCGCCCGCGCGGCGGCCGAGCGGGCGCCGAACGGCCCACTGCAGGGCGTGCCGTTCGGCGTGAAGGACATCATCGACGTCGCCGGCCTGCCTACGGAATGCGGGTCCCCGCTTCGTGCGGGCCGGATCGCCGACGCCGACGCCTGGCTGGTCGAGCGCCTCAAAGGCGCGGGCGCCGTCCCGCTCGGCAAGACCGTGACCACGGAGTTCGCGTACTTCCAGCCCGGCCCCACCCGTAACCCCCATGGCCTCGCCCACACACCCGGCGGCTCCTCCAGCGGCTCGGCGGCCGCGGTCGCCGCCGGCGTGGTACCCCTCGCCCTGGGCTCCCAGACAGCGGGCTCACTGACCCGGCCGGCCTCCTTCTGCGGTGTCGCCGGATACGTCGCACCCGTCGGCGCCTGGCCGACGAAGGGCATCACGGGACTCAGCCCGACTCTGGACGCACCAGGCCTTCTCGCCGCACAGGTGGGCGATCTGGCCGAGGCGGTCGAGGCCGTCGACGGGACACGGACCGAAGACCCGGAGAACATAAGGGCGTTGGTGTGGGACGGCGCCGAACTGGCAGACATCGAACCGACGATGCGCGCCGCGCTGGAGCGCACTCTCTCGACCCTCGCGGCGGACGGCGCCGACGCACTCGGTGCACTCGGCGTACCCGGCGAAGTGGTCCCCATGACTGAACTCGCCGAGACACACGCCATCGTGATGGCGTACGAGGCCGCGCGTTCGCTGCAAGCCGAGGCGCGGCACCCCGAGTCCCTGAGCAAACACCTCAACGAACTCTTGGAGCGGGGACACACCACCCCGACCGGCGAGTACGAGGCAGCGCTGCGCACCCGGCACACGGCCCGCACCGCGATCCTCGAACTCCTTGACGACGCCGACGTGATCCTCGCGCCCGCCGCCCCCGGCCCCGCCCCGCACGGACTCGACGCCACCGGCACACCCATCCTCAGCCGCCCCTGGCAACTGCTCGGCCTGCCCGTGGTCACTGTCCCCGGTCACCGCGACCCGCACGGCATGCCACTGGGCATCCAACTCATCGGTCACCCCGACCGCGTGGGCCGTCTGCTCGGCATCGCCCAACGCACGGAGACCCTCGTCCGGGAGAGCGCCGAGGACGCCAGATGAAGATCACCGCCATCGAGGCGGTTCCCTACGCGATCCCTTACACAAAAGCGCTGAAGTTCGCGAGCGGCGAGGTGCACACCGCCGAACACGTCCTGGTCCGTGTGCACACCGACGAGGGGCTGGTCGGGATCGCCGACGCGCCGCCCCGCCCCTGCGCCTATGGCGAGACGCAAGAAGGTCGGCCGTCGGCCCGCCCGTCTGGACATCGACGTGTGCCGAGCCCTGAACGAAACACTCGGTGACGAGACCGAGCTGTACGTCGACGGCAACCGCGGCTGGACCGCCTCGGAGGCCGCTGCCGCCCTGCGTGAGTTCGATGAACTCGGCATGACGCTCGCCGAGGAGCTGTGCCCGGCCGGCGACGTTCTGGGCCGGCGATGACTCGTCCGGCAGTGCCGCATCCCCCTCGTCGCGGACGAGTCCGCCACCACGCCCGCCGAGGTCACGCGCTCCCTCCTGGACGGCGCCGCCACCGCCATCAGCATCAAGACCGCCCGCACCGGATTCACCCACTCCCAGCGCGTGCTCTTCCAGTGCGAGGGCCTGGGCCCCCGAAGTGGTGATGGGCGATCAGATCGACTCCCACCTGGGCACGGTGTAAACGGTGGCCTTCGGCGCCGCCTACGCCGCACCTTCCCGCCGCGCCGGCGAACTCTTCAACTTCCTCGACATGAGCGACGACCTGCTCACCGAGCCACTCGTGATCAAGGGCGGCACTCTCGCCGTCCGTGACCGGCCCGGAGTGGGGGTCGCCATCGACGAGGACAAGCTCAGCCACTACCGCCAGGACCGTTGAAAGACCCGTTCTCGAAGGAGCCGCACCTCATGTCCGAGACCACCCTGAAGGCCACGGCCGCCGCCTCCGGCGCCTCCGCCACGGATCGCTTCCTCACCGACAAAACCGGCACGTCCGGCCCCGGCGCCGACACGGCCCGCGTCGGTACCCTCGCCACGGAGGTCATCACCGCCGTCCACGATGTGATTCGCCGTCACCAGGTCACGTACGAGGAGTACAACGCCTTGAAGTCCTGGCTGATCTCCGTAGGGCAGGACGGCGAGTGGCCGTTGTTCCTGGACGTGTGGGTCGAACACGTCGTCGAGGAGGTCGCCGGCGTCGCCCGCAAGGGCACCAAGGGCACCATCGAGGGCCCGTACTACGTCCCCGGCGCCCCCGAACTGCCCGGTGTCGCCACCCTGCCGATGCGCGAGAACGAGGCCGGCACTGCGCTCCTGTTCCAGGGGCAGGTCACCGACGTCTCCGGACAGCCGCTCGCGGGCGCCCTGCTGGAGATGTGGCAGGCCGACGACGACGGCCTCTACGCACAGTTCGCCCCCGGCATCCCGCAGTGGAACCTGCGCGGCAGCGTCGTGGCCGACGCCGAGGGCCGGTTCGCGGTGACCACCATCCAGCCCGCGCCGTACCAGATTCCCACCGACGGGTCCTGCGGCCGTCTCATCGAGGCGGCGGGCTGGCACGCGTGGCGCCCCGCCCACCTCCACCTGAAGGTGTCCGCCAAGGGACACGAGGACCTCACGACCCAGCTGTACTTCAAGGGCGGCGAGCACATCCAGGACGACGTGGCCTCCGCCGTGAAGCCCGAACTCGTCCTCGACCCCCGGCCGACCGCCGAAGGCGTCAACGAGGTCACGTACGACTTCGTCCTCGACCCGGCTCTCTGACGGGACCCGTCATGCTCGTCGCCGTACAGATGACCGTGAACCTGCCGCCGGACCTGGATCCCGAGACCAGGTCGTCGACGGTCGCCGCCGAGAAGGAGTACGCGCAGAAGCTGCAGCATTCCGGTGAGATGCTGCACCTGTGGCGCTGCGCGGGGCAGTACTCCAACCTCAGTGTCTTCGACGTCGCCGACAACGACCGTCTGAACGACGTCCTGTGGGGGCTCCCGCTCTTCCCCTACATGGCCATCACGGTCACGCCGCTTGCGCGGCATCCGTCGGCCATCCACTGAGCAGCCACTCCACGAGACAGAACCCACGAGACAGAACCCACAAGGCAGACCCCACAGGACAGACGCCACACGGGCAGGGGCCCCGACCGCCATCGCGGTCGGGGCCCTGCCTGCTCGCCGTATTCAGTCGATTCAGCCGATTCAGCCGTCTTCGCCGTCTCAGCAGTAGACCGACTGGAACTGCAGGTACGACTCCAGGCCCTCGGGACCGAGTTCACTGCCCAGCCCGCTTGCCTTGACGCCGCCGAAGGGAGCGACAGGGTCGGGGAGATAGCGGTTCACACCGATCGTGCCGGTCCGCACGCGCCGGGCGACGGCCACTCCCCGCTCGGGATCCGAGGTCCATACGGTGCCGCCGAGACCGTAGTCGGAGTCGTTGGCGATCCGGACGGCGTCGTCGACGTCTTCGTACGGGATCACACAGAGCACGGGTCCGAAGATCTCCTCCTGCGCGACGACGAAGCTGTTGTCGACGTCGGCGAAGACCGTGGGTTCCACGAACCAGCCCTTGTCCAGGCCGGCCGGGCGTCCACCGCCGGTGGTGAGGCGGGCGCCTTCGCTGCGCCCCTTCGCGATGTACCCCTCGACGCGCTCGCGTTGCTGCGGGGTAGCCATCGGACCGATGAGAGTGCCCTCGTCCAGCGCGTCTCCCACGGGCAAGGTGCGGACCACGTCGGTGAGCAGGTCGACGGCCTCGGTGTAATGGCTGCGCGGGGCCAGGATACGGGTGCTGAGGAAGCAGGTCTGGCCGTTGTTCGTCAGCGTCGCGGCGACGAGATCCTGCGCGATCTGTGCCGGGTCCAGTACGGCGTCGTCCAGGACGATGCCGGCCGACTTGCCTCCGAGCTCCAGCGTCACCGGGCGCAGCAGCCGGCCGCAGGTCTCGGCGATGGCCCGGCCGGCCGCCGTGGAACCGGTGAACGCCACCTTGTCCACCCCGGGGTGGGACACGAGACGGGAGCCCGCCTCTCGGCCGCCCGGCACGACATTCAGCACTCCGGCCGGTACACCGGCCGCCTCGGCCGCCTCGGCCACGAGGAACGAATCGAGCACGGCCTCGGGGGAGGGCTTGAGAACCACCGTGCATCCGGTGGCCATCGCTGGTGCGATCTTGAACATGGACAGAACCTGTGGGTAGTTCCAGGGCACGATCGCCGCGACGACCCCGACCGGAACCCTGCGCACCTCCACCGAGCCACCGAGCAGCCCGGCACGTATTTCGGAGAAGGCGGTGGTACGGGCCAGCCCGGCGTAATAGCGCAGCACGGCGATCGGATAGCCGGCCTCCAATTGCCGGGCCATGCTGATCGGAAGGCCGTTCTGGCTGCTGACCAGCTTCGCGATGGAGTCCGCTCGCGCTTCGAGCTCCGTGGCGAAGCGCTCCATGACGTCGGCGCGGCGCTCCGGTTCCCAACTCGCCCAGCCGCCCGGCTCGTCGAAGGCCCGGCGGGCGGCGTCGACCGCGGTGTCGACGTCCGCCTCCAACGCCTCGGGCACACTGCCGAGCGCGTCCTCCGTGCTCGGGTTGACGGGGGTGATGAAACGGCTGCTGGAGGGCCGTACCCACTCCCCGCCGATGTAGAGGTGTTCGTAGCGATGGTCCATCAGTACTCTCCTGGCGGTCCGGCGCCCGCTCCGGATTCGGTTACGGGACGTTCCTCGACCTTCGCCCGTTCCGCCGGCCGTGGCGTGCCGCTGGGTGCACGGGTAGTCACCAGGAAATGCATGGGCCGCAGCGTGAGGCACAGCTGTGAGAAGCCCTGGAGCTCCGTTCCATCGCTAGGGCGACGGGCAGAGGAGGGAGCTGGCCGCTCTGCACATGTGTGGGCGGTATGCCCTTGTGTGACCGGCCCGGCAGCCCTGCGTCCGCGTTTGAGACCACCCGCTCCGGCACGCTGCATGTTCTGGAGAGCGCTTCCCTGCCGGGGCGACCTGGCACCTTGACCCCGTTCTTGTCCCCGAGGCGGGCGTCGGGGCGGGCGCCGGGGTAGCCGCGACGTCATGCCTGCGCCCTTGCGGCGACCCTGCTCTGCGAGCGCTCGCAGGAATTGCCAAGAGTGCCGATCCGTGGAGCGGATGCGGCTGCGTGCCCGCTGCCCATCCCGTTGCATCTCTTATTGAGAAAGCGCTTGCTGAAAGCATTGACGGCTCTGCGAGCGCCTGCAAGAGTCGCGCCTCAACAAGAAGTTGACGCAACACAGTTGACCTACCTCGCGGAGGAGCCGCATGGGCAATGACGCCCTCTCCCGCCGTACCGCCCTGGCAGCCCTGCTGTCCGCGGGACTCGCTACGGGCTGCAGCAGTGGCGCGCGTTCGGTCGCCTCTGGCGGCACGGCCACGCTGCGCTATTTCTTCTGGGGAGATGCCGGCCGGGCCGAACTCATCAATCAGTGCATCGCGGTATTCGAACGCGATCACCGCCGTATCCGGATCAAGACCAGCTTCGTAGGCTTCGACGCGTACTGGCAGAAGGTGACCACCGCCCTCGCCGGCGGCAATCCGCCCGACCTGTTGCACGTCGACTATGCCTGGCTGCGCACCTTCGCCAGTCACGACCTCCTCGCCGATCTCGCCGAACACACCGGCACCGGCAAAGAGATCGACGCGAGCACGGTCGTGCCCGCGCTGCGGACCGCCGGACTGATCGAGGGGCGCCGCGTCGGCCTTCCGCTGTCACGCAACAGCATCGCGCTCATGTACGACGCCGGACTCTATGCCGAGGCGGGGGCCACTCCGCCGGATCTGAAGACGGGTTGGGAGACGTTCGTCGAACAGACCGCCAGGATCTCCAAGTTCACCAAGGGCGCACAGGTCGGTGTCGACAATCCCGGTCAGAACTACATGGGCGTCGAGATGTGGATGATGCAGCATGGCAAGACGGCGTGGACCGAGGCCGGTCAACTGGGCTTCACACCCGACGACTTGCACGGCTACCTGTCGTTCATCGAGCGCTGGCGGGACGCCGGCGGCATCACGGGTGCCCGGGTCATTCTGGAGGCGAAGCCGGGCGCTCCGGTCACCGCACGCCGTGCGGCCTCGATGTTCGAGTGGGACAACCAGGTCGGCAGCCGCAGCGAGGCGCGCGGGACCCGCCTGAAGCTGACGACACCGCCCACCGACACGGGCACGAGCGGCCTTTACGCCAAGCCGGGCATGCTGCTGAGCGCTTCGGGCGCGACGCCGTACCGCAGCGAGGCCGCGCAGTTCATCAACTTCATGATCAACGACCGGCGCGTAGCGAAGATCCTCGGCACCAACATCGGCATGGCGCCCACCACCCGCCAGGAGGGCGCGGCCAGTACCGACGACCCGTTCGTGCGCCTGACCCAGGGCTACGAGAAGCGGATCGCCGGCGTGGCAGCGGCAACACCGCCCGCCCCCGGAGTCGGCGGCTCCACCCTGAACGTCCGCCTGGAGCGCATCGCCGAGAAGCTCGGCTACGGCGTCATCTCCGTGGACGAGGCCGTCGACCTCTACTTCGACCAGGCGAAGGTCGTCCTCTCCTGACGACTGCCGGCCCGCGAACCCCCACGACCTATGGAGAACCCATGGCCGGTACGACGACGACCGAGGCCGCCATACCGGCGGCCCGCCGAGACCCCCACACCCGCGGCGTCGCCCCGGGCGAGCGCCGCCGCGGCAACGACCGTGCGGCGTATGTCTTCCTGACCCCCTGGATGATCGGCGCGGGTCTGCTGACCCTCGCTCCGATGTTCTACTCGCTGTTCATGTCCTTCACGGACTACAACCTCTTCGACACCCCGAACTGGATCGGCCTCGACAACTACCGGCGCATCCTCTTCGACGATCCGCAGATGCGCGACTCGGTCCTCGTCACGATCCAGTACGTACTGATCGCCACCCCGCTCAAGCTCGCCGTGGCCCTCGGCGTGGCGCTGCTCCTGCACACCAAACGCAGAGGCCGGAACTTCTACCGGGCCGCCTTCTACCTGCCCTCGCTCATCGGCGCGAGTGTCGGCGCGGCCATCGTCTGGCGGTTGCTCTTCTCCACCGGCAGCGTCGTCGACCGAGCCGTCGGCATCTTCGGCCTGGACACCGGCGGCTGGGTGTCCAACCCCGACTGGTCGATGATGTCCCTGGTCGCCCTGTCCGTCTGGCAGTTCGGCGCGCCCATGGTCATCTTCCTGGCCGCCCTGCAACAGATCCCGCGGGACCTGTACGAGGCGGCCGAGGTGGACGGGGCCGGACCGATCCGCCGCTTCGTCTCCGTGACCGTGCCGATGCTCTCTCCGGTGATCTTCTTCAATCTGGTCCTGGAGATGGTGCACGCCTTCCAGATGTTCAATTCGGCCTTCGTGCTCTCCAACGGCACCGGCGGCCCGGCGGGCTCCACGTATGTCTACTCGATGTACCTGTACGAGCTCGGCTTCAACGACTTCCGGATGGGCTACGCGGCCGCCCTGACCTGGGTGCTGCTGATCGTCATCGGCGCCGTGACCGCGGTCCTGTTCAAGACGTCGGGCCGCTGGGTCCACTACGCGGGCGAGGAGAAGTGACCATGACGACCCCGATCATCCCCCGAGCCCGAGGGCTCCGCCGCAGGCCCTTCGACCGGGGCGCCCTGCTCTGGCACGGTGGCGCCGCCGTGCTGCTGCTCGCGCTTCTCTACCCCGTGGTGTGGGTGTTCACCTCATCGGTCAAGCCGCCCCAGGAGATCCTCTCCAGTTTCAACCTGCTTCCCTCTCGGCCCACGTGGGAGGGGTTCCGTACCGCTCTCGAAGGTATCGCGGAGGTGCCGACCTGGCGCTTCTTCTCCAACTCGCTGATTCTCGCGGTGGGTTCGGTGATCGGCAACGTGCTGTCGTGCTCGATCGCGGCGTATGCGTTCGCACGGCTGCGCTTCCGTGGCCGCGGCGCCATGTTCACCGCGATGATCGGCACCATTCTGCTGCCGCACCATCTGCTGCTCATCCCGCAGTACACGATGTTCCAGCAGGCCGGCCTGGTCGACACCTTCGTGCCTCTGCTGCTCGGCAAGTTCCTCGCCACCGACGCGTTCTTCGTGTTCCTGATGGTGCAGTTCATCCGCAATCTTCCGCAGAGCCTCGACGAGGCCGCCCTGATCGACGGCTGCGGCCACTTCCGGATCTTCTGGCACATCGTGCTGCCGCTGCTCCGGCCCGCACTGATCACCACGGCGATCTTCACGTTCATCTGGTCGTGGAACGACTTCTTCGCCCCGCTGATCTACCTCCAGTCGCCGGAGAACTACCCGCTGCCGCTGGCCCTGCGCCTGTTCGTCGACTCCTCCAGCGCCACCGACTACGGCGCGATGCTGGGCATGTCGGTCCTCTCCCTGCTTCCGGTGATCGCCTTCTTCACCGCGTTCCAGCGCCTGCTCATCGAGGGCGCAGCCACCTCCGGACTCAAGGGCTGAAGGGCGGTCACGATCATGACGTACGCGATGGCGACCCGGCGCGATTCCCTGCACCGAGACAACCGAGTGCGCGAAACCCCCTACGGTGAACGCTTCACCCTCTTCGCCGAAGTCCTGTGGATCGGCGTGCTCGTGACGCTGGCCTCTCTGCCCCTGGTGACCTGGCCCGCAGCGATGGCAGCGGGCTGCGCGGCGGTGCGCCGTTGCGTACCCGACGGGCCGAGCGTGGGTACGGCGCGCCGCTTCGCCGCTGACTGGCGCCGTGCCCTGCGCGGTGGAACCCTGCGCGGTGCGGCGGGGCTCGCGGCCCTCGCCTTCCTCGCGGCCGACCTGCGGATCGCCGCCGTGGCCGGAGACCTGCCCGGCCACGACCTGCTCGTCGTGGTGTGTGCTGCGGCCGCCGTCGCTGTCGTCGTCGTGCAGCTGCGCGCGGCCGCCGCCTGGAGCGAGCCGGGCGACGACGGCCCTGCGGGCGCCGACATCGGCTTCGTCGGGTGGCGTCGCGTAGCCCTGGCGCGCTCCCGCGACGATCTGGTGGGCTCGGTGATACTCGCCGCCGCGGTGTGCGCGACGGCAGTGTGCGCCTGGCAGTTGCTGCTCCTCCTCCCGCTGGTGTCGGGAGTCCTCGCTCTCGCGACGGTGGCGGTGGAGCGACGCGGCCGTGGTGAGAGGTCCGTGCGAACAGAGCACAGCCGTCACTGTGGGACGGTCGAGCGCACAGGACAGTCGTGCTCCTGCGACGGGGCGGGTTCATGACCGCAAGTGCCGAGGACGTGGCAGCGGAGGCGGGGGTGTCTCCCTCCACCGTCTCCCGCTGTTTCGCCTCGCCCGAGCAGGTGAGACCCGAGACCCGTGAGCGGGTGCTCGCAGTGGCGGCCCGGCTCGGCTACACGCCCAGCCGCGTCGCCCGCTCGCTCGCCCTCGGCCGTACCCGGACCCTCGGCCTGATCGTGCCCGACATCGCCAACCCCTTCTTCGCGGTGGTCGCCAAGGCGGTACAGGCCCGCGCCCGCCGCAAGGACTATGCGGTGTTCCTGGCCGACACAGACGAAGACCCCGACGACGAATACGAGTTGGCCCTCACCCTCGCCCGCCAGGTCGACGGGCTGCTCCTCGTCGCGCCGCGCATGGACACCGAGCGCCTCTACGAGATCATCCAGCAGGTGCCCAGCGTCATTGCCAACCGGCCCGTGCCGGGAGTCCCGACGGTCGTCATGCCCACAGCCGACGGGATGCGTCAGGCAGTGGCCCATCTGCATGCCCTCGGACACCGTCACCTCGCCCTCGTCCTGGGCGCCCGCGACTCCTGGTCGAGCGAGCAGCGCGGCCACGCCGTGCGCGCGGCGTGCGAGGAACTGGGCCTGAAGATCAGCGAGTTCGGCCCGCACGAACCGAAGTTCCATACCGGGGCGCAGGTCGCCGACCTCGCCCTCGCCTCCGGTGCCACTGCCGTAGTGGCGCACAACGATCTGCTGGCTGTGGGGATCCTGTCCCGGCTGAGCGAGCGCGGTGTGCGTGTGCCCGAGGACATCAGCCTCGTCGGCGTGGACGACATACTCCTCGCCGCGACCTCCACCCCGGCGCTCACCTCGGTGCGTCTGCCGCTCGACGCGCTGGGTGAGCAGTCCGTGAATCTGCTACTGCGCCGCATCGAGGGCGGCGAACCGCAGCAGACCGATCCCCAGCAGCTTGTCCTCGACAGCGAGTTGATCGTCCGCCGCTCCACCGGCCCCGCCTCACGGAAGGAACCCTGACCATGACCGCCCTCCCCACCCGGCGCGCCGCCATCGTCGGCACCGGACACCGTGCCCAGATGTACACCAGGGCCCTCGGCGCCCGCGCCCACTACGACGTCGTGGCGCTCGCCGACCCCAGCCCCACCCGAATCGCCCACCACAACCGGCTGCTCACCGGCCTCGGCCGCCCGGAGGCGACCGCCACCGCGCCCGACGACTTCGCGGACCTGCTGCGGCGCGAACGGATCGACGAGGTCGTCGTCACCACCATCGACGCCACCCACGATCACTACATCATCACCGCCCTGGAGGCGGGCTGCCGCGTCGTCACGGAGAAGCCCCTGACGACCGACGCCGCCAAGTGCCGCGCGATCCTCGACGCGTTGGAGCGCACCGGAGGCGACCTGACGGTCGGCTTCAACTACCGCTACAACCCGGCCCACGAAAAGGTCTGGAAGCTGCTTGCCGACGGCGCGATAGGCGAGGTGCGGTCGGTGCACTTCGAGTGGCTCCTCGACGTACGTCACGGCGCCGACTACTTCCGCCGCTGGCACCGCGAGAAGCGGCACAGCGGCGGCCTCCTCGTGCACAAGTCGGGCCACCACTTCGACCTCGTCAACTGGTGGTTGAACGCGACCCCTTCACGCGTCCACGCCGAGGGCGGGCTCGTCTTCTACGGCCATGGCAACGGCGAGGCGACCGGACTGCGCCGCGACTACGAGCGCGCCCACGGCGACGCGGCGGCGGCCGACGACCCGTACGCGATCCACCTGGCGGACGACCCCGGTCTCACCGCTCTGTACCTCGACGCAGAGGCCGCAGGCGACACCTACGTGCGCGACCGCAATGTCTTCGGTGACGGCATCGACATCGAGGACGACCTGGCGGTCCTTGTCCGCTACGACACCGGCGCCACCATGACGTACCACCTGACGGCCTACTCTCCCTGGGAGGGTTACCGCGTCATGTTCAACGGCACCGCGGGCCGCCTGGAACTCGAGGTGGAGGAGAACACGTGGCAGCCCCCGCGTACCGCGGCCCCCGGGGGAGAGGCCGCGCATGGAGGAGTGCCGATGGCCAACCCGGGCCGCACCCGAATCCTGCTGCGCCCCCTGTGGGAGGAGCCGCGCGAGGTGACCTTCGAGGTGGCGGCGGGCTCGCACGGCGGCGGAGACCTGCGGATGCTCAAGGAACTCTTCGGCCCGCTCGGCGACGGCTCCGACGAGGGGGCGGCCCCGGCAGCGGGCAAGGGTGCCACGGCCCGCGACGGCGCGTTCGCACTGGCGGTGGGCATCGCCGGCAACGAGTCCCTCGTGACGGGGCGTCCCGTGGACACGACAGACCTGTTCGGGGAGCACCACGCGACGAAACGCTGACGGCAAGCTGCAGCCGCGGGGCGGAGGCGGCCGGAGGTCAGCCCTTCGTCGCCTTCGCCCAGGGCGCGTCGAGTTCGGAGAACAGCGCGAGGCGACCGGCACTCGCTGCGGTCAGGGCGTCGATACCAGGGATCAACCGACGCTGCTCGGCACCCTCGCCGAGCGGGTGCCAGACGCCCGGGGGCAGGCGCACGGGCTCGGGCGCGGTGCGCACGGCCTCCACCACCCGGCTGAAGGCGCCGCTGCGCTCCAGAGGGCTCAACAGCTCGTCGTTCTCCCGGAGATGGGCGATCAGGTTCTCCAGAAGGTCGGTACGTGGGTGCTCGTACTCCTGGGGCTCCTGACCCCGCCGTTCCAGAAGTACACGGTCCTCGGTGTAGTGCAGAGTGATGCGGCCCTGTTCGCCGTGCACGACGATGTAGGGTGCGGCGTTCTGCTCGGCGCACAGGGTCGCGGCGAGCGTGATGGTCGTGCCGTGCGTACTCGTCACACGGACACATGAGGTGTCGTCGGCCTCGATGTCATGGGCCCGGAAGAGCTCCAACTCCACGGCGGCCACGTCGTCCTGGCGATCGCTGCCGTCCACACGCAGCGCGGTGGCCAGAGCGTGGGCGAGAGGATTGGTCAGTACGCCGTCCACGACGTCCACGGTGTCCTTGGCCCCGGGCCCGGCGGCGACGCGGCGGCGGCCGGCCCACGGGGAGCGGGCGTAGTACCGGGCTTCACGCACCCACGCTCCGGCGGCACCGATACCCATGGGCCGCCCGATTGCCCCGTCCGCCACCAATTGCCGTACGGATGCCACCGCCGCGGAGCCGAAGGACTGGAATCCGACCTGACACACGCGACCCGACCGGTGCAGTTCGTCGGCGAGCTGCTGAAAACCGGCCAGCGAGGACGCGGGCGGCTTCTCGAGCATTACGTGCGATCCCGCCCGTACAGCAGTCAGCGCGAGCGGGACGTGCGTATGGAGGGGTGTGCTGATGATGGTCACCGAGGGGCGGGTGCGCTCCAGAAGCACCCCGAGGTCCGTGGACTGCGAGATGGACGCGAAGGGCCCGAGCCCATCCAACTCCTCCGCGTCGAGAGGGCTTTGGTCGCAGACCCCGACGACCTGAACCTGCCCTTGTCCGGTGAGCCGTCGCAGGTTCGCACGGTGGACACGGCCGAAGCCGCGACCGCCGACGAGGACGACGGCGACGGGCTGCGCCGTCACCGTGCGGTGCGGCGGACGAACGCCGTCCGGGTGCGCGGGCTTCGATCGCTGTCGCAGTGCGACGCCAACGAGTTCATGTGTCTCCTAGTGGGCCGTTCAGCAGGCCGGCCTGCACGGTGGGCTGGTGTGGAACGGGGGTCTACGGCTGGGAAGGGCCTGCGGCCGCAGCGCCTTCCATACGTGACCGGCAGGCGCACCTGGCCGGAACCGGTCCCGTGGGTCTTGGCGCTTCGCCTCGCTGTTGACCGACCGCCCGAACACCCTGTCTCGCGTCGTGAGATGGGGTGTGGGCAAGGTCAACTTCCCTTCGACCTGGGGTCATTTCGGCAAGGTACAACATTCTGGGGTCGCGAGGGAGAGTGTGCGAAAGCGCTTTCTTCGATTTCGGCAATCAGCTCTTGAACGAAGGGCCGAGGAGCAGTCAGCAGTCCCATCTCGGAGCGCCCCACCTCGCATCCGCGCCGCCGTCGTCCACACCGGGAGTATCGTCGCCGGAAGCGATCTGCCTACCCTGCATACGCAGGCCGGCGACATCGAACTCGTCGTGGCTGCCGTCGACGTGCACCAGGATCGACCAAAAGTTGCTTATGGAACCAGCGCCGGTGGCGCTACGCTGCTGTGTCGTGCTGGAGACGCGTCTCGACACTGCTCGGATCCGGGCGGCCCGCCGGGTGATCGACCCGGTCTTTCTCGACACTCCGCTGTACCGCTGCGAGGCGCTGGAACCTGCCCTCGGGTGCTCCGTGAGCATCAAGCTCGAAACGGCGAATCCGGTCCGAAGCTTCAAGGCCCGCGGCACCGAGGTGGTCGCGAGTCTGCTGGCCGGCCATGGACCGCGAGCCGTGGTGTGCGCGAGCGCGGGCAACCTTGGCCAAGCCCTCGCCTGGTCCGGTCGCGGCCGGGGGCTCGACGTGACAGTTGTGGCATCCCGCTCTGCGACTCGGGCCAAGCTTGATCGTATCCGCGCATTGGGCGCCGGGTTGGAGCTGGTGGACGGCGACCACGAGATGGCTCGCGAGCGGGCGGCTGTCATCGCGCGGTACGACGGCATCCGGCTGGTCGAAGACAGCCTGGACATCGAGACCTGCGAGGGTGCGGCGACCATCGGCCTGGAACTGGTGGACACCATGCCGTCGTTCGACGCCGTCCTGATTGCGCTCGGCGGTGGGGCGCTGGCCACGGGCGTGGGTCATGTGGTGAAGGCATGGGCGCCCGAAGTCGAGGTGATCTGCGTCCAGCCGCTGGGCGCACCGGCCCTGACACGCTCGTGGCGTCAACGACGTGTCGTCACCACCGAGTCGACCAACACCATCGCTGACGGCGTCGCCGGACGGCGTCCCATCCCGGCTGTCCTGGACGACCTGCTCCTAGTCGCTGACGACGGTGTCCTGGTCCGGGAGGCGTCGATCACCGCCGGTATGCGGATGCTCCTTGACCACGCCGGCCTCGTCGTCGAACCGTCGGCAGCACTCGGCATCGCGGCGATCCTCGAAGACCGTGACCGCTTCGCCGGCCGACACGTCGTCACCATCGTCTGCGGCAGCAACGTCGACGTAGACGCCTACCACCGCTGGGTCGGCGCGACTCCCCTCCAGGACTGACTGCGTGTCAATGGAGTGGCCGCTATCGCAACGTGCCGGCTCCGCTACGGGGGTGACCTCCGAGGCGACTGGTCTGTTCGCCCCGAGCGACCGCCGTCGCCGTTGGCTGGCGCACTCGGGTGAGCACGGGAGCGGCGTCCGCGCTGACGGGCCCCGGAGCCGGGCGGGAGCGTCTGTGATGGGCCCATGTGCCATTACTGCGGTTGCCGTGAGATCCCGCTGATCAAGGAGTTCATTGCCGAGCACGCGAAGGTCACCGACGCCGCGGGGGATGCGGTGCGGGCACTGGAACGTGGTGACACGGCGGCTGCGCGAGGGCTCACCGAGGTGATGTCACAGGAGCTGGTCACGCACTGGCAGGGTGAGGAGAACGGCCTGTTCGCGGTGATGCGGCACGACCCGGAGTACACGGACTACATTGACGCCCTGGTGGCCGAGCACCGTGAGCTCGCAGCCCTGATGCCCACCCTCGATCTAGCGGATTCGGCCGACGCAGGCCGGTTCAAGGCGGCGGTCGAGGAGCTGCACCGCCACATCGCCAAGGAGGAGGACGGCCTCTTCCCGGCGTCACTGACCGCGCTGACCGGCGATGAGTGGGACGCGTCGATGGCAGCGTGGCGTGCCGCGCATCCGCAGAAGAACGAGTAGTGGACGCGGCACTTGGCGGCCGATCGATACATGCCGCACCGCTCGACCGTGTGATGCCAGGACGTGATCCACCGATTGATCCATTGATCCACCAGTCGAGATCATTTGAAGGCAAGCCCTCGGAGATCATCTCAATTGGTGATTCTGCGGTGGCGGATGAGGGAGCAGGTGATGCTGCTGAAGGCCAGGAAGTGGATGCCTGCCGCGCGTAGCGACGGTGGACGGTGGAGACGTCGACAGTCGGCGAGCCAGACCACGGTGCTTTCGATGGTCCACCGGTGGCGCCCCAGCTTCTGTGACGTCTCAACTCCCTCGCGAGCGAGGCGCGGTGTGATGTGGCGTAGGCGGAGCCATTGCCGAAGGTGATGATTGTCGTAGGTCTGGTGGGCATGAAACTTGACGGGGTGCTGGCGGCGTGGACCGAGCCAGGATCTGATCGGTTGTCGGCTCCACTGCATGAACCGGCGGTGAGCCGCGGCCCCGGATGGCCCGAACGCAGGCGGGACCTGCGACCACGTGCACCCGGTCGTGGCCACGAGGACAATCGCCGCCGACACTTCACGGTTCCCAGGGCGGCACCGATCGACACCCTGTGGCCGAGTCGGCGGGCCCGCGAGGGCTGGCGCGCTGAGGACTCGACGGTATATGCACACAACCTCCCCAACACCTCAACAACTCTGTGCAAGAGGGGAGTTGATTCGCTACCCACAGGCCCCTCTGGCATCATCTAGCTCCGCGCCGGCGCGGGGGGCGAGTGAGTGCGCCCGGCTGCCAGCTCTTGCGCGCAGGCCAGTTGTCGGAGGGGTACATGGATGCATCAGCACTTGCGGTGGCGGTCGCCACGGCTGTCGGACAGGGCGCGCTGAACAGCGTCGGCACTCGCGCCGTGGACGACGCACTGGAGATGATCCGGCACCGCTTCCGGCGCGACTCCGAAGCCATGGCGACCATCGACCACGCCGCCGCGGATCCCACCGCTCTTGCCACGGCGCTGGCGCGGTACATCACGAGCGATCCGGACTTCGCCGCGGAACTGCGCGACTGGCTGACCGCGATTGATTCGAGCGAGAACGTGAACCTCAAGGGGCGCTTCTCGTTCCGCGGCTCTCGGGGGCAAGGGCGATAACTCGGTGGGATCACACAGGCCCCAATCCAGGTCCACGTGCGGTCCTCCGTCCGCTCCCACGCCCACCGCGCCGGATTCCACCGACCGCACCAGCAACGAGATCTCCGTGGGCTCCCGGGTGGGCCGTGCCCCGGTCGGCGGAGGTCACGAGACGGCGGGGGATCACCGGGCCGGTGGAGGCTGAGGGCCCGCCGGGGACGCACGACTGTGCACGCCGGCTGCACCGTGCAGGTCGGTGTGGTGCCTGCCGGGGGAGACGTGGTGGAAGAACTCCAGCGTCCACGCGTGCTGCTGCTCGGTGTCCGGCACTCGCGTACTTCTGGCCTGCTCGCATGGAGGCCCAGGAGGCCTCCGGCGCGATGCCCTCCAGGATCATCAGGGAGACCGTGAGTGGCCAGGACCGTCCGATGGCGCAGCGGCAGTGCGTCACGATGCGGGCGCCAGCCCGTAGCTCTTCGGTGAGTGCCCGAGGTGCCGGCAGCAGGGTGGGGATCGACGGGACTGTGAAGTCGGGGATGGGCAGGGCGATGAACCGCAGCCCGTCTACCTGGGCGAGGAGGGGTTCGTCGGTGAGCCCGAGTTCGCACGCTTGGTGTCGGGCAGGGCGGAGACGACGATGTCGCCGACATCGCGTAGTGCCGCCCTGTCGGCGGCCAGGAGCCCGTGGCCGCCGACAGGGCCATGGTGCTCGGGCACCCCGGCCCGCGCATGGCGGTGACAGTGAACGGGACGGGGCGGGCGGCTCGACCTATTGGGCGGTCGAGCCCGGCGGGAGCCAGCGGTAGCAGCCGCCGCACTCTGCGGTGAGCCAGCCGTTGAGGCTGCTCAGGCCTCGCTCGTTGACCTGCCCGTCGTGGATGCCGTAGGCCCGTTCCGGCTGGATGGTGCGGACGAAGTCGATGGCCTCGTCCGTCTTCATCCATGTCCCCTGCAAGGGGACCAGCAGAGTCTGCACCGGTCGATCGGGACGGAACAGGGAGTCCCCGGGGTGATAGAGGCGGCCTTCGCGGCTCTCGAGGAGGTAGCCGAGGTTGGCGCAGTCCGGGAGGTCTCCGTAGATGCGCGCGTGCCGCCCGCCCTGAGCAGTCACCCGGAAGCCGGCCACGGTGACCTCCTCGCCGGGGACCATGCCGGCGAAGTCCAGGCCGGGGAGCCGCGCCGACTTGGGGGCGTAGACGGGTACGCCCAACCCCTTGAGCCGCAGCAGGTCGACGTGATCGTTGTGCTCATGGGTCACCAGGACCGCGTCCGCGCCGGCGAGTGCCTCGGGCTCGCTCCAGACGCCGGGATCGATGACCAGCGTGCCACCGCCCTCATGCTCCAACCGGACGCAGGAATGGGTGTACTTGGTAATCCGCACCCGCGTGAGCATAGTCCGGAAGCTTTGCGGATTCCTTCGGCGCATGGCCGGAAAGAAGGGGCGACCGAACGCCCCTGGGCTGGGCGGGCCGGCGAGGCGCCGTGTCGAGCGTCAGTGGATCGGAGATGCACGAGGTATGAGCAGTCAACTGTTCTCGATCTGCTTCAATGTGACCCGGTCGTCGGGCCTGGCACGGTTCTGGCCTCCAGCGCGACCGCGTCCGCGGTCAGGGCAGCGGCCTTGAGAGCGGCGGCGGTGCCGGTCACGACGTGTTCGTGACTCATGTGCCGGTGCACCAGCAAGACTTCGATCAACGCGCGGGTGCCTTCAGCATCGCCATGGGCCTTGCGGACCGCTTCCCACCACGCGTCGTCCCGCACCCTTCGTCCGATGAGCGGTACCGGCACCGAGTGGCGGGTGGCCAACCCGCTGGTGGTAGGGGGCGACTTTATGGCGAGGAGCGGTGGATGCGTGTCCGTGGCGCCTGTCGGGGGTGAAACCGAAGAATGCGGGTGCTCCGGTGAACCTTCCGGGCCTGGCCCACGTCTTCCCGCGCGACCACGCCCGCGCGCTCAGGAGAACAGACCGTGACCGATAAGGACGTTCAGCAGACCGAGGAGCGGGGGTACGACCCGGGGCCCTGGTGGGCCGGCCTCGGGACGTGGGGGGCTGTCGCGCTGATCGCCTTCGGGGCTCTCGCGGCCGCGTGGGTCTTCTTCCGGCTGCCAGGCGCCCCGCAGGAACTGGCGTCGGGCTACTACCAGGCCGCGAGGGTCATCACCATCGGCTTGGTGATCGCGGGATGCACCTTGCTGGGCCGCCGTCGCGACAGGGCCGTAGCAGCCGAGGAGACAAACGAGTCGGAACGGAACGCACCTGACGTCACGGGCCGGTGAGCAACGCCGGACGGCGGCGACTTCCTGAATCCTGCATGACCTCCGCGAGTTGGTTGCCGGACTCGTGGAACTCGCGGTCAAAGCGCAGTACTCGGCACGCACAGGCACGGTCTGTGGACGATTGCGCAATTCCCCGCGGCTTGCGTCACGTAATTCCCCGGGAGCCCGGCTGCGCTCGGGCGGCCGGGGCTAGTGTGCTGTGATGATCGAGATCCCAGAAGGGTTCGCGCGGAGCACCATCGGACGAGAGGGGCAGCGCGGACGGGTGTGGGTCGCGTCTCTGCCGCGTCTGATCGATGAGTTTCTGGAGCGTTGGAACTGCGGGGTCGTCGGGCAAGTCGGGCATGGTGGGGTGGGGATCATCGTGCCTGTTCAGTCGGCTGACGGTGCGTCCGCGGTCTTGAAGATCTCGTTCCCGCATCCCGGCAACGTTCACGAACCAGATGCCTTCGTGGCATGGGGCGGACGGGGTGCCGTGCTGCTGCGAGAACGAGACGACACGCACTTCGCCATGTTGCTGGAGCGAGCCGGAGACGGCACTCTGGCCGACCTCGATGACGTCGATGAGGCCATGGCTGTCGCCGGGAAGCTCCTTCGGAGGCTCTCCGTCGAAGCCCCAACAGGTCTGCCACGCCTCCGGGATCAAGTCGAGGGCTGGCAGGAAGACCTGAGAAAGGACGCAGAACGGCTGCCACGTCCCTTGCCGCAGCGTGTTGTGCAGGCCGCTGTCACAACCTTCCGAGACCTCGGCCACGACCAGCCGGAAACCCTCGTCCACGGGGACCTGCACTTCGGGAACGTGCTGCGGGCCGAGCGAGAGCCCTGGCTGGCCATCGACCCCAAGGGATATGTCGGGGACCCGTCATACGACGCGATCAGGCTTCTCCGCAGTTGTTGCGAGGATCTGCTCGCCGCTGAAGACCTGAAGGCCGCGCTTCTGCGTCGGCTGGCCGTCTTCGCCGACGCCGCCGAGCTCGACCGCGAACGCGTCCGCCTCTGGGCCCAAGCCCGCGCTGTGATGGACGCCCACTGGGGCCGCGAGCATGGCGACCCGGCATGGCTCATCCAGTTCACCGACGCCATCGCCGAGCTGTTGACCTGAACTCTGTGGCCCACTTGTAGGGGTGATCGAGTGCTTTCGGGGCTGAGCTGAGTTCCCATGTCTCTCCAGTCCTGGGCTCAGCAGAACTACTTGAGGAGCGAGCGAGGTGTCAGCAACTGTTCCGTAGTCTTCATCGGAAAGGAGAGTGAGAACGGAGCGTACCTTCGGCGCCGTCATTCTGCTCGCCATTCTTTAGCGGCAGCTTCCTTCAACCCGCCGCACACAGGCCGGGGAGCCGCGCGCCTTTGTGCGGCGGATCGCCGGAGCGGCGCGGGTGGCACGGCTGCACCCACCGAAGGCTGGACCGGTGGTGCCCGCCTTGCTTGCGAAGGGCGTCGGCTGTGCCGCGGCGGGTGTGGGGGCGAAGGTTCAGATACCCAGGGTGATCGCGGCGGCGATTCCGCCCAGGCCGAGGGCGAAGGCAGCCTCGGGCCAGCCGCCCGTTCCCCAACGGAAGAACCGGTCTACGGCCAGGCGCCCTGGACCGATCGCGGCGACAGCCAGGGCAACTACGGCGATGCAGACGTTGTACTCCACTCCGCCGTCTGTCTCCCACAGGCCGTGGGGCCCGGTGACGGTTGCCATGGCGTTGATCATTACGCCGATGATGGCGGCGGCCGCGAGCGGTGTGAGCAGTCCGAGAGCCAGGCCGAGGCCGCCGAGGAATTCGGACAGACCGCCGATCAAGGCGAAGAGTTTTCCGGGGTGGTAGCCGAGGGCCGTGAATCCCTTCTCGGTCTCCGTCAGACCCTTGCCCCCGAAGATGCCGAACAATTTCTGAGCGCCGTGCCCAGCCATCAGTAGCCCGATGGTCAGCCTGATCAGAAGAAGTCCCCAGTCTGAGGCGGACGATTTCGCTGTGATGGTGCCTTGCCCTGCCGATTCCGTCGTCGCCGAAGAGCGGTGCATATTGAGTTTGGTAACCATGGGAATGCTCCGGTCTAGGAACGCCGGGCCGATCCCCGTGGTCGTCGCCCACCGTCATCTCGGCGCCGCGGCCCTGGTTCTGCCGGCCGCGCTCAGGTAGCGCCAGGTGGCGTCGGTGACGCCCTCGGTCGGCAGCCCGACGACGTCGCTGTGGTGAACAGAGCCGCGCATCACCCCCTGGTGGGGCCCAGCTGGACGCAGCATTCCCCGGGACGCGGGGCGAGGATCGCCTCTACGCCGGTTACTTCCAGGCCCTGCAGGTAACCGGCGATGAAGGCGTGGTTCATGCCGCACACCAGCTCGGGAGCCTTGGCTGCCAGAGGGTCGAACGGGCAGTTCTGCAGTCGGAGTTGGGTGGGGGTTTCGCGGAACGGCTCGAAGCCGTGCTGGTCGAGCATCCGCTCGCAGGCGCTCAGTCCACGTTCTGCGCCGAGCCGGCCGGGACGCGTCTGCTTGCGCTCCCTCTCGCCCAGTGACCGGCCGCGCCGGCCGGCTGTGCGCACGGCGGCGCGGGCCGCGGATTCGCCGTCTTCGGTCAGGACGGCCTCCAGCAGGAGGTCGGCCAGCAGTTCGTGACGGCGGTCGGGGATGCTGACGTGGATGTGGCTGCCGGTGGGTTCGTAGACCTTGGGCTGGCGGCCGACCTTCCGGATCCCGCCGGGTGATCCGTACCTGGCGCGCAGCAGGCCGGCGTCCACGAGCTTGTCGAGGTGGAAGGCGGCGAGCTTGCGCGAGATGCCGACGCTGGCGGCGGCCTCGTCCCGGGTCACGGGGCGGCGCTGACGTCGGATGAACGCGAACATCTGCCGCCGGGAGTCCTCGCCGAGGACGCTGACGGACTCGATCGCCGCGTCACCTGCGGGTGTCTGCGGCGCTACGTCAGAGGCCACACCTCCACAGTAACGCGTACACCGGTAGGTGCAACTGACGAATCCTCGTGCGGCTCATCGCAGGGCTGCGCATTTTGACGCCCCCAGTAATAGGACCAAGTTTTGTTGGTGAAACTGGACTGGTGGATCCGTCGCATGTGCAGGCCAAGCGGCCGGTGAGTGCCGCGCCGGCCGGACCGTACGGGCACCCCTTCCACCGATCCTGGTCACCGTCCCGATCGGTGCGTGGGTGGGCAGCTCGGTCTTCGACATCGGCTCATACCGTGTACATGATCCGGATTTCCTGGTCCGCGGGGAGATGTGGCTGATCGCGCTCGGGGCTCTGGTCGTAGCCCTGGTCGGCTTCGGGGTGGTGTGCGGCCGTGTTGTGCGAGGGTGACCTGCGGAAGGTCTGGCACGCGGTCGTCTCCGGGGTGGTGACTGAGGGTGGAGACGTGGGCGTCTTCACCGGACCGGTGAAGACAGGCCCACTCGCGCAGGCAGAGCCCTGTACTCGCAGTGGTCGCTCTGTGCCGGCGTGGCGCTCGAGGTGCCAGGTGGATCACACAGGGTGGACAGGCGTGCGCGTGGCCTCGTAACTTAACGAATGTTCGACACAAATTTGGTGCTTGGTTGCTGCGGTCGGGAGCCGTTCGTCCACCGCACAGCGCAGTCCGTGATCCAGAGCCGGGAGCCCTGCATGACCGACGCAGTAATTGCCGATTTCCGCGAAGACGGCACCACCGTCATCACGATCAACCGTCCCGAGGCCCGCAACGCGGTGAACCGCGCGGTGGCCGAGGGTGTGGCCGCCGCGCTCGATGAGCTGGACCGCCGCGACGACCAGGTCGTGGGCGTCATCACCGGCGCGGGCGGCACGTTCTGCTCGGGCATGGACCTCAAGGCGTTCCTCGCGGGGGAGCGGCCCGTGGTCGAGGGACGTGGCCTCGCGGGGATCACCGAGGCGCCGCCGCGCAAGCCCGTGATCGCCGCCGTGGAGGGCTATGCCCTGGCCGGCGGCTGCGAGATCGTCCTCGCCTGCGACATGGTCGTGGCCGCGCGTGACGCCCGGTTCGGGATCCCCGAGGTCAAGCGCGGTCTCGTCGCCGCCGCGGGCGGGCTGCTGCGCCTGCCGCAGCGCATCCCGTACGCCGTGGCCATGGAGATCGCCCTGACCGGCGACTTCCTCGACGCCGAGCGTGCCCACACCTACGGCCTCGTGAACCGCGTCGCCGAGAAGGGCGGGGCTCTGGAGGGCGCCCTGGAGCTCGCGCGCTCCATCGCCGCCAACGGGCCGCTCGCCGTGCGCGCCACCAAGCAGATCGTCGCGGAGGCCCCGGCCTGGTCCGCCGACGAGGCCTGGCCGCGGATGCGAGAGATCGTCGCCCCTGTCTTCGCCTCCGACGACGCCAAAGAGGGCCCGCGGGCCTTCGCCGAGAAGCGCGCCCCGCGCTGGACCGGAAAGTGAGTCCCGTGAGCGGGGCCAAGGGCCCGCTCGCCGGCGTACGCGTCGTTGAGCTGGGAGGTCTCGGCCCCGGCCCGTTCTGCGGCATGATGCTCGCCGACCTCGGCGCCGAAGTGATCCGTGTGGACCGGCCCGTCGAGGCGGGGCAGGAGACCAGGCACCCGGTGATCCACCGTGGTCGGACCTCCATCGCCGTCGACCTGAAGCACCCCGAAGGCGCGGATGCCGTACGGCAGTTGATCGCCGCCTCGGACGCCGTGATCGAGGGATTCCGGCCGGGAGCCGTGGAACGGCTCGGACTCGGCCCCGACGTGTGCCTCGCCGCGAACCCGAAGCTCGTATACGGCCGGATGACGGGCTGGGGGCAGGACGGGCCGCTCGCGCAGGACCCCGGGCACGACATCAACTACATCGCTCTTGCGGGCGCGTTGCACGCCATCGCCCCCGCGGGCGGCGACCCCGTACCGCCGGTCAACCTCGTCGGTGACTTCGGCGGCGGCGGCATGCTGCTCGCCCTCGGCCTGGTCAGCGCGCTCCTCCACGCGCGCACCACCGGCGAGGGGCAGGTCGTCGACGCGGCCATGACCGACGGCACCGCGCTGCTGCTCTCGATGACGTACGGCTTCCTCTCGCGGGGGAGCTGGGAGGACAGGCCCGGCGTCAATCTCCTCGACGGTGGTGCTCCCTTCTACGCCGTGTACCGCTGCGCCGACGACAAGCATGTGGCCCTCGGTGCGATCGAGCCGCAGTTCTACGCCGCCCTGCTGAGGGTCCTCGGCCTCGCCGAGGAACCGGAGTTCGCGCGCCAGCGCGACCGAAAGAACTGGCCCGCCATGAAGGACCGGCTCACTCGGATCTTCGCCACCCGCACGCGCGACGAGTGGGCGTCCGCGTTCGCGGGGCAGGGCGCCTGCGTCACCCCCGTCCTGTCCCTCAGGGAAGCGGCGGAGCACCCGCACAACACCGCCCGCGGCACCTTCCGCCGGGGCTCCCACGGAGGCCACGAGCCCGCACCCGCCCCGCGGTTCGGCGCGACCCCGGTCGGCGAGCCCCTGCCTGCGCCCCTCATCGGAGCGCACACCACCGAGGTCCTGGCCACGGCGACCGGGCTCACCCTCGAGGACATCGACACGCTGCGTGAGAAGGGGATCGTGGGATGAAGCGGTATGTGCCTGAGGGCATGCCCGAGAGCCTGACCTATCCCGAGGGGCCGCTCGGCGCTGTCCTCGCGGGCTCCGCCCGCCGATACCCGGACCGGATCGCCCTGCACGACGGTGAACTCACCTTCACCTACGATGAGTTGTACGACAGCGCGCTGCGTATCGCCCAGGCGTTGCGGGAGCGCGGAGTGCGCCGTGGCGAGACCGTCGCCCTGCACCAGCCCAACTCTGCCTGGTTCACGGTCACGTACTTCGGCATCCTGCTCGCGGGCGCCGTCGTCACCCCGGTCAATCCGGCCCTTCCGCCCCTGGCCCTGCGCGACCAGCTCGAAGAGGCAGCCGCCGTAGCGGTGTTCACCCACCCGTCCACACGGACCACCCTGGACCAGGCCGAGGTTGCGGGGCTGAGGCTGATCGTGCTGGTTCCGGCATCGGACGCGGCCCCCGCGCCCGCGGACGCCGACCTGAGCGGGACACCGCTCGAGGAGCTCCTCAAGACGGATCCGGGCACGCCCGAGGGCGTGTCCGGCGGCGACGTCGCGCATCTGTCGTTCACCGGAGGCACCACCGGACGGTCCAAGGCCGTACGCGTCCTGCACCGCAACGTCGTCGCGAACACTCTGCAGATGGGCTCCTGGCGCGGCGCCGCCCGGCCCGTCTGCGACGAGCCGGGGTACATCCACCTCGAGCACGTCTCCGAGGCGCAGACGCCGCACACACTTGCCATCGGGGAGTCGACGTCCGTCGCACTGGCGCCGATGTTCCACGCGATGGGTCTGGTCAGCCAGTCCGTCAGCGTGGCCACCGGCCTCACTGTCGTGATCGCCGGGCGCTTCGACCCGCGGAAGTTCGTGCGGCTCATCGAGGACCACGGAGTCAACGCCTTGCCCGGCTCGCCCGCCCTGTTCCACAGCCTCCTCGCCCTGCCCGGCATCGAGCACGCGGACCTGAGGTCGGTGAAGCTCGTCAACTCCGGTGCCGCGCCCATCGACACGAACACCTTGAAGCAACTGCACGGCCTGTTCCCGAACGCGTGCATCGTCGAGGGCTACGGCCTGACAGAGGCCACCATGGCGCTCACGACCCACCCGCTCCTGCGGGACAATCCGGTCCCTCTGGGCAGCGTCGGCGCCCCGCTCTTCGACACCGACCTGGAGATCAGGGAGCTGGGCTGCGGCCCGGTCGTACCGACCGGCGAGACCGGCGAGGTGTGGGCCCGCGGTCCGCAGATCACCGACGGCTACCAGGGGCATCCGGATCTGACCGCCGAGCAGTTCCAGGACGGCTGGCTGCGCACCGGCGACATCGGCCGGTTCGACGAGGACGGCTGGCTGTATCTGGTCGGCCGGGCCAAGGACATGCTCATCTACAAGGGCTACAACGTCTATCCGGGACCCTTGGAGGACCTGCTCCATCACCACCCCGCGGTCGCGAGCGCCAGCGTCATCGGCGCGCCGCACGCGGAGGCCGGGGAGATTCCGGTCGCATACGTCGTCGCACGCCCCGGATGGGTGGCCGGAGCCGAACTTGCCCGCGAGCTCACGGAGTTCGTAGCCGCGCGTGTCGCTCCCTACCAGCGGATCCGCGAGATCCACTTCATTGAGGCCCTCCCGGTCTCAGCGGCCGGAAAGATCCTCAAGACCGAGCTGCGGCAGCGGCACACCGCCCCGCCGCAGCAGGACTGAGAGAGGAACAGCACCACTCATGTATGTGCGAACCATCCAGCGGGAGCAGGTGATCGGACCTCCGTCCCTCGTCAAGGAACTGCGCTTCCAGCGCTGCACCTGGTGCGCCACGGTGGTCTTCCGCACCTGTCTGCTCTGTCCTGCCTGCTCCTCCACCGAACTGCGCTGGGAGCGCAGCCCGGGCAGCGGCAAGGTGTGCAGCGCCGTCGAGGTGCGCCGCAAGGGCCAGCGCCCGCGGATGGTCGCGGTCGTCGAGCTACGGGACGGCGTGCGTATGCGCTGTCTCGTGGAGGGAGTCACGGGCAGCGGCGTCACCCCGTTCGGGGCAGCGGTATCGGTCGTCGAGGTCGCCCGTGACGGTATCCCTGTCTTCCGTCTCGACGCTGCGAAGAGTGAACGATCGTGACCCGGACGCCCGTACTCGCACTGCGTTCGATGCTTTCCGTCCCCGGGAGCAGCGAGCGTTTCATAGGCAAGGCCCGTGACGTGCGGGCGGACGCCATCGCCTTTGACCTGGAGGACTCGGTCGCGGCCAGGGAGAAGGTCACGGCCCGTCGCCTCGTAGCCGCAGCTCTTGCCGATTTCCCGGCGGAGGAGCGGGAGTTGTGGGTGTGTCCCAACGCCCTGGACTCCGATCTCCTGGAGGCCGACCTCGACGCCGTCGTCGTCCCGGGGCTGCACGGACTGCATCTGCCGAAGGTGGACGATGTCGACACCCTCGTACACGTTGATCACTATCTCGATTATCTGGAGGCCGTACGGGATCTGCGGCCCGGGTCCGTGCGCCTGATGGGGCGGATCGAGTCGGCGGCGGGCCTCGCGGCGGTGGAAGCCATCTGCCGGGCCTCGGCTCGCCTGGACGCCGTCTCGCTCGGATCCGAGGACTACACCGCGTCGCTGGGCGTGGCCCGGACCCGCGAGGGCACCGAGCTGGCCTACGCCCGGGCCCGCATCGCCAACGCCGCGGCAGCGGCAGACATCGGCGCCCTGGACGGCCCCGAGTCGGACTTCCTCGACGTGGAACTCTTCGAGCGGCAGGCGGAGTTGGCGCGCGGCGTCGGCTTCGGCGGGAAGTTCTGCATCCACCCCGGGCAGGTGGAGGCGGCCCACCGGGTGTTCGCACCCGGGGAGGCGGAACGGGCCTGGGCGGCACGCGTGTGCGAGGCCTTCGAGGAGGCCGGGACCGGAGCCGTCACCGTGGACGGGATGACGGTGGACCGGCCCGTCCACGTGCGAGCCCTGCGAGCTTTGGGAGTGATGGGCAGGTGAGCGAGATCGTGGTCGGTGAGTCGGCCGGTGCGGACGGACGTGACCCTGGCGTACGGCGAGTTCCGGAACCGGGACGGACAGCTCGTGGCCTCCGTGGCGCAGGAGGCGTTACTGCGGATACGGGAAGAAGCCTGATGCGGGAAGAAGCCTGACTTCGTAGAACAGGTCTGACCGAAGCCCTCCACGATGATCACCGTGGAGGGCTTCGGCGTGCCCGGGGCCCGCTGCTAGTACTCCAGCAGGATTTCGCTGTCTGACCTGGTCTTTTCGCCGGGTGGCGGGAGTGTAGCGGGACTTCGATCGTGCGGGGGCGGTCTCACGG
>NZ_JBVJPM010000033.1:0-55809 GCF_055582645.1 Streptomyces sp. NPDC107517 | reverse complement strand
GAAGAGCCTCGGTTGGAAGACACCCGCCGAAGCCCTCAACGACCATCTACTATCGATGAAATAAGCCGGTGTTGCATCCACTGGTTGAACCTGGTCAGTTCTCAAGTTGTGCGATTCCGGACGGGCGGTTCCGGCCGTCGGCGAGCCGAGCTGGACGCGCGGCGTGGAGTTGTAGGCGGCGTCCTTCGCCACGACCTCCGTGTTGACGCTCGCCCCGTTCTGGTCCTGGGTGAGAACGTTGCTGGCGGACGTGTTGCCGATCTTGGCGTAGCCGTTCTGCAGCACCTGCAGGACGCCGGACTTGCTGGTGCCCGCGTAGTCGATGCCGCCGCCCACGAGCAGGGCCGTCGGCCGGGTGTCGCCTGGGGCGGTGAAGGTGCCGGGGGTATGCAGGGCGACGTTGTAGTTGTCGCCGAAGGAGAGGTTCGCGCCAACGGCCACCGGGTCCTCCGACTCGGTGCTGCCGAACGTCGCGTTCTTTTCGGTGACGACCCCGAAGCCGTTGTTCCCGGCCACCGGGTTCCCGATGAAGACGGGGGCGAGCGCCTGCGCCCCCAGTCGACTCCGAAGCCGACTCCACTTATCGGTGGGCCCGGCGTGGACGCCGAGCACCCGGACCTGGCCGGCCGGGTCGCCGGCGGGGCTGCCGGTGAGCACGACGGCGGCGAGCAGCCCTGAACCGGCGAGCCCCGCCGCGGCACCCAACGCGCAATGCGTCTTGCACGCCGGTGACGGACAGTCAGTTTCTGATCTGCTCTCTTCATAGCTGGAATCTAAGTATTCTTCTGGTCTCCAAGTCGCGGTGAGCATCACCGAAACTCTCGTAAGCACTGTGGGTGCCGATTAATCATCTGCCCAGATCAGGCCACATGTTGGTACTCGCGAAGGGTTCCGCCGAGCCGATCTCGTCGACGGACCTCCAGGTGCCTGGTCTGCCCTGGTTCGGTGATCGGCGCGGGCAGTCTGCGGAGCGGAGCCGCCTGCCGAAGGGCTCGGTGTGGCCGATGCCCGTTGTAGAAGGATTCGAACTCGCGTAGCGCGTGCAGGAGGTGGCGCTGGTTCCAGATCAAGGTGCGTCCAACAGCTCGCGCCGGCAGGTCTGTATCCAGCGTTCCATCACGGAGTTCATCCGCGGCATCCGGACACCGCTGGTGACGACCTTCATCCCGGCGTTGGCCAGCACCGCATCGAAGGACTGCGTGAACTTCGAGTCGCGGTCACGGATCAGGTACCTGGCCCTGCTCCCCGCGTCCTGCAGGTCCATGACGAGGTTCCGTCCGATCTGCACTGCCCACTCCGCGGTGGGGTGTGCGGTGGCTCCGAGGATCCGGACGCGCCTCGTTGCATGCTCGATGACCGCGAACACGTACAACCGCGTCCCAGACAGCGTGACCGTCTCCAGGAAGTCGCAGGCGAGCAGCGCGTCCGCCTGGCTGCGTAGAAAGGCGGCCCAGGTGGTGCTCTGGCGTTCGGGCGCCGGCGGGATGCCGTGCTCGCGGAGGATCTCCCAGACGGTGGAGGCGGCGACCTTGATGCCCAGCGCCGCGAGCTCACCGTGGATCCGGCGGTACCCCCACGAGCTGTTCTCGCGGGCCAGGCACAGGACCAGCGCACGGATCGAGCGGACGGTGGGCGGGCGGCCCCGTCGCTGAGGCACGCAGGTCGCGGCATGGCGTCGCATGAACAGGTCATGGTGCCAGCGCAGCATCGTGTCCACACGTACCAGCAGCAGGAGATGCCGTAGCTTCTCCCTCGGCAGGCGGCGGAGCGGACCAGCCAGGATCACCCGGTCGGTGTCGGTGAGCGTCGGCTTGCCGACCTGGCGTTGCAGGACCAGCAGCTGATGCCGCAGGGCGAGGTCTCGATGTCCTGGTCACGGTCACTCGTCGGCAGCAGGCGCAGCAGCGCGAAGACGCTGGTGGCAGCGAGGTAGGCCAAGCGCAGTAGCATGACAGGTCATCATGCTGTCCCCGCCCTGTCCAGGTGAAGATACCGAGCGGGCGGCGGATACGACCCGAGATCAGCGATCAAGGCGGTCACCTGGGCGGATGATCAATCGGCACCCGTAGACCTCACCCGTCAAGATCAGAGATCATGACCAAGCCCTGTTCGCAGGGGTTTGACCTGGGGTTTCTTCCGGTGGTCGACACACAGTGCGGTACTCGTTGATCAAGCCCTGGACAGCGGTGATGCGCCGGATGCGGGCGGCGGGGAAGGGGATGACGTCCGGATCGTCGAGAGGGGCGGGCCGGCCCCGGCCCTGACGGGGCCGGTGCGGCGTCAGGTCCAGGCCACGGCGAGCCAGGCGCGGTCGGCGGCGGCCTGGTCGCGGGCCTGCCGTTCGCGGGTGAAGACGGCGTCGGTCTTGGTCAGCACGAGGGTGTAGGGGCGGCCGGTGCGGCGGGTGGTGTGGCGTACCGGTAGCCCGGTGCTGTCGATGCTCCTGTGGATGTGGCGTCGGCGCTGCTCGGCCAGCGGCCACTCGTAGGTCTGCCGAGTGGACGAGGCGAGGAACTCGCCCAGCGGGCCGCACAGTTCGCAGCCGCAGCCGGTGAAGGCCAGCGACCAGTCGCCGGGGCGGCGTGTGGGCCCGGCCAGGTACGCATCCAGGCGCTGCGCGCAGTGCGCGGCGAGCTCGTCGAGTCCGGCGGCGGTGCGCTGCTGCCGCGGCAGGGCGGCGGCCGTGCGCAGTGCGGGCAGCAGGCACACCAGCGCTTCGTCGCCGTACGTGCGCAGGGCGGCGACGATCGCGTCGCGCTGCCCCTGGTCGGGGGAGGCGGCTTGGAGGAGGCGCAGCAGCGGGGTGCTCAGCCGGGCCAGCTGCGGTCGGCGGTGTTCGGGGCTGCCCAGGGTGGGCGCGGTCCAGGTGCGCAGTCCCTCGTCCAACCAGGCCCAGGCGCGAGCGGTGAGTTCGACAGCGGCCGGTGCGGCCCCGGCCGTGCGCAGTGCCGCGCACAGTTCGGGCAGGCTCTGCACCCAGGGGGCAAGGTCCGGGTCTGCCACGTGGTGGTGGCCGAGCTTGGGCAGCCAGGCGTCCAGCAGGCCGTGCAGCCAGGCCCGGCCGTACTGCTCGGTCGCCGTGGCCAGCGAGGCCGCGTCGGCGGGGGTGAGCATCGTGACGCGGAAGGGCTTCAGCAGCATCGTGGCGAGGCCGGGCGCGCGAAGGCCGGTGGCGACGTCGAGCGCTGGGCCGAGCAGGGCGGCGTCCACGCCTGTGCTGCCCCAGAAGGGTTCAAGGGACTGCGCGGCGGCGCGGGCCCCCGCCACGTCACCGGCCTCGATGCGGGTGCGCAGCTCGGTCAGGGTCCAGCTGGCGCCGGCCTCGGCGCGCGCGGCGAAGGCGCGCTGCCGCGGCCACAGGACGATCGCGGCACGGCGGTACCAGCGGTCCAGGGTGTTGCCGTAGTTGCCCATGTAGCCCTCGAACTCGGACTCGTAGGGCTCGAGTTCTTTGCTGGGTGTGCTGGTGCAGACCTCGGAGTCGGGGACGTGCAGGGAGACCTTCTCGCCGCCGGTGCCGTCCGGGCCGGACCACCAGCCGAGTGTGATCTCGTCGTCGATCAGGTCGTTGAGGTGGTAGTCCGCGGGCTCGGTGGCGGAGCCGTCCGGCTCGTCCCCGTCGGCATCCTCGTCCTCGTCGTCATACCGGTGCGAGTAGCGGCGGTCCCAGGGTTCCTCGTCGGCGGGCCAGGCGTCCCAGGTCTCCTTGACCTCGGCCAGTGCGAGCACGGCCTCGCACCCGGCGGCGGAGGCGGCGGCGCGCAGCAGGGTGGCACGGCCTGCGTCGGCGCCTTTGAGGCGCTGCCAGCCGAGGCCGCGCTCGGTGTACTCGTGGTCGAGCAGGTACACCAGATGGTTGGGCGGGGGCAGTTCGCGGTACGAGTAGCGCGGGCTGGCCGGGCGCTCGAAGTGCTCCGCCAGGCAGTCGGCCAGGTCGGCGACCGGGCCCTGCGTGTCGGAGCCGGCGGGCTCGCTGCCCGCCAGCAGGTTGAAGGTCAGGGTGACCCGGTGTCCCGAGCGCACCGGGGTGACCTCGTGACGGCAGTCGGCGTAGAAGGCGATGAAGCTCAGCTCCGAGCGCGAGGCCGGGTAGCTGCGACTGTCGCCGGCGTGCTCGATGACCAGCTCACCGCCGGTGTGGGCGGAAGGCAGTGAGACCACCAGGGTGGCAAGCATCGCGCTGTGCTTCTCGGAGTCCTGGTGCGGAAGGAAGAACTGGCCCTTTCCGTATACCAGCATCGCGTGCAGCTCGGCCCGCAGCGGTCGGGAGCGGGCCAGGCCGAGTTCGTCGCGGACGTGGTCGAGCACCCTCTCAAGAAGGGGCGGCCACCCGGAGCCGCCGAGTACGACCTGGTCGGGGGTGAGCTCCCAGGTATCGCGGACGCTGGGATCAGACAACGTCTGCGAGCCGCGCCCGAACTTCGCCGGGCGGGCCGCCGAGATCAGCTTTTTCGCCTGGGGCGCGCGGACCGGCAGGCTGACCGCGCCGACGCCGTCCACTTCGAGCTCCAGCAGGTGTGCCGGGCCCTGGAGGTGGGCACTGAAGGAGGCGCTGCTCCCGGAGTCGAGCAGCCGCGCGAGGCGCTCCCTGGGTGTGCCGGCCATGCTCGCGCGCTCCTGCCATGAGTCTTTCGGTGCGGCGTCACCCTACCGGGGGCGGCCAGGACCCGCGGCGGTCCGGTCGTGCCGTCGCACGGACGGGCGAAATGCCGCACGACCGGATCTCGGCCGGCCGACGCGGCACTACCGTGGGCCGCATGTCACGCAGGCAGCGCACCCACCAGCGCCATCGTCCCGACTCGTGGGGCGACCCCGTCGGCACCGCCGCCGAGCTCGAACATGCGGCCGAGGTGGCGAGCTTGGTCGAGGAGCAGGTGGAGCTGCTGCTGGAGGCGGCGGAACTGCGGGCCAAGGCCGGGGAGACCGAGCGGGCCCTGGCGCTCTACGAGCGGGTGCAGTCCCTCGGCCCCGACGATCCCGGCATGGTCGAGGCGTTCCGGATCGGCGTGCTGTGGGAGGCCGGGCGGCGCGAGGAGGCGCGCGCGGCGGCCGCGGCGCTGCGCAAGTCCCGTCCACGCACGCTCGCCGCCTGGGAGATCGTCGGCGAGATGTTCGAGGACGAGGAGCCGCGCACCGCCGCCACCTGGTACACCGCCGGACTCGCCCGGCTGCTCCCCCCCGGCCGGCTGTGGCCAAAGGACGTCGGCATGGGCGAGGAAGGGCTGCTGATCGCCCGTCATCGGGCACGCCGCGCCCTGGGCGAGGCCCACGACGACTGGGACGAACTGGCTGACGCCTGCTACGCCGACCGCCCGGACAGCATACGGGCCGCCCCGACCCTGGACGAGCTCCCCGCCCACCGGCCCCGCCCGGCGGCCGATGCCGTCGGGCGGCAGCATGAGCCGGCACACGAGTTGGAGAGCGAGCGGGAGGAGCACGAGCGCCTGCTCGCTGAGCGGGACGAACTCCGGGCACGGCTGGAGCGCCTGGGTGTCCAGCCGGCGGAGCGGATCCCGACCGCAGTGCTGTATTGGTCCGAGGCCGAGTTCGCTGCGCTGCTCGCGCGCTGGCCCTCGCTGGCCGTGGAGTACGGAACCCACCGGCAGCACGGCCTGCGGGTGGAGGCCGAGCTGCGCTCGCTCTCGGCGCAGGGCGCCCCTCGGCTCGCGGTGGCGCCGGGCGCGGTCGAGGGCCTGGCCGAGTATGCCTCCGACGACCGGCGCGGTGCGGAGGACGCCGAGGTCCGTGCCGGGTACGAGGCCCGCCTCGCCGTCTTCGGCGGCGTCACCGCCTGGCCGCCGCCGCGCAACGGCACCTGCTGGTGCGGGTCTGACCGCAAGTACAAGAAGTGCCATGGCAGCCCTGCCCTCGACCTCCCGACGGTCGAGCCGGACGAGACCTGACCTGCCCCTCGAGCCGAATCCTCGGCCCTGGCCCAGGCCATCGCGACCGTCGCCACGTCGTCCATCTTGTCGGCCATGCGGTGGCCGAGGCGGCTGGCCCGAGTCTCGGGGGAGCGCCTGGTCGGGGCAGGGGCCGCGACGCTTCGGCGCAGGTCGCGGCATGGCTCCGCGTGAGCAGGTCGCGGTGCCATCGCAAGATCGTCTCCGGGCGGACCAGCAGCAGGAGATGTCGCAGCTTCTCCCTCGGCAGGCGGCGGAGCAGACCAGCCAGGATCACCCGGTCGGTGTCGGTGAGCGTCGGCTTGCCGACCTGGCGTTGCAGGACCAGCAGCTGATGCCGCAGGGCGAGGATCTCGATGTCCTTGTCCCGGTTGCTCATCGGCGAGCAGACGTAGCAAGGCGAAGGCGTTGGTGGCGGCGAGGTAGGCCAGGCGCAGCAGCACGAGAGATCATGATGCCGTCCGCATTGGTCCGCGGGAAGACAACCAAAGGTCGGCGTGCGCTGCTCGCCGCTAGGCAATCAAGGCCATGACCTGCGCGGATGAATTATCGGCACCCGCAGTGTCCAACGGAGCGAAATCCCGGCGCATCCGGGCCTGGTCGGCGATGACCCGCGTGTCCTTCGCGTCAGTCTTCCCCTCGCCCTTGTTGGCGCCGGTCATCCGGTTGACGGTTCGGCCTGGAACGTAGACCACGCCCTGGCCATGGGCCACCAACAGGGCCAACAGCAGTGCGGAGGCCCGACCGGAGATGTCCACCGCCCACTGCACCTGACCGGCCATTTCCCGCGCGGTCTCGATGAGCGCCAGGATCTGCGACTCGTCGTTGATCACCTTCGTCGAGAACAGGATCTCCCCATCGGCGCCCACCGCTGCCGCCCAGTGGTGCCCCTTGCCGGCGTCGATGCCGACCCATATCCGGTTGATAGACGTGCCCAAGTCCCTTGCTCCGTATCCCTCGTGACCAGAACTTCATGGTCCGAAGAACACTCCGCCGACGGGTCCCTAACCAGCGATGACCGCAGTTCTCAATCAGCAGTCGGAGCGCCCCGGAGGATCGGGCGGCCATTCCTTCCGAGCCCTCGAGGGCAACGTGCCATCAGCCACACCCGGCCCTCCCGGACCGCCTCACATTCTTAGGGACGTGCCATGACTCGATCCTCTCAAGCAATCGAGTCTCTACCGAATCCGGAACGGTTCAAGGGAACCCGGCGGGCCCTTGTGCGAGCTGGCGGCGGAGTGCGATTCATGCTGCCAGTCAAGGGAGCGTGATGTTGCTGGCCTGTATGTGGTTTTCGATATGCCGACGATATGTGGCGACTCGTAGCCTCGGAGCATGCGTGTACTGATCGTCGAGGACGAACCCTTTATGGCGCAGGCCATCCGCGATGGTCTGCGCCTGGAAGCGATGGCCGCTGATATCGCGGGTGACGGCGGTACCGCTCTGGAACTGCTGAGCACCAACACCTACGACATCGCCGTCCTCGACCGCGATGTCCCGGGCCCTTCCGGTGACGAGGTCGCCGAACGCATCGTCGCTTCCGGCACCGGCATGCCGATCCTCATGCTTACCGCCGCAGACCGTCTCGACGACAAGGCCACGGGGTTTGAGCTCGGCGCCGATGACTATCTCACGAAGCCTTTCGCACTGCGCGAACTGGTGCTCAGGCTCAGAGCGCTCGACCGTAGACGCGCTCACAGCAGGCCGCCCGTGCGGGAGATCGGGGGTCTGCACCTTGACCCCTTCCGCCGCGAGGTCTTCCGCGACGGCCGCTACATCGCGCTCACCCGGAAACAGTTCGCCGTGCTCGAGGTCCTCGTCGCTGCCGAAGGCGGTGTCGTCAGCGCCGAAGATCTGCTGGAACGCGCGTGGGATGAGAACGCGGACCCCTTCACCAACGCCGTGCGCATCACGGTCTCGGCTCTGCGCAAGCGCCTCGGGGAACCCTGGATCATCGCCACCGTGGCTGGTGTCGGCTACCGGATAGACACCGCACCCGGCACGGTACGTGAGGCAGACCGTGGATAGAGCCCTTGGTTTGAGTGTTCGCCTCAAACTCACCCTCAGCTATGCGGGGTTCCTTATGCTGGCAGGTGCCTCGCTGCTCGCGGTCGTGTGGGTGTTTCTGCTGCGTTACGTACCCGAGAGGCAGCGCGTTTCCCGGATGCTCATGCCGGGATCGGGTCCCGACCGCTCCGACCTGCTGGCTGCCTTCCTTCCGAAAGTCGCCCTCATGCTGGCGGTCCTGCTGGTCGTCGGCCTCGTCGGCGGCTGGATCCTCGCCGGCAGCATGCTCGCGCCCCTGACTCGCATTACCAGAGCCACCCGCCTGGCCGCGAACGGATCGCTCTCCTACCGGATCCACTTGGAAGGCCGCAAAGACGAGTTCCGTGAACTCGCCGACGCCTTCGACACCATGCTCGCGCGGCTCGAAGCACACGACGCCGAATCGCAGAGATTCGCGGCCAACGCCTCCCACGAGCTGCGGACCCCACTGGCGATCATGCAGACACTTCTCGACGTGGCCCACAACGATCTGAACCGCGACACCGGCGAACTTGTCGAGCGCCTCCGCTTCGTCAACACCCGAGCGATCGACCTCACCGAGGCAATGCTTCTACTCAGCCGCGCCAACCAACGCTCCTTCAATCGGGAACACGTCGACCTGTCCCTCGCGGCGGAAGAAGCCACCGAAACGCTTCTCCCCCTTGCGGAGAAGCGCGGCGTCACCATCGAGACCTCCGGCGACATGGCCCCCGCCGTCGGCTCATACGCGCTCCTGCTGCAGATGACCACGAACCTCGTGCACAACGCGATCGTCCACAACCTGGATGAACAGGGCACCGTGTGGGTCAAGACCAGCCTCCGCCCTGGCACCCTGCTGCTCACAGTCGAGAACACCGGCGAGAAACTCACCCAACAGTTGGTCTCGACACTCACCGAACCGTTTCAGCGCGGCACCGGACGCACCCGAAGCGACCATGCCGGGGTCGGTCTCGGCCTGGCGATCGTCAAGAGCATCGCCCGCGCACACGACGGAACGCTCACCCTCACCCCGCGCCCCGGCGGCGGACTGCGTGTCGCCGTTGAACTGCCCACCCCTGCACCGCACAGGGCCAAGCAGGCCACCCTTCCACGATTTCAGAGTTCGGGAATTTGATCAGTGAGTGAAGCAATGCAAGAAGTGTCGGATGCGCGGCAGCAGGCTGACGCCGAGCAGCACGCCGAGGCTCCGGACACGGCGCAGAGCACGCAGGACGGCGACCGCCGCCGGCAGCCCGAGTCGCATGGCCGGCGTGCGGCCATCCGCCGGGCGATCCGCATGGCCTCCCGGACAGGTCCCTGGACGCGCGGACCGTTGCTCGTGGTGCTGGCGCTGCTGCTCGGCCTCGTCATGCTCCTGCACGAGCAGCTTTCGAACACCGGGGGCCTCGGCAGCTTCGTGGAGACGTTCCTGCCGTGGTTCGCCGTGTTCATCCCGGTGCTGATTGCCGGGGCGCTGTGGCGCCGCTCCGCCTCCGCGGTGGTTGCGCTGCTGCTGCCGGTCATGGTGTGGGTGAACCTCTTCGGCGCGATGTTCGGCGACAAGTCCCAGACGGGCGGCGACCTCGTCATGGCGAGCCACAACGTCAGTGCCGAGAATCCCGACCCGGTCGGTACCGCCCGCGCCCTGGCGGCCTCCGGTGCGAACGTCCTGGCACTGGTAGAGCTGTCCGCGCAGGACAAGGGCACGTACGAGAAGGAGCTGGCAAAGACGTACCCGCACCACACGGTGCAGGGCACGGTCGGGTTGTGGAGCAAGCTGCCGCTGTCGGACACCCGGCCGGTCGACATCAAGCAGGACGTCGGCAGGCTCGGTGCCACCAAGCCTGCCGAACTCAAGCTCGTCGACAACCGGGCGCTGCGCACCACGGTGACCACGGACAAGGGACCCCTCGCCGTGTATGTGGCCCACCTGGGCTCCGTGCGGGTAAATCCCAGGGCGGGCTTCTCGACGGAGCACCGGGACAGGAACGCGCAGGCGCTCGGGGAAGCCATTGCTGCAGAGAAGAACGAGCGGGTGGTACTGCTCGGCGACCTGAACGGCACCACGGACGACCGCGCGCTCGACGGCATCACCTCGCAGCTGCACTCGGTCCAGGACACGGCCGGGGACGGCTTCGGCTTCACCTGGCCGGCGAAGTTCCCGGTGGCGCGGATCGATCAGATCCTGGTCCGCGGGGTGCAGCCGAAGAGCTCGTCGGTGCTGCCGTCCACCGGCAGCGACCACCTGCCGGTGGCGGCCAGCATCAGCTGGTGAACACCGCGTCACGGTCGGCGTTCCACCCGCTCCGAGCCTGTCCGGGCGCTACCCGCTGACCTGTCGGAGGGTAGCCAGGAAGGTGCGCACCGTCGTCTGCGATGGGTGAGGGTAGCGGCATGTTGTCGAGCTAGTGTGATCCGCCAGAAATCTTGATGGTTAGTTTTGCTCTGTCTTCTGGCCGGTGGTTCCGACCTTGGTGAGGTAGTCCGCGAGGGAGTTGAGGATCTCGTCGGCTGTCTTGGTCCAGCTGAAGGGCCGCGGGTTCTCGTTCCAGGTGTCGATCCACGCAGTGATGTCGTCCTCCAGCGCCTTCACGGAGGTGTGGACGCCGCGACGGATGAGCTTGTCGGTCAGCAGGCGGGAACCCAAACCGTGGGGCAGGTCAACCGTCACCCAATGCTGCAGCAGACCTCCAGTCGGAACACGGTCGTAAATCCGGCTGCACGCTTGCTGACTGACTTGCCTGTGTAGCGCTTGGTGAGGCGATCGCCCTGGTGGGCCCGAGTCCAGCCCGGCGGCGTGCCAAAGCCTCTAGAGGCGTGGTGTACCGCTGAGCTCGGGGCGTCGGCGGTGCGGCCGTCCGGCCTGTTGGAGTAGCAACCGCTTCGACCTCGCGGCTTCCGGTTTTATCGGCGTGCTGTGCTCTCGAACTCACGCATCGGGTCTGGCGTGGGCAAAGACGCGCAGCGCCAGCACGGCGACTGCGATGCCGAGTGCGGCAGCTGCTGCCAGGACGGCGAAGACTGCTGGGAGTTCGCCACGCAGCGAAGTGGGGCTGCGGCCAGCAGAGTTGAGCAGGGCACCGAGTACCGAGACGGCGATCAGCGCGCCGCTCTGCCGGGTGGTGTTCTGCACGCCGGAGGCCAGCCCGGACTGCTCCATCGGGGTATTGGCCATCAGTAGCGAGGTCAGCGCCGAGAAGGCAATGGTGCTGGAGCCGCCGACCAGCAGCAGGCCGAGGGCGACCAGCGGATATCGTGCGTTGGGCCCCGTCAGAGCCAGCACGGCGATACCTGCCGCGCAGCTGCAGAAACCTCCGAGCAGCATCGCCGGGTGTCCGTAGCGGGCGGCCATTGGCCGGTAGAGCGCCAGTGGGCCGACCGTGCTGCCGACGGTCATCGGGAGCAGGGCGAGCCCGGCGCTCCCCGGGGACCATCCGCGCAGTTGCTGGAAGTAGAGCGACATGACGAACAGCGCCCCGTAGAAGAGGAAGCCCATCAGACCCGCGGAGCTGACCGCGGCAGCGCGCTGACGCTGCGCCAGAAAGGACGGCGGCAGCATGGGGTGTCGGCCGCGGGTCTCGGCACGGCAGAAGGCGGCTCCGGCCGCCACTGCGAGCACGAGCGGAACCAGGGTGGACGGGGCTGTCCAGCCCACGTCCCCGCCGCGGATCAGCCCGGCCGTGAGCAGGGCCAGTGCTGCCGCGGCGGTCACCTGCCCCAGGTGATCGACAGGGGAGGGGCGCCGGTCGGTCTCCGGCACACTCCAGCGCGTCAGCACTGCGGCAGCCAGGCCGACCGGCAGGTTGATCAGGAAGATGCTGCGCCAGCCGACCGCGTCGATCAGCAGCCCGCCGACGAGGGGGCCGAGGGCCATCGAAATCGAACCGGTGGCGACCCATATGACGGTGGCCCGTCCGCGGTCGGCAGGATCGGGGAACAGGTGCGGGATCAGCGCGAGGGTGGCAGGCAGCAGCGCGGCGGCCCCGATGCCCTGCACCGCGCGGGCGCCGATCAGTACGGCAGTGCCCGGGGCCGTGGCGCAGAACGCGGAGGCGAGGGTGAACAGCAGCATCCCGGCTAGCAGGGTGCGGCGCAGGCCGATCCGGTCGCCCAGGGCGCCGGCGGTCAGCAGCAGTGCGGCGAGGGTGAGGGTGTATCCGTTGAGCACCCATTGGGCAGCGGCCATGGAGCTGCCGAGGTCATGACGGATTGCCGGAATCGCAACATTGAGCACGCTGCCGTCGAGAATGATTGCGAAGTAGCCGAGGCAGATCGCGAAGAATCCGAGCCTTCGTCGCCCGTGTCGTCGTGAAGGGTCTCCGGCCTCAGCTGTCGCTGCATATTTCGGCCTGGAGTCATGCTGTTGCTCAACCATGGCATCTCACATATCGAGATTCACGTTCCGACATGTGATCGTATCCAGGTTGCGGCCATGGTGATACCCCATCTACCGGATCAAATTCTCGGGAACCGTGTCGCGCAGGGCCGGCCGAATAAGGGGCCTGACCCAGATACGCCAGAAACCCGCCACGTGATGATCTTGGTTACTGATCAAGGTTGCTGACGCGGTTCGCGTACTCGCGGCGGGCCTTGCCGGCCGAGTTCACCGACCGGCCAGGTCCCGCAGGTCCTCGTCGGTGAGGAGGCGTCCCTCTCGTGCCATCAACGTACGGGCCTGCGCGAGGAGTTCCTCCACTCGGGCATGTGGGACCTCGATGCCCAGCGTCGTGAGGCGGTCCGTCAGGGTGTACGGACCGCTGTCCGGGGTGAAGGGGGCGATGCGTTCGTTGCCCACGAGGGCCGGTTCCAGGCAGTTGTGCAGGAGGGGATCGACGGCTCCCTCCTGCGTGACGATGTCCATGCCGCCCCAGCAGAAGGCGTGGGTGCCGGTGATCGGATGGTTCCAGGCGGTGCGGTACCCGGTGAGCTGTTCTGCCGTACGGGCCAGCGGCGTCAGGCGGGTCGTGTCGATGCCGGTGCGAGTTCCGTACAGGGCCTCGAAGGCGAGGGCCGTGGCCGCGAGGTCGGCGTTGCCGGGGCCTCCGCAGTAGCCGTTGACCGAGAGTTCCACGGTGCTCGCGCCCGCGCGGGCCGCGGCCAGCGCGCAGGCCACCGCCAGGCCGAAGGTGTTGTGCGGATGCAGTCCGACTGCCGTGTCGGGGCACAACTCACGCGTCCGGGTGACCAGTTCGGCGTACGCCTCCGGGGTCAGGGCGCCGGGGCCGTCGAACAGGGTGAACTCGTCGGTGCCGGCCGCGCACAAGGTCGTCACCGTCTCCTCGTGCTGGTCGGGGGTCGCATAGGAGACCATGAGGAGCGGCGTGATGACGCGTAGGCCCCGGGACTTGGCGTGGCCTATGAGGTGGGCGGCCCGCGCCAGCACGTGGGCCCGGTCGCGGGTGAGGCCCCCGCGGTCGCGCCACTCCACTGCATCCCAGGCCCCTCGGTAGACCGACGGGTCGTAGATCACGGCCGTTTCGCCGAAGCCCTGCACCCAGACCTGCACGGCGTCGTAGCCCGCACGTGCCGCCCGGTCGATGTCGTCCGTCGTGCGCATCAACGGGCAGATGAGAGTGGCGAGTTCGCTCTCCTCCCGGACCGCTGCCACCTCCGCCTTGAGATCGTTGTTCGTCCGGCCGGGGCGCAGCCCGGCCGTCACCACTTCCGGGACTCCGGCCGCCACCACCCGGCGCAGGAAGTCGAGTTTCGCCTCCGGTGGTGCCGTCACGCCGGGCAGCGTTTCCAGGGAGCGCAGTGTCGCGTCGCGCAGTCGCACGCTCGGGGGCGGTGAAACGGTGCTGCGGTTCAGGGGGCTCACCGACCAGCGTCCAGGTTCGTACGCGCCCGGGGTGCGGCGCGCCGCCAGTTCCGCGCGGAAGCGGGCGTGCTCCTCGGCGGTGAAGACAGGCGGCTTGTGCATGGCTGACCTCCGCGGTGCAGGTGGCTTTCCTGACGGGTGACACGGCTGGCGTGGCGACTGGCCCGGCCAGCTCATTCCACACTGGTGTCGACAGCAAGCGCAATATGCGGGTCGACAGCGGGGGAATTTGGCGAGACGGTTTACTTTCTGTCGACACTTGGCTAAGACTGTGGCCGAGCTCGACCGCCCACGGTGGTCGAGCCGCCGGTCCAACCCCCGTTGCCCGAGAGGGAGTTCCGACGTGAGTCCAGGTGTGTCCACAGCGCGAAGCGGCCGGCTCGCCGGCAAGGTCGCCGTGATCAGCGGCGCGGGCAGCGTCGGCCCCGGCTGGGGCAATGGCCGCGCCAGCGCGGTGATCTTCGCCAGGGAGGGTGCCACCGTGCTGCTCGCGGACCGGGACGAGGGGTCCCTCGACGAGACGGCGCGGCAGATCCACGACGAGGGCGGCAGCGCGCACACCTTCGTGCTCGACGTCACCGAACCCGACTCCGTCGAGGACTTCGTCGCCCGGGCCGAGCGGCTGGCCGGGCGGATCGACGTTCTCGTCAACAACGTCGGCGGATCACGGGCCGGTGGCGCGGTCGAACTGCCGCTGGACGTCTGGGAGTTGCAGCTGAGGACCAATCTCACCAGCGCCTTCCTCGCGTGCAAGCACGTCATCCCGGTGATGCGGCGCGGGGGAGGAGGCTCCATCGTTAATACGGCGTCGGCGTCCGGGCTGCGCTGGACCGGCGCCGCGCAGGCCGGGTACGCGGCGGCCAAGGCCGCCGTCATCCAGCTCTCCCGGGTCACGGCGGTCCAGTACGCACCGGACAACATTCGCGTGAACACCGTCGTGCCGGGGCAGTTGCACACCCCAATGGTGGAGGCGCGGCTCGCCGGGCAGCGCGCGGACGGTGACGTCGAAAGGCTCCTTGCGCAGCGGCAGGCCCGGATCCCACTCGGCTTCATGGGTGACGGGCGTGACACCGCGTACGCCGCGCTCTATCTGGCCGGTGACGAGGCCCGCTTCGTGACCGGTACGGAGATCGTCGTCGACGGCGGAATGACGGCGCGCTGTGACTGAACTCGACGCGACCGACGTTCATGAGCCCGATGCCGATGCCGATGCCGATGCCGATGCCGCTCCGTCCGCCACCTGTCCACCCCCGCATCCGTCCCCGAGCCGCCCCGGCCTTCTCCTGCCTCCCGGAAGCTGTGACGCCCACTGCCACATCCTGGGGCCCGCGTCAGTGTTCCCGTACGCCTCGCGTCGCACGTTCACTCCGCACGATGTGCCTAAGAGGCAACTCGCCTCCCTGCACCAGCACTTGGGGATCACCCGATCCGTCGTCGTGCAGTCCTCCTGCTACGGCTCCGATCACCGCGTCCTGCTGGACGCCCTCGCCTCCTCGGCGGGCGCCATGCGGGGAGTCGCTCTCATCGGAGAGAGCGTGAGCCGCGCCGATGTGCTCCGGCTGCACGCCGCCGGAGTGCGGGGCTTCCGGCTCAACTTCCTTCCCCATCTGCGTACTCCACCCACCCGAGCCGAGATCGACACCATCCTCGAGCGCGTGGACGGGCTCGAATGGGTCGTCCAACTTCACGTGGCAGGAAGGGAGTTCGAAGGTCTGGCCCGGCTGGCCGCCGGGCTCCCCGGGCGTGTGGTCATCGACCACCTCGCCCGGGTCGACCTCACCGCCCCCGGTGGCGGGCGCGCCCTGCGCGCACTGATCGACCGCGGCAACGTCTGGGTGAAGGCCAGCGGCGTCGACCGGGTCTCGCGACACGGGCCCCCGTACGCCGATGCCGTGGCGCTCGCCGCCTCCCTCGTCTCCTACGCACCCGAACGCGTCCTGTGGGGCACCGACTACCCCCACGTGAACATCCCCGCCGACCCGCCCGACGACGGTCTGCTCGTCGATCTGCTCGCCAGGATCGCGCCCGAACCGGCCCTGCTGCAGCGCCTGTTGGTGGACAACCCGGCCGAGGTCTTCGGCTTTCCCGGCGTCGATCCACCCTCCGACTAGTGTCGGCAGAGATGGCAGCCATCGCGTTCGCGCATCCCTTGAAGGCGTCAAGTGTCGACAGTAATGTCCAGCTCCGAACCCCGTACAAGGAGGCCCCCGTTGTCCGCACCGCCCGCCGCCGCACTCCGCACCAGGATCGTCCGTCGCGGCGACGACCGTTACGAGGCCGCCCGCCGTGACGCGGTCTGGAACGAGCGCAAGCCCGAACGGCGCCCCGAGGTCATCGTGCTCGCCGAGAGCGAGCAGGACGTCGTCGACGCCGTGCGTCTGGCCGGCGCCGAGGGCTGGCGGATCGGGATCCGTTCCGGTGGCCACAGCTGGGTCGGAAACGGGGTGCGCGACGGCGGCATGCTCCTCGACCTTTCCCGCCTGGCCACCGCGACCGCCGGTTCGACCGCCCTGACCGCCACGGCCGAGCCCGCGGCCACCGGCCCCCGGCTCAATCAACTCCTTGCCCCGCACGGCCGGTTCTTTCCCACCGGGCATGCGCCGAGCGTCGGCCTCGGTGGGTTTCTGCTCGGCGGCGGGTACGGCTGGAACTCGCGACGGCTCGGCCCCGCCTGCCTCAGCATCGAGGCCATCGACGTCGTCCTCGCCGACGGCAGCCCGGTCCACGCCACCGACACCACCCACCCCGACCTGCTGTGGGCGGCGCGCGGCGCGGGCCCCGGCTTCCCCGGTGTCGTCACCCGCTTCCACCTCGCCACCCACCCGTTGCCGAGCCGCATCCGCCGCACCGTCCACAACTACCCCCTGCACCTGCGCGACACCGTCCTCTCCTGGGCGCACGACCAGCTCGAACTCCTCGCACCGGAGGTCGAGTTCTCGGCGAAGGTCGGATACGCGCCGGGGCTCGGGCAGCCAGCCGTGTCGCTCACCGCGACCGCGTTCTGCACCCCTGAGACCGGCGACGACCTGCTCGCACCACTCGAAGCCGCGCCCTTCCGCGACCAGGCCCTGCGTGCCGTCGTCGCCGAGGACACCACCATGGCCGAGTTGTACGACGCCGCCGACCGGCTCACCCCGGCCGGCCTGCGCTGGGCACTCGACGGGATCTGGGCCGAAGGGCCGACGGCCGGGATCCTCGATGCCGCCCGGCCGCTCTTCGACGAGATCCCCGACACCACCAGTCACGTCCTGTGGATGCTGTGGGGCTACTACCCGCCCAGGGACAACGCCTGCTGGTCGAGCCAGGCCAAGGTCTACCTCTCGCCCAACGCCGGCTGGACGGACCCCGCCGACGACCTCGCCCACGAACGCTGGGTGCACGGGCATCTGGCAGCCCTCCAGCACCTGTCCCGGGGGCTCCAGTTCTCCGACAACAACCTGGCCGATCGCTACGACCACGGCCTCAGCCCCGCACACGCCGCACGTCTGGAAACCGTCCGCACCGCATACGACCCCGAGGGCCGCTTCGCCACCTATATGACGCCCCGGGAGTCGACCACCGCCTACGCCAAGGAGAGCCGTCGATGAGCACTTCCCGCCGCCGCGCCACCCGTAGAGGAGCCCTCGCGGTCACCGTCCTGCTGGCCCTCGGCGCCACCGCCACAGGGTGCGGGGACGACACGGCCACCGCCGCCGACAGCGGCAAACCGAAGATCACGGTGCTGCGCTCCCTCGGTGCGATATTCGAACCGCTCTTCATCGCCCAGAACCAGGGTTACTTCAAGGACGCGGGCCTCGATGTCACCATCAAGGAAGGCGCCCAGGACACCTCGCAGAACGCGCCCTCCGTCATCAAGGGCGAGGCACAGTTCGCCATGACGGACAGCTCCGGGTTCCTCAAGGGAGCCGCGAAGAAGATGCCGATCCGTATCGCGAGCGGGCTGCAGTCCGCGACCACCCGCACCAAGCCCACCGACGGTCTGATCGTGAAGAAGTCCAGCTCCATCACGGCCTTCAAGCAGCTGGAGGGAAAGACGGTCGCGGTGCCCGCGCTCGGCGGCACCATCCAGTTCATCGTCGAGTACCTGGTGCAGAAGGACGGCGGTGACCCGGCGAAGGTCAAGTTCGCCGCCCTGCCCACCACCGCCCTCAACGACGCCGCCAAGTCCGGCAAGACCGACGCTGCCTACACCTTCGGCGCCTTCTACGCCGCCGCGACCGCCGACAGCTCCGGACTGCGCTCCATCGGCCACGGCATGAACGACCTGCCAGGCATGACCCAGGGCGTCCTCTTCTCCAGCCAGTCCTACCTGGCCAAGAACCCGGAGACGGCGAAGAAGTTCATAGGCGCCGTCGCCAAGGCCATCAGCTATGCCAACAGCCACCCCGACGCCGTCCGCGCCATCGACAAGAAGTACACGCAGCTCGAGGACTCCTTCATCGACGCGCAGGACACCTCGTACTACGACAAGACCGTCAACAAGAAGGTCATGCGCACGGTGATCACCAAGATGAACGAGTACGGGCTGCTCGACGCCGCCCCTGGCGACTCCGCCGTCTACTGGGACCAGGCGCCGACCTCGGACGGGGAGTGACACCATGGTGTCCCGCCCTCGACTCCTCGCCCTCCAACTCGGTGCTCTGCTCGGCGTGTTGGGTGTGTGGACAGTCGCGCGGGTGGTCGGCGTGGTGAGTGCGACCGTGCTGCCCGCGCCGGGTGCGGTGGCCGCGGCGTTCGGTGAACTGGTGCATACCACTGGCTTCTGGCAGGCCGCCGCCGAGACGCTGCGCGGCGCCGCCCTCGGGCTGCTCGCCGCGATCGGGGTCGGAGTGCCGCTCGGCCTCGTCACCGGGGTGTACGCGAAGGCCGAGGAGTCGTCGCGGCTGCTGGTGGACGTGTTCCGCTCGTTCCCGGTGATCGCACTGCTGCCCGTTTTTCTGCTGGTCCTCGGATCGACGCCAGGGATGAAGGCGACCGTCGTCTTCCTCGCCTGCGTCTTCCCGCTGCTCCTCCAGGCCCAGTACGGGGCCCGCTCCGTACAGCCCGCCGTCCACGAGACCGTACGCGCCTATCGGGTGCCGCGGCTGCTCACCTTCCGCCGGGTGGTGCTGCCCGGCGCCACCCCGTCGATCATGACGGGCCTGCGGCTCGCCGCGACCACCTCGGTCCTGGTGGCCATCGGCGTCGAGGTGCTCACCACACTGCCCGGCATCGGCCACCAGATCCTCACCGCCCAGCAGGCGGGGGCGTCGGACACGGCGTACGCGTATCTCTTCAGCGCCGCCGCCATCGGCTGGAGCGTCAATCTGCTCGCCCACGGCTGCGAACGGCGGCTGCTGCGCTGGCGGCCGCCCGCCCACACGGAGTGAGGATGACGATCATGCGACTTCCCTCGCGGCTTCCCTGGGGTGCGTTCGCTCGCCAACTCTGGCTGCCGGTCCTGGTGTTCGGCGTGCTCCTGCTCGCGACGACCGGCTCGACCAGCTTCTACTTCCCGCCGCTCACCGACGTCCTCGCCACGCTGTTGCGGGAACTCGCGCACGGCGGCCTCCTCGACGACCTGTGGTTCAGCCTGCGCAACATCGTCGCCGGGCTGGTTATCGCCACGGTGGTCGGTGTCGGTGCAGGGCTCGTCATCGGCGAGATCCGCACCCTGCGCCTGGCCACCGCGCCGCTTCTCGATTTCGCCCGCGCCACGCCCACGGTCGGCTTCGTGCCGGTCATCATCCTGAGTCTCGGCATCGGGGCAGGCCCGAAAGTCTTCCTGATCTTCCTCGGCTCCGTCTGGCCGATCTTGCTGAACACCGTCAGCGGCGTGCAGGCCATCAACCCCGCCGTCCACGAGACTGCCCGCAGCTATCGCATCCCCTGGTGGCTGCGGCTGCGCCGGGTGATCCTGCCGGGCGCCCTGCCGCAGATCACCGCCGGGATCCGGGTCGCTCTGTCCATTGCCGTCGTACTGATGGTGGTGAGCGAGATCTACGGTTCGCCGATCGGGCTCGGCAACTTCATCCTTCAGTCAGGATCCAGCTTCGCCGTCCCCGAGACATGGGCGGGAACCATCCTCATAGGGATCCTCGGATACGTCCTGAGCGTGCTGCTCCTGCTCGTCGAACATCGGCTGCTCGCCTGGCACCACCAGCGCGCGGCCAGAACGCGAACTCCCTCCCGCGCACCTGTGGTGGAAACGAAGAACAGCGAGGTCGTCGTATGACGTTGAAGGTGGAGGACCTCAGGGTGAGTTTCGGGCGCGGCCCTGACGAGCACCGGGTGCTCGACGGTCTGTCGTTGGAGGTGGCGCCCCGGGAATCACTGTGCATCGTCGGACCGTCGGGCGCCGGCAAGACCACGCTGCTGCGCTGCCTGGCCGGGCTCACTCCGCCCACCTCCGGCGCGGTCCGTTACGGCGGGCAGACCCTCACCGAACCGCATGCCGACATCGCCGTTGTCTCCCAGGACTACCGCGGCTCGCTGCTGCCGTGGCTGAGGGTCTGGGACAACGTCGCCTTTCCCTTGCAGGGGAGGGGAGTGGGCAAGGCCGAGCGCCGCCGGCGGGCCGAGGATTGCCTCGCCGCCGTCGGACTCGACGGGGTCGGCGAGAAGTATCCGTGGCAGCTGTCGGGCGGCATGCAGCAGCGCGTCGCCATCGCACGCGGCCTCGCCTACGAGGCGCCGGTGCTGCTCATGGACGAACCGTTCGGCTCCGTGGACGCACAGTCCCGCTTCGACCTGGAAGACCTGACTCTGTCCCTGCGACGCCGCCTCGGCATCACCGTCGTCGTCGTCACCCATGACATCGACGAGGCCGTCTACCTCGGTGACCGTGTCATCGTCCTCGGCGGCACACCCACCACCGTCGTGGAGACGCTGACCATCCCGCTCGGCGACGAGCGCGACCAGCTCACCACCCGCGCCGGTCCGCACTTCGCCGAACTGCGTACCCGCGTCCTCGCCCGCGTCCGGGGAGAGCGCGCGGCGCGCGTCGACAAGTCGGTGGCATAGCACCGACCACCGGGGAGTCACGGCAGGCGTTCACGCACGCCCGGCCGCTCTCCGGCATGCCTCCATACAGTCATGCCCATTCGCGCCAAAGTCCCGCACTAGCAAGGGAGTTACACGTGCACGACATGCGAACCACTGCCGAGCGTCAGGTCTCGTTCAGAGCGCGCCCGCGCGCCCTGATGGTCGCGGCCGCCGCACTCGCCACCCCGCTCGCCGTTCCCACGGTGGCCCGCGCCGCCACACGCACCACGGCCTCGCTCACCGTGAAGTCCGGCGAGAGCGTCGAGGTGCGGCGGACGACCAGGCTCGGCGAGCTGGTCATCGAGGACGGGGGCAGTCTGACCGTTCCGGCCGGTTTCAGCCTCAGCCTCACCGTCGGCGGCGTGGAGACCGGCTCCAGGCTGACCGAGCTGACGGACGGCCTCGGCGGCGCCGACGCACCCCTCGCACCCGGCACCTACCGGGGCGACGTGGTCCTCACCGTCGCGACCGCCACCCCGGTCGCGTACTCCACCCTCACCTTCCCCTTCCGGCAGGCCCTGTACGTCGGCGCGGACGGAGTGGCGAAGGGGAAGTCCGTCCTGACGGGCGTGGTCGGCGGCCGGGTCACCGACGCGTACGCCGACGGTGTCCGACTCCGCTCCACCGGCGAGGCGTTCAACGGTGTGTACGTGGCCGAAGGCGCCTCGTACACCCTGCGGCGCGCCGACATCGCCTACCGGGGCAACGGCCGCAACGACTTCATCGGCTACGGCGCCTCCGTCGTCGGCACCGGTGAGGGCACCACCCTCGTCCTCGACGGCGCGCACATCGACAACAAGGGCGTCGTGCGCACCGCCGTCGTCGCCGACGCGACGGCGAACGTCATCGTCAAGAACTCGGTGCTGCACTGCGCCAACGGCACAGTGCCCGAGGAGTACCCGAGCTCCGGCACCGGCGACACCAAGTACATGATCACCGTGCCATGGATGCTGGGCCTGTCCGGCAACGTCCGCACCACGAACCTCCTCGGCGCGAACACCCGCGCCTCGTACATCAACTCCTCCATCTCGTCCCAGACGTGGGGCGCCCTGTCCGTCGACGGCGGCAGCGACTGCACCCTGACCGGCATCAACAGCCGCATCGCCAACACCGGCGGCATCGGCTACGGCTCGTACGCGATCGGCGACGTCACCGAGCACTTCCTGGGGTCGACGTTCGACGTCGGCGACTATGTCCTCATCGCGTGGAGCGGCTCGGCGCACTACGGCGACTCCACGCGTGCCGCGGTCGCCGACCTCAACGACTCGCTGGAACTCGGCCTCACTCCCAGCGAGTTGAGGCAACTGGGACGGCAGTCGTGCCGGCTCGACTCCGGTCGGTTCGGCTTCATGTGGTACGGCGCCGCGAGCGTCGTCATCGACGGCGGCACCCGGGTCCGCACGAAGAAGACGACCTTCCTTTCGAAGGCGTCGGCGGCGAACGTCACCGTCGACGGCTCGGGGGGCGCGAGCATCGAGGCCGGCAACGGTGTCCTCTTCCAGCTGATGGACACCGACCGGCCGAGCAGCATCCCGGTCACCGGCAAGGTGTGGAGCAGCGAGACCATCGGCACGTACACCGAGCCGACGGGAACAGCCACCAAGTCCTCGTCATGGGACGTGAGTTCGGCGCATTCGGCGGACGCGGTCGGCGCCTTCAGCGACATCGACCTGCGCGGCGACTTCTACAACTCGGTGTGGGGCGGCGGCACCGGAAGTCTGGAGGGCATGAACCTCGCTCTGTCCTTCGACAAGTCCCGTGTCGAAGGCGTCATCTCCGCCAGCGGCGTCAAGCACAAGGTGTCCACCATCACCGCGGCCGACTTCCGGGAGATCGGCGAGGTCACCAACAGTGTGCAGCCCGTGGTCAACAACGGCGTCCTTGTCACGCTCGGCAGTGGCTCCGTGTGGACCGTCACCGCCACGTCGTACCTGAGCGTCCTCGATGTGGCGGCCGATGCCAAGGTCGTCGGCCCGCGCGGCAAGAAGCTGACGCTGACCGTCGACGGCGCGGCCACGACGCTGACGCCCGGCACCAAGTACAGCGGGGCGATCACGCTGACCGTGACGTGAGCCGGGGATGACGGAGGGGCCCGGGGATTCCCCGGGCCCCTCCTTTCTCCTTGGTGTCAACTGCCCTACGCGCCCAGCATGTTGAACCCGCCGTCCGCGACGAGGAATCCGCCGGTGATGTGCGTGGCATCGGCCGTCGCCAGGAACAGCGCCGTGCCCGCCAGTTCCTCCGGGCCGGGGATGCGGCCCATCGGGGTCGCCGCGCGCAGTTCGTCGCCACGGCCGTTCTTCCAGTCCTCGCGGCCGAGGGTCGCCTCGGTCTCGATGAAGCCGGGGGCGAAGACGTTGACGCGTACGGCCGGGGCGAAGGCGCGCGCGTACGACTTGGTGAGGCCGATGATGCCGTACTTGGCCGCCGCGTACTGCGGGGCCCGTGGGCTGCCCTTGGCGACGACCGTCGAGCCGATGTTCACGATCGAGCCGCCGCCCTCCTGCTCCAGCATCCGCGCCCCGAACTCGTGGGTGCACAGCATCGTGCCCTTCACGTCCACGGCGAGGACGTGGTCGATGGACTCCTCGGTGACGTCCCGCCACGACATCTGTTCGCGTGCCACGTCTCCTACGTTGTTGATGGCGACGTCGAGGCGGCCGAAGTGTCCCCACACCTCGTCCGCCATGCGCTGGATCTGGGCGCGCTCGGCGATGTCGGCCTGCACGAGGAAGGCCTTGCGGCCGAGTGCGCCGATCCGGGCGGCAGTTGCCTGCGCTCCCTCGCGGGAGCTGCGGTAGTGGACAGCGACGTCCGCGCCCTCCTGCGCGGCGCGCACGGCGATCTCGGCGCCGAATCCGGTGCCGGCGCCGGTCACGAGAACGGTCTTTCCGGTGAAGCGCTGCGGGACGGCGTTCATTGTTCTCCTCTGGATGCTCAGGGGTTCGCTATACGAGGGTGCGGCCGCCGTCGACGTACAGGACCTGTCCGGTGACGAACGCGGCGGCGTCGGACGCGAGGAAGAGGACCGGTCCTGTCAGGTCGTCCGTGCGGCCGAGCCGGCCCGCAGGGACGAGGGATTCGAGCGAGGCGCGGACCCCGGGGCGGGCCAGGTGGGCGCGGGTGAGGTCGGTCTCGGTGTAGCCGGGGGCGACCGCGTTCACGGTGACACCGTCGGCCGCCCATTCGCGGGCCATGACGCGCATGAGCTGGTTCACGCCGCCTTTGGTGGCCGCGTAGGGGGCGTGGTGCGCGTGGGCGAGCAGGCCGGAGACGGAGGAGAGGTAGACGATGCGACCGTAGCCCTGTTCCACCATGGGTGCGCCCGCCGCCTTGCCCAGCCAGAACGCGCTGGAGAGGTTGACGTCGAGGATCCGCTGCCAGACCTCGTCGGGGGTCTCGAGGACCGGGCGGCGGTCGTTGACGCCGACCGCGTGCACGAACACGTCGATGCCGCCGAGGAGGCGGACGGTCTGGGTGACCGCTTCGCGGCAGGCGTCGGCGTCGGTGAGATCGGCCGCCACGGTGTGGTGGGCCGCGACGGCGGTGAGGCTGTCCTTGTCGACATCAGCCACCACGACGTGGGCGCCCGCCCCGGTGAGCGCATCGGTGACGGCGGCACCGATTCCGCCCGCTCCGGCCACCAGGGCCCGTTTTGCGGTGAGGCCGGTAAGGCCGTTGGGGATGTGCTCGGTTGTCGGCATGGCTGGACGCTAAGACAACTCCCGCCATGTGTCCACACTTTGCGGAACTCTTGACGTCAACTGCCACTAGTTGCAGGGTGAGTGTCGACACAAGGTGTTGGTGATCGAGAGCCCTCAGGGAGTCGCGCATGAAGCTGGTGACGTTCGACCACGGACCCGAGAAGGGTCTTGTGGGGCGGATCGAAGACGACCGGGTGGTGGGGCTCGATGTCCCCTCCACTCGCGCGTACTTCGAGCGGGAGGGGCGGGTGAGGGAGAGCGGCAGGGTCTTCTCGGCGGCCGACGTCCGGCTGCGGGCGCCGATCGTGCCGAAGAAGTTCTTCCACACGGCCGGCAACTTCCGGGAGCACCACGAGGACCTGGCCCGCGTCGACTGGTCGCACCCGGTGAACAAGGGCATCGTCTTCTTCCAGAACGTCGACGCGATCGTCGGCCCCGACGAGCCGGTCGTCTACCCCGAGAACCTCACGAACGAGCTGGACTACGAGCTCGAACTCGCCGTCGTCATAGGCAAACCGGGCCGCTTCTTCTCCGCCGAGCAGGCCGTCGACCACATCGGCGGCTACCTCGTCTTCAACGACATCACGGCCCGCGACATCCAGCGCCGCGAGATGGAGTCGGGAGTCTTCTCCTTCTCCAAGGGCATCGAGACGTTCTGCCCGATCGGCCCGTACATCGTCACCGCCGACGAGATCGACGACCCGCACGCCCTCGACATGGAACTGCGCGTCAACGGCGACATCCGGCAGAAGTCGAACACCTCCCGGATGTCGGTGTCGATCCCGCAGCTCATCGCCTACCACTCCCCGCAGACGTACAGCGCGGGCGATCTGATCACCACGGGCACGGTGGCAGGGGTCGCGGCATCGACCAGTGACCCGTTCGCCAACTACCTCAAGCCGGGGGACGTGGTGGAGGCCGAGATCGAGGGGGTGGGCCTGTTGCGCAACTCCGTCGTGTCCTGGAAGGACGCGTACGGTACGCAGGAGCCACCCGCGGAACAGTGGGTGTGACGGGTCATGCGCATTGCTCAACTTGATGGTCGTGGCGTGCTGTTGACAGAGGTCGGGTCCGCTGTGGAGCTTCCGGAGGAGTTCCAGGGGCGGGCCGCCGTCGAACGATGGGACGAGGTGCGGGACTGGGCGCGCGGGGCCTCGGGCGGGCGCCCGTACGACGTCGCCGATCTCGAAGCTCCCGTCGTCGCGCCCCGGCAGGTCTTCGCCGTCGCGCTGAACTACCGCCCGCACACCGCGGAGGCCGGACATCAAGTCCCGGACGAGCCGCTGGTGTTCACCAAGTTCCCGACCTGCCTGACCGGACCGCACGCCACGGTCGATCTGCCGCCCGGCAACGTCGACTGGGAGCTGGAGCTGGTCGCCGTCATCGGGCGCGAGGCGTACCGGGTGCCGCAGGAGAAGGGGTGGGAGCCCGTCGTCGCGCTGACGGTCGGACAGGACCTGAGCGAGCGGGTGTCCCAACTCGCCGGAAAGCCCCCGCAGTTCTCGCTCGCCAAGTCCCATCCGGGCTTCGGGCCGATCGGTCCCGCCCTCGTCGGCCTCGACGAGATCGACGATCCGGACGACCTGGAACTGACGTGTGAGCTCAACGGCGACGTCGTCCAGCACGACCGCACCGCCCACATGATCTTCCCGATCCCGCGGCTCGTCTCCTATCTGAGCCACTTCTGCCCGCTGCTTCCCGGCGACCTGATCTTCACCGGCACACCGGCCGGAGTCGGCAACCGCCGTACACCGCCGCGCTTCCTCACCCCGGACGACGAACTCGTCAGCCGGATCGAGGGAGTCGGCGAGCTGCGGCAGCACTTCCGCAGGGCGGAGGTGACAGCGTGACGCGCACACTCTTCGCGGATGTACGGATCTTCGACGGTACGGGCACCGACCCGTTCCCCGGCGAGGTCCTGGTGGACGGCGCCCGTATCGCTGTGGTCGCCGGCCGTGTGCCGGGCGATCTGCGGCGGTCGGCCCGGGTCGTCGACGGCGGGGGTGCCACCCTGCTGCCCGGCCTCGTCGACGCCCACACGCACCTGGGTTTCGGTTCGACCGTGGAGCACCTGTCCCGCACCCGCGACGAACCCGACGAGGAGAAGGCCCTGCTCGTCGCCCACGCGGGCCGCGTCCTGCTCGACCACGGCATCACCAGCGCCTACTCGGGCGGCAACCGGCTCCCCCGTACGGAGACCGCGGCACGCAAGGCGTTCGCCGAGGGGTGGCTGCCGGGGCCGCGGCTGAAGGCGGCCTCGTGGGAGGGGAGCGCCGGCATGGTCGAGCCGGGGGTGTACGACTTCCCTGGCATCGACGGCCGCGCCGACGACCCGGATTCCGTGGCCGGCTTCGTACGGGAGATGGCCGAACTCGGCGTCGACATCGTGAAGTTGTCGCTGTCCGGGGAGAGCGCCGTGGTCGCCGGGACGTCGCGCGTCGTGCAGTTCACCGAGGCCGAGGTCGCCGCCGCTGCCGCCACCGCGCGTGCGCACGGCGTGTGGCTGACGGCGCACGCCCATGCCGCCGAATCGGTGAAGATGGCCGTCCGGCACGGGATCCGCGCCGTCTACCACTGCACCTTCGCCGACGAGGAAGTCCTCGACATGCTCGGTGCGGCGCGGGACCAGGTGTTCGTGGCGCCCACACCCGGCATCATCAAGGCCAACCTCGACGCGGACCCGGCGCCCGGCATGGAGGTCGAGGCGACCCGCAAGGCCGTGTGCGACGTCGTGCCCGAGCTGGTCGCGCGCGGGGTGCGGGTCGTGCCCGGCGGCGACTACGGGTTCGCGTGGAATCCGGTCGGGCGCAATCTGCGTGACCTGGAGCTGTTCGTGGACTGGTTCGGGTTCACACCGGCCCAGGCGCTGCGGGCCGCCACCGAGTACGGCGGGCAGATCATGGGGATGGGCGACGAGCTGGGACTCGTACGGCCCGGATACCTGGCCGACCTGGTGCTCGTGGACGGCTCGCCGCTCGACGACATCCGCGTCCTCCAGGACCGCGCACGGCTGCTCGCCATCATGAAGGACGGCGCCCTGCACAAGGCGCCCGCCGCAGGAGGGCGCGGATGAGGGCGCGGACGTCGCCGGGGGAGGTGGAGGGGAGCCGGGCGGCCGGTGTCGCGTCCTTTCTGGGGGTGCCCTTCGCCGCCCCGCCCGTCGGCCCGTTGCGCTTCCGGCCGCCGCGCCGGGCCGAGGCATGGGACGGGGTACGGCCCGCGCTCGACTACGGGCCCGCCCCGCTGCAGCTCCAGCCGCCCGCCGACTCGCTCATGTACCGGGCGAACTTCGCGGACCGGCGGGCCCTGGTGATGAGCGAGGACTGCCTGTATCTGAACGTGTGGACGCCCGAGGTCTCCGCCGACGCCGAGCTGCCCGTCATGGTGTGGGTGCACGGCGGGGGCAATCGCTACGGGCACGGCGGGCAGGACATCCAGCACGGTGCGGCGCTCGCCCGGCGCGGCATCGTCGTCGTCACCCTCAACTACCGCCTGGGAGCCCTCGGCTTCCTCTCCCACCCGGCCGTCGGGCCCGGCAACTACGGGCTGCACGACATCGTCGCTGCCCTGGAATGGGTGCAGGAGAGCATCGCGGCGTTCGGCGGCGATCCGTCCCGCGTGACCCTCGCGGGGAACTCCGCCGGTGCCGCCCACATCTGCCATCTCATGGCGGCGAAGGCGACCCGCGGCCTGTTCCGCGCCGCCATCGGGCAGAGTGCCTCCGGCGTCGGGCGGGCGGAAGGACCGCTACCGGGGGCGTACGCGGAGACGGGACGTGACATGGACGCCGAGACGGCGCGTCGTACCAGTGGCGTCGAGCTGATCGTGCAGGGGCATTACGGTCCTGTCGTCGACGGCACCCTGCTCACGGAACCCACCGACGACGTCTTCGCCGACGGACGCCAGCACCCCGTGCCGCTCCTCGTCGGAACGAACACGGACGAGGGCTCGGTGTACGCGCGCGACGGGCAGTCCCGCGACGCCGTCGGCGCCGAGCGCTTCGCCCGGCCCGTGCACCGCTGGGCCGAACTCCACCGCGCCGCCGGCGCCGCGCCCGTATGGCAGTACCACTTCGACCGTACCCCGCCGGTGCCCGACGGCATCGCCCCACCGGCCGACGGCTTGCCCGGCTACGGCGTCTTCCACAGCGCGGAACTCCCGTATGTCTTCGACAACTTGGGGCAGCGGGACTGGGCCTGGACGCCCGCCGACCATGAGCTCGCACGCGTCATGGGTGACGCGTGGGCGCACTTCGTGATCCACGGCGCCACCGACTGGCCGCAGGCGCCTGCCGTGCGGCGGTTCGCCGCCCGCGAGTGAGCCGGGCGGCCTGCGAGTGACCTACGAGAAAGGTGCACACCTCCATGACCCGAATCCCCGGCACCGACGGCAGCGGCGAGAGCGCCGACCGGATCCGTGCCAGGCGCGGCGGCTCCCTCCATCCCCTCGACCGGATGCTGCTGCACAGCCCGCAGTTCGCCGACGGCTGGAACAGTCTGCTCGGCGCCGTGCGCCGCCGCATGTCGCTCCCGGCCGACCTGCGCGAGACGATCATCCTGCGCATCGCCGTCCTCAACGAAGCCCCGTACGAATGGGGGCAGCATGAGCCCGACGCGCGCGCGGCCGGTCTCGACGACACCCGGCTCGCCGAACTCCGCAAGCCGGAACCGGAGTTGGATGCGCTGACGTCGCGGGTCATCGCCTACACCGATGCGATGACCCGCGACGTGCACGTGCCCGACGCGCTCTTCGACGCGCTGCGCGCCGACTTCACCGAGGCCGAGCTGGTCGAGCTGACCGCCACCGTGGCCACGTACAACATGGTGTCCAGGTTCCTGGTGGCGCTCGACGTGCGGTAATCGGGCTCAGTGGTCGCGCAGGAAGCGCACCATCTGCGCGTTCCAGGCGGCGGGCTGTTCCCAGTGCGGGTTGTGCCCCGCCTCGCGGATCACCTGCGTACGGCAGTCGGCGAGGTACCCCGCGTTGAGCCGCATCAGCGACGGCGGGAGATAGAGGTCGGCGTCACCGGTGATCAGCTGGGTGGGTGTCCTGATGGTGGTCAGGGACGCCCAGGTGATCGTGGAGGCCAGCGACTGCGGGAACGCGTCCGCCGTCTTCGCCCGCTCGTGGATCGCCAGCCAGGCCGCGAGGCCGTCCGCGTTCCCGGCCCGGTACGACGGACCTATCTCCTGGAACTCCACCGGCATGTCATGGAACGGGTCCGGCTGCAGGGCCTTCGTCAGCGCGGCGTACGCGGCGTCGCTGATGCCCATCACGCTGCCGGACACCGTGAGTGAGCGCAGTCGCTCCGGGTGCGTGAGCGCGTAGTCGATGGCGACCGGGCCGCCGGCCGCGCTGCCCACGACGTGGAAGCGGTCGAGGCCCAGGTGGTCGGCGACGGTGTTCAGATCGCCGGAGGCCGTGTCCGCCTCGGCCTTCGTGCCCGCTACCGAGCCGTACGCGCCGCGCCGCGAGTACGAGATCACGCGCAGCCCGGCCCGCGCGAGGACCGGCTGCTGGTACGGCCAGCTCTCGGCGCTGCCCGACCCCGGGTGCAGCAGGATCACCGGAGCGCCCTTGCCGCCGGTGTCCCAGCACCACAGGCTGCCGCCGCCCGACACCGGGATCTGGTAATCGGTGGCCGGGGCCTGCCCGGGGACGGGGACCGGCTGCCACGGGGCGTCGTCGGTGGGTGTGTGCGCGGGTGTGGACGTGGCGGCCTCGGCCGTGCGTCCGGTGGCGACCGCGGTGAGCGTCGCGGCCGCCAGGAGCGTCCGGCGGCCGAGCGGTCCGCGGGATTGTGCGTGCATGGTTCCTCCAGGAGCAGGAAGGCGGAGTGCTGTCGACAGGAGACGAGCAATGACGAGAGGGCGAGCGGAAGTTGGTGGAGGAGGCTGGGGTAGTGTCGACACCGTTGGGTCGGCTGTGGGCGTGGACAAGGTGTCGCAAATGGTGGATACGGGACAGGCCGAAGAGGCGGAGCAGAGCGTTGCGCTGGACGACCCCGGGGTCGTCGCCCGGCTGTTGCGGCTGCGCGAGCGGCGCGAGCCCCTGGTCGCGCAGATCGCCGAGTGGGTCGGCGCCGGGATCATCGAGGGCCGGCTCGCGCCGGGGCAGGACCTCAACAGTGTCGAGCTGTCACGGCGCTTCAGTACGAGCCGCACCCCGGTGCGCGAAGCGCTGATGGTGCTCGAGCAGGAAGGGCTCGTCGAGATCAAGGCCCGGCGCAGGCCACGCGTCGCCGCGCCGTCCCTGCAGGACATCCGCGACATCTACCAGGTGCGGCGCCAACTCCTGTCCATGCTCGCCTCCTTGCTGGTCCAACGGGCGAGCGACGAGGAGCTGGCCGGACTTCGGGTGCGCGTCGAGCAGATGCGCGTGCTCGCCGACAAGGGAGACGTGGACACGTACTTCTGGAGCCATGTGCAGCTCCAGGAGCGGATGACCGAGATCGTCGGGAACGGCACCCTGAAACAGATCCTCGACTCGCTGGCCCTGCGCACGCTGATGCTGCGCCACCTCAGCCTGACCCGGGCCGGGCGCCTGACCTGCAGCGTCGACGACCAGGAGCGGCTGCTGCAGGCGTGCGAGGAGCGGGACGGGGAGCTGGCCTCTGCGCTGATCGCGGGCGCCACCGTGCGTGCGGTGCGGGCGGTGGAGGAGCAGCTCGCCGAGGACGCGGCGGCGAGCGGGACGGGCCGGACGCGGCGCAGGAAGCGCGTCGACTGATCGTGTGACGGCGCTCCCTCACTTGGCGAGCACGCCACCGTCGACCGGGAAGTTCCCACCCGTCACCCATGCCGCCTCGTCCGACGCCAGGTACACCGCGCACCATGCGATGTCCTGTGGTGTCCCGACCCGGCCCAGCGGGATCCGGGCGAGCAGCGACTGCTGGGCCGCGCCCTCGTGCGCGCCCGCCGACTCGGTGGCCGGGGTGAGCACCATGCCCGGGGCGATGGTGTTCGCCCTGATGCCCAACGGGCCGCCTTCGACGGCGAGTTGGCGGGTCATGCCGAGCACCGCCGACTTGCCGGCACAGTGCGCGACCATGCCGAACACGGAACTTCCGCGGAACGCGTTCACCGAGGCGAAGTTGACGATCGAGCCGCCCCCGGACGCCACCAGATGTGGCCACGCGGCCTGTACGGGAAGGAACACGACATCGGCCTCGCCCCGCAGGGTGGGCGCCCACTGCTCCTCGTAGTCCATGTCCGCCGTCGATGCCATGTGCGGTGCGATCGCCCCCGCTGTCACCAGTGTGTCCACCCGTCCGTGCAGCGCGACGCTCTCGTCCGTGAACCGGCGCGCATCGCCCGGCACGGTCATGTCCAGCGGCGCCAACACCTGGACGTCCAGGCCGCGTTCGGCCGCGAGTTCGGTGGTGCGTTTGGCGGCCGCCGGGTCGATGTCGCAGCCGACGACGCGTGCCCCCTGCTCGGCGAAGAGCAGCGCACACCCCTGCCCTATGCCGGCGCCCGCGCCGGTGACGAGTGCGACCTTCCCGGCGAGCCGACCGCCCGGGGCGGTACTGGCGGTACTGGCGGTACTGGCGGTACTGGCGGTACTGGCGGTACTGGGGGTGCCAGGGGGTGGGGAACCGGTCACGTTCTTCCTCCGCTTCTGCAGCCGTACGCCGACCGAAAGTGTTCTTTCGAGGCCGACAACCTTCCTAGTGTCGACACTAGGTGCCGGTCAAGGGTGGAGGCGCGCGAAATCTCTCAATCTGTCGACAGGTTAGGGAAGTTGGCGCGATACTGAAGTCGCCGCCGTGGACTTACCGAATGCACAGCCCCGGACCATGTGAGACACAGGTTCCGTCCCTATGTTGCCGTGCTCATGACAGAAAACTCCTCTGCCGACAGGCAGCACGAGCCGCACACCCCCCACCACAAGGCGTCCCCCACCGCCCTGAGCCGCCGCACGGTCCTCGCGGCCGGCGGCGCCGTGGCAGTGGTCGCCGGAGGCGTTCTGGCTGCCACGGCCGACGCCGTTCCCGAGAGGAGCACCACGAGCAAGGGGGCGACCACGACGGCCGCCGTCGTCTGCTCCCTCAACGCCGAGGTCACCGAAGGGCCTTACGCCCTCGAAGGCGCCCTCGTCCGCGAGGACATCACCGAGGACAAGGAGGGCTTCCCCGTCGAGTACACCTTCACCGTCGTCGACGAGACCGACGGTTGTGCGCCGCTCGCCGACGCCCTCGTGGAGCTGTGGCACTGCGACGCACTCGGCGAGTACTCCGGCTTCGTCGGTCGCAACGGGCACGAGGAGGAGGACAACGGCACCTTCCTGCGCGGCGGCCAACTCACCGACTCCAGCGGCCAGGTGAAGCTCGTCTCCATCTGGCCGGGGCACTATGTGTCGCGCGCCGTCCACGTCCACATGCGGGTGCACACCGACGTCACGCTCACCGACGGCACCTACACCGGTGGGGAGATCATCCACACGGGCCAACTGTTCTTCGACCCGGACATCAACGAGCAGGTCCAGGCCGCGTCCCCGTACAGCGCCAACACCGGGCAGGAGACGTCCCTCGACGACGACACCGTCTACGACGGCGGTGGCGCAAGCTCCGGGCTGCTCACCCTGACGGCTCTGGGCGGCGACGTCTCCGACGGCTATGCGGCCACGCTCACGGTCGGCGTCAGCACCGACTGACCCGGCCCGAGGCGAGCGGTCGACTGCGCGGCGGCCCACTCCTGCCCCCGCGCAGTCGGCATGGGCGCGCCGTATGGCTTCCATGGCCAACGCCCATGGCATTCAGGGCAGTTCACAGGAAATCGGTGCTTCCTCCCGAGGATGCCGCCTGGTTCACTCCTGGCGCACGCTTCCCGCCCGGCCCTTTCGGCCGCACCTCAAGGAGGACATCCGTGACCCACCGCACCACCGCCGGATCCAACTCGGTCTCCGCGGCGCCCGCGCGACGCCATGTGCTCCTCGCGCTCGCCGCGGCCGTGCCCGCCACCCTGATCTCCACGACCGCGGCGGGCGCCGCCGCTCCCGCCGCTCCCGCCAGGTCCGTCGCCTCCGGTGAGACCTGGGAGGTCACCACGGTCACCCGGCTGTCCCGGCTGACCGTCGCCGACGGCGCGCAACTCGCCGCGCCCGAGGGCCGGATACTCACCCTCACCGTTGATGGCGTGGAGACCGGATCCGCGCTCGACGGGACGTACGGCCTGACAACGGTCATCGCCGCCGGCACCTACCACGGTGACATCGTCATCACTCCGGCCACCGAGCACCTGTACTCCTTCGCAGGCGCCACCTTCCATCTGCGGCACGGCGTGTACGTCGGCGCCGCGGGCGTCGTCGCCGCCGCCTCGGCGCTGTCGAGCGCGGTCGGTGGACGCCTCACCGACGCGTACGCCCGCGACGTCCGCTTCTCCTCCACCGGCGAGGCGTTCAACGGCCTCTACGTCGCCGAGGGCGCCTCGTACACGCTCACCCGGCCCCGCGTCGCCTTCGACGGCAACGGGCGCTGCGACTTCGCCGCCTACGGGTGCGCCGTCACCGGCAGTGGCGACGGGACGCGGCTCGTCGTCGAGGACGCCGACATCGAGACGCGCGGAGTCGTGCGCACCGGCGTGATCAGCATCGACGGCGCAGACGTCATCGTGAAGAACTCCCGGATCCACGCCCGCGAAGGCGTCCTGCCCGACGACTACACGCCCGGCTTCGGCGCCAACATGATGACCGTGCCGTGGATGCTCGGCATCCGAGGCAACGTCCGCGCGACCAACCTCATCGGCAGCAACAGCACCGCGACGTACCTCAACTCCTCGGTGTCGTCGGAGGCTTGGGGTGCGATGTCGACGGACTCGGTGCGGGGCGCCCAGCTGTCGGCGGTCAACTGCAAGGTGGCGATCACGGGGGACTCCGGGTACGGGACCTACGCGGACGGGCAGAGCTGTACCGACGTCTTCCTCGGCACGGACTTCGACGTCGCCACTTTCGTCGCCATCAACACCGGCGGCCGGATCACCTTCGGTGACAGCACGCGCGAGGCCGTCTCCGCGCTCGACGACAGCCTCGGGCTCGCGTTGAGCGCGGCCGAACTCGCCGCGCTGGAGCCGCGCCCCTGCACTCTCGACTCGCGGCGTTTCGGCGTGATGTGGCACAGCGGCGACGGCGGCTCCGTCACCCTCGGCGGCGGCTCCCGCCTCACCACCGCGGAGACCGCCTTCCTCAACAAGGCCAAGAAGGCATCGATCGTCGTCGACGGCTCCGCGGGCGCCCGCATCGAGGCGGGCAACGGCGTACTCGTCCAGGTCATGGAGACCGACGACCCCGGATCCATGACCGGCGTCTACACCGAGCCCACCACCGACCCGACGAGGGACACGTCCTTCGACGTCACCGCCGTCCACTCCGCCGACGCGACCGCCACCTTCACCGACATCCCGCTGAAGGGCGACTTCTACAACGCCATGCGGACGGGCAAGAACCTCGTCCTCACCTTCGACGGCACCACGCGCCTGCGGGGCGTCATCTCGGCCGCCACCTCGCGGCACGCGATCGACACCATCACCAGCGCCGAGTACGACCAGTTGGGGCGCGTCACCAACACTCCCGGGCCCGTCGTCAACAACGGCGTCCACGTGAACCTGGGCGCGGGCGCATCCTGGACCGTCACCGGGACCTCGTACCTGAGCAGGCTGGTCGTCGACGCGGCGGCGCAGGTCAAGGGCAAGGGCCTGAAGCTGACCGTCGACGGGGTCGAGACCGACCTCGTCCCGGGCACCACGTACACGGGTGCCGTGACCGTCACCGTCGCCTAATGGGAGCTACGGAACCGGGGAATGCTCGGTTCCGTAGCCGCCAGCGGGTGAGCACTTTCGACGCCGGAGCCTTCGAGCTCTGAGGTCAGACCGTGCCCCTGCTGGTCGGCCGGGAGGCCAGACCGCTGATGGGGTGGCGTGCCCGCCCGTCAGGGCGTGAGCACTGGATCCATTAGGCCGCGTGCCGTGCCTTCCGCAGGCTGCACCGCTGTGGGAAGTACGTGACTGGGGAGGGTCTGTTGCTGTTGATCGGTGATGACTGGGCCGAAGATCACCACGATGTCGAGGTCCAGGGCGAGAGCGGCCGGAAGCTGGCCGTCGCGAACCTGCCCGAAGGGGTGGTGGGCATCGCGAAACTGCACGAACTCGTCGCCCGCCACGGCGGCGAGGGCCTGGACCCGGCCGAGATCGTGGTTGGGATCGAGACTGACCGCGGCTCGTGGGTGCAGACCCTGATCGCCTCCGGCTACCAGGTGTTCGCGATCAACCCCCGGCAGGTCAACCGCTTCAAGGAACGGTATGGCTCCTCCGGAGCCAAGAGCGACAAGGGCGACGCGCACGCGCTCGCCGACATGGTCCGCATCGACCGGTCCCAGCTGCGGCCGGTGGCTGGCGACGGTGAGCACGCCCAGGCCGTGAAGGTCGTCGCCCGCACCCACCAGAGTCTGATCTGGGAACGCACCCGCACCTTCCAGCGGCTGCGCACCACACTGCGCGAGTACTTCCCCGCCGCCCTGAACGCCTACGCGGACCTGGCCCTGACCAACACGGACGCGCTGGAACTGCTGGTCAAGGCACCTACCCCGGCCACGGCGGCGAAGCTGACCCGCACCCAGATCGCCGCCGTCCTGACCCGCCACCGCCGCCACAACCGGGACGCCAAAGCGGCCACCATCCAGAGCACGCTGCGAGAGCGGCAGCTTGGCCTGCCGGAGTCGGTCACCGCCGCCTACGCGGCCGCCGCCACCGCTCACGCCCGTCTGATCATCGCGTTGAACGAGCAGATCGCCGTGATGGAAGAGCAGGTGAGGGCACATTTTCTGGCGCACCCGGACGCTGAGATCTACCTCTCGATGCCCGGCATCGGTGAGATCGTCGGCGCCCGGGTGCTCGCCGAGTTCGGAGACGACCCCACCCGATACGCCAGCGCGAAGGCCCGCAAGAACTACGCCGGCACGAGCCCCATCACCCGGGCCTCCGGCAAGAGCCACACCGTCCAGGCCCGCTACGTCCGCAACAACCGGCTCGCCGACGCGCTTCAGACCCAGGCGTTCTCCGCCCTGCGGGCCTCACCCGGCGCCCGCAGCTACTACGACAAGCAACGCGCCCGTGAGGCCGGCTACAACCCAGCCCTCCGCCAGCTCGGCAACCGACTCGTCGGCATCCTCCACGGCTGCCTCAAAACCCGCACCCGCTACGACGAATCGACCGCCTGGTCGCACCACACCCACCTCCATGCCGATTGACACCAAACGACATGGGGTGTCTGACCGCACGACTGAGGCGCGGCCCCCTGTCCGGGGACCGCGCCTCACTCACGCGTTGTCTCAGGCGACCGTCAGCGTCAGCGCCCCGCTGTACGTGGCCCCCGCCGTCAGCTCCGTCGCCGTGCCGTCCACCGTCAGCGTCACCTTCTTGCCGCGCGGCGCACGCACCGAAGCGCCCGCGGCGAGCGTCAGCGACGTCAGGTACGAGGTGCCGGTGACCGTCCACGAGGAGCCCCGGCCGAGCGTGACGACGACACCGTTGTTCACCGCGGCCTGCACGGTGTTGGTGACGACGCCCAGGTCGTAGAAGTTGTCGGCGTCGATCGTCGACACGCGGTGCTTGGCCGACGTCGCCGAAATGACGCCCTCCACAGCCGACTTGGTGAACGTCAGCACCATGTTCTTGCCCGTGCGCATGGCGTTGTAGAAGTCCCCGCGCAGCGCGATGTCCGTGAACGTCGCCGCGCCGTCCGCCGTGTGCGTGGCCGTCGTGTCGAAGGCGGTGTCCTTCGTCGGGTCGGTCGTCGGCTCGGTGTAGACACCGACGTTCATCATCTTGCCGTCGACCTGGACCGGGCCCGGGTCGTCCAGCTCGATCATCTGGAGGATGACGCCGTTGCCCGGGTTGAGGCGGGCGCCCTTCGAGCCGTCGACCGAGATCGTCGTCTGCTGGCCCTTGTTGAGGAAGGTCGACATGGCCGAGTCGACGACTGTGCCGCCGTCCACGGTCAACTGCCCCGCGCCGAAGAACATCCAGCCGAAGTGGCCGGAGTCGATGGTCGTGGACCGTGTCGGGATCGCCCGCAGCTCGGAGGCCGACAGGCCGAGTGCGAGCTCGTCGTTGAGGTCGGAGACGGCGTCCGGGGTGCTGTCGCCGTAGTGCACGACCGCCGCCGGGCCCGCGATGATCGTCGCGTACGAGCCGACGTCGAGCCGGGAGCCGAGCACGCGGACGGTGGCGTCGCCGATGGCGTAGGTGCCGTAGCCGTAGCGGCCGGTGTTGCCGATACGGCTGTTGATCGCGGTCAGCTTGAGCGCGCTGCCGCCCTCGACGGACAGTGCTCCCCAAGTCTCCGACAGAACAGTTGAGTTGAGGTATGTGGCCCTGCTGCCCTTGCCGACGAGGTTGGTGGCGCGGACGTTGCCGTCCAGGCCCAGCATCCACGGCACCGACTCCATGTACGGCGTCTCCACGGTCGCCTGGTAGTCGGCGGGCAGTTCGCCGTTGCGGCAGCGGATCGAGGAGTTCTTCACGATGACGTTCGCGCCGTCGTTGGAGATGACCGCGGTGCGGACCACCCCCCGGTTCACGATGGTGGCACCGTCGACGACGAGCGTCGTCGCCGAGCCGTCGCCGACGACCGCGGCACCGTAACCCGCGAAGTCACAGCGGCCGTTGCCGGTCAGCACGAACGAGGTGTTCTTCAGCGTGTACGCGGCGTCCCGCACGTACACACCGTTGAAGCACTCGCCCGTCGACGCGATCGAAATGCCCTCGGCCGCCGTGTCGGTCAGCCGTCCGCCCCGCACCGCGGCGAGCACCGACTCGTCGCGCACGACGCCGTCCGCGTCGACGTACACCGCCTGACGGAACGGGAAGGTGAGCGTCTCGTAGGTGACGGCGTTCGAGGTGGCGACGGTGAGCACGACGTCACCGGAGTACGTACCCGCCTGGATGCGGGTCGCGGTGCCTCCGGTCCCGGTGAGGAGTTGACCGGTCTCCACACCGTCCACAGTGAGCGTGAGGGTGGAGCCGTCGGGAGCGGCGAGAATGCCGCCGCTCACCACGGTCAGCCGGCCGAGGCGCGTGGTGGCGGACACCGTGTGCGTCTCGCCGGGGCCGACCGTCAGCCTCCGGCCCGTGGTCCGGGTGGCGGCGCGGGCGGCGGTGGCGGTCACCGACGGGACCAGCAGGGCTGACGCCGTCGCCGAACCGGCGATCAGAAAACGGCGTCGGTTGATCTGCGACATGGAATGCCTTTCCACAGTTCGTAGGCGCGAAGGGGTCCGGAGGCGCGCAGGGCCGGCGGCGCGAGGGCGCGCCGGCCGCGTCCGGAACCTGAGGTGCGGTGGGCGTGAGTACAGCAGGCGGGCGCGGTGGAGGACAGGGCATCGACGTACACATGTGGGACGGCGATGGCTCGGATCGCAAGGCCTGTTTCCTGGCGGAGTCACAGGGTCGGGTGCGGGCGTGGCTGTGGGGCGGCCGTGGTCCTTCCCGGCCGCCCCACACCTGTGCGCGTCCTGCTACGCGGGTGCGATCATCCCTGCCGACAGGTCGATGTCGGCGCCGCACAGGCCGGGCATCGCCAGCATCGCGACGAGGGCCTGCGCCACCTCGTCCTCCTCCACCAGGCGGCCGAGCGCGGCCCGCGACGCGAAGTCCCGCTCCGCCTCCTCGACGGTGCAGCCGGTGAGTTCGGCGGTGAGCCGGAAGTTGCGGTCCATGCGGGGGCCGCGGACCGGGCCGGGGGAGAGGGAGTTGACGGCGATGCCGCGCGGCCCGACCTCACCGGCGAGGGTGCGGGTCAGCCCGAGCAGCGCCATCTTCGAGGCGGTGTACGGGGTGCGGTTCAGCAGGGGCCGTTTGCCGCTCACCGAGGCGATGTTGACGATGTCGCCGCGCCCGGCTGCCAGCATGGGCGGCAGGAACGCCCGGCACATCAGGTACACGCCTCGTACGTTCGCGGCGAACACGTCGTCCCACTCGGCGGGCTCGATGTCGACGAGGGAACGGACCGGGCCCGCGACGCCCGCGTTGTTGACGAGCAACGACACGTCCTCGTCAGCGAGTTGGCCGCTCAGGTCGCGCACGGACGTCGGCTCCGTGACGTCGCAGACCGCCGTGCTCGCACCCGGGCCGATCCCGTCGGCGGCGGCCTTCAGCGACAGCTCGTCCCGGCCGGTGAGGATCACCCTCGCCCCGGCCGCGGCGAGGGCCCGCCCGAAGGCGCGGCCGAGCGGTCCGCCACCGCCCGTGATCAGGGCCGTACGCCCTTGGAGGCCGCTCACTCGTTCCACGGCAGCGCGTCCCCGGCCGCCCGCGCCGCCCGTACGTCTCCGGAGCGCGCATGTCCTTCGAACAGCTCCACGCGCGAGGCCCGCCCGCACAGGCGCCCGAGCAGTGCCTGCGACTCGGTGTCGGTGACTTCCTGGTACGTGACGGTCTTCAGGTACTTGCCGACCCACAGGCCGCCCGTGTAGCGGGCGGCGCCGCGCGTGGGCAGGACGTGGTTCGTGCCGATGACCTTGTCGCCGAAGGAGACGCAGGTGCCTTCGCCGAGGAAGAGAGCGCCGTACTGCGTCATCTTCTCCAGCGCCAGACGCGGCTCGGCGGTCAGCACCTCGACGTGCTCGAACGCAAACTCGTCGGCCAGCGCGAACAGTTCGTCGACCGAGCCCACCACGTGGACCTGCCCGTGGTCGCGCCAGGCCGGCTCGGCGTAGTCGCGCGTCGGCATGGTCGGCAGGAGCCGCTCGACCTCGGCGATGGTCTTCTCGGCGACCTCGCGTGAGGTGGTGATGAGGACGGCGGGGGAGTCAGGGCCGTGCTCGGCCTGGGAGAGCAGGTCGACCGCGCAGACGAACGGGTCCGCGGCCTCGTCCGCGAGGACCAGAATCTCGGTCGGTCCCGCGAACAGGTCGATGCCGACCTCGCCGAACAACTGCCGCTTGGCCTCGGCGACGTAGGCGTTGCCGGGGCCGGCGATCAGATTGACCGGCTGCATGGTGCCGGTGCCGACCGCCATCGCGGCGACGGCCTGCACCCCGCCGAGCAGCCAGATCTCGTCGGCGCCCGCCAGGTGCATCGCGGCGACCGTGGCCGCCGGGATCTCGCCGTGGATCGGCGGAGTGCATGCGACGACCCGTGGCACACCCGCGACCTTCGCGGTCACGATCGTCATGTGCGCGGACGCGGTCAGCGGGTAACGCCCGCCCGGGATGTACGCCCCCGCGGCCTGCACCGGGATGTGCTTGTGCCCCAGGCGCACGCCGGGGAGCGTCTCCACCTCGAACTCGCCCATGGAGTCAAGCTGGTGGCGAGCGAACGCGCGCACCTGGTCCTGCACGAACGTGATGTCGTCGATGACCTGCCGCGGCACCGACGCCACGATCTTCTCCACGTCGGCGTCGCTGAGCCGGAACGACTCGGGCGACCAGTTGTCGAACTTCTGCGAGTACGCGCGCACCGCGTCGTCACCGCGCTCGCGGATGTCGGCGATGACGCCCGCGACGGTCGAGCGCACCTGGTCGAGCGATGCGGTCATCTCGGCCTTGGGGACGGCGTGCTTCAGGATCTCAGCCATGACTGCTTACGGCCTCTCTGCGGGTGTAGTAGTGCGGTGACTCATACCGGCGGTGCTTCGAAGAGCACGTCGGGATCGTTGAACTGCTCCTTGGCGACCGACTCGCTCATCGGGTCCGCCGTGCCCCACTGGTCCTGCGTGACCGGGTCGTCCACGTCGTGGCGGCCCGGATGCCACAAGTCCTCGTCCAGGACGGCGAGTTCGGTCGTGTACTCGACCGTGTTGCCGTGCGGGTCGTGGAAGTAGGAGAAGGTGTTGTCGCCGGCGAGATGCCGGCCGGGACCCCAGGTGAGCCTGGTGCCGGCCCGCAGCGCACGGCCCGTGCCGCGCATGTACTCCTCCACGCCGCGCATCTCGAACGAGGCGTGGTGCAGGGAGACATGGGGCCCGCGGGCGATCGCGAAGGAGTGGTGCAGCGGGCTGCAGCGCAGGAAGTACATCAGGTCGCCCATGTGCGGCGAGTAGAGGGTGTCCGTGAGCCGGAAGCCCAGGTGCTTGATGTAGAAGTCCCGCAGACCTTCCGGGTTTTGGGAGTTGATGACGACGTGCGAGAGGCGGACCGGGACCGCCTCGCGCTCCTCGATCTTGCGGTGGGTGCGGGTCGCGACGTCCGCGGAAACCTCCACCACCCGGCCTTCCGGGTCGAAGAAACGCAGACCGTAGCCGCCGCCTGGGGTGTCCAAGTCCCTGGGTTCGTGGATGAGTTGTACGCCTGCGCGGGCGAGACGCAGTGCCAGCTCGTCGACGGCCGCGGCGGACACGGCGCCGAACGCGACGAGGTCCATGCGCTTGCGCTCGTCCTCGCGGATCCGGACGACGTACTGCTCCGGGCTGCCTTCGGCGGCGAAGAACGCGACACGGCTGTCGTTCGCGACCTCCGTCAGGCCCCAGGTCGTGCCGTAGAAGGCGCGCTGGGTCGCGAAGTCCGGTACAGCCAGGTCGACATGGCGCAAGTGAGTGATCGGGGGGAAGCTCATGCGTGGCTCCTGACGGTGTTGCGCTGCCGTCCCAGGCCCGGGATCTCCGTCTCAAGGACGTCACCCGGCTTGAGGAAGACACCCCAGTGCGCGCCGTTGCCGGCCGGTGAGCCGGTCAGCAGCAGATCGCCGGGGCGCAGAGTGGTGGTCGTGGAGGCGTAGGAGATGAGCCGGGGAATGGAGAAGATCATGTCCTTGGTGGACTCGTCCTGGCGCACAACACCGTTGTGGCGCAGGGTGATCCGGACGTCGCCCGGGTCGCCGACGAACTCGGCCGGCACTAGGAAGGGGCCCGTGGGCAGGAACGTGTCGGCGTTCTTCGCCGTGAACCAGTCCGTGCCGATCGCCTTTAGATCCGGCCGGTACAGCCGGTCCCGGGTGGTCAGATCATTGCTGATGGTGTACGCGGCGACGTACGACATCGCCTCCGACTCCGGGATGTCGCGGCCCGACTTTCCGATGACCAGGGCGAGTTCGAGCTCCCAGTCGTGCTGCTCGCCGAGTGCCGGCAGCACGATGTCGTCGTAGGGGCCGCACAGGGCGCGCGGCGAACCGAGGAAGATGTACGGCACGCCGTTCCTGGCCCGCTCGTCCATCATCCGCTCGGCGTCCGCGCGGGCCTCCTCGGGGGTGGCGCCGTGCACGCTCTCCTTCTCTGCGGCGACCAGGTCGACCACGTGCTTGCGGTAGTTGGCGCCCGACTGGAGGATCTGGCCCGGCTCGATCGGCGTACGGACGTGCAGGTCGGCCAGGGCGTGCCAGGGACCTGCGGAGTCCTGGGCGAGGGCGTGCAGACGCGGCAGCCAGGCCGCCCACTCGTCGACCAGCGCGCGGACCGACGCCACCTCGGCGGAGAGGTCGCGCACCCGGTCGTCCGCGACCAGGCCGGGGAAGTGGCGGCCCGTGACCTCATCCATGAAGGTGCCGAGCGCGAACGGGACGATATCGGGGGGGAGTTGATCGGGACGGGGCACGGGAGACTCTCCTAGCGCAATCCAGTGGTGCGGATGCGTTCGACGCTAGGCACCGCGCACGGTCGGCGGAAATGGTGTTTCGCGATGCCTGCCATCGCCGGACCGCACCGCATGCCGACGGCCCTGATCTGCGGGTCCATCGCCGTACGGGATGGATGACGTCCCCAGGGCCGATGCCTCGATCCGTTGACCGGCGGCGCTCGCCCGCACAGGCTCGAAGGCACTCGCTCCAGTGCCCCGTTGACCTGCCCCGTTCTACCGCCCTCTTCCCCCCTCGCCCCTTCCCTCCCTTCTCTCTTTTCTACGTTCCTAGGATCGCCCATGCCCGTACAGAAGGTGCTCGTCGTCGGTGGCGGCATCACCGGCAGCGTGCTCAGCCTGGCCCTCGCCCAGCGAGGCGCCGACGTCGAGCTCGTCGAGATATCCCCCCAGTGGTTCGGCGTCGGCCACGGCATCACCCTGCAGGGCAACGCCCTCGGCGCCCTGCGCGCGGTGGGCGTCCTCGACCGGGTGCTCGCGCGGGCCGTGCCGTTCGACACGATGCGGCTGCGCAGGGCCGACGGCTCCCTCATCACGGAACTTCCCACCCCGCACACCGGCGGACCCGATCTGCCGTCCACGGCGGGAGCGCTCCGCGCGGACCTTCAGGACGCGCTCTGCGACGCCGTGTACGCGCACGGTGTGACGGTCCGCCTCGGGCTGAGCGTGGAGCGGCTCGACCAGGGCGGCGACCACATGGACGTCGGGTTCACGGACGGTTCGAGCGGCCGGTACGACCTCGTGGTCGGCGCCGACGGCATCAACTCGCAGATGCGCGCCATGCTCGGCATCGCCACCCGGCCCCGCCCCGTCGGCATGTCGATCTTCAGGGTGGTGGGGGCGCGGCCGCCGGAGATGGACTGCGCCGAGGTGTACTACGGCGGTCCCCGCTACAAGGCCGGCTACAGCCCGATCTCCGCCGACGAGTGCTACGCGTATCTGCTCGACGAGAACCTCGACGCCTCACTCATCGGGGCGAACACCTCGCTGGCGCTGATGCGCGAGCGAGGCGCCGGTTACACAGGCACCTGGGGCAAGGTCGTCGCGGGCCTGCCCGACGAGGCGCCCGTCGACTACCGGTGGATCGAGGCGCTGCTCGTCGAGGAGCCCTGGCACCGCGGCCGGGCGGTGATCGTCGGCGACGCCGTGCACGCGTGCCCGCCGCTGATCGCACAGGGCGCCGCCATGTGCATGGAGGACGCGGTGACGCTCGCCGAGATGGTCACCGGCGAGGGCCCGGTGGAACAGGCACTGGAGACGTTCCGGGCGCGGCGCATGCCCCGGGTCCGCATGGTTTTGGAGAACTCCCTCCAGCTCGCCGACTGGGAGATCCACCCGGACACCCCCGGCTGCGACCCGGCCCGCATCATGTCCGAGACGCTCGACGCGCTGACGGCCGCCGCATGACCGGCACTGTCGTGGACTTCCACGGCCATCTCGCCGTCCCGGCCGCCGACGCGCTGCTTGCCGGCGCCCCAGGACTCGCCGCCGAACGGGCTGCCGAGGCCCGCATCCACGGCGCCGCCTCCCTGGACATCAACCGCTCCCAACTCGCACGCCTCGCCGACAAGTTGACGTCGGTGGACGCGCGGCTCGCCGACCTCGACGCGATGGGTGTCGACGTCCAGGTGGTCGGTCCGATGCCGATGCACCACTACTGGGCGGACAGCGCACTCGCCGTCGACCGCACCCACACCGTCAACGCGGCGGTGGCCGCGCACTGCGCCGCAGCCCCCGACCGCCTGCGCGGCCTCGGTACCGTGCCGCTGCAACACCCCGACCTGGCCGTCGCCCTCCTCGGTGAAGCCGTGCAGGACCTGGGTCTGGCGGGCATCAGCGTCTCCACCGCTGTCGAGGGCCGCGAACTCGCCGACCCGGCACACGACGCCGTCTGGCACCGGGCCGAGCAACTCGGCGCCGTCGTCTTCGTCCACCCCTGGGGCTGCTCGCTCGGCGAACGCCTGGCCGGCCACTACCTCGGCAACACCGTCGGCCAGCCGACCGAGACGACCGTCGCCCTCTCGCACCTCATCTTCAGCGGCGTCCTCGACCGCTTCCCCGGCCTGCGGATCGTCGCCGCGCACGGCGGCGGCTACCTCCCCACCTACATCGGCCGCTCCGACCACGCCTGGCACCACCGCCCCGACGCACGCGGCTGCGCCGAGCCCCCGAGCACGTACCTGCGGCGCATGTGGTTCGACGCCCTCGTCTACACGCCGCGTGCGCTGCGTCACCTGGTCGAGGAGGCGGGTGCAGACCGGGTCGTGCTCGGTACCGACCACCCCTTCGACATGGGGGTCACCGACCCCGTGGCCCGCCTGGACGCGGCCGGGCTCGATCCGGTGGACCGGGCCGCCATCGCCGGCGGCAACGCACTGCACCTGCTGAAAGGAACGACCCTGTGAGCGCTCTGGGCCCGATCGAAGAAGAGCTCGCCAAGGCCCGTGCCGCGTACCGCAATTGGGGTCGTTGGGGTGAGGACGACGTGCTCGGCACGCTCAACCACATCGACGACGCGATCCGCGCCCACGCGGCCGGTCTCGTGCGGCGCGGCCGTTCCTTCTCGCTGTCCCAGGAGTTCAACGAGGACGGACCGCAGCGCGGCTTCCGCGGCCGGATCAACCCCGTGCACTACATGAAGGACACGGGTTCGGACGCCGCCGCCGGAACGCAGGGCTTCCCGCACGGCTTCGGCGGTGCCGACGACCACGTCGTGATGCCGCTGCAGGCCTCCACCCAATGGGACGGTCTCGGCCACATCTACGACAACAAGCAGGCATGGAACGGCCGTTCCTGCACCATCGTCAATGGGAACGGCGACTCGGTCACCGGCATCGAGCACATGCGGGACGCCTTCACCGGCCGCGGCGTCCTGCTCGACGTGGGCCGCGCGGTCGGCGACGAACTCGGTGAACTCCCCGACGGATTCCCCATCCTGGAAGAACATCTGCGCGCCACGATCGAGGCGCAGGGGGCCACGTCCGGCGTGCGCCGCGGCGACATCGTCCTCGTCCGCACCGGACAGCTCGGCCGCGTCAAGCGCCTCGGCGAGTGGGGTGGTTACGCCGCCGGGGACGCCCCGGGCCTCTCCTTCACCACGCTCGGCTGGCTGCACCGCACCGAGATCGCCGCAATCGCCTCCGACACATGGGGACTTGAGGTCCGGCCCTACGAGTTCCCGGGGCCCGCCATGTCGCCGCTCCACCAGATCGCCATCCCCAACATAGGGTTGCCGCTGGGCGAGATGTGGGACCTGGAGGAGCTCGCCGCGGACTGCGCCGCCGACGGCGTCCACGAGTTCCTGCTGGTCGCCGCGCCACTGCCGGTCACCGGCGCGGTCGGCGCCCCCGTCAACCCGATTGCGATGAAATGAACCTGATCCTTCCCGACGACACTGGCTTCACCGAAGCCTGTTTCGGCCGCGTCTTCAACTCCCGCCGTCCCCAAGGACGTACGCCTGCCGCCGTGCTGAACGCGGCCTGCGAACAGGACGTCGTCGACGGCGTGCGCCTCGCCCGCGCACGCGGCTGGCAGGTCGCCGTCCGCTCCGGCGGGCACAGCTGGGCCGCCTGGTCGGTGCGGCGCGACGCCCTCTTGATCGACCTCGGCGACTTCCGCGAGATCACGTACGACGAGACGACGGGCATCGTGACGGCGACACCCAGCGTGCAGGGCGGCGACGAACTGGGACCGTACCTCGCACAGTTCGGCCGCTTCTTCGGCGGCGGCCACTGCCCGTCCGTCGGCATCGGCGGATTTCTGCTCCAGGGCGGGCAGGGCTGGAACGCGCGCGGCTGGGGCTGGGCGGCAGAGCAGATCGTCGCCCTCGACATCGTCACGGCCGACGGCGAACTCGTCCGCGCCGACGCGGAGCGGAACACCGACCTGTACTGGGCGGCCCGCGGCGCCGGCCCCGGCTTCTTCGGCGTCGTCACCCGCTTCCACCTGCGCACCCGCCCGCTGCCTGCCCACCTGGCGCACACGGTCCACGGCTATCCGCTCGGCCTGTTCGACGAGGTCATGACGTGGCTGCACGGCATGCACCACACGGTGTCGGACGTGGTGGAGATCGTCGCCCTGACGCAGACCGCGCCGGAAGCCGACGAGCCGCTGCTCCTCGTCACCGGCGTCGCCCTGACCGACACCGCCGAGGAGGCCGCCGAAGCACTGGCCCCGTTGCACGCCAATCCGTACGCCGACCGGGCCGTCTTCCGCGTCGAAGCCGAACCCACCACGTTCGCGGAGCAACTCCAGGGACAGCGCACCGCCAACCCCGAAGGCCACCGCTATCTCGTCGACAACGCCTGGCTGAGCGGCAGTGCGCAGGACGTGGTCCCGGCGATCCGGAAAGCCTTCACCGAGCACCCCACCCGGCAGACCTTCACCATCTGGTTCTCGATGGCGCCGCTGCGGGCGCTCCCCGACGACATGGCGTTCTCCCTCCAGTCGGAGATCTACTGCGCCTCGTACGTCGTGTACGACGACGCGTCCCGCGACGCCGAACTGCGCGGCTGGCTCGACGACGCCATGGCCGCCATGGAACCCGTCACTGTCGGCCAGTACCTCGGCGACTCCGACTTCACCGTCCGCCAGGTGAAGTTCATGGGGGACGAGCAGTGGCAGCGACTCCAGCGGGTCCGCGCCGCCCGCGACCCCAAGGACCTCTTCGCCGGACACCTCAGCACCTCCGCCGTGACCAACACCAACCACTGGGAGCAGGAGCACTAACGTCATGCGATTCGCGACATACGAGTACGAAGGTGAAGAGCGCGCCGGGGTCGTGCGCGACGGCGCCGTGCATCCGCTGCCGCCGGGCACCACCGTGCTCGGGCTCATCGAGGACGACTCCCTGCATGCGGCAGGCAGTGAAGCCCTCGCCGCCTCCACCGAATTGACGGTCGATCAGGTGCGGCTGCTGCCACCCCTCACGCCTCCGTCCATCCGGGACTTCGTCGGCTTCGAGGCGCACATCGAGGGCGTCTCCAAATCCCTGGACGGCCTGGAACACGTACCCGAGGAGTGGTACCGCGCCCCGAACTTCTACTTCACCAACCCCCACGCAGGACACGGCGCCCGCGACGAGGTACCGATTCCCGCCGGCTGCTCCGTGCTCGACTTCGAGCTGGAGGTCGGCGCCGTCATCGGCCGTGCCGGACGCGACCTCACCCCGGAGCGGGCCCGCGACCACCTCGTCGGCTACCTGATCTTCAACGACTGGTCCGCCCGCGACCTGCAGAAACCCGAGAAGAACCTCGGCCTCGGCTTCTCCAAGGGCAAGGACTTCGCCAACACACTCGGCCCCTGCCTCGTCACCGCCGACGAAGTCGAGGACCGGCGCGACGGCGACGGCTTCCTCGACCTGGAGATGACCGTCACCCTCAACGGCGAACTCATCGGCCGGGACACCCTCGCCCACTGCTCCTGGACCTTCGAGGAGATGGTCGCCTACGCCTCCCGCGACGCCTGGGTGCGCCCCGGCGACATCCTCGGCTCGGGCACGTGCGGCTGGGGCGCCCTCGCCGAGCACTGGGGCCGGGTCGGCGAGCGCACCCCGCCGCCCCTCGTCCCCGGAGACGAGGTCACCCTCAGCGTCGAACGCCTCGGCACCCTCTCCAACCGGATCGTCCCGGGCCGCGCCGACGCCTATCTGCCGCGGGCCCGGAAACGGGGCCGCACCCCGCGCCCGTAGCACATCCAGGCCCGCGACGGCTGTGCCTGCGCCATGCATGCGCTGTGTATTCGCACCTCCCTTCACCTGCGAACATGTGCCTGGGCAATGGATGCCATCGCATCTGGTGGTGATCGGCCCCGGGCCTCTTCCCGCAGGCCGGGGGCGTGGTTACGCTCCCGTTTCGCCGGGCTTCGACGAGGAAGCCGGAGAAAGGGGACACCGATGGGCCTGGGAGCGATCGATCTCAACCTTCTGGTGGCGCTCGAAGCCCTCCTGGAGGAGAAGAACGTCACCCACGCGGGGGTTCGCCTCTCCACCAGCCAGTCCGCGATGAGCGGCTCGCTCAGCCGTCTGCGCCGCCACTTCAACGACGAGTTGCTGGTGCGCGTCGGCCGCGAGTACGAGCTCACCCCGCTCGCCGAACGGCTGCTGCCGGTCGTGCGGGCCTCGCTCGGCAAGGCCGAGGAGGCGCTGTCGCTGACCCGGCACTTCGACGCGGCACGCAGCCGGCAGCGGTTCTCCGTCGTCATGAGCGACTACGTGATGACGGTCCTCGTCGAACCGCTGCTGCGGGTGATGGCCGACGAGGCGCCCGGCACCCGGATCGACTTCCACCCCATCGTCAACGGGCAGCTGGAGACCGAGACACATCTGCGCTGCCACGACCTCATGATCGTGCCGCTCGGATACCAGCTCCCGGGCGTCAGCGAGGCGGTGATGCACGACCGGTTCGTGTGTCTGGTGGACCGGGAGAACCCCCGGCTGCGCGCCGGTGGACGGCTCAGCGTCGCCGATCTCGCCGACATGCCGCACGCGGCCTGTGTGCTGGGCAAGACGCAGACACCGGCCGAGCGGCAGCTGGAGACCCTCGGTGTCACGCCGCGCGTGCAGGTCAGCACGCCCGGGTTCAGCGCGATGCCGTTCCTGGTCGCGGGGACCGATCTGGTGGCCCTGGTGCCCGAGCGACTTGCCCGGCGCTACGAAGGGTTCACCGGCTGCACCGTGGTCCCCACCCCATTTCCGGACGTCCCTCTGGTCGAGGCCATGTACTGGCACCACAACCGGCACTCCGACCCCGCCCACCGCTGGCTGCGCGACACCGTGCGCAAGGTCGGCGCCGGTCTCGACGCGCCCCTGCCCGAGGACATTCGTCCGGCTGATGGCAGTCATGGTGAACTCGCGTTTCCGGAGATGACGGCCGCTTCCTAGCGTGGGCGCACCACCCCACATCTGGAGGACGACCATGAGCTCAACTCGGCTCGCCGGACGCACCGTTGTCATCACCGGAGCCGCCCAGGGGCAGGGCGCCGCCGAGGCGGAGGCCGTCGCGCGAGAGGGCGCGCGGGTGATCGCCACCGACGTCCAGGACGACGCGCTGCAGGCGCTGGCAGCGAAGCTGCGCGGCGACGGCCTCGACGTCAGCGGCCGCCACCTCGACGTCACCTCGCCCGACGAGTGGACCGCGCTCGGCGACTCGCTGGACGCGGTGCACGGGCTCGTCAACAACGCGGGCATCCCCATGCGGGCCCGGCTCGGCGCCATCGAACTCGCCGACTGGGAGCGGGCGTTCGCCGTCAACACGACGGGGCCCATGCTCGGCATGCAGACCCTCGCCCCGCTGATGCCGACCGGCTCCTCGATCGTCAACGTCGGCTCCGTCGCCGCACTCACCGCACACCACGCGGCCGCGTACACCGCCAGCAAATGGGCCCTGCGCGGCCTGTCGAAGGTCGCCTCCCTCGAACTCGCCCCGCGCGGCATCCGCACCAACCTGATCCACCCCGGCTACATCGAGACCCCGCTCATGGACGGCGCGAACCCGGTGTTCGTCCGGGCGCACCTGGCGATGACCCCGCAGGGCCGCGCCGGAACCGTCGACGAGGTCGCGCCGCTGGTCGTCTATCTGCTCTGCGACGACGCCTCGTACGTGAACGGGGCCGAGATCACCGTCGACGGCGGCTACGCGGCACACGGCGGCGTCAAAGCGATCACCAATGCCCTCGACGCGCCCGTGAGTTGAGAGCGGGCCCGCGCCGCATACCAGCCATACGAACGCCCGATGCACCCATCGTGACTCAATTCTTGTTCCAGCGAATAGGGCTCCCTACGCTTTCACCACCTCCACAAACCTCAGCGTCTTCAGCATCTTCTGCGGCTTCAGCAGTGAGCACGCGCACAGAAAAAGGGAAATCGACATCATGGCCCGACTCGCCGGAAAAGTGGCCTTCATCAGCGGCACCGGAGCAGGAATAGGGCGCGCCGCCGCCCAGATCTTCGCGGCGGAAGGTGCCACCGTTTTCGGCTGCGACATCGACGCCGAATCCGCCGCGGAAACCGTGGAACTGGTCGAGAAGGCCGGCGGCATCATGCGCTCCTTCGCCCCCGTCGACCTGTCCACGCAGGGCGGCGCGAAGGAATGGATCCAAGCTGGCATCAAGGCGTTCGGCGGCATCGACATCCTCTACAACAACGCCTCCGCACTGCGGAACGGCCCGTTCGCCGACATGCCCGCCGACGACTGGTACTTCACCATCAAGAACGAGCTCGACATCCCGTACTTCTGTACGCAGGCGGCCTGGCCACACCTCATCGCGCGCGGCGGCGGAACCGTCCTGAACGTCGCCTCCGTGGCGGCCGTGCGCGGCGCGCCGTTCATGCCGATGGTGCCGCACGGCGCGGCCAAGGGCGGAGTGCTCGCCATGAGCAGGCACCTGTGCGCGGCAGGGGCCGGGCACGGCATCCGGGTCAACACCATCGCCCCCGGCATGACCCGCACCCCCGCCACTGCGCCCTTCCTGGACGACCCCAACGGTCCGAAGGCGCAGCTGGAGGCCCGAATACCGGTAGGCAGGGTCGGGCAGCCCGAGGACATCGCGCGCGTGGCGGCGTTCCTCTGCTCCGACGAAGCCGCGTTCGTCAACGGCGCTAACCTCATGGTCGACGGCGGCGACAGTGCGATGGCCGGGTGAGCGGCGTGCGCGCCCACCTCGACCACGTCGGCATCAACGTCCGGGACCTCGACACGCTGACCTGCTGGTACCGCACGGCGTTCGGCCTCACCAGTGTCTTCGAGTTCCACCTCGAAGGCCCGAGCCTGCGGGGCACCGTCCTGGAACACCCCGACGGCTGGCGGCTCGAACTCCTCGCCCGCCCCGGCTCACGGCCCGGCCTGCGGGCCCCAGACCCGATCACCGCCACCCTCACCGAGGGCTACGGCCACTTCGCCATCACCACCCCTGAACTCGACACCCTCTACGAGGAGTTGCGGGCGAGAGGCGCGGGCGAAGGGGTGAAGCCCGGTCCTTCACCCGAACCCGGAATCCGAATGGCCTGGGTCAGCGACCCGGAAGGCAATCTCATCGAACTCATAGAACGTCCGTGAGGCACCGGGAAGCCAGCACGAACTTCAACGTGAACATGAAACAGCGTGAGGACAACAGACCATGACGGAATTGAACGCCCTGAAGCGGCTCGACAGGGGAACGCTCATAGCGTGCTGCCTCGCCGTCGCCGCGGCACAGATGTGTATCACCGTGCCCTCGCCGATCAATGGAGAGATCCAGTCCGCATTCGGCGCCTCAGGCGCCCAGATGGCCTGGGTGACATCGGCCTTCATCCTCCCCACAGCCATTCTCGAGCTGAATTTCGGTGTGGTCGGCGACCTGTTCGGACGTAAGCGTCTCCTTGTCCTCGGCGGACTCGTCCTCGCACTCGGTGAACTGCTCAACGCCACCTCGCAGAGCATCACCATGCTTCTCACCGGCCAGGCCCTCGCGGGTCTCGGCGCCGCGGCCCTCTTCCCCAGCTCCCTCGCCGTGATCGCTGCCCTCACCCCTGAGGAGAAGTCACGCGCCAAGGCCGTCTCCACCTGGGCGCTGAGCATCTCATTGGCCTCCGCGGTCGGCCCGCTCTCCTCGGGCGTCCTCGCCACGGTCGCCGACTTCCGCTGGGCGTTCGTGCCACCGGTCGTGCTCGGTCTGATCGTCGCCGTCTGCGTGTTCCGGTTCGTCACGGACACCAAGGCGCCCGCGGGCCGCACCCTCGACTGGCCGGGCCAGATCACCATCGCTGTCGGCCTGACCGCGCTGCTGTGGGGTGTCATCGAGGGCGGTGACCGCGGCTGGAGCAGCCCGGCCATCATCGGCGCCCTCTCGCTGGCGGCCGTGGCCATCATCGGCTTCGTGTTCGCCGAGATGCGGGCCACGTCGCCCATGTTCAACCTAGAACTGCTCAAGATCCCGTCGTTCGCCGCCGCCGCCGTTGTCGCCCTGGTCGGCATGTTCGGTTTCATCGGCACCGCGTACTCCGTCTCGATCAGGCTCGGCGCAGTGATGCACCTTGATGCCCTGGACGCGGGCATGCCATTCGTGATCCTGCAGCTGATTCCGCTGCTCCTCGCCCCGGTCCTGAGCCGGATGCTCACCAAGGTCGAGCCGCGTTGGCTGCTGACGGGCGGCCTGATCCCCATGGCCGCCGGCCAGTTCTGGATCGCGGCACTGCCCATCACCACCACGTCGCTGGCCGCGTTCATCGGTCCGGTGCTGCTTCTCGGCATCGGCTTCATCTGTGTGGTGTCGTCGCTGACGGCGGCCGCGGTGAACGCCGTCCCGATCGAGATGACCGGCATGGCGTCCGGTGCCACCAGCCTGGTCCGCGAGTTCGGCCAAGGCCTCGGCCCTGCCGTCATCTCCACCGTCGCGATGAGCCTCGCCTCCTCGGCCCTGGTCGGAAAGGTCTCCGGCAAGGACGCGGCCATCGAGGCGGGCGGCGGTCCCCTTGCCCTGGTCAATGCGGGTAGCGACAGTGCCCGCGCCGCGGCCCAGGACGCACTCGGTTCCGCCTTCACCACGGGCGTCGTCATCTGCGGCTGCGCCTCCCTGCTCGGCGCGGTGGTCACGCTCTTCCTCGTACGGAAGAACGCCGCACGGGACACCATCCCCGGCAAGAGCGACCTGGCCGAGCAGGCGGCATCGGCCTGAGTTGGTCTGCCGGCCCCGCTCCCGGACGTTCGGAGGCGGTTTTCAGGCGTGTGCCAGAATAGACATCGGCGTGACGGGCCGTCAGCTGATCAGGCTGGCCGCGCGGCCGGTGACCGGTCCGGCTGCTGAGGCGACGGCGCCGCCCACCGCCCACAGGGCGACCGCGCGGGCCCGTTTGGCCGGGTCGGTGTATGCCTCGCGGATCAGAGCCAGGCTGATGGGCATCATGGCCGCCGCGCCGGCCCCGTGCACCAGTCGGGCAGCGATGAGGACCGGCAGGCTGGGGGCGAGTCCGCAGGCGGCGGAGGCCGCTACGAATACCGCGAGGCCAAGTCCGAAGGCGCGGCGCGCGGGGCGAAGGAAGCAGGTGATGTCATGGGGCAGGGCTCCAGGAGGCAGACGACGGCGGTGGACGGTCTTGGGCATCGGCGCATGGCTCCGGCCAGGTGCGGAGCATGGGGCCGTGGTGCGGTGGGCGGCGCGCTGTGGCCCTGCACGTATCCAGAGAGGTCATGTGCGCGGGGAAGGCACGGCTGTTCCGGGTACTGGCGCAACCCCCGTCCCGCGAGGGGGACCCTGCGGGCCCGCGCAGCGTACGAGGGCGCCGGGCGGCCGGTCTTCGGTGGCTGCCCGGCGCTCGTTGTGTGCCGTGTCAGCCGTTGACGAGGTTCATGTGGTGCTCGTTGTAGCGGTCTCCGTGGACGCCGAGGTCCGCTGCCAGGGCATTGAGCTCGGCGACTTCGTCGGCGGATAGCGCGAGCTCGGTCGCTGCCGCGTTCTCCTGGACCCGTTCGATGCGGCGCGTCCCGGCAATGTTCACGATCCACGGGTGCTGGGCCAGCAGCCAGGCCAGCGCTACCTGCCCGGTAGTGGCGTCCTTGCTCCGGGCGAGGGCGGTCACGTGGTCGACCAGCGCCTGGTTCGCGGCCCGGTTGTCGTCGCTGAACCGCGGAATCGTGCCACGGCCATCCCCGTCGGTGAAGGTGGTCGTCGCATCGACCGTACCCGTGAGGAAGCCCTTGCCCAGCGGGCTGAAGGGGACGAAGCCGATGCCCAGTTCGGCCAGCGTGGGCAGCACCTCGGGCTCGGGATCGCGGGTCCACAGCGAGTACTCGCTCTGCACCGCGGTCACCGGGTGAAACGGCGTGGGCGCGGCGGATGGTGGCCGCGGAGGCTTCGGACAGGCCGAAGTGGCGTACTTTCCCGGCCGTGATGAGGTCACTGACGGCGCCGCGTTGACCTAGGGGCCGTAGACCTCGGCGGTGTCGAACGTGACGCCCCGTTCCACCGCGCCGCGCCCCAGCTTGGGGATCTCGACCCTGTTGGACAGCGTGTGCCGGGAGACGGCCGAGCACCAAGCCATCACCAACGAGACGGGGATGCCGGTCTACCTCTGCAAGCCGCGGTGCCCATGCTGGAGCGTCGTAGCCTCGTGGTGTGGACCACCGCAGCGAGACCCGGGACTACTTGACCATTCGACGTGCGCGGATCACACCGGAGCAGGCCGGGCTGTCCGCGGGCGGCGGCCATCACCGTGTCCCCGGGCTGCGCCGCGAAGAAGTCGCCATGCTCGCAGGGGTCAGTGTCGAGTACTACGCGCGGTTGGAACGTGGGAAACTCGCCGGTGCATCCGAGGCCGTCCTACGAAGCCCTGGCCCGCACTCTGCAACTCGACGATGCCGAGCGCACCCACCTGTTCGATCTTGCGCGTGCTGCCAACGCTTCCCCCCGGCGCACGCCACGACGCCGCACTCCGCGGCAGGTTCGCCCGGCGGTGCAGCACCTCCTGGACGCCATGACGGACGCCGTGGCGTTCGTGCACAACGGGCGTCTCGACATCCTGGCCACCAACCGCCTGGCCCGCGCCCTGTACGCGCCGCTGTACGCCGACGACGCGCCCCGCCCGGTCAACCTGGCCCGCTTCCAGTTCCTCGACCCCCGCTCCCACGACTTCTATCCCCGCTGGGAGGAGACCGCCGGAACCTCGGTCGCCCTGCTGGGGTCTGACACGAAAATAGAGTGGACGATGCAGGTCAGCCAGCCGTGATGGGTTCGAAGCGGACGGTCAGTCCGAGGCTGTTGGCTTCTTTGGTCATGCGGCGCATGGCGCGTTCGGGGTCGCGTTTG
>NZ_JBVJPM010000032.1:0-60160 GCF_055582645.1 Streptomyces sp. NPDC107517 | reverse complement strand
GGGGACGACCTCGTCCTGTGCGTGCACAACTTCTCGCGCTTCGCCCAGCCCACCGAACTCGACCTCCAGGCCTTCGACGGCCGCCACCCCGTCGAACTCATCGGCGGCGTGCGCTTTCCGGCCATCGGTGAACTGCCCTATCTCCTCACCCTCGCAGGTCACGGGTTCTACTGGTTCCGGCTGCGCAAGGACGCCTGAACGCCGCCCGGGGAGGGCCGGTTTCCGCCGCCCCTCCCTGGGCACCCATCACCACACACCCCGACACGTCCCGCTCGTACTGCCTCTGCCGCATTTCCGGGACGCCGCCCCGCACCCAGTCGCGGCCCGCCCCGGGGAAAGGACGTGACGCCATGCCGGATGCCGTCACCCGAACCGGCCCGACCGCGCGACCCGAACTGCTCGCCTCGCTCGACCCGCTCCTGCGCGCGTGGCTGCCCCGGCAACGCTGGTTCGCGGGCAGAACAGCACCCGCCCCCACCCTGCTCGCCGCGACGGACCTGCTGCCGGTCACGGCACGCCAGCCGGGCCTGATCCACGCCCTGGTGCGCATCGGGCCCGCCCAGGACACGTACCAACTCCTGCTGGGCATACGGGAGTCACTCCCTCCGTACCTGGCGCCGGCCCTCATCGGCCACGTCACGCAGGGCTCCCTCGCCGGACGCACGGTCTACGAGGCCCTGCTAGACCCCCGGCTCACGGACCTCCTCCTGGAGCGGCTGCGCCACCCGGGCCGCCTGGGCGGACTCCGCTTCGCGCACGACGGCGCGACCCCGATCCCGCCGGACCTCGCCCCACGCCCCCTCGACGCGGAGCAGTCCAACTCGTCGATCATTTACGGAGATACGTTCATCCTCAAGGTGTTCCGCCGTGTGACGCCGGGCCTCAATCCGGATCTGGAACTCCAGCGGGCGCTGACCGACGAGGGCTGCGGCCGCGCGCTCGCCCCGGTGGCGTGGTTCGAGACGACGGACGACGATCCGCTCTCGCTGGGCCTGCTCCAGCCCTACCTCACGGGCGCGACGGACGGCTGGGACCTCGCGCTGGGCGAGCTGTCCAAGGGGCAGGACTTCCGCCACGAGGCCCACGAACTCGGCCGCGCGACAGCGGAGATCCACCTCGCCCTGGCGCACGCCCTGCCGACGGTCACCCTGGGCCGCGCCCACACGGTGCAGCTGGCCCGGTCGATGAAGGACCGCCTGGACAAGGCGGTCCAGGCGGTGCCCGCGCTCCATCCCTACGCGCCCGCGCTGCACACCGCCTTCGACGCCCTCGCGGCCGACACGACCCCCCGCACCGCCCAGCGCGTGCACGGAGACCTGCACCTGGGCCAGTGTCTGCGCTCGCCCGCCGGGGCCTGGTCGATCATCGACTTCGAGGGCGAGCCGTCCCGCCCCCTGCCCGAACGCCGGCTGCCGCACCCGCCCGCCCGGGACGTGGCGGGCATGCTGCGCTCCTTCGACTACGCGGCCCGCACCAGCCGGCCCTGGGCGCCGGACTGGGCGCGCGCGTGCCGGGACGCGTACTGCGCGGGCTACGCGCAGGCCGCGGGCGACGATCCGCGGAGGGACCCGGTCCTGCTGCGCGCCTACGAGACGGACAAGGCGGTCTACGAAGCCGTCTACGAGGCCCATCACCGCCCGGACTGGCTGTCGATCCCCCTGTCGGCGATCGACCGCCTCGCCACGGAGGCCTCCGGCATACCGCGGCCCCGCACCGAAGACGCGGACGCGGCACCGCAGCACCCCACGTCGACCCCGAGCCAGGAGGCCACCCCGTGACGCACGACCCCTCCCGCTCCACACCTCCCACACCCGTCACCGCCGCCCCTTCCCCCACCTCCGCCGCCGACCGCGACCGCCTCCTCGCCGGCACTCACCACGACCCGCACTCCACCCTCGGCGCGCACCCCACACCCACCGGCACGGCGTTCCGGGCGCTGCGCCCGTACGCCCGCACGGTCACCGTCGTGGCGGACGGCCTCAAGGTCCTGCTGCACGACGACGGCGACGGCTTCTTCTCGGGCCTCGTCGACCTGCCCGCGCCCCCGGCCGACTACCGCCTCCTGGTCACCTACGAGGGTGCGGCCGAGCACGAGACCCCGGATCCGTACGGGCTGCTGCCCGCGCTCTGCGAGTTCGACCTGCACCTGATCGGCGAGGGCCGGCACGAGCAGCTGTGGCAGGTGCTCGGCGCGCACCCCATGACGCACCAGGGCATCACCGGCACCCGCTTCACCGTCTGGGCGCCCAACGCCCAAGGGGTGCGCGTCGTGGGCGACTTCAACTACTGGAACGGCACGGGCTTCCCGATGCGCTCGCTCGGCGCCACGGGGATCTGGGAGCTCTTCGTCCCGGCCCTCGGCGAAGGTGAGCTGTACAAGTTCGAGATCACCCGCCCGGACGGCTCGAAGACGATGCGCGCGGACCCGCTGGCCCGTCGCACTGAGGTCCCGCCCGCCAACTCCTCGATCACCGACGCGTCGCACCACACCTGGCACGACGACGCGTGGATGGCCCGCCGCGGCACTCCGCCCGTGCACGAGGCCCCGTTCTCGGTCTACGAGATCCACCTCGCGTCCTGGCGCCCCGGCCTCACCTACCGCCAACTGGCCGAGCAACTCCCGGCGTACGTCGCCGACCTGGGGTTCACGCACGTAGAGCTGATGCCGGTGGCCGAGCACCCCTTCGGCGGGTCGTGGGGCTACCAGGTCACCGGCTTCTACGCCCCGACGGCCCGCATGGGCACGCCCGACGACTTCCGGCATCTGGTCGACGCGCTGCACCAGGCCGGCATCGGCGTCCTCATGGACTGGGTGCCGGCCCATTTCCCGCGCGACGACTGGGCGCTCGCCGAGTTCGACGGCCGCACCCTGTACGAGCACGAGGACCCGCTGCGCGCCGCCCACCCCGACTGGGGCACCCTCGAGTTCGACTACGGCCGCAAGGAGGTCCGCAACTTCCTGGTCGCCAACGCCGTGTACTGGTGCGAGGAGTTCCACATCGACGGCCTGCGCGTCGACGCCGTCGCCTCCATGCTCTACCTCGACTACTCGCGCGAGCACGGCCGGTGGACCCCGAACCAGTACGGCGGACGGGAGAACCTGGACGCGGTCGAGTTCCTCCAGGAGATGAACGCGACGCTGTACCGCAGGGTCCCCGGCGTCGTCACGATCGCCGAGGAGTCGACCGCGTGGGACGGCGTGACCCGCGCGACCCACCACATCGGACCGGGCGGCTTCGGGGGTCTCGGCTTCGGCCTGAAGTGGAACATGGGCTGGATGCACGACTCGCTCGGCTACGTGTCCCACGACCCGGTCCACCGCAGCTACCACCACGACGAGATGACGTTCTCGATGGTCTACGCGTACAGCGAGAACTATGTCCTGCCGATCTCGCACGACGAAGTGGTCCACGGCAAGAAGTCGCTGGTCTCCAAGATGCCCGGCGACTGGTGGCAGCAGCGGGCGACCCACCGCGCCTACCTGGGCTTCATGTGGTCCCACCCGGGCAAACAACTCCTCTTCATGGGGCAGGAGTTCGCGCAGGGCGCCGAGTGGTCGGAGGCGCACGGCCCGGACTGGTGGCTGCTCGACCCGTCGTACCCGGCGGAGCCCGACCACCGCGGTGTCCGCGACCTCACCCGCGACCTGAACGCCGTCTACCGCAGCGAACCGGCGCTCTGGCAGCGCGACATGGACCCGGCGGGCTTCGAGTGGATCGTCGGTGACGCGGCGCAGGACAACGTCTTCGCGTTCCTGCGCCGCGCCGCCGACGGCAGCCCGCTCATGTCGGTGTCCAACTTCTCGCCGGTGGTGCGCCACGAGTACCGGCTCGGCGCCCCGGACGACGTGCCGGCCTGGCACGAGGTCCTCAACACCGACGCGGCCCGCTACGGCGGTGGTGACGTCGGCAACCCGGACCCGGTCAAGCCGGACGCCCGGGGTGCCCACGGGCGTCCGGCCAGTGTCCGGCTGACGCTGCCGCCGCTCGCGACGGTGTGGCTCAGGCCCGCGTGACCGGGACAGGCCCCAGCACGCCGCGCAGCGGCTCGGGCAGCTCCCCGCCGTGCACGACGCCGAGGGTCTGGGTGGCCCGGGTCAGCGCGACGTAGAGGTCGCTGACGCCGAACTCACCGGGCTCCACGACCAGCACCCGGTCGAACTCGAGCCCCTTGGCCTGGCGGGGGTCGAGCAGCACCAGGTGCTTGGTGAGGTCGGGCGCGCCGCCCGCCACCACGTCCGGCAGCACGGCGGCCAGCGCCGCGTGCAGCCGGCGGGGGGCGATCACCGCGAGCCGGCCCTCCTCGGGAGTGGCGGCGACGGCCTCCTCGGCCACGGCCTTCACGACGTCGTCGGCCGCTCGCGCCCAGGGGTGCACGCCCGTCGAGCGGACCGAGGACGGCGGCTCGAAGCCGGGGTGCTCGGCGCGCAGCACGGCCGCCGCCACGTCCATGATCTCGGACGGCGTGCGGTAGTTGACGCCGAGCCGGGTGTGCTCCCAGCGGTCCGCGACGTACGGCGCGAGGATCTTCTCCCACGATCCGACGCCGGCCTCCTCGGCGGTCTGCGCGGGGTCGCCGACCAGCGTCATCGACCGCGTCGGCGAGCGGCGCATCAGCAGCCGCCACGCCATCGGCGACAGCTCCTGCGCCTCGTCGACGATGATGTGCCCGAACGCCCAGGTCCGGTCGGCCGCCGCGCGCTCGGCGGCGCTGCGGTGGTCCCCCTCCTCGTACCAGTCGGCGACCCGCTCGGCGTCGACGATGTCGTGCGCGGCGAGGACCTCGGAGTCCTCCTCGTCCTCGAACTCGTACGTCTCGGAGCCGCGGGAGAGTTCGAGCACGCCCTGCGCGTAGCCGATCCGCTCCTGCCGCGCCGCCTCGGCCAGGGCACGTTCGGCGCTGTCGTCGACACCGAGCAGCTCGGCGGCCTCGTCGAGGAGCGGAACGTCGGCGGGGGTCCAGTCCGCCGGCCCCGTCACGTCCCGGCGGATCGCCTTCGCGTCCTCGTCCGCCACGTGCACGGGCTCGGCCAGGAAGTCCGCGACGAGGTCCTGCGGAGTGAGCTGGGGCCACAACTCCTCGATGGCTGCGTGCACTTCGGAGCTGGCGGCGACGCCCTTGCCGAGCAGGGCGAGGTCGTCGGGGCCGAGGAAGTTGGGACCGCCGTACGGGTCGGTGCCGATGCGCTCCGCGAGCTGGTCGGTGAGCGCGTCGATGACCTGGAAGGCGAAGTGGGGGCGGGCGAGGTTGTGCGGCAGGAGCGTGTCCCGGGCGGCCTGGCGGGCCTCGTAGGCGATCTCCCAGTCGAGGATCAGATCGCCGTCGTCGTGCCGGACGATCATGGGAGCGCCGGGCTCGGGGAGCTGCTGCCGGTCACGGACGGCGAGCGCGAGGGCGTCCACCATGGCCTCGGCGCCCTTGACGGCGGCGGCGTGCGGGGTGTCCTCGGCGGTGGCGTGCACGCCGGGGAACAGCTCGCCGAGCGAGGCGAGCAGCACGCCGGTCTCGCCGAGCGCGGGCAGGACCTCGCCGATGTAGCCGAGGAACGCGGGGTTCGGGCCGACGATGAGCACGGCCCGCTTGGCGAGGAGCTCGCGCTGCTCGTACAGGAGGAACGCCGCGCGGTGCAGCGCCACCGCGGTCTTGCCCGTGCCGGGGCCGCCCTCCACCACGAGCACACCGCGGTGCGAGTGGCGGATGATCCGGTCCTGCTCGGCCTGGATGGTCTGCACGATGTCGCCCATGCGGCCGGTGCGGGCCGAGTTCAGGGCGGCGAGCAGCACCGCGTCGCCGGTCGGGTCCTCGAACCCGGTGCGCTCCTCGTCACCCAGGTCGAGGATCTCGTCGTGCAGCTCGGTGACGGTGCGGCCCTCGGTGGTGAGGTGGCGCCGCCGCCTGATGCCCATGGGCGTGTGCCCGGTGGCGAGATAGAAGGGGCGGGCGACCGGCGCGCGCCAGTCGACCAGAATCGGGGTGTGCTCGCTGTCGTCCTCACGAATTCCGATGCGCCCGATGTGATGCGCGGTGCCGCCCGCCTTTTCGGTGAGATCGATCCGGCCGAAGCACAGCGAACCGTCGACCGAGTTCAGCGCGGCGAGCAAGCCGGAGCGCTCGACGACGAGGAGGTCGCGTTCGAGCCGCGCCTGCTGCCCGGTGCCGACCGGCGTCAGGGCGTCCGAGACCGACTCCGCGGCATCGCCGCGCAGCACATCGACGCGCGCGTAAAGCCGGTCGATGAATTCCTGCTCTTTCTGCAATTCAGCGATTTCACGCGCTTCACGGGTTGACAAAGCGGCTCCCTGCCAGGTACGATGTGTTTATTCGGCCCCTCGTGAGGGGCCTTTTCTGTGGGCATACAGAAACACCAAATATACCCCCTGGCAGGGTCCAATTGCACCCCGGGGATTTCACCGCCGCTATTCGGCCCGGTCGCCGCCCTCCGTCTTCACCGTCGTGATCAGACGGCCTCCGCCAGTTCCTCCAGCAGTCGCCGCTTCGGGCGCGCCCCGACCCGCGACCACACCGGCTCACCGTCCTTGAAGACCATCAGCGTCGGCATCGACAGCACCCCGTAACGCACCGCGGTCTCCGGGTTGCGGTCCACGTCGATCACCACGACATCGAGCCGCTCGCGCTCCTCGTCCGCGATCGCGCGCAGCACCGGCGCGAGCTGCCGGCACGGCCCGCACCACTCGGCGGTGAACTCCACCAGGACCGGCCGCCCGGCCCCCAGCACCTCCGTGTCGAAGTCCGCGTCCGTGACGTCCCTCAGATCCGTGCTCACTTCACCCTCCCAGTTCGCAGCGCGGCGACGGGTCCTCGTCCGCCAGCGCGTCCATGGCCTCCTCGGCGCGCTCCAGCTGTGCGCCGACCTTCTCCCGAACGGCGGTCAACTCGCCGATCAGCGCGTCGAGTTCGCCGAGCTTGCGGCGGTACACCCCGAGCGAGGCGGGGCACGAGTCGCCCTGCGGATGCCCGGCCCGCAAGCACTCCACGAACGGCCGGGTCTCCTCCAGCTCGAACCCGAAGTCCTGGAGCGTCCTGATCTGCCGCAGGGCCCGCAGGTCCGCCTCGTCGTACGTGCGGTAGCCGTTGCCCCCGCGCCGCGCGGGCAGCAGCCCGCGCGACTCGTAGTACCTCAGCGTCCGCGTGGTCGTCCCCGCCCGCTCAGCCAGCTCTCCGATGCGCATGTCCTCGACGGTAAACGTTGACCCCGACGGAAAGGCCAGCGATTACGCATTACCCTGCGCGGCCGGCTCCTTCTCGACGGCGTCCGGCTCGACGGCGGACGTCTCGGCTGCCACGTCAGCCTCAACCGCAATGTCAGGCTCAACCGCAACGTCAGACTCACCGGCAACGTCGGCGGCAGCGTCCGCCCCCGCCGCCCGCTCCCCGTGCCGCGGCAGCAGTACCGCCACCAGCACCGTCCCGACCCCGAGGATCACCGCGCCGACGACGCTCGTGTGCGCCACCGCGTCCGAGAAGGCGGAACCGACCGCGTCGGCCATCTGCCGTGCGCCGCCCGCGAGCTGCTCGGCCTGCGCCTTGAGCTGTGCCGCCTGCTCGGGGCTGGTCGCGCCCGCCGCCTTCTCGGCGATCCTGTGGGCCTGGTCCCCGATGCCCTGCGCCACCGCGTAGCCCGCGCCGACCGAGTCCTGCGCGGTGCCCAGCGCGTCGGCGGGCAGCTTCGAACCGGCCGTGTTGTCCGCCAGCTGCGACGCGTACGAGCCGGCCAGGACCGAGCCGAGGATCGCGATGCCGAGCGAGCCGCCGAGTTCGAGCGACGTGTCGTTGACCGCGCCGCCCACTCCCAGCTCCGACTCGGGGAACGAGCCCATGATCGCGTCCGTGCACGGCGAGAGGGCGAGGCCGATCGCGAGGCCGAGGATGACGAGGGGCAGTACGAAGTCCCCGTACGAGGACGTGGCGTCGACGCGTGTGAGGAGGGCGAGGGCCGCGGTGCCGCCGACCATGCCGGCCGTCACCGTGATCTTCATGCCGATGCGCGGGGTGAGGTACCCCGTGAGCGCCGAGCCCACGAAGACCGCTCCGGCGAGCGGCAGCATGCGGACGCCGGTGGCCAGCGCGTCGTAGCCGAGGACGAACTGGAGGTGCTGCGTGAGGTAGTAGAAGGCGCCGAAGACCGCGAGGAAGAAGAGGGCGACCGCGAGGTTCGAGCCGGAGAAGCGGCGGTCCGTGAAGCGGCGGACGTCCAGGACCGGGCGCGGGTGGCGCAGCTCCCACAGGACGAAGGCCACCAGGGCCACGCCCGCGACGACCGCGGCGCCGATCGCCTTGGCTCCCCAGCCGAAGTGCGGCCCCTCGATGATCATGTAGACGAGGGCGCCGACCCAGACGACGGAGAGCAGTCCGCCGACGTAGTCGATGCGGTGCTGGTGCGCCGCCTTGGACGGCGGTACGAGGACGAGGGCGCCGACGAGGGCGACGGCGGCCACAGGCACGTTGATCAGGAACGTGGACGACCAGCCGTGGTCGCGCAGGAGCGCGCCGGCGACCAGGGGTCCGGCGGCGATGGCGAGGCCCGCGGTGGCGGTCCACAGCACGATGGCCTTGGCGCGCTCGGCGCGCGGGAAGGTGGCCGCGAGCAGCGACAGCGTGGCGGGCATGATCATGGCCGCGCCGACGCCCATCACCGCGCGGGCCGCGATGACCCCGGTGGAGCTGTCGACGAGCGAGCCCGTGACGGCGCCGCCGCCGAAGACGACGAGGCCGAGGACGAGCGCCCCGCGCCGGCTGTACTTGTCGCCGATCGCGCCGAGCAGCAGCATCAGGGCCGCGTACGGGACGGTGTAGCCGTCGATGACCCACTGGAGGTCGGCGCTGGTCAGGCCGAAGTCCTTGGTCATGTCGGGCGCCGCGACGGTGAGCGCGGTGTTCGCCATCACGATGATCAGCAGGCTCAGGCAGAGCACGATCAGGGCCCACCAGCGGCGGGCGTACGGCCGGTCCGTCCCCTCGACCGGTTCCTTCATGACGAGGCGCATTCCCCTGCCACCCTCCGGGGCCCTCGGCCCCACAGTCCACGAGTCCATGTGTCCACGGACATTGCACAGTGATGTGCAATTACACAACGCTGTGCAATTTACGTCATTGCACAGCACTGTGCAAAACCACACGTGAACGGGGTCGGGACCGGGGTGCAGAATGGGCGCGTGACTTCAGGACGAGCCGACACCAACCGCCGCCGCATCCTCGACGTCGCCCTCGCCGAGCTGCTGCGCGACCCGGACGCGTCCATGGACCAGATCGCCAGGGCCGCGGGCGTCGTCAGGCGCACGGTCTACGGGCACTTCCCCAGCCGCGAGGCGCTCGTCGCCGCGCTGGTCGACGACGCCGTCGTCGCGGTCGAGGCCGCGCAGACCGAGGGCCGCGCCGGGGCGACCGACCCGGCCGATGCCGTGGCCCGCTCGCTGCTCGCCGTGTGGGAGGTCGCCGACCGCTACCGCCTGCTGGTCGCCCTCGCGCAGCGCGCCGTCACCGTCGAGGGCATCCGCGCCCGGCTGACCCCGGTCCGCGACAGCTGTGCCGAGCTGCTGCAACAGGGCCTGGAATCGGGCGAGTTCGCCTCTCCCCTGCCGGCGGGGGCTCTCGCGTACGTCCATGAGCAGGTGCTGTTCGGACTGCTCGAAGCGGTCAACGACGGGCTGATCCCAGCAGAAGAGGCGGGCCGCTCCGCCGCGGTCACCGTACTGACCGCGGCGGGCGTACCCGCCTCACGCGCCACCGAACTGGTGGCCAGGATCGGCTGACCGGGGTCAGGCCTTCGCCAGCTCCTTGTCGTCGCCGCCCCGCTGGTCCGGAACGTCGGCCGCCGGGGCGTTGCTCCCGTCGTCCACGAGCGTGCGCTCGTCGAAGGGCAGGTCACCGGCGAGCACGCGCTGGACGCGGTCCTTGTCGACCTCACCCGTCCACGTACCGATGAGGAGCGTGGCGACGGCGTTGCCCGCGAAGTTGGTCAGGGCGCGGGCCTCGCTCATGAAGCGGTCGATGCCGATGATCAGGCCGACGCCGTCGACGAGCGCGGGCTTGTGCGACTGGAGACCGCTGGCGAGCACGGCGATGCCGGAGCCGGAGACACCCGCGGCGCCCTTCGACGCGACCATCATGAACAGCAGCAGGCCGATCTGCTGGCCGATGCCGAGGGGCTGGTCCATGGCGTCCGCGATGAAGAGCGAGGCCATGGTCAGGTAGATCATCGTGCCGTCGAGGTTGAACGAGTACCCGGTCGGCACGGTGATGCCGACGACGGGACGGCTGACGCCCAGGTGCTCCATCTTCGCGATGAGCCGCGGCAGCGCGGACTCGGAGGACGAGGTGGAAAGGATCAGCAGGAACTCGCGGCCGAGGTACTTCAGGAGCGCGAACAGGTTGTAGCCGGTGGCCAGGCGCAGCACGCTCCCGAGGACCACCACGACGAACAGGATGCAGGTCACGTAGAAGCCGAGCATGATCGTGGCCAGCGCCTTCAGAGCGTCCACACCGGTCTCGCCGATGACGGCCGCCATCGCGCCGAACGCACCGACGGGCGCGGCCCACATGATCATGCCGAGGACGCGGAAGACCAGCTTCTGGATGTGCTCGACACCCTTGAGGACCGGCTCACCGGCGCGCCCCATGGCCTGGAGTCCGAAGCCGACGAGCAGGGCGACCAGGAGCGTCTGGAGCACTTCGCCCTCGGTGAACGCCGACACGAGAGTCGTCGGGATGATCCCGAGGACGAAGTCGACCGGGCCCTCGGCGGCGTCCTTGGCCGCCGTGTGGCCGACGTCCTTCACGGCCTGCGTGAGGTGCATGCCGTCGCCCGGGTGCAGGATGTTGCCGACGACCAGACCGATGGCGAGCGCGACCACGGACATCACCAGGAAGTAGCCGAGCGCGAGCCCGCCGACCTTGCCGATCTTGGCGGCCTTGCGCACGGAACCGACGCCGAGCACGATCGTGCAGAAGATGATCGGCGAGATCATCATCTTGATCAGGTTCACGAAGCCGGTGCCGACCGGCTTGAGCTCCTTGGCGAAGTCCGGCCAGATGAAGCCGACCGCGATGCCGAGAAGGACGGCACCGATGACGGCGATGTACAGATAGTGGGTGCGGTCTCTCTTGGTGGCGGCTGCCACCTGGGTCTCGGCCACGGGTGCCTCCTGACGACGGTGTCCGGCGTACTGCGTACGGAAAACCTGCACGTACGCGCCATGCGTGCGGCTCACGCCCGGCGAATCACGGTGACTATCTCCCGCCTTGTGAGGGCCGTCACCCTTCCGTTCATTTAGTTCGCGCTTATACGTTCACGTAGTTCACGTTTAAACGTTCGCGCCCGCCCGAGAGGCAGACTGGCCCCATGCGCCTCCCCCTCCTGCCACGCGCCCGCAGCCTGGCCGGCCAGCTCTTCGCGATGCAGGTCGTCCTGGTCTTCGCCGTGGTCGCGGGGTGCGCGCTGTTCACGTACATCAGCGACGGCAACCAGGCCGAGCAGGCCGCCACACGCCAGGCGACGGCGGCGGCCCGCGCGGTCGCGGACGCGCCCTCCGTCCGCGGGGCGATCACGGGGGACCGCGACCCGACCCGCACGCTCCAGCCGTACGCGAGCGACGTCCAGCGCCACACCGGCGTGGACTTCGTCACGATCATGGATCCGCACGGCATCCGCTGGACGCACCCCGACGAGCGCCGCATCGGCGAGCGCTTCCTCGGCCACATCGGGCCCGCCCTGCGGGGCCGGACCTTCTCGGAGACGTACACGGGCACGCTCGGCCCGTCCGTGCGCGTGGTGACCCCGGTCATGTCGGGGCAGCGGATCGTCGGCCTGGTCAGCGCCGGCATCACGGTCGAGGAGATCAGCGCGCAGGCGCGCGGCCAGGTGATGGCGGTGGCCGGCGTCGCGGCCGGCGCTCTCGTCCTCGGCGGCATCGGCACGTACGTCATCAACGCCCGGCTGCGGCGGCACACCCACGGCATGAACGCGACCGAGCTGAGCCGCATGCACGCCTATCACCAGGCGGCCCTGCACGCGGTGCGCGAGGGTCTGGTGATGCTCGACGGGCAGCGCAGGATCGCGCTCATCAACGACGGGGCGCGCGAGCTGCTCGGCGTCGGCGACGAGACGGTCGGGCGCAATGTCGCGGAGCTGTGCCTGCCCAGCCCGCTCACGGGCGCGCTCCTCGCGGCGGAGCCCCGCGTCGACGAGGTGCACCTGACCACCGACCGCGTGGTCGTCGTCAACACCTCCCCCGTCTCCAGCGGCGACCGGCGCGGCACCGTGGTGACCCTGCGCGACCACACCGAACTCCAGGCCGTCATGGGCGAGTTGGACTCCGAACGGGGCTTCACGCAGGCGCTGCGCTCACAGGCCCACGAGGCCGCGAACCGGCTCCACACCGTCGTCTCGCTGATCGAGCTGGACCGGGCCGGCGAGGCGGTCGACTTCGCGACGGCCGAGCTGGAGCTGGCACAGACCCTCACCGACCAGGTCGTCGCCGCCGTGAGCGAACCGGTGCTCGCCGCGCTCCTGCTCGGCAAGACGGCGCAGGCCAACGAGCACGGCGTGGAGCTGGAGATCTCCGGGGACAGCCGCATCGACGACGGCCTGGTGCCACCCAGCCTGCCGGCCCGCGACCTCGTGACGATCCTCGGCAACCTGCTGGACAACGCGGTAGACGCCGCCCAGGGCTCCCCGCACGCGAAGGTGACGGTCACGGCCCGCGCGCAGGACGACACCCTGCTGCTGCGGGTCACGGACACGGGCCCGGGCGTCGCCGCCGGCCACGCGGACGCCGTCTTCGAGCGGGGCTGGTCCACCAAGCCGGCCGGTCCCGGCGGGCGCGGCCTCGGTCTCGCGCTCGTCCAGCAGTCCGTCTCCCGCAACTCCGGCACCCTGACCCTGACCGAGTCCTCCACGGGCGGCGCACAGTTCACCGTCGTCCTGCCCCTCCAGCGCACGAGCGCGACCACGCCCACGGGAGGCACCGCGTGACAGATCAGGACGCCACCAGCGGCGCCATTCGCGTACTGGTCGTCGAGGACGACCCGGTCGCCGCCGACGCCCACGTCCTGTACGTGAACCGGGTCCCCGGCTTCACCGCGATCGGCAAGGCGCACACGGCCGCCGAGGCCCACCGGGCGCTTGAGCGCACCCCGGTCGACCTGCTCCTTCTCGACCTGCACCTCCCCGACGGCCACGGGCTCCAGCTGGCGCGCTCGCTGCGGGCGGCCGGCCATCACACCGACGTGATCGCGGTGACCTCGGCCCGCGACCTCACGGTGGTCCGCGAAGGGGTCTCGCTCGGCGTGGTGCAGTACGTGCTGAAGCCCTTCACGTTCCCGACGCTGCGCGACCGGCTCGTGCGCTACGCGGAGTTCCGGGCGGCGGCGGGCGAGGCGGGCGGCCAGGACGAGGTCGACCGCGCCCTGGCCACGCTGCGCGCCCCGAGTCCGGCCGCCCTGCCCAAGGGCCTGAGCGCACCGACCCTGGAGCGCGTCACGCGAACGCTGCGCGCCGCTCCCGAGGGTCTGACCGCCGCGGCGGCCGCCGAGTCCGTGGGCATCTCACGCATCACGGCCCGCCGCTACCTGGAGCATCTCGTCGAGTCGGGCCGCGCCGCCCGCAGCCCCCAGTACGGCCAGGTGGGCCGACCTGAACTGCACTACCGCTGGCTCAAGACGGTCTAGACCACTGGTCAACCACCCACTCCTGCACGGGGATTGACCTTGGTCCGACCCCGCCCGTACGTTCACCGGGCAGCCCCGCTCGGCAAGCCGGCCGGCGGCGGCCCGTAGGAGGTCGTGCCCGTGCGCCCCACCGCTCCAGTGCTCCTCAGCGCCACTCTGCTCATCGCCGCGACCGGCCTGACGGCCTGCAGCAGCGGCTCCGGAGACTCCCCGGACACCGTCAGGATCTCCTTCAAGCAGTCGACCGACAACCAGATACGCGTCATGGACAAGTACCTGGCGTCGATGAAGAAGCAGTTCGAGAAGGACCATCCGGGCAAGAAGGTGAAGCTGGTGCCGATCAAGGCGCCGGACTCCGAGTACTACACCAAGCTCCAGCAGATGCTGCGCTCCCCGAGGACGGCACCCGACCTGGTCTACGAGGACACGTTCCTCATCAACTCGGACATCACCAGCGGCTATCTCAAGCCCCTCGACCCGTATCTCGCCAAGTGGCCCGACTGGAACCAGTTCATCGACACGGCGAAGAACGCGGCCAGGGCCCAGGACGGGAAGACGTACGGCGTCCCGGACGGCACGGACACCCGCGGACTCTGGTACGACAAGGGTATCTTCGCGAAGGCCGGCATCAAGACGCCCTGGCAGCCGAAGAGTTGGGACGAGGTCCTCGACACGGCCCGCACGATCAAGAAGAAGGTCCCCTCCGTCACCCCGCTCAACGTCTACACGGGCAAGCCGGGCGGCGAGCAGTCGGCGATGCAGGGCTTCGAGATGCTCCTGTACGGGACGGGGTCGGGCACCGCGGACCCGCTGTACGACAGTTCGTCCAAGAAGTGGATCACCGCGGGCAAGCCGTTCAAGGACGCGCTGAACTTCGTGAAGACGGTCTACGGCGAGAAGCTCGGCCCCGACGTCTCCGACGCCCTCGACCCGAACTTCGGCACCCGGGTCCGCGGCGAACTGCTCCCCAAGAGCAAGCTGGCGATCAACCTCGACGGCTCCTGGCTCCCGCAGGACTGGCTGAAGGGCAGCGGCCACGAGTGGCCCGAGTGGTCACAGAAGCTCGGCCTCGCGCACATGCCGACGCAGAACGGCCAGGCGCCGGGCAAGGTCAGCATGTCGGGCGGCTGGACCTGGTCGATCCCGTCCAAGGCGTCCAACCCCGATCTGGCCTTCGAGTTCATCAAGACGATGCAGACCAAGGCCAACGCCCAGAAGTGGTACATCGCCAACTCGGGCATCGCGGTCCGCAAGGACGTCGCGGCCGACCCTGCGTACGTGCAGGCGCAGCCCGGCATCAAGTTCTTCACGGACCTGGTGGCGTCGACCCACTACCGGCCCGCGTACCCCGCGTACCCGAAGGTCTCCACGGCGATCCAGGAGGCGATGGAGTCGGTCACGACAGGTGACAGCTCGGTCGAGAAGGCGGCGAGCACGTACGACGAGCAGCTGAAGACGGCGGCGGACGGCAAGGTGATCACCAAGTGAAGGCGGGGCGGGGCGGTGTACGCCGCCCCCTGACACGCGCCCTGCCCCTGGCCCCTTCCCTGGTCCTGCTGCTGCTCTTCCTGGCCGGCCCGATCGCGTACTGCGCGTACATCGCCTTCACGGACCTGCAGTTGACGGGTCAGGCCCACTCCTCCTTCGTGGGCTTCGACAACTTCACGGCCGCGTTCAAGGACGACGCGTTCCTGAACGCGGTCTGGCTGACGCTCGTCTTCACGGTCCTGTCCTCGCTCATCGGCCAGAACACGCTGGGTCTCGCCCTGGCCGCGCTCATGCAGCGCGCGTCGAAGACGGTCCGCACGGTCACGGGCGCGGTCGTGGTCTGCGCGTGGGTGCTGCCGGAGGTCGTCGCCGGCTTCCTCCTCTACGCGTTCTTCCGCCGCGAGGGCACGCTGAACGCGATCCTGGACTGGCTCCATCTCCCCACCCAGAACTGGCTGTTCACGCTGCCGATCCTCGCGGTGTCCTTCGCGAACGTGTGGCGTGGGACGGCGTTCTCCATGCTGGTCTACTCGGCGGCGCTCGGCGAGATACCCAAGGAGATCACCGAGGCCGCGGAGATGGACGGCGCGGGCGGCTGGCGCCGCATGTGGCACATCACGCTCCCGATGATCCGCCGCTCCATCGGCACGAACCTCATGCTGAACACCCTGCAGACGCTGTCCGTCTTCGGCCTGATCTGGGTGATGACGCGGGGCGGCCCCGGAAACCGCAGCCAGACCCTGCCCCTGTTCATGTACGAGCAGGCCTTCCAGAAGAGCATGATCGGCTACGGCACGGCGGTCGCCCTGCTCCTCCTGGTCGTCGGCTCGCTGTTCTCGCTGGTCTATATGCGCCTGCTGCGCTCGGAGGCCTGAGTGTCCTCACCCCGCACCGTCCGCCACCGCCTCGCGGCCGACGCCGGACTCCTGATCGTCGCCGCGGCGTTCGTCCTGCCGCTGGCGTGGGTGATCCTCTCCGCGCTCGACCCGCACGCGGACCTCCAGGTGAAGATCCCCGACGGGGTCACCCTGGACAACTTCGACGCGGTCCTCACCCCCGACATCACCTTCACGCCGCTCCTCAACAGCCTTCTGCTGTGCGGCGGCGCGACCCTGCTGACGGTGGCGAGCGCGGCGCTCGCGGCGTACCCGCTGTCCCGCTACCGCTCCCGCTTCAACAACCCGTTCCTGGCGACGGTCCTGTTCGCGACGTGCCTGCCCATCACGGCCATCATGGTCCCGGTCTACGCGCTCTTCGTGCAGGTCAACCTGATCGACACCATGCAGGGCACGATCTTCTTCTTCGCGGCGTCCCAACTCCCGTTCGCCATCTGGCTGATGAAGAACTTCATGGACGGCGTCCCGAAGGAACTGGAGGAAGCGGCCTGGACCGACGGAGCGTCCTCGTTCCAGTCCCTGATCCGCATCGTGCTCCCCCTGATGGGCCCGGGAGTGGCGGTGGTCACGGTCTTCTCGTTCGTCATGATGTGGGGCAACTTCTTCGTCCCCTTCATGCTCCTGCTCACCCCCGAACAAATGCCGGCCTCGGTCAGCATCAACGACTTCTTCGGCAACCGGGGCACCGTGGTCTACGGCCAGCTCGCGGCCTTCTCGATCATCTACTCGACGCCGGTGATCCTGCTGTACGTCCTGGTGGCCCGGCGCTTCGGCGGGGGGTTCGCGCTGGGGGGTGCGGTCAAGGGCTGAACGGCCGCACCCTCGCGCACAGCATTGATCAGCCGGCGGACCGGCCGCTGGTTCAGCCGATCGGCACCGGCATCCTCACCACGTCGTACGCCAGGTCGATCGTGTCGCCCGTGGCCGGGTCGTTCAGTTCCACGCGCCAGTGGGCGGCGAACTGGTCGACGCCCTCGGCCATCGGGATGGTGCCCGAGATCAGGACCGTGCCGGGCACCAGGTCACCGCGCTCGCGCAGGACGTCGGCCCAGTAGGCGGGCGTGAGCAGCTCGGCCAGGGTGCCGTCCTGGATGAGGGTCTCCCGGCCGTCGTGGGTCACCCAGGCACGCAGGGTCAGGTCGTCCAGGTGCTCCTGCACGTCGGCGAGGCGCCAGGCGCGGCGGGCGAGGACGTCGGGGCTCGCGTTCTTGCTCCACGCCACGCCGTGTACCTCCAGCTCACGGTCGGTGTGGTCGCAGGCGGCCGTCAGGAGCAGGTCGCCGCCCCGGTCGACCACCAGCGCCCACTCGGCCTCGCCCGAGGTGCGTCCGTGCTGGACGCGGACCTCGTCGGTGTGCTGGGCGAGGTAGGGGGAAACCGGGTAGAGCGCGGGGGTCACGGAGGGCGCGGGCACCCCGAGCTCGGCGAGTTCCGCGACGTGGGCGGCGACGTCGTCCTGGCTGCGCCCGGCGTAGCCGGCGTTGAGCACCTGCACCACATCGACCTCGCGGGTGGTGCCGTCGGGCAGTTCGAAGGTCAGCAGCGCCATGGGGGTTTTCTCCACATCGTTCGCGTATCGGCGAGGTTACTTTTGCGCGGAAGGCTTGCGCATACGATCTGTATACAAGAAGTATGCCGGAAGGTCGACAGCTAACCTCACCCAAGGACCTCAGGGACGGACGTCGTGAACCACACCAGCACGAGCACGGAAAAGACCCCGCTCGGCGGGTCCGCGGTCCGCCGCGCCTTCTTCGCCAGCCTGACCGGAACCGCACTGGAGTGGTACGACTTCGCCATCTACTCCGTCGCGGCGGCGCTGGTCTTCGGCGATGTCTTCTTCCCCTCGAAGGACCCCGCCACCGGCACCCTGCTGGCGTTCTCCACGTACGCCGTCGGCTATGTGTCGCGCCCGCTCGGCGGTTTCGTCTTCGGCCGCCTCGGCGACAAGCTCGGCCGCAAGAAGGTCCTGATCGCGACCCTCGTCCTGATCGGGGCCGCGACCCTCGCGATCGGCCTGCTTCCGTCCTACGCCACGATCGGCGTGGCCGCGCCGCTCACCCTCGTGATACTCCGCTTCGCCCAGGGCGTCGGCGTCGGCGGCGAGTGGGGCGGCGCGGTGCTGCTGTCCAGCGAGTTCGGCGATCCGCGCCGGCGCGGCTTCTACGCCTCGGCCGCGCAGATCGGCCCGCCGGTCGGCAACCTGCTCGCCAACGGTGTACTCGCCGCCCTCGGTGCGCTCCTGACGGAGGCTCAGTTCACGTCCTGGGGCTGGCGCGTGGCGTTCCTGCTCTCCGGTGTGCTCGTCCTCTTCGGCCTGTGGATCCGCGCGAAGCTCGAGGAGACCCCGGTCTTCAAGGCGATGGAGGCCGAGCAGAAGCGGCCCGAGGCCCCGATCCGCGAGGTCTTCACGACGCACCCGCGCGCCCTGGCGGCCGCCATCCTCAGCCGCGTGGCCCCGGACGTCCTGTACGCGCTGTTCACCGTCTTCGTCCTGACCTACGCGACCGGCGAGCTCGGCATGTCCCGCGGCTCCGCCCTGGCCGCCGTCCTCATCGGCTCCTCCCTCCAGGTCTTCCTGATCCCGCTGGCCGGCGCCCTTTCCGACCGCGTCAACCGCCGTGTCCTGTACGGGGTCTCGGCCGCGGCCGCCGGAGTGTGGCCGTTCCTGTTCTTCCCGATGATCGGCGGCGGGAGCTGGCCGCTGCTCGCCCTCGGCATCGTGGTGGCCCTGGTCTTCCACTCCGCGATGTACGGGCCGCAGGCGGCCTTCATCGCCGAGCAGTTCTCGCCGCGCCTGCGCTACACCGGCTCCTCGCTCGCGTACACGCTGGCCGGTGTCATCGGCGGCGCCGTCGCGCCCCTGCTGTTCACGGCGCTGCTCGACGCGTACGACTCGTGGATCCCGCTGGCGCTCTACGTCGCGGGCACCGCGATCGTCACCATCGCCGGACTGTGCCTCGGCCGCGACGGCGACCGCGGCGACGAGGAGCTGCTGAGCGGCGAGCCGGTCCGCTCCCCCGCCGCGTCCGCGGCGTCCTGACCCACCGGATCACGCATTCCCGAGCCCCACACCAGGAGGAACGTCTCATGCGTATCGCGCTGAGCCAGATCACCACCGGCCCCCGCCCCGAGGAGAACCTCGCGCTCCTGCGCGAACAGGCCGCTCTCGCGGCGGACGCGGGCGCCCGCGTCGTCGTCTTCCCGGAGGCCGCGATGGCCTGCTTCGGGACCCCGCTGGCGCCGCTGGCCGAACCGCTCGACGGCCCCTGGGCCACGGCGGTCCGCCAGATCGCCAAGGAGAGCGGGCTCGTCGTGGTCGCGGGCATGTTCACCCCCGCCCCGGACGGAAAGGTGGCCAACACCCTGCTCGCCACCGGCCCCGGCGTCGAGGCGGCGTACGACAAGATCCACCTCTACGACGCCTTCGGCTTCGCCGAGTCCGACACGGTGGCGCCCGGGTCCGAGGTCGTCACCTTCGAGGTCGACGGCACCCGCTTCGGGCTCGCGACCTGCTACGACGTCCGCTTCCCCGAGCTGTTCAGGGCGCACGCCGACGCGGGCGCGGTCGTGTCCGTACTGCCCGCCTCGTGGGGCGCGGGTCCCGGCAAGCGTGAGCAGTGGGAGCTGCTCATCCGCGCCCGCGCGCTCGACGCCACGCTCTGGCTCGCCGCCGTGGACCAGGCGGACCCGGCGGCGTCCGGCGTCCCCGCCGCGTCGAACGCCCCCACCGGCATCGGCCACAGCGCCGTCGTCGGCCCCGACGGAACCGTACGCAAGCACCTCGAAGAGGGCCCGGGGCTGCTCATCGCGGACCTGGACCTCGACGAGGTCGCCTCGGTCCGCCGCTCCATCCCGGTACTGGCCAACCGCAGGAGCCTGTGACGGGCCGGCGGGCCACCGGCACGCCCTAACCCGCGAGCAGCACCTTGAGCGTCGACTCCAGGTGACTGTCGATCGCGGTGCACGCGGCCTGCCGGTCGCCGGCGGCGATCGCGTCGAGGATCGCCTCGTGCTCGTGGAGCACGGACTCCTGCCGGCCGTGCTGGTTGAACAGCGCCACCACCCCGGCCCGGATCTGGCGGCTGCGGAGCCCGTCGTAGTGGCGGTCGAGCAGGGCGTTGCCCGCGGCCGCCACGATCGTCGCGTGGAAGAGGTGATCCACCGCGATGAACTCCTTGGCGTGCTCGGCCCCGCTGAGCGTGCGCTGGCGTCCGAGCAGTGCGGTCAGCTCGGACAGCGGGGCCTTGCCCTCGGCGATGACCCGCTCCGCCGAGTACCGCTCGACGATGCCGCGCAGCTCCATCAGCTCGGTGATCTCCCGCCCCGACAGCGGCACGACCTGAGCCCCGCGCTTGGGGACCAGCCGCACGAGGTCCTCGGCGGCGAGCAGCAGGAGCGCCTCGCGGATCGGGGTGCGGGAGACGCCGATACGGTCGGCGAGCTCCTGCTCGGAGAGGAACTCCCCCTGTCTGTCCGGGTCGGCGAGCACGTTCTCCTTGAGAAACGCGTAGGCCTTGTCCCGTCCCGACGTCACGACTGCCCCCAGGGTTGCATACAAGGAGTATACGGAACTGGTTACCGGGAGTCCCGTCCCCGTAGGTTCCTACGACAAGTAACGCGGTGCGAACAGACCGTAGCCACCGGCCCCACCCGCCCCTACCGTGTGCCCGTGCACCCAAGCGACTCCGCCCCGCCGTTCAACGCTCCGGCCGCCCGACGCCTCCGCGAGGCCCTGGGCATGGCGCCCGGGCACGTCGCCTACGGCATGCGGGCCTCGTACGGCCAGCATCACGTCACGCCCGACACGATCATCTCCTGGGAGCGCGGTCTCACCTCTCCGACGGCGGCGGAACTCACCGCTCTCGCGGGCGCCTTGTGGTGCTCGCCGGGGGATCTCATAGGCGCGGCGCGGACGCTGCGCGAGCACCGGATGGCCCGCGGCATGGCGCCGGAGGACGTGGCGCGCACGGTGGGGGTGGAGATCCACTCGTATCTGCGGATGGAGGAGACCGGCGAGTGGCGCGGCAACGAGCGCCAGTCCGCCACCCTCGCCGACGTGCTCGGTCTGACGCCGCCCGACTTCGCGACCGTCACCGGCCGCAATGACCAGCTGGCGGATCTCCTGCGCAGCGCGGTGACCACGCGCTGGCAGGCCTACACGCGCCCGGTCGCCAGGCTCGTCCCCGTGGACAAGGGCCGGCTGGAGGAAACGCTCCAGGAGATGCAGCTCGAGTACCAGGCGCTGATGGCCGCGACGCTCAGCTGGGGCGGAGGTACGGGACGCGAGTCGGGCGAGGCCGGGCGGGAGTTCCTCGACGGGATCCTCGACGAGTTCTGGTCGAGGATGCACACGTCATAGGCCAGGGCCGGACCGTGGAGCTCTGGAACCAGGGACGGACCGTGGAGCTCTAGAACACCGATTCCGCCTCGTCCATGCGGTCCTTCGGCACCGTCTTCAGCTCGGCGACGGCCTCGGCGAGCGGGACCATCTCGATCTCCGTGCCGCGCAGCGCCGTCATGCGGCCGGAGACGCCCCGGTGCGCGGCCTCCACCGCGTGCCAGCCGAAGCGCGTGGCGAGGACCCTGTCGTACGCGGTCGGGGTGCCGCCGCGCTGGACATGGCCGAGAATGACCGGCTTCGCCTCCTTGCCGAGGCGCCGCTCCAGCTCGAACGCGAGGGCCGTGCCGATGCCCTGGAAGCGCTCGTGGCCGAACCGGTCGATCGCGCCGGTCTGGTAGTCCATCGTGCCCTCGGCGGGGTGCGCGCCCTCGGCCACGCAGATGACGGCGAACTTCTTGCCGCGCGCGAAGCGTTCCTCGACCATCTTGACCAGGTCGGCGGGGTCGAAGGGCCGCTCGGGCAGGCAGATGCCGTGCGCGCCGCCCGCCATGCCGGACTCCAGGGCGATCCAGCCGGCGTGCCGGCCCATCACCTCGACGACCATGACGCGCTGGTGGGACTCTGCGGTGGTCTTCAGCCGGTCCATGGCCTCCGTGGCGACGCCGACGGCGGTGTCGAAGCCGAAGGTGCGGTCCGTGGCGGAGATGTCGTTGTCGATGGTCTTCGGGACGCCGACCACGGGCAGGCCCGCGTCGGCGAGCATGCGGGCCGCGGTCAGCGTGCCCTCGCCGCCGATGGGGATGAGGACGTCGAAGCCGATCTCGGTGGCGAGTTCCTTGGCGTTCTCGCAGGCGGCGCGGAAGCGGTCGCGCTCGAGCCGGGAGGAGCCGAGGATGGTGCCGCCACGGGCGAGGATCCCGCTCACGGCGTTCAGGTCGAGGGTGCGGTAGCGGCCGTCGAGCAGTCCCGCGTAGCCGTCCTCGAAGCCGATCACCTCGTCGCCGTGGTGCGTCACGGCGCGGTGCACGACCGACCGGATCACTGCGTTCAGGCCAGGACAGTCGCCGCCGGCGGTGAGAACTCCGATACGCATCGTGCGTGTCTCCTGCTCGCTGTTGAGACTTGTGAGCCGTTCCGATTCTTTCACGGCCGTGAGGGCGATGCGGGTCACCGTCGGGCGCGGGGGCCCGTGCGGCTTGTCTTCCAGGGCCTTCCGACCCCCGGACCAGGGCCTTTGTCCGGCGGGCGACCTAGCCACCCCCGGAGGTATTGTCAAGGGGGCACGGCTACGACTTTCATCAGGGGCCGGTTCAGCGGCCGAATCACCGCGGCAGAGGCCCCTTCTCTGCGGCACGTCCAGCGAAAGGGAGAGCACGCGTGACGCGCAGCGTGTACGTGACCGGGATCGACCGGGGTGACGGCCGGCAGGTCGTGGAGCTGGGAGTCATGGAGCTCCTGACCCGGCAGGTCGACCGGGTGGGCGTCTTCCGCCCGCTCGTCCACGACGGTCCCGACCGGCTCTTCGATCTGCTGCGGGCGCGCTACCGCCTCTCCCAGGACCCGGCGACGGTCTACGGCCTCGACTACCACGAGGCGTCGGCCGTGCAGGCCGAGCAGGGCACCGACGAACTGGTCTCGCGCCTCGTGGACCGCTTCCACCAGGTCGCCCGCGACTACGAGGTCGTCCTCGTCCTCGGCACGGACTTCGCCGACACACAGCTCCCCGACGAGCTGGCGGTCAACGCCCGCCTCGCGAACGAGTTCGGGGCGTCCGTCATCCCCGTGGTGGGCGGCCGCAAGCAGACCCCGGAGTCCGTGCACGCCGAGACCCGCAACGCGTACCGCGCGTACGAGGTCCTCGGCTGCGACGTGCTCGCGATGGTCGTGAACCGGGTGGCGGCGCAGGACCGCGAGGCGATACACGACAGCCTGACGGCCCATCTCCCGGTGCCCACCTACGTACTGCCGGACGAGCCCGCGCTGTCCGCGCCGACGGTCTCGCAGATCGCGCAGGCGCTCGGCGGCCAGGTGCTGCTCGGCGACGACGCGGGCCTCGCGCGCGACGCGCTCGACTTCGTGTTCGGCGGCGCGATGCTGCCGACATTCATCAAGGCGCTGACGCCGGGCTGTCTCGTCGTGACGCCCGGGGACCGCGCCGACCTCGTGGTGGGTTCGCTCGCCGCGCACAGCGCCGGCACCCCGCCGATAGCGGGTGTCCTGCTGACCCTCGACGAGCGGCCCGGCGAGGAGATCCTGACGCTCTCCGACCGCCTCGCGCCCGGCACGCCGGTGGTGGCGGTGCAGGGCGGCTCCTTCCCCACCGCGGGTGAACTGTTCTCCATGGAGGGCAAGTTGAACGCGGCGACGCCCCGCAAGGCGGAGACGGCGCTCGGCCTCTTCGAGCGGTGGGTCGACACGGCCGGCCTGCTGGAGCGGGTCTCGGCGCCGAGCAGCGACCGCGTCACCCCGATGATGTTCGAGCACAAGCTCCTGGAGCGGGCCCGCGCCGACAAGCGCCGCGTCGTGCTGCCCGAGGGCACCGAGGAGCGCGTCCTGCGCGCGGCGGACGTCCTGCTGCGCCGCGGGGTGTGCGACCTGACGCTGCTCGGCCCGGTGGAGCAGATCCGCAAGAAGGCCGCCGACCTGGGCGTCGACCTGGCCGACACACAGCTCATCGACCCTGACACGTCCGAACTGCGGGACCGGTTCGCCGCCCAGTACGCGCAGCTGCGCGCCCACAAGGGCGTCACCGTCGAGCTCGCCTACGACGTGGTGGCGGACGTCAACTACTTCGGGACGCTGATGGTGCAGGGCGGTCTGGCGGACGGCATGGTGTCGGGTTCCGTGCACTCGACGGCCGCGACGATCCGCCCCGCCTTCGAGATCATCAAGACGAAGCCGGACGCCGACATCGTGTCGTCCGTCTTCTTCATGTGCCTCGCCGACAAGGTCCTCGTGTACGGCGACTGCGCGGTGAACCCGGACCCGGACGCGCAGCAGCTCGCCGACATCGCCGTCCAGGCGGCCGCCACCGCCGAGCAGTTCGGCGTGGACCCGCGGATCGCGATGCTGTCGTACTCGACGGGCACGTCGGGTTCGGGCGCGGACGTCGACAAGGTGCGCCGGGCCACGGAACTGGTCCGCGAGCGGCGCACCGATCTGAAGATCGAGGGCCCCATCCAGTACGACGCGGCCGTCGAGCCGTCGGTGGCGGCGACCAAGCTGCCCGGCTCGCAGGTCGCGGGCCAGGCCAGCGTGCTGATCTTCCCCGACCTGAACACCGGCAACAACACGTACAAGGCCGTTCAGCGTTCGGCACGCGCCATCGCCGTCGGCCCGGTCCTGCAGGGGCTGCGCAAGCCGGTCAACGACCTGTCGCGCGGCGCGCTCGTGCAGGACATCGTCAACACGGTCGCCATCACGGCGATCCAGGCCCAGACGCCGGCCTCCTGACCCCTACGAAGAGGTAAGCACCTGTGACCGCCACGCCCAGCCGAGTCCTCGTCCTCAACTCCGGTTCCTCGTCGCTGAAGTACCAGCTGCTCGACATGGACAGCGGGGCCCGGCTCGCCGTGGGCCTTGTCGAGCGCATCGGCGAGGAGACCTCCCGCCTCAAGCACACGCCGCTGACCGGGGACGGCGGCGAGGCGCGCGAGGTGAACGGCCCGATCGCCGACCACGACGCGGCCCTGAAGGCGGTCGCCGCGGAGCTGGCCCGCGACGGGATGGGCCTGGACTCCCCCGAACTCGCCGCGATCGGCCACCGTGTGGTGCACGGCGGCATGTTCTTCACCGAGCCGACCGTCATCGACGACGCGGTCCTCGCGGAGATCGAGCGGCTGATCCCGGTGGCACCGCTGCACAACCCGGCCAACCTCACGGGCATCCGCACCGCGATGGCGCTGCGCCCCGACCTGCCGCAGGTCGCCGTCTTCGACACGGCGTTCCACACGACGATGCCGGAGTCGGCGGCGCGCTACGCGATCGACGTGAAGACCGCCGACGAACACCGCATCCGCCGCTACGGCTTCCACGGCACCTCGCACGCGTACGTGTCCCTCAAGGCGGCCGAGCTCCTGGGCAAGGCCCCCGAGGAGGTCAACGTCATCGTCCTGCACCTGGGCAACGGCGCCTCGGCCTCGGCGGTGCGCGGCGGCCTGTGCGTGGACACGTCCATGGGCCTGACGCCCTTGGAGGGCCTGGTGATGGGGACGCGTTCGGGCGATGTGGACCCGGCCGTCATCTTCCATTTGATGCGGGTGGGCAACATGTCCGCCGACGAGATCGACGTTCTGCTCAACAAGAAGAGCGGTCTGGTCGGTCTCTGCGGCGACAACGACATGCGGGAGATCCGCCGCCGTATCGACGCGGGCGACGACGAGGCGCGGCTCGCCTTCGACATCTACGTCCACCGTCTGAAGAAGTACATCGGCGCGTACTACGCGGTGCTCGGCCGGGTGGATGCGGTGGTGTTCACGGCGGGGGTCGGCGAGAACGCGGCACCGGTGCGCGAAGCTGCCGTGGCGGGCCTGGAGGAGCTGGGTCTCGCGGTCGACGGCGAGCTCAATTCCGTGCGTTCCGACGAACCGCGGCTGATCTCGCCGGAGTACGCGCGGGTGGCTGTCGCAGTCGTCCCGACCGACGAGGAACTGGAGATCGCGCGGCAGACCTACGCCCTCGTGCACGACTGAGCGACCCGCAACGACTGAGCGCACCACCGCCCATTTGTAGATTCCACCAGACGGAATATTCCGTAGCGAAACAAACCGATAGGATCGCCCCCATGCGCCGTTCCAAAATCGTCTGCACGCTGGGCCCCGCCGTCGACTCCGAAGAGCAGCTCGTTGCGCTGATCGAAGCCGGCATGAATGTGGCCCGCTTCAACTTCAGCCATGGCACGCACGCCGAGCACCAGGGGCGGTACGACCGCGTCCGGGCCGCTGCGGAGCGCACCGGCCGCGCCGTGGGCGTCCTCGCGGACCTCCAGGGCCCCAAGATCCGTCTCGAGACCTTCGCCGAAGGCCCCGTCGAGCTGGTGCGCGGTGACGAGTTCACCATCACCACCGACGACGTCCCGGGCGACAAGTCGATCTGCGGCACGACCTACAAGGGTCTGCCCGGCGATGTCTCCAAGGGCGACCAGATCCTCATCAACGACGGCAACGTCGAGCTGCGCGTCATCGAGGTCGACGGGCCGCGCGTGAAGTCGATCGTCGTCGAGGGCGGTGTCATCTCCGACCACAAGGGCATCAACCTGCCCGGCGCGGCCGTGAACGTGCCCGCGCTGTCCGAGAAGGACGTCGACGACCTGCGCTTCGCCCTGCGGATGGGCTGCGACATGGTCGCCCTCTCCTTCGTGCGCGACGCCGACGACGTCCAGGACGTCCACAAGGTGATGGACGAGGAGGGCCGCCGCGTCCCCGTCATCGCCAAGGTGGAGAAGCCGCAGGCGGTCGACAACATGGAGGGCGTCGTCGCGGCGTTCGACGCCGTGATGGTGGCCCGCGGCGACCTTGCCGTCGAGTACCCGCTCGAGAAGGTCCCGATGGTGCAGAAGCGCCTCGTGGAGATGTGCCGCCGCAACGCCAAGCCGGTGATCGTCGCGACCCAGATGATGGAGTCGATGATCACCAACTCCCGCCCGACGCGCGCCGAGGCGTCCGACGTCGCCAACGCGATCCTGGACGGCGCGGACGCGGTCATGCTGTCCGCCGAGTCCTCCGTGGGCGCCTATCCGATCGAGACCGTGAAGACGATGTCGAAGATCGTCGTCGCGGCCGAGGGGGAGCTCCTGTCGAAGGGTCTCCAGCCGCTCGTGCCCGGCAAGAAGCCGCGCACGCAGGGCGGTTCGGTCGCCCGCGCGGCCTGCGAGATCGCCGACTTCCTGGGCGCCAAGGGCCTCGTGGCCTTCACCCAGTCCGGCGACACGGCCCGCCGCCTGTCCCGCTACCGCGCGGCCCAGCCGATCCTGGCCTTCACCACGGACGAGGGCACCCGCAACCAGCTCACGCTGAGCTGGGGCGTCGAGTCGCACATCGTGCCGTACGTCGACAACACCGACGCGATGGTCGACCTGGTCGACGCCGAGATGGTGAAGCTGAACCGCTTCAACGACGGCGACACCGTCATCATCACGGCCGGTTCGCCCCCCGGCGTCCCCGGCACCACCAACATGGTCCGGGTGCACCACCTGGGCGGCGGAGAGCGCGACTGACGCCTCGCCAGGCTCATCAGCCCCGTACGACACACTGAGGGCGCCACCTGAATCAGGTGGCGCCCTCAGTGGTGTGCGGCTCCCGGACGGGTCCGTGGATGCGCGGGTCGGCAGGCTCGGCCGGCTCAGCCGGTGAGGTACTGGTGGAGACCCGGCACGTGCAGGTCGCCGCCGAACTGACCGGCCTGCTTGACCTTCACGTTCGTGAAGTAGATCAGGGGGATGTTCAGCGGCGGCGGGTGCTCGGCGTCGAACGTGATCGGGATCAGCCCCAGGAGGTTGCCCGAGATCGACTCCGTGTACATGGTGGTCTTCCCACCACGGATGGTGGACGTGGTGCCCTTGCCGGCCTGGACGTGGTACGTCTTGCCGCCCGGGCCGTCGACCGTCTGGTGCAGGTCACCGATGTCGGTGCCGTTCGAGATGACGTACTTCAGGACCTTCTTGATCGTGCCGTTGGGCGTGCGCACGTTCACGACGCCCTGGTAGTCCGCGCCCTTGAGAGTCAGCGAACTGGCCTCAAGATGCCACGAGTCGTTCGGGACCTGAGCGGGGGTCTGCTCGTTGTCCCCCTCGGCGTCCGTGGCGACCGGGCAGTTGTCCGGCACACCGGTCTCGCCCGACGACGGCGTGGGGACCACCTTGGTGGCCTTGTCCGCGGTGTCGCCGACGGCCTTGCCGGCCTTGTCCACCGTGTCCTTGACCGCGTCCCCGGCCTTGTCCGCCGTGTCCTTGACGGGCTCGGTGACCTTGTCGACGGTGTCCTTGACGGTGCCGCCCACATCGGTGGACTTGGACGCCGAGGGGGTCGGGGTCGCCGACTCCTTCTGATCCGGCGTCAGCAGGTCCTTGAGCGCGTCGCCGACACCCAGCGGGTCGAGCGGGTTCTTGGTCTCGGAGGGCGTCGGGGTCGGCGTGGCCGTCTTGCTGCCGGCCGTGCTGTCACCCGAGGGCGTGTCCGCCGACTTGGACGCGGAGGGCGACGGGGTGGGCTCGGCCTTGTCGCCCGGGTCCGCCTTGTCGTCCGACGTGTCCTTGCTCGCGGACGCGGAGGGCGACGGGGTGGGCGAGGCGGACTCGTCCCCCTTGTCGTCGGCCGCGTCCTTGCCGTCCTCCGACGCCTTGATCGCGTCGGCGCACGCCTTGTAGTCGTCCGCCGAGAACTTGGTGGGGTTGTCCTTGGCCTGCGCGAGCGTGGGGGTCAGCCCCATGCCCATGAGCACGGCCGTGGGCATCGCCGCAATGGCAATCGCTTTGCCCGCGGGCATGTGCAGCCTGGTGAACAGCGGCTTTCTGGGGGCTGCATGCCGCGGCCCGGTTCTCTCACGGAACTCTTCGGCAGAGTTCTCGTGGTGCACCTCGTCAGCCGGCACGGTGCCTCCCGTTCGTCCCGTCGTTACCGTTCGGGCTCGTTCCTGACAGATCGTCCGACGCACTGCCGAAGGCATCGAAGGCTGCAGTCTCGCCCTTCAGGGCATCCGCGTCGTCCGCGGCCTTCCCGCCGCCCGCCTCCTGCTTCGCGGCCCGTGCGGGCCCCCAGGAGATGCCGAGAGCGCCGCCGAGCAGCGCCAGCAGGAAGCCGATGACAAAGCCACCGAAGTTGGAGACCACCAAGGAGACCAGGGCGAGCAGGATCGCAGCGACACCCGCGAAGATGCGGGACATCGGCTGGAACCAGAGCGTCAGGCCGAGCACCACAAGCAGGACGCCGATGATCAGTGAACCGGCGCCGGCGGTCGTCGACATCCGGATGGTCATCGAGCCGAGCGTGAGATTCGCGTACGGGAAGTACATGATCGGAATGCCGCCCAGCAGCGTCAGCAGACCACCCCAGAATGGGCGCTGACCGCGCCACCCTCGGAACGATCGGCGCGTCTGGCCGAGCCTGTCGCCCAGCCCTGCTTGCGCTTCGGCGCTCATGTCGTACAGCTCCTCGGGAATGGCGTTGTTCTGTGGTGATGGTGCGTGTCGGATACGGGCACGGGGACGTCCCGGAGCTTCCCGCTCGTCCCCGCGCCCGGCCGTTCAGCGCTGTGAGTGAGCTAGACCCTGGGGCCTAGTAGCACTCGTGTGCGCCCTTCTGCACCTGCATGTGCAGGCCGGAGAGCTTGAAGGTGCCGGCCGTGGTCGCCCACGCGCGCTGCTTGACATCTTCGAAGTGCACCGAGTCGGCCTGCTGCGAGAACGAGTCCGGGACGTACTTGTCGCCCTTGGACGGACCCGGACCCTTGGTGGTCGAGTCGATACCGACGCCGATGTCGATGTTCTTGAACGTGGCGTTGGTCGACAGGTCGTCGGCGTCGATGTACAGCTTCTTCGCCTCGACGCGGGGGCCGCCCGCACCGCCCGCGCTGAGCTTCATCGACACGTCACCGAAGACCGGCACCGGCACGACGACCGACTGGCACAGGTTGGTGATCTTCGCCTCGTTGAGGCCGACGACGGCAACCGGGTGCGCACCCGACTTACCGCTGTCGAGCGCCCCGTACTGGACGAATCCCGTACCGTCGAGCGAGTCGGCCGTCACCTTGAACGACTGACCCGAAACACTGAACGATGCCGCAAGCGCACCCTGCGAGAGGGCGACGCCTATCGCGGCAGTCGCCGCGACGCTCGGCACCATGACTACGGCGAACCGCTTCCATCTGGTTCCGCCACGAGCCACGGACTCCATGACTTTCCTCCTTCTCGGACGTACATCTCCGGCCCTGACTGCACCCCTTGGGGCGCTCAGCCGGGCAGGGATGGGAGAAGTGCTACGTCCTCGGGAAGGAGAGCGCCCGTATCGGGGGCGCGCAATGGCACCCGAATCACCGGCGATCACCCCCGAGCGACAACCACTGGTCGCACCTGACAGTCACGCGCAACCTGCTGGACAGGCCCTGCCGGAAAGCAGAGACCCCCCTGCCCAAGGCCGGCGGCACTGCTACCGGCCTGCTCGGTGGGGACCCTGAAACCCCGCGACCCGATTGGCTGTCGGACTGCGGGATGAGGACCGAGCGTCGCCGATCGTGGTGCATTCTCGGCCCAGGCACAAGGGGGTTCGTTACTGGCTAGTAACGGACGGATAACCGAACAACGACCCGACGGTGTCAGCCGACAACACAGGGTGGTGTCAAGCGAGTTACCAAAGCAGAGAAAGAAGGGGCGTAACCGGACAGAAGGCGGCCCCTGACTTACTCCAAGTAACAGCGGCCGCCTTTACCAAGTTTTGGTAAAGCGCGACCGCTGTGCACCCGTGGCGACAGAACTTTCACCTGGGCACCACATCGCCCGGCGTTTAGGAACTGGTCAGAAACGGCTCAGAAGAGAACCCGGGCCAGAGCCGCACGGCCCGTAGTCACACGCGGATCGTCGGAGCCGACGACCTCGAAGAGTTCGAGCAGCCGCACGCGCGCGGCGTCCCGGTCCTCGCCCGCCGTGACCTTCACCGTGTCGACAAGTCGGCCGAACGCGTCCGCGACATGGCCTCCGACCAGGTCGAGGTCGGCCGCCGCGATCTGCGCCGCCACGTCGGAGGGCCGGTCCGCGGCGTCCTGACGGACCTTCTGCGGATCGAGATCCTGCACCCGCAGGAGCAACTCGGCCTGCCCCAGGCCCAGCTTGGCCTCGGTGTTGCCGGGGTCGTCGCTCAGCACGTTCTTGTACGCCTGAACGGCTCCGGCGAGGTCGCCGGCGTCAAGAGCCTGGACGGCGGCTTCGAGCAAGGCGTCGTGAGGACCGGCCGGAGCCTCCACGACCGGTGCAGATCCCTCCGCATCGGCGTCGACCGTGATGCCGGTCAGGCCGAAGCGCTCCTCGGCCACCTGGATCAACTGGTCGAGCGTCCCGCGGATCTGCTCGACCGGCGCGGCTCCCTGGAAGAGCGGCAGCGCCTGTCCGGCCACCACCGCGAAGACCGCCGGGATCCCCTGGACCCCGAACTGCTGCATCAGCATCTGATTGGCGTCGACATCGATCTTGGCGAGCACGAACCGGCCGTTGTACTCGGCCGCGAGGCCCTCGAGCAGCGGGCTCAGCTGCTTGCACGGCTCGCACCACTCGGCCCAGAAGTCGATGACGACGGGTACCTCGGCGGAGCGCTGGAGGACGTCGCGCTCGAAACCGGCCTCATCGACGTCGATGACGAGGCTCGACGGGGAGACGGCACCGCCGCCGCCCTGCCGCGCGGACTCGGCACGCGCCTGCTCCGCCTTCGCCTTGGCCTCCTGGGCCGCCTTCACCGCGGCGAGGTCGACGACTCCGCTCATGGACATGTTCCGTGGCTGCATGAGTACATCCTCCCCCTTCCGCGGCGCGTTGTGGGCCGGGACCACCCGTCACGGCCTCCCGCCGGGCTGCGGGCGCCGTCGAGGTCGTGGTCACGGACTCGGTCTGCGGCCCCGAGAAGGGCCGTTCTGCGGCCCGGAGGGGCCTGTGCGGAGCCGGGTCCCCACCCGGCTCCTCGTGGTTGTCGCAAGGCTCGACGAGCTTTCGCTACGGCCCGTAGCGTAACTCTCGCGCGGGCGGCGTGGGGAGGGGGTCCCGGCGATCTTCGCTGTGGTCTGCCTCACGGCGCTATCCCTACCGGCCGGTATGGTCCTTTTCATGCAGAGCCGCATTCCCCCGCCCCTCCCGAGAACGGGCCGCCCGCGAAGTGCCGCCGCCGACGCGGCGATCCTCGAGGCGACCCGTGCGGCACTGGTGGACCTCGGCTGGTCCAAACTCTCCATGGGGGACGTGGCGACGCGCGCGGGCGTCGCCAAGACGACGCTCTACCGGCGCTGGGCGAGCAAGAACGAGCTCGTCGTGGACGCAGTGGCGGTCCTCTTCGACGAGCTCGAACTCCCGGACAACGGCAGCCTCGCCGCCGACATCGGGGGTGTGGTCCTCCAGTTCGCGGCACTCCTGAACCGTCCGGAGACCAAGACGGCACTGATGGCCGTGGTCGCCGAGTCGACGCGCGACGAACCGCTGCGCGAGCGCATCCGCACCTCGATCGTGGACCGGCAGAAACGCCTGGTCCTGGAGGGCCGCGCCCGCGCCCACGCGCGCGGCGAACTCCCCCTCGAAGCCGACCCGGCCGCCGCGGCCCGCACCGCCGACCTCATCTTCGACGTGGTCGCGGGAGCCGTGGTGCACCGCACGCTGGTGAGCGCGGAGCCGGTGGACGAGGAGTGGGTCGACCGGTTCACCACGCTGCTCCTGGGCGGACTCGCCTCCGTACAGGCGTAGCCCGCCCGGGTTCCGTCACTTCTTCCAGGCGCAACTGCCCAGCGTGGCACCCTTCTCGGCGACCAGGCGGGCAGCCTCGTCCGCGGACAGGACGCGGGTGTGCGAGCCCCGGCAGACGACCGTGCGGTCCCCGTGTCCGGCGAGGTCCACGAGGATCTGGTCCCAGTGGCGGTACTGCACGTCGTGCGCGGAGTCGGCGTACGTGCGGACCGTGACATGGTCCGGGGAGAACTGTCGGCGCCAGGTCGCGAGCGTGGCCGGCGGGACCGTGGTGTCCTTGTCGCCGCCGTACAGGTACACGGGGGCCGACAGCTTCGACAGGTCGGGGCCCGGCCGCTCGCAGTACAGCTTCTGCTCGTGGACCTGAGGCGCCGGATCGGCCTGCTGGCCGCGCTGGTTGTAGGTGCGGGCGCCGTCCTCGTACGCCGTGTCGGCGAAGCCCGGGATGGACTTGACTGGGCTGTCGTCGGGGAACGCCCACCACTTGCGCGGGTCGGTGATGGAGTCCTTCAGGGCCGCGGCGAGCGCGTCGTCGGACATCGAGCAGTACGCGGGCTTGTCGCCGTACGGGGGCAGGGCGGCGGCCAGGTGCAGGGCCGAGACGCGGCCGGGCGCCCGGGCTGCGAGTTCGGCGGCGTAGGGGCCGCCTCCGGAGATCGCGACGATCCTGAACCTCCCGACGCCGAGGCGGTCGAGCACGTCGAGGGCGTCCCGTGCGAAGTCGGCCTTGCCGAGGGCGGGGTCGTACGCGGTGTCGCCGAAACCGTTGCGCTCGACCGAGATCAGCCGCAGGCCCAGGTCCGCGCGCGTGGTGCGGAAGAAGTCGGTCATGTGGACGGCCCGCGCGCTGGTCCCGGTGCCGCCTATGTAGAGGACCGGGACGCCGTCGCGCGGGCCCGAGTCGGTGTAGTGGGCCGTACGCCCGGAGGGCAGCTTCGCGGCGCGTACGTCGGGGCCGAGCGGGTCGAAGGTGTTCTGCACCTTCGGCTCGGCCGGCGGACTCGCGCTCACCGCCCCGGATCCGCCGAGGACCATCCCGCCGAGCAGGGCCAGGGCGGCACAGCCGACGGTGGTGGTGGTGCGGTTGAGTCCGGACAGGCGCACGGGAACTCCAGGGGCAGGCGACGATCGACGTGCCCGCGCCTACCCCGGCCCGTGCCGGGTGACACCTGTCAGCCTCCAGGTGCCACCGGCGCGAACCGCCTTCAGAATCCGGCGGGTTCGGTGTACACGCCCCACTCGTCGCGCAGGACCCCGCAGATCTCGCCCAGGGTGGCCTCGGCGCGTACGGCGTCGAGCATGGGCGGGATCATGTTGCCGCCGTGGCGGGCGGCCTTCAGCATGTCGTCGAGGGCGGAGCGCACACGGGAGTCGTCCCTGGCCGCCTTGCGGACGCCGAGCTCGCGCACCTGCTCGCGCTCGACCTCGTGGCTGACGCGCAGGATCTCCAGGTCGCCGGTGACGGACCCGTGGTGCGCGTTGACGCCGACGACCCGCTTGTCGCCCTTCTCCAGCGCCTTCTGGTACTGGAACGCGGACTCGGCGATCTCGCCGGTGAACCAGCCGTCCTCGATGCCGCGCAGGATGCCCGAGGTCATCGGCCCGATGGGGTGCTGCCCGTCCGGGTGGGCGCGCAGGCCCCGCTCCTTGATCTGCTCGAAGATCTTCTCGGCGTCGGCCTCGATGCGGTCCGTGAGCTGCTCCACGAACCACGAACCGCCCAGCGGGTCCGCGACGTTGGCGACGCCGGTCTCCTCCATGAGGACCTGCTGCGTGCGCAGCGCGATCTCGGCGGCCTGCTCCGAGGGGAGCGCCAGGGTCTCGTCGAGAGCGTTCGTGTGCAGCGAGTTGGTGCCGCCGAGCACGGCCGCGAGCGCCTCGACTGCGGTCCGCACGACGTTGTTGTACGGCTGCTGCGCGGTCAGGGAGACGCCGGCGGTCTGCGTGTGGAAGCGCAGCCACTGCGCCTTGTCGGTCTTCGCCCCGTACACGTCCCGCAGCCAGCGGGCCCAGATGCGGCGCGCGGCGCGGAACTTGGCGATCTCCTCGAAGAAGTCGAGGTGCGCGTCGAAGAAGAAGGAGAGGCCGGGCGCGAAGACGTCCACGTCGAGCCCGCGCGACAGGCCGAGCTCCACATAGCCGAAGCCGTCGGCGAGCGTGTACGCCAGCTCCTGCGCGGCCGTGGAGCCGGCCTCGCGGATGTGGTAGCCGGAGACCGAGAGCGGCTTGTACGCGGGGATGCCCGCCGCGCAGTGCTCCATGAGGTCGCCGATCAGGCGCAGATGCGGCTCGGGCTGGAAGAGCCACTCCTTCTGCGCGATGTACTCCTTGAAGATGTCGGTCTGGAGCGTGCCGTTCAGGACGGCGGGGTCGACGCCCTGCCGCTCGGCGGCCACGAGGTACATGCAGAAGACGGGCACGGCGGGGCCCGAGATCGTCATGGACGTCGTGACGTCCCCGAGCGGGATGTCCTTGAACAGGACCTCCATGTCGGCGGCGGAGTCGATGGCGACGCCGCAGTGCCCGACCTCGCCGAGCGAGCGCGGGTCGTCGGAGTCGCGCCCCATGAGCGTCGGCATGTCGAAGGCGACGCTCAGCCCTCCCCCGCCGGCGGCGAGGATCATCTTGTAGCGCTCATTGGTCTGCTCGGCGTTGCCGAACCCGGCGAACTGGCGGATCGTCCACGTACGGCCCCGGTACCCGGTCGGGTACAGACCGCGTGTGAACGGGTACTCGCCGGGCCATCCGATCCGCTCGAAGCCCTCATAGGTGTCCCCGGGACGTGGCCCGTAGACCGGGTCGACCGGGTCCCCCGAGAGCGTCGAGAAGTCGGCGTCCCGCTTGCGGGCGGAGTCGTACCGGGCCTGCCAGCGGCGGCGGCCCTCTTCGATGGCGTCAGCGTCCATGCTTCCCATGCCTTCAAATTTACTTGGACGTCCTAGTAAATGTCGATGGCAAACCGCCCGCACATCGTGCGGGCGGTGGAGTGACGCCGTCCGTCAGGCCTTGACGACGGCCGGGCCGACGTCGGCGACCTTCGAGTCCAGCTCGCGGGAGATCTTCCGCTCGACGAAGAACGCGGCGGTGGGGATCGTGCCGGCGATCAGGACCCACAGCTGCTTGCCGACCGGCCACTTCGCCTTGGAGCCCAGGTCGAAGGCGAAGATCAGGTAGACCACGTACAGCCAGCCGTGCGCGATGGCGACGACGCGCGTGACATCGGCCGCGCCGTCGATGCCGAGCGCGTACTTGGCGATCATGCCGAGGCACAGCAGGACCAGCAGGACGCCCGTGACAAAGGCCATCACCCGGTACCGGGTCAGCACGCTACGTTTCATGCATACGAGCGTAACGGCCCGTTTTGCGCGATCTTCGCGCGGGTCAGCCCTCGTCGAAGTCGTGCGCGGCGACCCGCAGCGGCCGCAGCATCGCGAAGATCTCGCCGCACTCCTCGGCGTCGTACGCCCCGAGCCCGAAGTCCATCGCCATCAGGTCGCGGGTGGCGGCGTCGCAGACCTCGCGACCCTTGGCCGTGATGGAGGCGAGCGTTCCGCGACCGTCGTTCGGGTTGGGCCGCTTGTCGACGAGCCCGGACCGAACCAGGCGGTCGACGGTGTTCGTGACCGAGGTCGGGTGCACCATGAGACGCTCGCCGATCTTCGACATCGGCAGCTCGCCGGCCTTGGAGAAGGTGAGCAGCACCAGTGCCTCGTAGCGCGCGAAGGTCAGTCCGTACGGCTTCACGACCGCGTCGACCTCGGCCAGGAGGATCTGGTGCGCGCGCATGATCGAGGTGATAGCACCCATGGACGGCACTGATCCCCAGCGCTGCTTCCAGAGTTCGTCTGCGCGGGCGATGGGATCGAAGGCAAGGCTGAGCGGCTTCGGCACGGCCAAGACCTTACCGGCCGGTCATATGCTGGTCAGCCCCGTCTCGCCCTTCGGTCCCGGCCCACGCGAAAGCCCCGGCCCGCCCGGGCCGGGGCTTTGCACGCAAGACAGTTCGGAGGGTGTCACTCCGCGGCGAGGTGCCGCTCCACCGTCGCCACCTTCGACGTCATGCCGTCCGTCACACCGGGGCGGATGTCCGCCTTGAGGACGAGCGACACGCGCGGGGCCCGCGCCTCGACGGCGGCGACGGCGCGCTTCACGACGTCCATCACCTCGTCCCACTCGCCCTCGATCGAGGTGAACATCGCGTCCGTGCGGTTCGGGAGTCCGGACTCGCGCACGACCCGGACGGCGTCGGCCACGTACTCACCGACGTCCTCGCCGACGCCGAGCGGGGAGACCGAGAAGGCGACGATCATGCGTTCACGGCCTTCTCCTGGCGGGCGCGGGACGCGATGACCGCGGCCTCCGCCTCACGCTTCAGCTTGCGCTCGGCGAAGAAGCCGCCGGTCGGCAGGACGGAGAGGACGAAGTAGAGGGCGCCGGTCTTGACACCCCACTTCGAACGGTTCCACGCGTCGAGCCAGAAGAGCACGTAGAGGATGAACAGGACGCCGTGCACCATGCCCATCACCGGGACGGCGTCGAAGTCCGTGGTCCGCTTCAGCACCGAGCAGACGAGGAGCAGCAGGAAGGAGACGGCCTCCGGAGCGGAGACCAGGCGGAGTCGGCGGAGTGCGGAGGCGGTCTTGATGTCCACGGGGCACCTTCGGCAGAAGCGGTGAGGGGGGCGGGCGTTCGATCTTGTGAACGTAAGCACAAGCGCTGTCCATTGTGGCATCGGGGATGTCACGGGGTTCGCTCAGGGTTCGTTCAGGGCCGGGGCCCCTGTCCCGGGGGCATCTCGCCCATTACCGTCACATCGTGGCTACGTTCCGGCTCCAAGGCAGCAGAGTGCTCGCCGTCGACATGACAGGCGACAGCGTCAAGGCGAAGAACGGCTCGATGGTCGCGTACGACGGCCGGATGGCGTTCAAGAAGATGACGGGCGGTGGCGAGGGCATCCGCGGCATGGTGACCCGCCGCCTCACCGGCGAGGAGATGACCGTGATGGAGGTGAAGGGGCAGGGCACGTGCTGGTTCGCGGACCGGGCCAGCGAGATCAGCGTCGTGAACCTGCGGGGCGACAAGCTCTTCGTCGAGTCGAGCAATCTGCTCTGCACGGACGCGGGCCTGCGCACCGGCACGTCCTTCACCGGCGTGCGCGGCGCCTCCCAGGGCAACGGCCTGTTCACCACGACCGTCAAGGGCCACGGCCAGGCGGCGATCATGAGCGAGGGCCCCGCGGTGGTGCTCCGCGTCAGCCGGGACCACCCCCTGACCGTCGACCCGGGCGCGTACGTCGCACACCAGGGGAGTGTGCGGCAGTCCTTCCAGTCGGGCGTCACGTTCCGCACGTTCATGGGTGAGGGCGGCGGCGAGGCCTTCCAGATCCGCTTCGAGGGCGACGGCCTGGTCTACGTACAGCCGAGCGAGCGCAACACGATCGCGGGAGACGTGTGAGATGCCCTTCCGCGAGATCAACTCGAAGATGGTCGAGGCGACGGTCGTCCCCGGGCAGCGGATCTACAGCCAGCGCGGCGCCATGCTCGCCTACAGAGGGGACGTGACCTTCACGCCCAGCATCCAGGGCGGCCAGGGCGGCGTGATGTCCATGATCGGGCGCCGCGTGGCGAACGAGGCGACGCCGCTGATGACCGTCGACGGCAGCGGCACGGTGCTCTTCGGGCACGGCGGACACCATGTCCAGGTGGTAACCCTCTCCGGCGACACCCTCTATGTGGAGGCGGACCGGCTGCTCGCCTTCGACGGGAGCCTTCAGCAGGGCACGATGTTCATGGGCTCGCAGGGCGGCGTGATGGGGATGGTGCGCGGCCAGGTCACCGGGCAGGGCCTGTTCACCACGACCCTCAAGGGACACGGCTCGGTCGCCGTCATGGCGCACGGCGGCGTCATCGAGCTGCCGATCACGCCGGGCCGCCCCGTCCACGTCGACCCGCAGGCGTACGTCGCGCACCACGGCGACGTACGGAACGAGCTGTCCACGGCCCTCGGCTGGCGCGACATGGTGGGGCGCGGCTCCGGCGAGGCGTTCCAACTGGAGCTCAGCGGCAGCGGCGCGGTGTACGTCCAGGCCTCGGAGGAGAAGCTGTGAGCACCCCGGTGATCTTCGACCCGGCCACCCTGCCGGCCGACGACAACGTGAACGCGTACACGTTCTGCGTGGAACTCAAGGGCAGCAGCTGGTTCCTGCAGAAGGGCAAGATGATCGCCTACTACGGGCGCATCGACTTCAACGGGATCGGGCACGGCCGCCTCGACCGCCTCGTGCGGGCGTCCTTCCACTCCCCGCTGCACGCGAGCGACTGGGTCGTGGCGGAGGGCTCGGGCAAGATGCTGCTCGCCGACCGGGCCTTCGACGTGAACTCGTACGACCTGGAGAACGGGAACCTGACGATCCGCTCGGGCAACCTGCTCGCTTTTCAGCCAACTCTCGCGCTGAAGCAGTCGATCGTTCCCGGCTTTCTGACACTCATTGGCACGGGCAAATTCGTGGCGGCCTCAAGCGGTCCGGTGGTCTTCATGGAGCCGCCCATCCGCGTTGATCCACAGGCGCTCGTCGGCTGGGCTGACTGCCCGTCACCTTGCCACCACTACGACCACTCCTATCTGACGGGCGTGATCGGCGGTCTACGTGCGATGACGGGCGTCGGAGGCGTCTCCGGGGAGGAGCACCAGTTCGAGTTCGTGGGCGCCGGAACGGTGTTGCTGCAGTCCACGGAGACGTTGATGGCCGAACGGGCGACGGGCGAGACGCCGCAGCAGGCCAGCGTGCCGGGCGGCCACGGGGCACCCGGACAGCAGCCGGGGGTACCGCGTCTTCCCGGACAGCTCGGCGACCTCCAGCGTCGCTTCGGACTGTGAGCGGTAACCTGCGGAGTGTGACGTCGAACGCGTGACCCCTTTGTCACCAGGGGTGGGAGGCGTCACACCCCCCACTTTCGTTCGCATTTCAACTTCTTAGGTAGAATCAATACATGGAGACCGAGACGGCCACACGCTGGCTGACCGACGAGGAACAGTGCGCCTGGCGCACGCACGTAGAGGTCAACAGAATGCTGACTTACCAGCTCGAGAAGGACCTCCAGCCGTTCGGCCTGACGATGAACGACTACGACATCCTCGTCCATCTCTCCGAGACGGACGACCACCGGATGCGCATGAGCGATCTCGCGACCGCCACCCTGCAGTCCAAGAGCCGGCTCTCCCATCAGATCACCCGCATGGAGAACGCCGGACTCGTCCGCCGTGAGAACTGCGAGTCCGACCGCCGCGGCCTCTACACCGTCCTGACCGAGGACGGCATGGAGACCATGAAGAAGGTCGCCCCTCACCATGTGGCGTCCGTGCGGCGGCACTTCGTGGACCTGATCCCCGCCGAGGAGCTCGACGCCCTCCACAAGGCCCTGACCCCGATCGCCGAACACCTGCGTTCGCAGCGCGGCAAACCGTGACCATTGCGAACGGGGAACGCCGACCTTCCCCGTCCGCCGGCCTCAGGCCCCCGGCGCCACCGGCAGCCTGAGTTCGAAGAGCGCTCCGCCCGCGGGCGACGAGCGGACCGTCAGGGCGCCGCCGTGCCGCACGGCGACGTCCCTGGCGATGGCGAGACCCAGACCCGCCCCGCCGTCGTCCCGGGCCCGCGCGTCGTCCAGGCGCACAAAGCGTTCGAAGATCCGCTCCCGCTCCGCCTCCGGCACGCCCGCGCCGTCGTCACCGACCTCGACGACCGCCCACGGCCCCTCGGCCCGTACGGCGATGTCCACGCGGGACCGCGCGTGACGCTGCGCGTTGTCCAGGAGGTTCCCGACCACCCGCGCCAGCTGACTGCGCGAGCCCGCGACCTCGACGGGTTCGAGGTGTGTGCGGACCGCGACGCGGCCCGCCGGGCGCTGCGACAGCTCCTCGCCGGCCAGCGCGGCCAGATCGATCCGCGCCTCCCCCGGCCGCTCCCCCGCGTCGAGCCGGGCGAGCAGCAGAAGACCCGCGGCGAGTTCCTGGAGCCGCACCGTGTCGGCCACCGCCCCGTCCACGTCGAGCAGTTCGGGGTGGGCGGCACCCACTTCGAGCTGGGTACGCAGCGACGCGATGGGGCTGCGCAACTCGTGCGAGGCGTCGGCGACGAACCGGCGCTGGCGCTCGACGGACGTCTCCAGCGCGGCGAGCGTCTCGTTCGTCGTCCGCGCCAGCCGCGCCACCTCGTCGTGCGTACCCGGCTCCGGAACCCGGCGCGCCAGGTCCTGCGACGCCGTGATCGCGGACATCTCGCTCCGGATGCCCTCGACGGGGCGCAGCGCCCTGCGGGTCATCAGCCAGGTGACCGCGGCGACGACACCGAGCAGCACCGGGAAGCCGATCAGCATGACGGTCAGCGCGGTGCCGACGGCGCTCTGTTCGGCGGACAGAGAGGCGCCCGCGTACACGGTGAGGTCGCCCTGCCGGGTCTTCTTCACCTCCAGCGCGGCGAACCGGTAGTCCCGGGTCTCCCCGTCGACCGTGGCCGAACCCGCGCTCCGCTCGGCGTCGTCGGCGATCTCCCCGTACGCGTACGAGTCGTCTTCCCCGCCGTTGCCCTTGCCCTTGCCCTTGCCCCCATGACGGTCGGAGCCACCGTCGTCGTCTCCTCCGTCGTCATCGCCACCGTCGTCCACCGGCGGGGCCACCGGCTTGACGGCGGACGAGCCGGTCCCGCTGATCCGTTCCAGGTCCTCGCCGGCCGCCAGGAGCCGGCCGTCGCTGTCGACGACCTGGACCGGGGTGTCGTCGCCGTCCGGGAGGTCGAGGCCGTTGGGCGCGGTGCCCGTCGCGATCGACACGGCGACCTTGCGGGCGGAGGACTCCGCCTCGCTCGACGCCTGGTCGGTGAGGTTGGACCGCAGCGCGAGCAGCACGGAGGCACCGGCCGCGAGGAGCGCCACGGCGACGACGAGGGTCGCGCCGAGCGTGGCTCTGGCCCGTACGGAACCGAACAGCCGCCGCCTCATCGCGGCGCCTCCAGGCGGTAGCCCGCGCCGCGCACCGTCCTGATCAGCCCCGCGCCCAGCTTCTTGCGCAGGGTGCTGACGTACACCTCGACGATGTTCGGGTCGCCCTCGTACGCGAAGTCCCAGACGTGCTCCAGGATCCTCGCCTTCGAGACGACCTCGCCGGGCCGCACCACCAGCTGCTCGAGTACCGCGAACTCCTTTGCCGTCAGCGGTACTTCGGTCTCGCCGTGCAGGACGCGGCGCGCGCCGGTGTCGACCCGCAAGGGGCCGAGGGTGTGGACGGACGAGCCGCCGCCGGAGCCTCGCCGACGCAGGAGCGCCTTCACGCGCGCGACGAGCACGACGTACGAGAACGGCTTGGTGAGGTAGTCGTCGGCGCCCGTGTCGAGCCCCTCCGCCTCGTCGTACTCGCCGTCCTTGGCGGTGAGCATGAGGATCGGCACGTCGTGGCCCGCGGCGCGCAGCGCGGCGCAGACGCGGTAGCCGTTCATGCCCGGCAGCATGATGTCGAGAACGACCAGGTCGTACGCGCCCTCGCCCGCCCGGTGGAGCCCCTCGAGGCCGTCGTGGACGACGTCGACGGCGAACCCCTCGGCGGTCAGGCCCCGGGCGAGGGAGAGGGCCAGACGCTTTTCGTCTTCCACGATGAGCAGGCGCATGGGGCAAGGGTCGCAAACGGACCCTGAAGAAGTCTTCAGGGTCCTTCAGCGGGGCTTCAGCATCGGTCGGCCACTGTGGTCCTCGTCGAAGCGCACCGGATGCCCGGTGGGCCGGGAATCGTCTCGGGGAGGATCCCTCATGAAGCGCAACATCGTGATCGCCACCATCGCCGCCGTGGCCCTGATCGGCGGCGGCACCGCGACCGCTGTGGCCGTTGCGGGCAACGACGACAACTCGGCGGCGGCGTCTGCCGCGTCGCGGGGCACGGGGCACGACGACGGCCGCGCGGAGCACGTCACCGAGCTGAAGACCGCGAAGGTGACGGCCTCGGACGCCATCGCCGCCGCCCTCAGGTCGGTGCCCGGCACGGCGGTCTCCGCCGAGCTGGACGACGAGAACGACCGGGCGGTCTGGGAGGTCGAGGTCCTGAACGGCACGACGTGGCACGACGTCCTCGTCGACCCCGCCTCGGGCGAGGTCACCGGCTCGCACACCTCACGTCACGACGACACGGCCCGCGTCACCGCCGTCCTGAAGGACGCGAGGACCACGGCGCAGGACGCGGCAAGGGCCGCCGCCGTGAAGGGGACGGTCACCGAGATCGACCTGGACGACGACGGCACGGCCCATGCCTGGGAGGCCGAGACCACGGCGGCGAACGGCACCGACGCCGACTGGCGCGTCGACCTCCGGTCCGGCGCGGTGACCCCGGACCGCTCGTCCCACGACGGCGACAGCCGCGACGACCGCACGACGCGCGCCACGCACGACGCCGGTGACGACCACGGGCGCGACGACACCGCCACGCACGACGCCGGTGACGACCACGGCAATCACGGCCGGGGTCACGACTCCGACGACGACCAAGGCCACCACGGCGACGACGACTGACGGCGGCGCCGACAAGTCCGGCTCGGCGTACGCCGGTTCAGCGCGCCGCCGAGCCCGTCTCCTCAGCCGCGTCCGGGACACCGTCCCCGGGCGCGGTTTCCGATGCCGTACGGGCGCCGCGCACACCCCGTACGCCCCAGACCGCCGCCGCGACCGGCGCCGCAGCGGCCACGGCGAAGCAGGCCGCGAACGGGAGGCGGGCCGCCAGGAGGCCCGCGCCCGCCGTGCCGGCCGAGATCCCTGCGTTCACCGCCGTGTTGACCCAGGCCCCGGCCTGGGTGCGGAACGCCGGGCCGGCCGTCTCGTCGGCCACGAGATACGCGGTCGTCAGGGCGGGCGCGACGAAGAGGCCCGCAACCACGGCCGCCGCGCCGAGCGTCACGAGGCCCGGCGCGAGCGCCGCCGCCCCCAGCGCGGCGGCCAGACCCGCGGCCAGGAACGGCAGCCGGACGCGGGCGGGAGCGGACCAGGAGACGGCGCCGTTCGTGAGACCGCCGACCGCGCTGCCCGCCGAGAGCGCGGCCATCACCCAGGCCACGGCATCGGCGTGCTGCCGGGCGTCGGCGAAGGCCAGGACGAGCAGGTCGAGGGCGCCGAGGGCAAGTCCGACGCCCACCGCGACGACCACCGGCTGCGCGAGACCGCGCACCGGAGAGATCCCGCCGGACCGCCCCCGCCGCCCCGCGTCCCGGCCGGCGATGCCCCGTACGGCCGGGGACGCCACGAACGCGGCGGTTCCCACGGCCACCAGGACCGCGCTGACGGCGACGCCGAACGCCGCGGGGGCGAACTGCACGACCACGCCCACGACGAGCGGGCCGGACACGAGCAGCAGCTCCTCGGCCACCCCGTCGAGGCTGTACGCGCGCTGGAGCAACCCCTCGCGCCTGCCGACGAGTTCGCCCCACACCGTCCGCATGGTCGGGCCGAGGGGCGGGGTGCACGCGCCCGCGGCGAGGGCGGCCGCTCCGAGCAGCAGGCCTGAGGCCCCCGGCCGCCAGGTCACTGCGGCGAGCACGCCCAGCAGGACCGCGTACGCCGCCGTCATCGGCGCGAGCGCGCGCCGCGGCCCGTACCGGTCGATGAGGAGCGCTCTCAGGGGTGAGAGGAAGACGCTCGCGGCGCCGAAGAGCGCCATGGCCGTGCCCGCGACGGCGTACGAGCCGGTGGCGGACTTCACCGCGAGCATCAGGGACAGGGACACGGTCCCGTAGGAGAGCCGCCCGAGCAGGGCGGCGCCGAAGGTACGGCGGGCATGGGGAACGCGCAGAAGCGCTGCGTACGACGACATGGGCGGGAGTTCCTCAGAGCGAAGGGCACACGGACGCCGAGGACCGCGACAGCACCGTTCGACGGTGGCCGCGGCCGGGTCGTGCCCTACGCACGAAGAAGGAACATGCCGCCAACGTAACAGCGGGCGGCGGGAGTCGGCCACGGGTGACACCGCGGCGCAGCCCCGCCCCCACCGTCGGCTCAGGCCTCCGTCAGGCCCTCCACCAGGGAGTCCGCCGCCCGGTACGGGTCGAGCTCGCCCGCCACGATGCGCTCGGCCAGCGAGCTGAGGCGGCGGTCGCCGTGGAGGTCCGCGATGCGCTCGCGCAGGGCCGTGACGGCGATCGTCTCGACCTCGCGGGAGGCGCGGGCGAGGCGGCGCTCCTGGAGGACACCGCGCTCCTCCATCCACGCCCGGTGCTTCTCGAGCGCCTCGACGACCTCGTCGATGCCCTCGCCGCGGGCGGCGACGGTCTTGACGATGGGCGGGCGCCAGTCGCCGGCGCCCCGGGACTCGCCGAGGCCCAGCATGTGGTTCAGCTCACGGGCGGTCGCGTCCGCGCCGTCGCGGTCGGCCTTGTTGACGACGTAGACGTCGCCGATCTCCAGGATTCCGGCCTTGGCCGCCTGGATCCCGTCGCCCATGCCGGGGGCGAGCAGGACCACGGACGTGTCGGCCTGCGAGGCGATCTCGACCTCGGACTGGCCGACGCCGACCGTCTCCACGAGGACGACGTCGCAGCCGGCCGCGTCGAGCACCCGGATCGCCTGGGGCGCGGCCCACGCGAGGCCGCCCAGGTGCCCGCGCGTGGCCATGGAACGGATGTACACGCCGGGGTCGGACGCGTGCTCCGACATACGGACGCGGTCACCGAGCAGGGCGCCGCCGCTGAACGGCGACGACGGGTCGACGGCGAGCACCCCGACCCGCTTCCCGGCCCGCCGGTACGCGCTGACCAGGGCGGACGTGGACGTGGACTTGCCGACGCCCGGCGACCCGGTGAGCCCGACGACGTACGCGTGCCCCGCGAGCGGGGCCAGCGCCGCCATCACCTCGCGCAGCTGCGGGGACGCCCCCTCCACCAGGGAGATCAGCCGGGCCACGGCCCTGGGCCGGCCTTCCCTGGCCTGGGCCACCAGGGTGGAGACGTCCTGCATCACAGCTCCGTTCACTCGGATTCGTCCGACTTACGTACCGACATCCGTACCGATGTACGTACAAGCACACGTACAGACAACCGCGCCGGCGTCCGTGCCGGCGGAAGGGTTACGCCTTGGGTACCCGCACGATCAGCGCGTCACCCTGGCCGCCGCCGCCGCACAGCGCGGCCGCGCCGACGCCGCCGCCGCGGCGCTTCAGTTCGAGCGCGAGGTGCAGGACGACACGGGCGCCGGACATCCCGATCGGGTGACCCAGGGCAATCGCCCCGCCGTTGACGTTCACCTTTTCCGAGGACACGCCGAGGTCCTTCATTGACTGCACCGCGACGGCCGCGAAGGCCTCGTTGATCTCGATGAGGTCGACGTCCTCGATGCCCAGGCCCTCCTTCTCGAGGGCGTGCCGGATGGCGTTCGACGGCTGCGACTGGAGCGAGTTGTCGGGGCCCGCCACGTTCCCGTGGGCGCCGATCTCGGCGATCCACTCCAGGCCGAGCTCCTGCGCCTTCGCCTTGCTCATGACGACGACCGCGGCGGCGCCGTCGGAGATCTGCGAGGACGTACCGGCCGTGATCGTGCCGTCCTTGGTGAACGCGGGCCGCAGCTTGCCGAGCGACTCGGCGGTCGTCTCGGCGCGGATGCCCTCGTCCTTGCTGAACAGGACCGGGTCGCCCTTGCGCTGCGGGATCTCGACGGGGGTGATCTCCGCCTCGAAGAGGCCGTTCTTCTGGGCGGCGGCGGCGCGCTGGTGCGACTGGGCGGCGATCTCGTCCTGCTCGGGGCGCAGGATCCCGAGGCGGGTGTTGTGCTTCTCCGTCGACTCACCCATCGGGATGTTCTCGAAGGAGTCGGTCAGGCCGTCGTACGCCATCGCGTCGAGCATCTCGACGGCGCCGTACTTGTAGCCCTCACGGGACTTGGGGAGCAGGTGCGGCGCGTTCGTCATGGACTCCTGGCCGCCCGCGACGACGACGTCGAACTCGCCGGCGCGGATCAGCTGGTCGGCGAGCGCGATGGCGTCGAGACCCGAGAGACACACCTTGTTGATGGTCAGCGCCGGCACGTTCATGGGGATGCCGGCCTTGACGGCAGCCTGGCGCGCGGGGATCTGCCCTGCCCCCGCCTGGAGCACCTGGCCCATGATCACGTACTGCACCTGGTCCCCGCCGATCCCGGCCCGGTCGAGCGCCGCCTTGATGGCGACCCCTCCGAGGTCGGCTCCGGAGAAGGACTTCAGCGAGCCGAGCAGGCGGCCCATGGGCGTCCGCGCGCCCGCGACGATGACTGAGGTGGTACCGGTCGTTCCAGACATGAGGCACGGCCCCTTGGAGATGAGGAGTGAACGAGGGTTTACTCGAATGTACTGAGCGGTACCTCCCGCGTCACCGGCCGAACGGTGTGATCGCGCGCACGTTGCGTAACCACCTCGGACCGCGCTGCACTTACAGCATGCTGACGCGAATCGACCACATCGGAATCGCCTGTTTCGACCTCGACAAGACTGTCGAGTTCTACCGCGCCACCTACGGCTTCGAAGTGTTCCACTCCGAGGTGAACGAGGAGCAGGGTGTGCGGGAGGCCATGCTCAAGATCAATGAGACGAGCGACGGCGGGGCCTCCTACCTGCAGCTCCTCGAGCCCACCCGGGAGGACTCCGCGGTCGGGAAGTGGCTGGCCAAGAACGGGGAGGGCGTCCACCACATCGCCTTCGGCACGGCGGACGTCGACGCCGACTCCGCCGACATCAGGGGCAAGGGTGTACGCGTCCTGTACGACGAGCCGCGCATCGGTTCGATGGGGTCGCGCATCACCTTCCTGCACCCCAAGGACTGCCACGGCGTACTGACCGAACTCGTCACTTCCGCACCGGTTGAGTCACCTGAGCACTGACCTCCGTATATCTGGGCCGGTAGGGTTGGGGGCGGCCGTCCGTCACACGGACGGCCGCGGGCCGGGGTCCGGGTTTCGGGGGGCGAGCGACGGGGCAGCAGCCCATGCTCCGCCGTTGATCTGACACCATTCCCCGGGGGCCCCGTTCGGCGGATGGACGGTGCTCGTTTGGAGAGACTTGCGACCAGGGGACGGATGGGACCGCGCAGTGCGGGGCTACGAGAGCCAGGACAGCCGGCGGCCGGCTGAGACCGACCATCTCTCGCGGTTCGAGGCCGAGATGGACCGGCTGAAGACCGAGCGGGAGAAGGCGGTCCAGCACGCCGAGGACCTGGGCTACCAGGTCGAGGTGTTGCGCGCCAAGCTGCACGAGGCGCGCCGCAACCTCGTGTCCCGTCCTGCCTACGACGGCGGGGACATCGGGTACCAGGCCGAGCAGCTGCTGCGTAACGCGCAGATCCAGGCCGACCAGCTGCGCGCCGACGCCGAGCGCGAGCTGCGCGACGCCCGCGCCCAGACGCAGCGCATCCTCCAGGAACACGCCGAGCAGCAGTCCCGGCTCCAGTCCGAGCTGCACGCCGAGGCCGTCTCGCGCCGCCAGCAGCTCGACCAGGAGCTGGCCGAGCGCCGCCAGACCGTCGAGGCACACGTCAACGAGAACGTGGCGTGGGCCGAGCAGCTGCGCGCCCGCAGCGAGCAGCAGGCCCGCCGGCTCGTCGACGAGTCCCGCGCCGAGGCCGACCAGGCGCTCGCCGCCGCCCGCGCCGAGGCCGAGCGGGTCGCCGCCGAGGCCCGCCAGCGCCTGACGTCGGAGGCCGAGACGTCCCGCGCCGAGGCCGAGGCGCTGCTGCGCCGCGCCCGCACCGACGCCGAGCGCCTCCTGAACGCCGCGTCGACCCAGGCGCAGGAAGCCACCGACCACGCCGAGCAGCTGCGCTCGTCCACGGCCACCGAGTCGGACACGGCCCGCCGCCAGTCCGCCGAGCTGAGCCGCGCCGCCGAGCAGCGCCTGTCCGAGGCCGACACGGCGCTGCGCGAGGCGCGGGCGTCGGCGGAGAAGGTCGTCACCGAGGCGAAGGAAGCCGCGGCCAAGCAGCTCGCGGGCGCCGAGTCGGCGAACGAGCAGCGCACCCGCACCGCCAAGGAGCAGGTCGCCCGGCTCGTCTCGGAGGCCACCAAGGAGGCCGAGGCCACCAAGTCGGAGGCCGAGCAGGTCGTCACCGATGCCAAGGAGCGGGCTGAGAAGATCCTCGCCGAGGCCGGCGAGAAGGCACGCAACGTCACGGCCGAGGAGACCGCCTCCCAGCTGGCCAAGGCCGCCCGTACGGCCGAAGAGGTGCTCAACAAGGCGTCCGAGGACGCCAAGGCCACCACGAGGGCCGCCTCCGAGGAGGCCGAGCGGCTGCGCAGCGAGGCCGAGGCCGAGGCGGACCGGCTGCGCGGCGAGGCGCACGACATCGCGGAGCAGCTCAAGGGCGCCGCGAAGGACGACACCAAGGACTACCGCGCCAAGACCGTCGAGCTCCAGGAGGAGGCGCGACGGCTGCGCGGCGAGGCCGAGCAGCTGCGGGCCGAGGCGGTCGACGAGGGCGAGCGCATCCGCAGCGAGGCGCGGCGCGAGGCCGTCCAGCAGATCGAGGAGGCGGCCAGGACCGCCGAGGAGCTGCTCGCCAAGGCGAAGGCGGACGCGGACGAGCTGCGGGCCGGTGCGCAGACCGAGAGTGAGCGGGTCCGCACCGAGGCCATCGAGCGCGCCACGAACCTGCGCAAGCAGGCCGAGGAGACCCTGGAGCGCACCCGCGCCGAGGCCGAGCGGCACCGCGAGGAGGCCGCCGAGCAGGCCGAGGCCACCAAGGCGGAGGCCGAGCGGGCCGCGCAGGAGCTGCGCGAGGAGACCGAGCGCGCGGTCGCGGCCCGGCAGTCGGAGGCCGCCGGCGAGCTGACCCGGCTGCACACCGAGGCCGAGCAGCGCCTGACGGCGTCCGAGACCGCACTCACCGACGCGCGGGCCGAGTCGGAGCGCATCCGCCGGGAGACCGCGGACGAGACGGAGCGGCTGCGTTCCGAGGCCGCCGAGCGGATCCGTACGCTCCAGGCGCAGGCCGAGACGGAGGCCGACCGGCTGCGCACGGAGGCCGCGGCGGACGCGTCCGGGACCCGCGCGGAGGCGGAGAACGTCGCCGTACGGCTGCGGTCCGAGGCCGCGGCCGAGGCCGAGCGGCTCAAGTCGGAGGCGCAGGAGAGCGCGGACCGGGTGCGCGCGGAGGCCGCGGCCGCGGCCGAGCGCGTCGCCACGGAGGCCGCGGAGGCGCTCACCGCCGCCCAGGAGGAGGCCGCCAGGCGGCGCCGCGAGGCCGAGGAGACCCTCGGTTCCGCGCGCCAGGAGGCCGACCAGGAGCGCGAGCGGGCCCGCGAGCAGAGCGAGGAACTCCTCGCGGTCGCCCGCGCCCGTGTCGAGGAGGCGCAGGCAGAGGCCGTACGTCTGGTGGAGGAGGCCGACCGGCGCTCCACCGAGATGGTCGGCGCCGCCGAGCAGACCGCGCAGCAGGTGCGCGACTCCGTGTCCGGGCTCCAGGAGCAGGCGCAGGAGGAGATCGCGGGCCTGCGCAGCGCCGCGGAGCACGCGTCCGAGCGCACCAAGCGCGAGGCGCAGGAGGAGGCCGACCGGGTCCGCGCCGACGCGTATGCGGAGCGCGAGCGCGCCACCGACGACGCCAACCGCGTGCGCGGCGAGGCCGCCGCCGAGTCGGAGGCCGCCAAGTCCCTTGCGGAGCGCACGGTTTCGGAGGCGATCGCCGAGTCGGAGCGGATGCGGTCCGAGGCGTCGGAGCACGCCCAGCAGGTCCGTACGGAGGTCTCCGAGCGGCTCACGTCGGCCGAACAGGACGCCTCGCGCACCCGGGCCGATGCCCGCGAGGACGCCAACCGGATCCGTTCGGACGCCGCGACGCAGGCGGACACCCTCATCACGGAGGCCACGAGCGAGGCCGAGCGCCTCACGAACGAGACCAACGCCGAGGCCGAGCGCGTCCGTTCGGAGTCCGTCGCGCGTGCCGAGCAGCTCGTCGGCGGCGCCACGACCGAGGCCGCCAGGCTGCACGCGGAGTCCACCGCGGCGGCCGAGCAGCTCACGAACGAGACCCTCACCGAGGCCGAGCGGGTGCGCGCCGAGTCGGTCGCCAAGGCCGAGAAGCTCATCGCGGACGCGGTCGGCGACGCCGAGCGGCTGCGCGCCGAGGCGGCCGAGACCGTCGGGTCCGCCCAGCAGCACGCCGAGCGGATCCGCAGCGAGTCGGAGCGCGTCAAGGCGGAGGCGGAGGCGGAGGCCGACCGGCTCACCTCCTCGGCCCGGGCCGAGGCCGAACGGACGCTCGACGAGACCCGCAAGGACGCCAACAAGCGCCGCTCGGAGGCCGCCGAGCAGGTCGACAAGCTCATCACGGAGGCGAGCGCGGAGGCCGAGAAGCTGACGTCCGAGGCGCAGCGGTCCGCGCTGAAGGCGACCACGGAGGCCGAGTCGCAGGCCGACATGATGGTCGGCGCGGCGCGCAAGGAGGCCGACCGGCTGGTCTCCGAGGCGACCGTCGAGGGCAACTCCCTGGTGGAGAAGTCCCGAACGGACGCGGACGAGCTGCTCGTCGGCGCGCGCCGCGACGCGACGGCGATCAGGGAGCGTGCCGAGGAGCTGCGCGAGCGGATCACCGGCGAGATCGACGAACTGCACGAGCGGGCGCGGCGCGAGTCCGCCGAAGCCATGAAGACGGCCGGCGAGCGGTGCGACGCGCTGGTGAAGGCCGCCGAGGAGCAGCTCGCCGAGGCACAGGCGAAGGCCAAGGAGATGGTCGCGGAGGCGGGTTCGGAGGCGAGCAAGGTCCGGATCGCCGCCGTGAAGAAGGCCGAGGGCCTGCTCAAGGAGGCCGGGGCGAAGAAGACCGAGCTGACCCGCGAGGCCGAGCGCGTCCTGTCCGAGGCGCAGGCGGAGGCCGAGCGCACGGTCGACGAGGGCAAGCACGAGCTGGAGGTCCTGGTCCGCCGCCGCGAGGACATCAACGCCGAGATCTCCCGCGTCCAGGACGTCCTGGAGGCGCTGGAGTCCTTCGAGGCCCCGTCCGCCGGCGGCGGGACCAAGGAGGGCGCCGTCAAGGCGGGAGCCGCGGCTGGCGCTACCCGATCGGGTGGCAAGGGGTCGGAAGGGTAGCCAGGACGGCAACGAGCGTGCTTGGTAAGGACCTTCGGCGCTGCCGCTGGCAAGCCATCCTGCGGTTAGCCACTCAAAAGGGGTGTCATTCTCCAGATCAAACGGGCATCTGCTCGATGACACGCCGCTTTGACCCCTAGGATTCCCCCTATCACCTCACCGGTCTCATTCGACAGGAACCCCATGAGCGACACTTCCCCCTACGGCTTCGAGCTTGTGCGGCGTGGGTACGACCGCGCTCAGGTGGACGAACGCATTTCCAAGCTCGTCTCCGACCGTGACAGCGCTCTCGCTCGTATCACTGCTCTGGAAAAGCGCATCGAGGAGCTCCACCTCGAGACGCAGAACGCCCAGGCGCAGGTGAACGACGCCGAGCCGTCGTACGCCGGCCTCGGCGCGCGCGTCGAGAAGATCCTCCGCCTCGCCGAGGAGGAGGCGAAGGACCTGCGCGAGGAGGCCCGGCGCGCCGCCGAGCAGCACCGCGAGCTCGCCGAGTCGGCGGCCCAGCAGGTGCGCAACGACGCAGAATCGTTCGCTGCGGAGCGCAAGGCGAAGGCCGAGGACGAGGGCGTCCGGATCGTCGAGAAGGCCAAGAGCGAGGCGGGCACGCTGCGCGCCGAGGCCCAGAAGGACGCTCAGTCGAAGCGTGAGGAGGCGGACGCCCTCTTCGAGGAGACCCGCGCCAAGGCCGCCCAGGCCGCCGCGGACTTCGAGACGAACCTGGCGAAGCGCCGCGAGCAGTCCGAGCGCGACCTGGCCTCGCGTCAGGCGAAGGCCGAGAAGCGTCTCGCGGAGATCGAGCACCGCGCGGAGCAGCTCCGCCTGGAGGCCGAGAAGCTGCGCACCGACGCCGAGCGCCGCGCCCGCCAGACGGTGGAGACCGCGCAGCGCCAGGCCGAGGACATCGTGGCCGACGCCAACGCCAAGGCCGACCGGATCCGCTCGGAATCGGAGCGCGAGCTCGCCGCGCTGACGAACCGCCGCGACTCCATCAACGCGCAGCTCACCAACGTGCGCGAGATGCTGGCGACGCTCACCGGTGCGGCCGTCGCCGCCGCGGGCGCGCCCGCGGAGGACGAGCCGATCTCGCGTGGGGTTCCCGCCCAGCAGACCCGCTGAACGACCGAAGCCGGACACCGAAGCCCCCTGCCGCTCCAGTGGCAGGGGGCTTTGTCCCGTTCTAGCGTTGCCGCATGATCGAGCTCGAGGGGCTGACCAAGCATTACGGCGAGAAGCTGGCCGTCAACAACCTCACGTTCGCCGTCAGACCGGGCATCGTCACGGGGTTCCTCGGCCCCAACGGTGCCGGCAAGTCCACGACGATGCGGATGATGCTCGGTCTCGACAACCCGTCAGCCGGCGACGTACGCATCGACGGGAAGCACTACGCGCAGTTGAAGGACCCTCTGCGGTACATCGGCGCGCTCCTCGACGCCAAGGCCATGCACGGCGGCCGCAGCGCCTACAACCACCTGCTGTGCCTGGCGCAGAGCAACGGCATCCCGCGCACCCGCGTCGTCGAGGTCCTCGACACGGTGGGCCTGACGCCCGTCGCCAGGAAGAAGGCGAAGGGCTTCTCGCTGGGTATGGGGCAGCGCCTCGGCATCGCGGGCGCGCTCCTCGGCGACCCGCGGATCCTGATGTTCGACGAGCCGGTCAACGGGCTCGACCCCGAGGGCATCCACTGGATCCGCAACCTGATGAAGTCGCTCGCCGGCCAGGGCCGTACGGTCTTCGTCTCCTCGCACCTGATGAGCGAGATGGCGCTGACCGCGGACCACCTGGTCGTCATCGGCCAGGGCCGTCTCCTCGCCGACACCTCGATGTCCGACTTCATCCAGCAGAACTCCCGCTCGTACGTGCGGCTGCGCTCGCCGCAGCAGGAGCGGCTCATCGATGTGCTGCACGAGGCCGGGATCACCGTCGTGGAGGCGGGCAACGGCACGCTCGAAGTGGATGGCCGGAGCCCCGAGCAGCTCGGTGACCTCGCGGCCGCCCACCACCTCGTCCTGCATGAGCTCAGCCCTCAGCAGGCCTCGCTCGAGGAGGCGTTCATGCAGCTCACCGCGGAGTCGGTGGAGTACCACGCGCACACGGACGAGCTGGGTATGCCGCCGCCCGACCGGCTGCCACCACCGGCACAGCAGCAGGGCTGGGGCGAGAGCTGGGACCGTACGAAGAACAAGGGAGCCTGACCGATGGCCACGACCCAGGTCCTCCGGTCCGAGTGGACCAAGATCAGGTCCGTCGCTTCGACGGTGTGGACGCTCGGCCTCGCGGCCGTCCTGACGATCGTGCTCGGCGTGCTGATCTCGATCCTGTCGAGGAACGAGTTCAAGAACATGGGCCTGAAGGAGCGGCTGTCCTTCGACCCCACGTTCATCAGCTTCGCCGGGATGAGTCTCGGACAGCTCGCGATGATCGTCTTCGGTGTCCTCGTCGTCTCGAACGAGTACAGCACCGGAATGATCCGCACCTCGCTCGCCGCGGTCCCCCAGCGCGGCACGTTCCTGTTCAGCAAGGTCGCCGTGGCCACCGCCCTGGCGTTCGTCGTGGGCCTCGCCACGAGCTTCATCGCGTTCTTCCTCGGGCAGGCCGTCCTCGGCGCGTACCGGGCCCAGATCGGCGACCCGGGCGTCCTGCGCGCGGTCATCGGCGGCGGCCTCTACATGACGCTCATCGCCATGTTCTCGATGGGCGTCGCGTCGATGCTGCGCAGCCCGATGCTGTCGCTCGGCATCCTGATGCCGTTCTTCTTCCTGATCTCCAACATCCTGGGCAACGTCTCGGCGACGAAGAAGCTCGGCCGGTACCTGCCCGACCAGGCCGGCAGCAAGATCATGCAGGTGGTGACGCCGCTCGACGACGACACCCCCTACGGGCCGTGGGGCGGCCTCGGCATCATGGTGATCTGGGTGGTCCTGGCCCTGATCCTCGGATATGTGCTCCTCAAGAAGCGGGACGCGTAAGGGGCCGCGGGCAGGCTCAGGGGCTTTGCCTCGTCTTGGCCGGAACCGTCAGCGCCCCGATACCCTCCTAACCCTTACGGGGGCGTGTGCCCCGATGTCCTGAACCTTTCGATGGGTGCGGAGAATGATCGAGGCAGTCGGCCTGACGAAGCGCTACGGCGCCAAGACAGCCGTGTACAACCTTTCCTTCCAGGTCCGGCCGGGCACCGTGACCGGCTTCCTGGGTCCGAACGGGTCCGGCAAGTCGACGACCATGCGCATGATCCTGGGTCTCGACCAGCCGACTACGGGCCAGGTGACGATCGGCGGCTACCCGTACCGCAAGCTCCCCAACGCCCCGCGCCAGGTCGGCGCCCTGCTCGACGCCAAGGCGGTGCACGGCGGCCGGCACGCCCGTAATCACCTGCTCTGCCTCGCGCAGCTGTCCGGCATCCCGGCCCGCCGCGTGGACGAGGTGCTCGGCGTCGTCGGCCTCCAGGACGTGGCGAAGAAGCGCTCCAAGGGCTTCTCGCTCGGCATGGGCCAGCGCCTCGGCATCGCGGCCGCGCTGCTCGGCGACCCGCAGGTGCTCCTCTTCGACGAGCCGGTCAACGGCCTCGACCCGGAGGGCATCCTCTGGGTCAGGAACCTGATGAAGTCGCTCGCCGCCGAGGGCCGCACCGTCTTCGTCTCCTCGCACCTGATGAGCGAGATGGCGCTGACCGCGGAGCACCTGATCGTCATCGGCCGCGGCCAGCTCCTCGCCGACATGAGCGTGCGGGACTTCATCTCGCACAACTCGGCCGACTTCGCGCGGGTGCGCACGCCCGAGACGGAGCCGCAGCAGCGCGAGAAGCTGACGGCGGCGCTGACCGAGGCCGGCGGCCAGGTACTGCCCGAGCAGGACGGCGCGCTGCGCGTCATGGGCCTGCCGCTCCCCCGCATCAGCGACCTGGCGCACGGTGCCGACGTACGCCTGTGGGAGCTCTCGCCGCACCAGGCCTCGCTGGAGGAGGCGTACATGCGGATGACGCAGGGCGCCGTCGACTACCGCTCGACCGTCGACCAGCGGGCCGGTCTGCAGCAGCAGCTCCCGCCGGGCGCGATGCCGCAGCAGCAGTTCCCCGCGCCCGGCCAGGGCCAGCCGGACTGGTACGCGCCGCCGCCGCCCCAGCAGGGCGGTCAGCCGTTCGCCCCGCCGCAGGCCGCGCCCGGCGGGCCGAACCCGTATGCCGCGCCCCCGCAGCAGCCGCCTGCCGCACCCGCGGCCCCGGCCCCCGCAGCCCCGGCCCCGGCCCCGGCCTCCGCTCCTGCCCCCGCCGACCTGAACAAGCCCGAGGACCCCCGATGACGACGCCGCCCCCGCAGCCGGCTCCGCAGGCCTACGCCCAGCAGAGCGCGCCCAACTGGCAGGGCGCGCCCGGCACTTCGTACACCTCGCCCATCCCGGTCACCCGCACGCACCTGGGGCACGCGCTCGCCTCGGAGTGGACGAAGATCAAGTCCGTGCGCTCCACGCTCTGGACGCTGGGCATCTTCCTGTTCCTGGTCCTCGGCGGCGGTCTGTTCGTCTCCTCGCAGACCGAGGACCTCAACTACCAGGACGTGCCGTTCACGTTCCCGGCCTTCATCGGGCTGCTGCTCGGCCAGATCTGCCTGATCACGCTGGGCGTCCTCGTGACGTCGTCGGAGTACGGCACGGGCATGATCCGCACGACGTTCACCGCGTCGCCGCAGCGCTACCGCGTCTTCGCCGCCAAGATCCTGGTGTTCTTCGCGGTCTCGTTCGCGGTCTCCGCGGGCTCCATCCTCCTGGTGGGCCTGGTCACGTCGGCGATGCACAGCAGCCCCGAGGCGGGCGACCTGAGCTGGGGCGGCACAGTCCTCAAGGGCGGGCTCTACGTGTCCCTGCTCGGCGTCCTCGGCCTCGCCGTGGGCTCCATGCTGCGGCACTCGGCGGGCGCGATCACCGCGATGCTCGGCGTCGTGCTGCTGCCGTCGATCCTGCCGGTCTTCCTGATGATCTCGCGCAGCACGCGGACGCTCGGCGAGAAGATGCAGGAGTACAACGCCATCAACGCCCTCGCCAAGATTTTCGGCGCGGACGAGGGGAGCACGGGCGGGTCCCAGGTGTGGCTGCTCGTCGGCGTCACGGCAGCGGCCGTGGTCGGCGCGTTCGCACTGCTCGAGCGGCGCGACGTGTAGGGCCGGCAGGCCCTAGTAACGAGGCGCGTTCCTGGACCGCTGCACCCGTGTGGTGCGGCGGTCCTTCGCGTTCCAGCAGGCCTTGTGCCAGTGCCGGCGCTCGTCCACGCCCGAGTGCGCGGGCCAGGCCACCACGTGCGCGACCCCGGAGGGGATCTCCTGGTCGCAGCCGGGGCACCGGTACGTCTTGCCGGCGGCGCTCGCGCCCGCGACCTGGCGCACGCTCCACTCCTCGCCCTGCCAGCTCTCCGTACGCTCGAATCCGCCGTAGCGGCTGCCCTGTTCCTCGTCCGGTGCCTGGCTGGACGGTCGGCCGCCGCGGCGGGGCGACGACTTGTTTCGGCGCGGGGACACCGGCTCTCCTCTGGGACTTGTACAGGTGCCTGCACTGGGACTGGGGCTCACGTCCAGCGTACGCGGACGCCTCTCGGGTACGCGCACACCATCACCCTCATGAGTTCTCCGGAAAATCTGCCAATCTCCATGGCAAGCCGTGCCCTTGGCACTTGTCAGCCGTTATTGCCGGTAGGGGGAGTGCCGCGTCGGCGCCAAGAAAGGCAGGAGTGCGATGCGCGTAGGAACTTTTGTACTGGCGGCCCAGTTCCCCGGCCAGGGACAGGGGGAGGCGCTGCACCGGGCGGTGCGGTCCGCCGAGGCGGCCGAGGAGGCCGGGCTCGACTCCGTCTGGCTGGCGGAGCACCACTTCGTGCCGTACGGCACCTGTCCGTCCGCGGTCACGCTCGCGGCGTTACTGCTCGGCCGCACCCGGCGCATCCGCGTCGGCACGGCGGTCAGTGTGCTGCCGACCGCCCACCCGGTCGCCCTCGGCGAGCAGGCGGCCCTGCTGCACCTGACGTCCGGCGGCCGCTTCTCGCTCGGCGTCGGCCGCGGAGGCCCCTGGGTGGACCTGGAGGTCTTCGGCTCGGGCATCGAGGCGTACGAGGAAGGGTTCCCGGAGTCCCTGGACCTGCTGCTGCGCTGGCTGCGCGAGCCACGGGTCGACGCCGAGGGGGAACGGTTCGCCTTCCGCGAGGTCACCGTGGTCCCGCGCCCCGACGAGGCGCTCGACTCCCCCGACGGCCCCGAGGTGGTGGTCGCCTGCACCTCGCCGAACAGCGTGCGGCTCGCGGCCGAGCGCGGCCTGCCGATGCTGCTCGGCATGCACTCCGGGGACGAGGAGAAAGCCGAGATGGTCTCCCTGTGGCGCTCGCACGCACGGGCCTGTGGCCGCAGCCCGGAGGAGATCCACGCCGCGGCGCACGTCTCGGCCGGGGTGGCCCAGATCGGCGACCGAACGGCGCACGCTCGGGAGACACTCCTCAAGGCGATGCCCGGCTGGCTGAAACAGGGGCTCGACGCCCATGTGACGGTGGACGGCCGCACGCGGTCCATGCGGGACCCGGCCGCGTACACGGAACTCCTGTGCGGGCTGCACCCGGTGGGGACTCCCGGACAGTGCGCCGACCGGCTCGCGGCGACCTCGGAGCGCACGGGCATCACACGCTTCGCCCTGCTCGTCGAGGGCTCCGGAGATCTCGCGGCCACCGAGGAGAACGTGCGCAGGCTCGGCGCCGAGGTGCTCCCCCGGCTCCGCTGAGTCGCGCAACGGCGGTGCGACCCGTAGTCCACCGCTCCGTACTTGTGCACCTCCCGCGTACGGAGCGGCAGACCATCCGATTCCGCCGTCAACCGGCCATCAGCAGTCCCTGAATTCCGGGGACTGGTTCAACAGCTGGTTGCGGGCCGAGGTGAAGCGGGCCAGCGTGCCGTCCACCGACGGGTCCTGTGGGAACACCGCCACACGGTGGCAGTTCTGGAAAGCCAGCCGTACACCGAAGTGCCGCTGCAGCGCGCCACGAATCGCGTCACTCGCGAGCGCACGCAGCAGCTGCCCACGTGCCTGCTCGTCCGGTGGAGGCGTCTGGTTGTCGGCGAAATCTCCGCCGTCGACCTTCAGCTGGGCCACCAGGGAGCTGATCATCTCCCATGCGTAAGGCAGGGAGGTCCGGACGCAGTCGACGAAGTCAGCTTCGTCGACCTCGCCTCGCTCGGCCTGTTCCAACAGTGCCGGTGAGACGTCGAGCGACATGGGTTCTCCTCTCGCACCCCCGCGGGGAGCGGGGGCTGACGGGCAGGTAAGGAGCGCGCGACGACGTACGACCACGAACACGCTGCGTACAGGCGTCGCGACCTCCCGCTTATACGTTAAGCAACGTCTGGGGCCCGCAACAGGGGATCGCAGGCACAGTCGGTCCACAACCGGCCAATAACGAACCCGGTAGTTCCAGGGCGAATCGCGTGGACCACCGGTCGTCGAGTAGCGTTGCCGACCATGCGTCTCGTCATCGCCCGTTGCTCCGTGGACTACGCGGGCAGGCTCACAGCCCATCTCCCGTCGGCTCCCCGCCTGATCCTCGTGAAGGCGGACGGCAGCGTCTCGATCCACGCGGACGACAGGGCCTACAAACCTCTCAACTGGATGTCCCCGCCCTGCACCCTGAAGGAGGGCACGGGCGACGACAGCGGCATCTGGACCGTCATCAACAAGGCGGGCGAGAAACTCATCATCACGATGGAGGAAGTCCTCCACGACTCCTCGCACGAACTGGGTGTGGACCCGGGTCTCATCAAGGACGGCGTGGAAGCGCACCTCCAGGAGCTTCTCGCCGACAGGATCGACACCCTCGGCGAGGGCTACACGCTCATCCGCCGCGAGTACCCGACGGCGATCGGGCCCGTCGACATCCTGTGCCGGGACGGTGACGGCGCGACCGTGGCCATCGAGATCAAGCGGCGCGGCGAGATCGACGGCGTGGAGCAGCTCACGCGCTATCTCGAGCTGTTGAACCGCGACCCGCACCTCGCCCCGGTGCGCGGCGTCTTCGCCGCCCAGGAGATCAAGCCCCAGGCCCGCGTCCTGGCCACGGACCGCGGCATCGGCTGCACGGTCCTGGACTACGACGCGCTGCGCGGCATCGAGGACGACAAGCTCCGCCTGTTCTGATCCCTCGGTCATGTGCCGCGTACGGCCGTCAGATCATCGACGAGGCGCCCGATCCGCCGGGCGTACCCGGCGCGCTGTCCGCCGGGCTGCTCATCG
>NZ_JBVJPM010000031.1:0-60933 GCF_055582645.1 Streptomyces sp. NPDC107517 | reverse complement strand
TGCAATCGTCTTTACTGGGCGGCCTTGCTCCCTGCAGGCAGCATAGGCGTCCGAAGCGGACTCTCCCGGTCGGGGCGGCCCGCGCCCCGAACGAAATATTACTCGTCAGTACATCCAGGATTTGCCCGCTAAGCAAGCGCTTTGAACTGTGATCCTAGTCGCGCAGACCGTTGAAGCGGCCCTGGTGGTAGACGAGCGGCCGGCCGGTCCCGGCGGGGTCTCCGACGACGGCCTCGGCGAGCACGATGCGGTGGTCTCCGGCGGGAACACGCGCGATCACCCGGCACACCAACCAGGCCAGGACACCGTCGAGTACGGGCACGCCCTCCGGGCCCTCGTGCCAGCGCGTGGGCTCCCCGAAGCGGTCGGCGCCGCTCTTCGCGAACGTGGCGGCCAGATCCTGCTGGTGCTCGCCGAGTATGTGCACGCCGATGTGTTCGGCCTCGGAGACGACGGGCCAACTGGAGGCGCCCAGGCCGATGCCGAACGAGATGACGGGGGGTTCGGCCGACACGGACGTCAGGGAGGTGGCGGTGAAGCCGACGGGAGCGGTGCCCCGGGCGGTGATCACGGCGACTCCGGCCGCGTGCCGGCGGAAGACCGAGCGCAGCAGGTCGGGCGATGCGGTCGTGGCGGTGCGGAGATCGGGCGTGGCCGTCATGGAGTTGTCCTTCTGCCGGAGGGGTGCGAGCGGGGTCCGTGGCTGCTCAGGAGCCGGGACAGCGCGCACTCGCGCAGCGGGCGAGGTCCACATGGGCACGCTCGAAGAGAAGGAGTTCCGTGGGCATACAGTCAGGCTGACGATAGGTGGTGCGTGCAGTCAAGTGCGTCCCGCCATCTGGGAGAAGCGTCACGACGAGGTCACCACCCGTCAGACCGCCTCCCCGAGCGCGGCGATGACGTCGGCCTTGCGCGGCTGACCCGAGGCGCGGCGCACGATGTGTCCCGCCGCGTCGAGGACCAGTACGGTGGGCGTCTTGAGGACGCCGAGTTCCCGTACGAGGTCGAGCCGCTCCTCGGCGTCGATCTCCACATGGGTCACGCCGGGAACCATTTCGGCCACTTCGCCGAGCACGCGCCGGGTGGCCCGGCACGGGGCGCAGAACGCGCTGGAGAACTGCACGAGCGTGGCCCGCTCCCCGAGCCCCTCCCCCAACTGCGCCGCTCCGAGCGCCACTTCGCCCTGCCGCACCTTCATCCTCCCGCTCCGCTTCCGTTGCACCAGCCCGAAGGCGCTCGCCACGGCGAGCACGGCCACACACACCACAAGTCCGGTCATCGTTCCAGTGCAGCATTCACAAGACCGCAAAGATTCCCCGGGTCCACACAGCACACCGTTGCGGAATGCTGGGTTCATGGACATCGATGTGAGAGGGCCGCGGTTCGGCGCCGCGGTCACGACGGTCGTACTGGCTCTGGCGCTCGTCACGGGCAGCGCCTGGCTCCTGGCGTGGCAGACGCTGTGTTTCGCGCTCGGCGCGGCGGGCGGGGTGGGGCGCTCTCCCTATGCGTGGCTGTTCCGTACGGCGGTGCGGCCGCGGCTCGGTCCCCCCACGGAGTTCGAGGCTCCGCAGCCGCCGCGATTCGCGCAGTTTGTCGGGCTCGTCTTCGCGGCGGCGGGTCTGGTGGGTCTGGTGTGGGGGCCGGGCTGGCTCGGGCTCGGGGCGACGGCCTGCGCGCTGGCGGCGGCCTTCCTCAACTCGGTGTTCGGCTACTGCCTGGGGTGCGAGATGTACCTGCTCCTGCGGCGTGGCGCGGCACGATTTGGCTGATCAACGGGTTGCGCCGACCGCCTGGGAGTGACGAGGATCTCGCGCCCGGCCGGAACCAGGACTGGCTACTCAGCCGTTGATGGGGCACGATCTGCGCAAGCCACAAAACCTACGGCTGCGTAACTTCCCGCTGGGAGCCCCCTCCCCAGGCAGAGATGAAGGGTCCTCCCCCTCCATGGCAGAGCTCGTCTACCGTCCGGTCATCGGCGCGGCCCGCACGATGTTCAAGGCGCTCGATCTGAAGATCGACGTCAAGGGCGCGGAGAACATTCCGCGCTCCGGCGGCGCGGTCCTGGTCAGCAATCACATCAGCTACCTGGACTTCATTTTCGACGGTCTCGCAGCGCTGCCGCAGAAGCGCCTGGTGCGCTTCATGGCGAAGGAGTCGGTGTTCCGGCACAAGATCTCCGGTCCGCTGATGCGCAGCATGAAGCACATCCCCGTGGACCGGAAGCAGGGCGAGGACGCGTATGCGCACGCCCTCGACTCGCTGCGCTCCGGTGAGGTCATCGGCGTGTTCCCCGAGGCGACGATCTCGCAGTCGTTCACGCTGAAGAGCTTCAAGTCGGGCGCCGCGCGCCTGGCCCAGGAGGCCGGTGTGCCGATCATCCCGATGGCGCTGTGGGGCACCCAGCGCCTGTGGACGAAGGGCCACCCGAAGAACTTCAGGCGCCAGCACATCCCGATCACGATCCGGGTGGGCGAGCCGATGGAGGCCCCGCGCGACCAGTACGCCGGCGCCATCACGCGGCGGCTGCGCGAGCGCGTGCAGGAGCTCCTCGAAGCGGCGCAGCGCGCGTACCCCGTACGCCCGAAGGGTCCGGACGACACCTGGTGGATGCCCGCGCACCTCGGCGGCACCGCGCCCACCGCGGCAGAGGTGAAGGCCGCCGAGGCGAGCTGAATCGGTACTGCAGATGTGCCGCGGGCCCACCGCGGTGCGTCTACTCCGGCGCGTGGACGGTGACCCGCGCGCCGGGGCTGAACTTCTCCAGGAGTTCGGCGAGTTCGGTGCCGGCCGCCACCACGTCGCAGTGCGGCCCCATCGCCTCCAGCAGGAAGAGCGCGTTCGCCGACCCCTCGGTCAGGCGTGTACGGGTTCCCTGGCGCCAGTTCCAGCGGCGGCAGGTCACGCCTTCGTCGTCACACCAGACGACCTCGCCCGCGTCGGGGTGTTCCACGACGTCCGCTCCCCCGGCCACGGTGGCGAAGCCCTCTTCGCCGGTGGCCCTGACGAGGCGCATGCCGCCCTTGATGTGGTCCAGGTCCTCGCCGCCGACCGGGATCAGATGGGCCACGCTGATCGCGTTGTAGACGTCGACCAGGGTGTTGATCCGCGGCAGGCCGCCGTCCGCGAGGGCCCTCTTGGCCAGCGCTTCGGCCGAGTTGCGGGTGCGGGAGGGCTTGGAGCCGAAGGCCGTGTAGGCGGCGCGCCAGGCCGCCATGTGCGGGTCCTCGTGCGGGGCGCGCCCTTCGAGACGCGCGGCGAGGCGGCGTGCGGCATCGTCGAGAAGGGCCGAAGTCCCTTCACTGCTGGGGCTGTTGACCAGCCCGTACGCCTCGATGGCGACATGCCGGAACTCGGGCGCGAGGGTCCGTACCGCGTCGGACACGGTGAGGTGGAGGGTCATCGTCCGCCTTGCTCTTCGGGGTGCGCTTGCTGTTTCAGAGTGCGTCGGGGAGGTGTTCCCACAAGTAGGGCCGGTCGGGGGCGTCGCGCAGGGCGCGCAGAACGGCCGGCGCCGGTACATCATAGAGTACCGGATAGTCCACCTCATTGGACTCCGTATCCGCAATGAAGGCCAGCCGCTCACCGTCGAGGGAGAACTGGGCGTCGACCCCGGGCTTGTTCCCGCGGCAGTCCTGCCGGTGCCAGGCCCCGTGGAAGCGCACGGCGACCATGCCGTGCAGCACATACCCGGTCCCGGCGTCATGCGTGAGCCGCTGATAGCAGAGCGCGGCGGGGATGTCCTCGGCACGCAGGAGCGCGGCGAGCGCGTGGGACTTGGCGTGACAGATGCCCGTGCCCTGCTCCAGGACGTCCGAGGCGCGCCAGGTGACGCGGAGGTCTCCGCTGTCAGCGGAGTGCGGGACGGTGTCCCGCACGAACTCATAGGCGATCCGAGCGTATGAATATGAATCGGTGGCCTGCGCGGCTAGGCGTTCGGCCGTCTTCCGTACGAGCGGGTGGTGATGGTCGATGACCTCGTCGGCCGCCAAGTAGGCAGACAGATCTGAGTTCTTCTGGATGAGCCGCATGGACCGGGAGCATAGAAATGCGACCGACCGCGCGTCAATAGCTTTACGGTCGATCGCATATCTATACAGCCAGCTGGGTGAAACGCTAGCGGGCCATTTCCTCCTTGAGGGCGGCGACGAAGCCGTCGACGTCCTCCTCACGGGTGTCGAACGCGCACATCCAGCGGACGTCGCCGGCCGCCTCGTCCCAGAAGTAGAACCGGAAGCGCTTCTGGAGGCGCTCGCTGACGTCGTGCGGCAGCCGCGCGAAGACCGCGTTGGCCTGCACCGGGTAGAGGATCTCGACGCCGTGCACGGCGCGGACGCCCTCGGCGAGGCGCTGGGCCATCTCGTTGGCGTGCCGCGCGTTGCGCAGCCACAGGTCCTTGGCGAGCAGGGCCTCCAGCTGCACCGACACGAAACGCATCTTGGAGGCGAGCTGCATCGAGAGCTTGCGCAGATGCTTCATGTGGCTGACGGCGTCCTGATTGAGGACGACGACCGCCTCGCCGAACAGAGCGCCGTTCTTCGTGCCGCCGAGCGACAGAATGTCGACGCCGACCGCGTTCGTGAACGTGCGCATCGGCACGTCCAGCGACGCGGCCGCGTTGGCTATCCGGGAGCCGTCGAGGTGCACCTTCATGCCGCGCTCGTGCGCGTGGTCGCAGATCGCGCGGATCTCGTCGGGCGTGTAGAGCGTGCCCAGCTCCGTGCTCTGCGTGATCGAGACGACCTGCGGCATCGCGCGGTGCTCGTCGTCCCAGCCGAAGGCCTGCCGGTCGATGAGCTCGGGCGTGAGCTTGCCGTCCGGGGTCGGCACGGTGAGCAGCTTGAGGCCGCCCATGCGCTCCGGGGCCCCGCCCTCGTCCACGTTGATGTGCGCGGACTCGGCGCAGATCACCGCGCCCCATCGGTCGGTGACCGCCTGGAGCGCGACGACGTTGGCACCGGTGCCGTTGAAGACCGGGAACGCCTCGGCCGTGGGGCCGAAGTGGGCGCGGATGATCTGCTGGAGGTTCGCCGTGTAGTCGTCCTCGCCGTACGCGATCTGGTGACCGCCGTTGGCGAGGGCGAGGGCCGCGAGGATCTCCGGGTGCGCGCCCGCGTAGTTGTCGCTCGCGAAGCCGCGGACGTCCGGGTCGTGATGCCTGCGGGCGTCGGTCTTCGGAGGATTCACGGCTTCTCGGTCAGCCACAGACGGGTCCCGTTCAACTCATGGGCGGGCCGGTCCCAGACGCCGGCGATGGCATCGGCCAGCTCCGTGACGTCCGTGAAACCCGCGAACTTCGCGTTGGGTCGCTCGGCGCGCATCGCGTCGTGCACCAGCGCCTTCACCACCAGGATCGCAGCCGCCTGCTGCGGGCCCGCGTCACCCCCCGCCTTGCGGAAGGCGTCGCCGAGAGCCAGCGTCCAGGCCTCGGCGGCGGCCTTGGAGGCCGCGTACGCCGCGTTGCCCGCGGTCGGCTTGCTGGCGCCCGCGGCGCTGATCAGCAGGAAGCGTCCGCGGTCGCTGCGCTGGAGGGCTTCCTGGAACGCGAGGGAGGTGTGCTGGACCGTACGGATCAGGAGCTTTTCGAGGAGGTCCCAGTCGGCGAGGTCGGTCTCGGCGAAGGTGGCGCTGCCGCGCCAGCCACCGACGAGGTGGACCAGGCCGTCGATCCGGCCGAAGTCCTTCTCGATGTGGTTCGCCCAGTCCCGGGTCGCGTCCAGGTCGAGCAGGTCGACGGTGTCGCCGATGACGGTGGCGCCCCCGTGCGCGTAGCGCGCCGCGTCCACGGCCTCCGCCAGGCGGGTGGCGTCCGCGTCCGCTCCGACGACCGTGGCGCCCGCCTCGGCGAGGCGCAGCAGGGTGGCGCGGCCAGCGGGCCCCGCCGCTCCCGCGACCGCGACGACCGCTCCGTCCAGTGTGCCGTTTCCGTTGCCTTCGGCCATGGCCGTCGCCTCCTCGTCGCGAGCGCTCACGCGGCTGCCTGCTCGGCGCCCGCAGCGGTGATCCCCTTGGTGGAGGCGATCACGTCCTTCAGCTTCTTGGACAGTGCCTCATAGAACATGCTGAGCGGAAACTCGTCCGGAAGCACGTCGTCGACGAGCTTGCGCGGCGGCAGGCTCAGGTCGAGGGCGTCGGGGCCCTTGGCCCAGCGCGAACCGGGGTGCGGGGCGAGGTACTGGGACACCAGGTCGTACGCGGCGAACCAGTGCACCAGCTTCGGGCGGTCGATGCCGTCGCGGTACAGCTTCTCGATCTCGGCGCAGAGCTGGTTGGTGACCTGCGGGGCGCGCTCCCAGTCGATCTGGAGCTTGTTGTCGGTCCAGCGCAGTACGTCGTGCTTGTGCAGGTACGCGAAGAGGAGCTGGCCGCCGAGTCCGTCGTAGTTGCGCACGCGCTCGCCGGTGACCGGGAAGCGGAACATGCGGTCGAAGAGAACGGCGTACTGCACGTCGCGGCCCTGCGGGAAGCCGTCGGCCTCCAGCTTCACGGCCTCCTTGAAGGCGGTGAGGTCGCAGCGGAGCTCTTCGAGGCCGTACATCCAGAACGGCTGGCGCTGCTTGATCATGAACGGGTCGAAGGGCAGGTCGCCGTGGCTGTGGGTGCGGTCGTGCACCATGTCCCACAGGACGAACGCCTGCTGGCAACGGTCCTGGTCCGAGATCATCTCGCGGATGTCTTCGGGCAGTTCGAGCCCGAGGATGCCGACGGACGCCTCGGTGACGGCACGGAAGCGGGCCGCCTCGCGGTCGCAGAAGATGCCACCCCAGGAGAAGCGCTCGGGAGCCTCGCGTACGGCGATGGTCTCCGGGAAGAGCACGGCCGAGTTGGTGTCGTAGCCGGCGGTGAAGTCCTCGAACGTGATCCCGCAGAACAGCGGGTTGTCGTAGCGCGTCGCCTCCAGCTCGGCGAGCCACTCGGGCCACACCATGCGCAGGACGACGGCCTCCAGATTGCGGTCCGGGTTGCCGTTCTGCGTGTACATCGGGAAGACGACCAGGTGCTGCAGTCCGTCCTCGCGGTGCGCGGCGGGGTGGAAGGCCAGCAGCGAGTCGAGGAAGTCGGGGACCTGGAAGCCGTCTTCCGCCCAGCGCCGCAGGTCGGCGGCGAGCGCCGAGTGGTACGCGGCGTCGTGCGGGAGCAGCGGGGAGAGCTGCTCGACGGCGGATATCGCGCGGTCGAGCGTCAGCTCCGCCATCGCCTTGGACGGGGCGCCGTCGGCGGCGAAGTCGATGGAGCCGTCCTTCTGCTGCCAGGGACGGATCTCCTCCACGGCGGCCTTGAGCACGGGCCACGCCGGGTGTTCGACCACCCTGCTTTCGGGGCTTCCCCCGACCTTCTCCGGAGGAACCTTCCCCTCCACGCCCGACTGCACAAGAATTTCCGTCATTACCCATCCTCCACGGGAGAACCTCGCGTACAGACACCGTAAGCGGGCGAGGTTCTCCACCACAAGGGGAGTCGGGAGGAAGTTATCCTGCGTGACCCCCTGGTTCACCGTCGTTTTTCCTGCCCGACGCGGTTGAAACGATGGCCTTCGCCACATCCGCCAGGGCAGTGCGGGCGTCGTCGAGCAGCTCGGGGAAGCCGAAGAAGCCGTGGAACATCCCCGGGAAGTGGCTCTCGGTGACCGCCACACCCGCCTCGCGCAGGGCCGACCCGTACGCGAGCCCCTCGTCGCACAGGGGGTCGCAGCCCGCGGTCACGATGTGGGCGGGCGGCAGCGAGGCAAGGTCGGCCAGGAGCGGCGAGACGTGCGGGTGGGACCGGTCGCCGTCCGGGCCGAGGTACTGCTCGGCGAACCAGCGGCAGTGCGCCGCCGTCAGGAAGTAGCGGTCGGCGTTCCGCGCGAACGACTCCGTCGACTGATGCGCGTCGGTGGCCGGATAGACGAGGGCCTGGAGCGCGATGTGCGGGCCGCCCCGGTCCCGGGCCAGGAGGCAGATGACAGCCGCGAGGTTCCCGCCCGCGCTGTCCCCCGCCACGACAAGGGCGCCCGCGTCGCCGCCCAGCGCGGCGTGGTGGTCGGCCGCCCAGCACAGCGCCGCGTACGCGTCGTCGACGGCGGCCGGGAAGGGCGACTCGGGGGCGAGCCGGTAGTCGACGGAGAGCACCACCGCCCCCGCCTCGCGGCACAGCCCGCGGGCGGTGGAGTCATGGCTGTCCAGGCCGCAGATCGCCCACCCTCCCCCGTGGAGGAAGACGACGGTGGGGCGCGGGCCCGGGGCCTCGTCGGGGTCCGGTCGGTAGATCCGCACGGGGATCCGGGGCGCTCCGGCGGGGCCGGGGATGTCGCGGTCCTCGACCGAGCCGACGACCGGTGGCGGGAGCGGTGACGCGGGAGCCGCGGCCAGGATGCGGCGGGCCTCGGCCGCGTCGGTGACGGCGCCACCGAGGTCGGGGAAGAACGCGGTCATCGCGTCGACCAGGGCGCGGACGTCGGGTGCGAGGCGGTCCTCGGATGCGAGGCGGTCCTCGGGCGCGGGGTTCATGCGGACACCGCCTGCTCCTGGGCGCGGAAGTGCGGGATGACCTTCTCGCCCCACTGCCGCAGCGTCTCCAGGCAGGCCTCCTGGGGGACGGTGCCCATCTGGACGAGGCACATGATCTCGTCGGCGCCCGCGTCGCGCAGCCGCTCGACGTAGGCGATGGCGTCGTCGGCGGTGCCGTAGGCGTGGTCGGCGTTGAAGGTGGCCGTCGCGGTGGGACGTACCGGGATTTGGTGTTCGTGGAGGCGGGCCACGACCTGTTCGGCGGCCCTGCGCATGTCGGCCGCCTCGTCCGCGCCCTCCACCACGGCCTCGTCGGGGACGCCCGCACCGCCGTACCAGTGCCCGATGGACTGCGCGAAGAACCGCTGGCCGCGGATCCCGATGTTCCGGGCCGTCTCCCGGTCGTCCAGGACGATGGTCGGGCACAGGACGGAGAAGTGGTCGTTGACGACGCCGGACACGAAGCGGTCGGGGGTACGGGCGGCGATCGCGTCGTCGTAGGCGCGCCGCATGCCGGCGATCGACTCGGGGCCCGCGAAGCCCATCACGAGGGCGCCGATGCCGAGTTCGGCCGCCTGGGTGAGCGTCTCCGTGCGGCTGCACGCGAGGAAGAGGGGCGGGTGGGGCTCCTGTTTCGGACGCGGCAGGACGGGGTGCGGGTCGATGTCGAGGAGCTCCCCGTGGTGCTCCAGCTCGTCCTTCTCCCAAGCTTTCCCGATGATCCGCAGCGCCTCCTCGACCTCCTGCGTCGTGCGGTCCTTGTCGACACCGCACAGGGAGGTCTCCTGCTTGGTGCCGCCCCGGCCGGCCCCGAGGTCGAGGCGGCCGCCGGAGAGCAGGTCGAGCATGGCGGCCCGCTCGGCCACCCGCACGGGATGGTTGAAGTTGAAGGGCATGCAGACGACACCGTGCCCGATCCGGATGGTGCTGGTGCGGGCGGCGACCCAGGTCAGGAAGATCTCGGGGGCCGACATGTGCGCGTACCACTTGAGGGAGTGGTGCTCGACGGCCCAGATGCGGTCGAAGCCCATCTCCTCGGCGAGGACCGCCTGCTCCACGCAGTCGTGGATGACCTGGTGTTCGTGTTCGACGGTGGGATCGGCGAGCTGCGCCTCGAAGATGACGGAGAACTTCACGTTGCCTCCAGGGAGTTGGACCACACGCACTGTTCCGGTTAGGTATATGACTAACCGTCACGTCTTCCAGGGGCAAGACCGACGACGGTATTCGGCAATGACAAAGGCTCCAGGTCTTGCGGTGACCGGTTCCGGTCACTTCAATGCGGCGCATGGCTGACGACCTGCCACCGACCGCCTGGGCCGTCCTCGGGCTGCTGTCCTTCCCCGGGGAACGCACCGGATACGAGCTGAAGAAGTGGGCCGACGCCTCCCTGAGGTTCTTCTACTGGTCGCCCGCCATCAGCCAGATCTACGCCGAACTGCGCCGCCTCGAATCACTGGGCTACGTCACCTCCCTGCACTCCGGGGCCGAGGAGCCGCGCGCCAAGCGAACGTACGCGATCACCGAAGAGGGGCGCGGGGCGCTCGCGGTGTGGGCCGGGGGCGGGCAGGGCCTCGGCGCGCCCGTGCTCAAGCACCCCGTGCTGCTGCGCGTGTGGCTCGGGCACCTCGCCGCGCCGGAGCACCTGCGTGGCCTGGTGACGGAACACGTGGCGCGCACGAAGGGCGAACTGAAGGAGGTCCGGGACGCGCTCGAGAGGGCCGACGGGGTGGAGGCGTGGGCCCATCCGCAGATCGCGCTGCGCTGGAGCGAGCGGCGGCTCGCGGCAGAGGTCGAACTGGCCGAGGCCATGCTGGACGACCTGGACGCGGCGCCCGGTCAACCGCCGGGGGACTCGCCCACCCACGGGTGACACTTCCCGCGGCAGGCTGCCGCGGCGGTAGGACGGACCGGTCCCCGCCCCTTCCCTGCCCCTCCGCCCGTCTGGAGCCCAAAGCGTGAGCATCCGCGCCGTCCTGGTCGCCGCCGTCATCACCGGACTGGTCCTCGGAATCACCGCAACCAGAACGGACCACTCCACTCCCTCGCGTCGGACCGGTCCCATCGTGGAGACGGGCCGTTAGGCTTCGGCCGTGCCGCGCGGGCGACCCCGTCCACGACCTCGCGCGGACGCCGAGCCGCCGTCGACGGAAGCGAGACGATCTTGAACTTCCTCACCATCGGGCATCGTGGAGTCATGGGTGTCGAACCCGAGAACACCCTCCGGTCCTTCGTCGCCGCGCAGGCCGCGGGCCTCGACGTCATCGAACTCGATCTGCATCTGAGCAAGGACGGCGCCCTCGTCGTCATGCACGACGCCGACGTCGACCGCACGACGGACGGCCGTGGCCCCATCGCCGACAAGACCCTCGCCGAGCTGCGCGCCCTCGACGCCGGGCGCGGCGAACGGGTGCCGGTCTTCGAGGAGGTGCTCGACGCCGTCTCCACGCCCCTCCAGGCCGAGATCAAGGACGTCGCCGCGGCGCGCGCCCTCGCAGAGGTCATGCTGCGCCGTGATCTGGTGAGCCGCGTCGAGGTGATCTCGTTCCACGACGAGGCCGTCGCCGAGATCGCCCGGCTGGTGCCGGGCGTCCGTACGGCGCTGGTGGCCAGCCGGTACGGCACCGATGTGGTGGACCGGGCCACCGCCGTCGGCGCCACGTCCCTGGTCCTCAACATCCGGCGCCTGACGCAGGAGATCGTCGAGCGGGCCCGCAAGGCGGACCTGCGGATCATCGGCTGGGTCGTGAACACGCAGGACGATCTGCGCCTGGTGCGGGCGCTCGGCCTGGACGGCGCGACGACCGATCACCCGGAGATCAAACGGACCGGCCGCTTCACGGCCTGAGCCGGCCGAGCGGCCCGAGCCGGCCACGGGACCCGGGTGCCGGCCGGGAGGCCACGTCAGCCGAGGGACTTGACCAGCAGCTCGAACTGGAGGTCGTCCCGCTGCGGGATGCCGAAGCGCTCGTCGCCGTACGGGAAGGGGGTCATCTCTCCCGTACGGCGGTAGCCCCGGCGCTCGTACCAGGCGATGAGGTCCTCGCGTACGGAGATCACCGTCATGTGCATCTCGCGCACGCCCCAGGCCTCGCGGGCGGTGCGCTCCGCCTCCGCGATGATCACCTTGCCGAGCCCCGCGCCCTGGAGGGCCGGGCTCACGGCGAACATGCCGAAGTAGGCGTGCTCCCCGCGGTGCTCCAGCTGGCAGCACGCGACGACCGCGCCGTCGCGCTCGACGGTGAGCAGACGGCTGTCCGGCGACTTGATGACGTCGACGACGCCCTGCGGGTCGGTGCGCTGCCCCTCCAGGATGTCCGCCTCGGTCGTCCAGCCGGTGCGGCTGGAGTCCCCGCGGTACGCCGACTCGATCAGCGCGACGAGCACGTCGACATCGGCGTCGGTGGCGTCCCGGAAGGTGAGGTCGCCGGTCGTGGGGCGGGGAGCGATGGACATGGGACGGTCTCCGATCTCGTGCACGGCTGTCGGCGCGGGCGCCGTCGAGCCTAACGCCGAGCCTCTACGCTGCGTTCGCATGGTTCACGTACTGAGCAGCAGGACGCTTCTTCGCCCCACCGATCCCGAGCGGTCACGGGCTTTCTACGGCGGGGCGCTCGGCCTCGCCGTGTACCGGGAGTTCGGGACGGGGCCCGAGCGCGGGACCGTCTACTTCCTCGGGGGCGGCTTCCTGGAGGTGTCCGGCCGGTCGCAGACGCCGCCGTCGCCCGGGCTCCAGCTGTGGCTCCAGGTCGCGGACGCGGCGGCCGCGCACGAGGAACTGGCGGCACGCGGCGTCGAGGTGCTCCGGCCGCCGGTCAAGGAGCCGTGGGGGCTCATCGAGATGTGGATCTCGGATCCGGACGGCGTCCGCATCGTGATCACCGAAGTGCCCGAGGACCATCCGTTGCGCTACCGGCCTTGAGAGAGCGGGACCGGGGTACGGGAGCGGAAGACCCGTTCAGCGTGCGCGGCACCCGCGCGCGGAAGAGTATGGCGGAATGGCCGCAGACCGGCCCCTTCGCGTCCGGATGAGCCCGACCCTGGAGAGACATCGCATGGCAGCTCCTCGGATCCTGATCGTCGGCGGCGGATTCGCCGGCATGGAGTGCGCGCACAAGCTGGAGAAGATCCTCAAGCCGGGCGAGGCGCAGCTGCGGCTGGTCAGTCCGTTCGACCATCAGCTGTACCTGCCGCTGCTCCCCCAAGTCGCCTCGGGCGTGCTCACTCCGCAGTCGGTGGCCGTGCCGCTGCGCCGCATGCTGCGGCACACCGGCATCGTGCCGGGCGGCGCGGTGGGGGTGGACCCCGAGGCGAAGGCCGTCGTCGTACGGAAGATCAACGGCGAGACGGTGGTGGAGCGCTACGACTACCTCGTCCTGACGCCGGGCAGCGTCACGCGGCAGTTCGACATCCCCGGTGTGGACCAGTACGCGGTCGGCGTGAAGACGCTGGCGGAGGCGGCCTGGATCCGCGACCACGTCATCTCGCAGCTCGACCTGGCCGCTGCCGGCACCGACCGTGCCGAGCGGGAGTCACGGCTGCAGTTCGTGGTGGTGGGCGGCGGGTACGCCGGTACGGAGACGGCCGCCTATCTGCAGCGCCTGACCACCGCCGCCGCCAAGCGCCTTCGGGGGCTCGACCCGGCGCAGATCAAGTGGCATCTCGTCGACATCGCGCCCAAGTTGATGCCCGAGCTCGGTGACCGGCTCGGTGAGAAGGCCCTGTCGATCGTGGAGCGGCGCGGACTGCATGTGTCGCTCGGTGTGTCCGTGGCGAAGGCGACCGAGGACACGGTGACACTCACGGACGGCCGTGTACTGCCGTGCCGCACGCTGATCTGGACGGCGGGTGTCGCCCCGAGCCCGCTGATCGCGACGCTCAGCGCGGAGACGAACCGGGGCCGGCTCGTCGTGGAGCCGGATCTGAGGGTTCCGGGGCTCGACGGTGTGTTCGCGCTCGGTGACGCGGCCGCGGTGCCGGACCTGGAGAAGGGCGCCGACGAGATCTGCCCGCCGACCGCCCAGCACGCCATGCGGCAGGGCTGGGCGGCCGCGAAGAACGTGGCGGCCGCGCTGCGCGGACAGCCGCTGAAGCCGTACCGGCACAAGGACCTGGGGCTCGTGGTGGACCTGGGCGGCATTCAGGCGGTGTCCAAGCCGCTCGGTGTGCAGCTGACCGGGCTGCCCGCCCAGGTCGTCGCCCGGGCCTACCACCTGGGCGCGTTGCGCACCGGGACGGCCCGCTTCCGCACGGCGGCGAACTGGGGGCTCAACGCCGTCGCCGGCGACGACTTCGTGCGTACGGGGTTCCAGGCGCAGCGGCCCGCGACGCTGAAGGACTTCGAGAAGACGGACGCGTATCTGACGCCGGAGGAAGTGCACGCGATGGTGACGGCGCATGTCGAGGGCCGGTGACAGGGCCGGCCCGGTGAAGTGGCCTATCTCCCGTTCGGGTCCTGAGCGGTGGCCGGCGCGGGCGGGCGCAGGGTGATCGTCCGCGTGGTGTGCTTCTCCACCTGCTCGCGGGTGTAGAGGAGCGGGAAGGAGCCGTCGGCGGCCCAGGTGGCGAACAGGTCGCTGTAGTGCTCGCTGTCCGGATTCCCGGACTGGCCCGGTGAGTTCATGGCCACCGAGTCGTCCCAGGAGCCGACGTCGACGACCAGGCGGAACGTGGCGCCCGTCGTCTGGCGGAAGTCGGGTCCGTACGGCGCGACGCCCACCGTGTCACCGCTGCCGCCGCGCGGGGCGGGACCGACCGACGCCCACGGCGGCTGCGGTCCGTCCTGGAGGGCGGTCACCGGGTGGAACACGCGGGCGTGGTGGAGCGCGCCCCAGGTCCATGCGGCCGGATCGGGTCCGAGAAGGGCGGAGAGGTCGGCGACGGCGGCGGTCAGCGTGGCGAGCAGGGTGCCCGGGTCGAGGGCGGTCTGCGCGTCGGTGAGCAGGTCCAGGTCGACGCGCGGGTCGGAGGTCGGGTCGTCGGGCGGCAGGATCCGGGCGAGGGCCGCGGCGCGCTCGGCGTCGGGGGCGACGTGTCGCAGTGCCTTGCCGAAGACGGCGGGGCGCAGATGGCGGCGGTACCACATTTCGAAGAGCGCGGCGGCCGCCGAGTCCGCCGTGACGTCGGCGTCCCAGTGCCGCAGCAGGCCGATGGCCCGCGCCGTCGGTTCGTCGTCGGCGGCCAGATCGGCGAGCAGCGGCAGGATGCGGCGTGCGGGCAGGCTGACCGTGTCGGTCTGGAGCCGTACACAGTCCTCGACGGTCCAGTCCGTGCGCGCGTCGAGCTCTTCGGCGATGCGGTGGTGGCGGGTGGGGGCGTACCAGTCGTAGGTGACCGTGTCGCGGTCGTTGGGGTGGCCGGGCGGCAGGTTCATCTGGTTGGCGGTGGCGAACCAGCCCTGGTCCGGGTCGCGTTCGGCGGGCAGTGCGTCGGCGTCGAGGAAGCCGTCCCATTCGTACCGGCCGTCGCCGGGCACGGGCAGGGTGCCGTCCCAGTTCGGGCGGACCGGGACGCGGCCCGCGGGGCGCCATCCGACGGTGCCGTCGGGCGCGGCGTACACCTGGTTCTCGCCGGGCGCGCCCCAGCGGCGCAGGGCGGCGAGGAACGCGTCGGGGCCTTCGGCCCGCATGTAGCCGGTGCTGCCGAGGTAGGGCGCCATGCCGGGGCCGAGCCAGGCGGCGCGCACGGCGAACGCGGCGTCGCGCGTGGGGTGTTCGTGGATGACGGGGCCGTGCCGGGTGAACCACAGCTCGGCCTCGACCGGCTCCCCGTCCTTGACCGGGATGGTCTCGGTGACGTGGGTCATGGCTTCCCAGCGGCCTTCGTAGCGGTAGGCGCGGGGGTTTTGGGGGTCGGTCTCGTAGACGTACAGGTCCTCCTGGTCGATCGGGAAGATCGTGAAGCCGAACGCGATGTTCCCGTTGTGGCCGATGGAGAGGCCGGGCAGGGCGGGTTCGCCCGCGCCGATGACGTCGATGCCGGGTGCGGTCAGGTGCGCGATGTAGCGCAGCGCGGGCAGGGTGACCGCGCGATGCGGGTCGTTGGCGAGGATGGGACGGCCGGTGGCGGTCCTGGAGGGCGCGAGCACCCAGTTGTTGGAGCCGTCGATGCCGTGGAGGGCGGCGGCGTCGGGCCAGGGCGGGACCGTCGCGAGGTCGTACACGCGCAGCACGTCGTCCGGGATGACGCTCAGATCGAGGCCCTCGGGGACGGTGAGGTCGTGCGGGGCGGGTTCGCGGCGGCGGCGCAGGTCTTCGACGGCGGTGCCGTGGTCGCGCAGGGTGAGGGCGCGGGCGACCTCGTCGTGGAGGTTGTACTGGAGGCCGTGACTGCGGATCCGGGCGACGTCCGAGGGCTCCCAGAAGGCCGGCTGGTAGCGCAACGCTCCGAATTCCGGTGGTAGTTGGGAAGGGTCGCGGCGGCACAGGGACACGTAGGCGTTGATGCCGGTCACGAACGCCGTGGTGATCTGTTCGGTGTCCTCGCCGTACGCGCTCCACTCCTCGGCCATGTCACCGCGATAGAGGAACAGGCGGGCGGCGCGGTCGTGTTCGACGTACCGCCTGCCGAACACCTCGGACAGGAGGCCGAGTCCGCGGCGGCGCCACAGGTCCAGCTGGAAGAGGCGGTCGCGCGCCGCGTTGAAGCCCTGCGCCAGGAACAGGTCGTCCTGGGAACCGGCGTAGAGATGGGGGACGCCCCACTGGTCGACGAGGATCTCCACGGGGCCGGCGAGGCCGGGTATCTCGAAGTCGTTCGCTGCTTGCGAGTTCACCGGTACGTCTCCCCCGTCGCCGTGTACACCTGGGCCGCTGATCCGGCCGTCGGCCACGACGGTCGTGCCGGGCTCGGATCCGGCGCCGGTGCGGCTGCCGATGCGGGCGGCGCGGTGGAGGGCGGGTGCGCTCTCGTCGGTCATCAGGACTCCTTCGTCCGGGCCGCCGAGGCGGCCGGGGCAGTGGGCCGTTGCGGGGCGGGGGCGCTCGGGGCCGGTGTGGCGCGGGTGAGTGCGAATGTCACCACGAGGTTCGCGGCCAGCGCGATGATGCCGCCGTTGACCCCGTGCCACGGGTCGTTGTCGGTGGCCCACAGCGCCGTCATCACGGCGAGCCCGACGAGCATGCCGGAGATCCCGGCGCGGGCGGTCATGCGCCGCCAGAACAGGGAGAGCAGGACGACGGGCACGAGCTGGGCCAGCCCTTCGTAGGACAGGACGGACAGCTGGACGAGCGTGTTGGGGTAGAAGAGGCTGCCGCCGAGCGCGACCAGGCCGGCGAGGACGCAGACCGCCTGCGAGCGGCGCTTGGTGCGCAGGTCGTGGTCGGTGCTGACGGCTGGCCGCGGGCGGCGCGGGTCGGCGCCGTTGCCGCCGCCGAGGACGGTCTTTCCCCACAGGGTGCCGATGGACAGCATGAAGACGCTCATCGGCACGATCGCCGACAGGGCGCCCGCGACGCCGATGACCGCCACGACGGGCGACGGCAGCGAGTCGGTGACCAGCCTGAACAGGGCGAGGTCGGGGTTGCCCAGGCCCGGCAGCACGAACAGCGCGGTGGCGCCGACCATCATCGGTACGAACAGGAGCAGCTGGTACCACGGCAGCAGCAGGGCGTTGCGCCGCAGCGTGTTGGGGCTCTTCGCGCTGAGGTAGCCGGCCACGGTGGTCGGGAAGATGGTGATGGTGACGGCGTTGAGGACGACGGTGCTCAGGAACCAGGCGGCGTCGCGCCCGCCGGACATGTGTCCGGGGAAGGTGAGCCACTCGGGCTTCTCGGTGACCATGCGCTGCATGAAGTCGGAGAATCCGCCGAGGTAGTGCAGGGGGATGTAGACCGCGAGGAAGACGACCGCGAGGATCACGAGTACGTCCTTGAGGGCGCTCACCCAGGCGGAGCCGCGCAGCCCCGACACGAGGATGAACACCTCGGCGACGACGAACGAGATGACGGCGGCGACGTGCAGGTCGACGCTCCCGTACGTCATCGCGTTGACGACGACGCCCATGCCCTGGATCTGCACCTGGATGTACGGCACGAGGAACACGGTCCCGACGACGGCGACGAGGATCCCCAACGGCCGTGAGCGGAAACGGAATTCGGCGATATCGGCGATCGAGATGAGACGGTGCCGGGAGGCGTACGTCCACAGGGCGGGGCCCACGATGTAGGCGACGGCGAAGCCTACGGTGAGGTAGGCGACGAGGTAGAGGATCGGGGCGCCGAAGGAGTACGACCAGCCGGCGGTCCCCAGGAACGAGAAGCTGGTGTACGTCTCTCCGGCCATCAGGAGCCAGATGAACATCACGCCGAGGCCGCGGCTGGACACCGACCACTCGGCGAGGCCCTTGGACCGGCCGCGCGCGCTGAGCAGGCCGATCAGGATGGTGGCGACCATGGCCAGGCCGAACACGGTCGTCGCGACGGCTGCGGAGCCGCTCATCGGGTGCCTCCCTCGTCGGCGGGGACGGGTTCGACGGCGCCGGTGCGGTACGCCGGGTCGAAGCGGGCGACCAGCCAGATGGCGACGGGGCTGATGACCGTGGCGGCGATGACCCAGGCCAGCAGGAACGGGACACCCAGGATGCGGGGTTCGATGCGGTTGGCGACGAAGGGCGCGGCGCCGTAGAGGACGACGGGCACGAGCAGCATCCAGAGGGAGCGGCGGGCCCGGCCGCCGAGGGTGGGGAGTCCTTCGAGGGGGTCGGGCTCCGGGGAGTCGAGGGGGTCGGCCTCGCGCGGGTCCGGCTCCGGGGAGCGGCCGGCGGCCTCGTCTGTGGGGGACATGAACTTCCTTGAGGGGGGAAGGGCGGCGGATCGTTCAGAGCGTGGGGTCGTAGCGGCCGTCGACCGCGGTCCAGCCGCCGTCGACGGTCAGGACGCTGCCGGTGACGTACGTCGACGCGTCGGAGACCAAGTAGGCGACGGCACCGGCGAGTTCATCGGCGCGGGCCCAGCGCTTGAGCGCGGAAGCCTGGGCGTAGGCGTCGTACCAGGCGGGGTCCGCGGCGATCTGGTCGGTGAGCGGGGTGCGGACGACGCCGGGGGCGACGGCGTTGAACCGCACGCCGCGCGGGCCCCATTCGGCGGCGGCGGTGCGCAGGAACTGGATGAGGCCGGCCTTCGACGCGGCGTACACGCTCTGGCCCGCCTCCACCTGGAAGGCCCGCATGGAGGCGAAGCCGACGACGCTGCCGCGGCCGCGCTCCGCCATGCCGGGGGCGAACGTCTGGACGAGGCTGACGTAGGCCCGCAGGTTCAGGGCGATGACGCGGTCGAACTCGTCGAGCGTGTAGTCGGCGATGCGCTTGCGGACGTTGGCGCCGACGGTGACGACGAGCGCGTCGACAGGGCCCCACACGTCGGCGGCGGCGCGGATCGCCTCGGGGTCGAGGACGTCGAGGGCGTGGGCGCACGCGGTGCCGGACCGGACCGCGTCCGCGCCGGCCAGGGCGACGGTCTGCTCGGCGCCCTCCTCGTCCCGGTCGGCGACCACGACGTCGGCGCCCTGGGCGACGAGCGCGCGGACGGCCTCACGGCCGATGCCGCCCGCTCCGCCGACGACCGCGACACGCCTGCCGTCGAGCCGGAACAGATTCGCGTAGTCCATGAAGTGCTGCTGCCTTTCTGTCTGCTGAGGTGATCCGTCAGGGGCGGATGACGGCCATCCGCGTGACCGTCAGCTCCTCGATGGCGAACCGTGGCCCCTCGCGTCCGGTGCCGGAGTCCTTGACGCCTCCGTACGGGGCGATGTCGCTGCGGTAGCCGGGGACTTCGTTGATCACGACGCCGCCGACGTCGAGCGCTTCGACCGCGCGGAAGGCGGCGCGGAGGTCGCGGGTGTGGACCGCGGCGTGCAGCCCGTACCGGCTCGCGTTGACCAGGTCGTACGCGGCATCGAGGTCGGGGACGGTGCGCAGGCACACGACGGGGCCGAACACCTCCTCGTCCCAGGCGGGTTCGCCGTCGGGGACGTCCGCGAGCAGGGTCGGGGCGAGGCACCTCGCGCCGGTGCGGCCCCCGCCCGCGACGACCCGGGCGCCGGCCGCCCTGGCCCGGCCGATCCAGTCGAGGACGCGCTCGGTGGCGGCTTCGTCGATGAGTGCGGAGACCCGGGTGCCGGTGTCGCGCGGATCGCCGACCACGACGTCGGGCAGCCGTTCGGCGATCTTCTTCTCGAGGGCGCCGGCGATCGCCTCGACGGCGATGACCCGCTGGACCGAGATGCACGCCTGCCCGGACGCGTAGTAGCCGCCGCGGGCCACGGCGTCGGCGGCCGCGTCGAGGTCGGCGTCCGCCGCGACGACGAGCGCCGCGTTGGAGCCGAGTTCGAGGACGACCTTGCGGGGGGCCGCGTCCCGCGCGATGCGGTGCCCGACCGTGGCGGAGCCGGTGAAAGAGACCGCCGCGACGTCGGGATGCGTGGTGAGGGTGCGGCCCACCTCGGTGTCGCCGGTCACGAGTTGGACCGCTCCGGGCGGCGCGCCGGCCGCGGCGAGGCGCTCGCGGACGAGGTGGGTGAGCCAGAGGGTGGCGAGCGGGGTCGCCGGTGCGGGCTTCACGATCACGGGACAGCCCGCGGCGAGCGCCGGGGCGATCTTGTGGGAGGCGAGGAGTACGGGGTAGTTGAAGCCGGCGATGCCGACGACGACCCCGATGGGCTTGCGCGTCCAGAACCCGAACATGCCGTCGCCGGAGGCCTGGAGGTCCAGCGGGACGGTCTCGCCGTGCAGGTGGGCCACCTCGTCGGCGGCGGCCCGCCAGGTCGCGGCGGCGCGCTGCATCTCGATGTCGCAGTCGACTCGGGGCTTGCCGGTCTCCAGGACGAGCAGCTCCGCCATCCGGGACGACACACTTTCCAGGTCGGCCGCGACTGCGGTGAGCACGTCCCGCCGCACCCGCGCGGAGAGGGCCGCGACCTCCTTGCGGAGCCCGGCGGCGTGCTCGACGGCACGTCGCGCGAGGTCCACGTCACCGACGGGAGCCGAGGCGAACTCGCTCCCGTCGTACGGGAAGACGACGGGCTGTCGCGACGGCGCGGGAACCCAGGCGTCCCCGACCGGCAGGCCCGTGGGCACTTCTCGCGGATACGTCATCGCGCCGCTCCCCCGTTCGTACGGGCGGTGAGGAAGGCCTGCGCGGCGGCCGCGTACACGCGCGTGTACTCGGCGATCTCACGCACCTCGACATACTCGTCGGCCTGGTGCGCGATCCATTTGCCGCCGGGGCCGTACACGACGGTGGCGAGACCGGCGTCGCGGGTCAGGATCGTGCCGTCGGTGGTCCCGGGCACGGCTCCGAACGGTGGCGCCTGGCCATGCACTCGGCGGTGCGCGTCCACGAGCGCGGTGACCACGGGGTGGTCTTCGGGGATCTCGACGGCAGGCCGGTCGTCGACGACGGTGACCTCGACGGACACCCCCACTCCGGAGGCCGCCCGCTCCGCGAACTCCCTGACGCGTTCGATGAGTTCGGCGTGGTCGGTGCCCGGGACGGTCCGTACGTCGATGCCGACGACGCCGTGTGCGGGGATCACGTTGAGCTGGTCGGGGTCGCCGCCGAGCAGCACGGTCGGGGTGACGGTGACGCGGCCCGCGTACGGATGCTCGCCGTAGCGCTCCTCGGCCCACTCCTGCACGGCCGCGAGCGCCTCGACGATGCGGGCGCCGGCGACGATCGGGCTTCTGCCCTCCTGCGGCATGGCACCGTGGGCCATCACGCCGTGCAGGTCGAGACGGAGGCGGATCCCGCCGCGCGCCGAGGTGCACACCTCGTAGCCCTCGGGCTCGCAGACGATGACGCCGTCCACCTCGCGGGCGAGCGGTGACGCGGCGAACGCCTTCGCGCCGAGCATCAGCCCCTCCTCGTCACAGAGCACTCCGACAACGATCCGGCCGGGGAAGGGCCCGGCCAGCTGAAGGGCGCGGACCCCGTAGATCATGGCGGCGACACCGGACTTCATGTCGGCCGAGCCGCGGCCCCAGAGCTTTCCGTCGCGGATCTCGGCGCCGTACGGATCGACGGTCCAGTCGGCCGTGTCGCCCTCGGTGACGACATCGATGTGCCCCTCGAACATCAGCGTGGGACCGTCCCCGCCGCCGCCCTCGACCACCGCGACGGTGTTGGGCCGCCCGGGAACGACCTCCACCACCTCGTACTTCCAGCCGAACTCCGTGAAGAGCCGCTGGACGAGGTCGGCCGCGGGGCGCTCCACCTCGGGGGCTCCCGCTGCGTTGACCGTGCGCAGCCGGACGAGTTCCTGGGTGAGGGCGACCGCCGCCTCGGCGTCGGTCTCGGGGACGGACAGGGCTGTTGAGCGGGAACGCATGGAACCTCCAGGTCGGTCGGCCACGAGGCCAGTCGACTGGTCAGACCAGTTGATTTCCCGTACTCTGCCGCCACGTTCACGCCCGGGTCAATGGTCGGATCATGGATTCACTCCGGCGCAACCGGCCGACACGGAGAGGCACATGGCGCCCGACGACGATCTCTTCCAGCCGGTGAAGCCGGTCCGCGCCTACCAGCGGGTGGCCGAGCAGATCGAGGAGCGCATCCTCAGCGGCGACCTGCCGCCCGGCTCCCGGCTCCCGGCGGAGCGCGAACTCGTCGTGCGCTTCGACGTGGGCCGCTCGACGGTCCGCGAGGCGCTGCGCGTGCTCCAGTCGGCGGGCCTGATCCGCTCCCGGCCGGGCGATCCGCTGGGCGCCGAGGTCCTCGGCGTCTCCCCGGACAACCTCAGCCAGGCCCTGAGCCGCCTGACCCGAGCCCGTACAGCCTCGCTCGGCGAACTGGTGCAGTTCCGCATGGTGCTCGACGCGGAGAGCAACCGCCTCGCCGCGCGCCTGCACACCCCCGACGACCTGGCCCGCATGCGGGAGCAGATCGACCGGATGGAGCGCCTCCGCGCGTCGTCGACGGGAAGCCTGCGCGCCTTCAGCGAGGCGGACGCCCTCTTCCACCGGGCCGTCGCCGAGGCGAGCGGCAACTCCCTGCTCGGCCTGTGCGCCCGCGCGGTGCACGAGGCCGTGATCGGGGTCATCGAGGAGAAGATCGCGGGCGCCACGGACGCCACCGCCTGGATGGAGCGCTCGATCACCCACCACCGGCAGGTGCTCGACGCGATCACCTCGGGCGACGCGCCGCGCGCGGCCCGGCTCGGCCGTGAGGCGCTGTACGAGTACTACGCCGACCATGTGGAGCCGGAGACGCGGCGGTTGCTCGCGGCGTCCGTGGAGGATCCCTCGGCGTAGGGACTGACGCGGGCTGCCGACGGAGGGCTCAGCGCGGAGCAGCGGCTACGGCTGGCCACCGCCGGGGACCTCCACGTCGAAGCGGCCACCGCCGCGGGCCGCCGCCAAGCCATGGCGAAAAGGACGGGATCAGGCGCGCTGACCACCCGGACGACCTTCGAGCTGGCCGAGCAACTCGCCCAGCAGAACACTGAGTTGACCCTGCCCTGCGCCACCGAGGCCGGAGAGTACCGTTTTCTCGTACGCGAGCTGGTCGGGCAGCAGCGCGTCGACGAGGTCGCGTCCGGCGTCGGTCAGGCTGAGGTGGGAGACGCGCCGGTCGCGGGTGTCGCCGCGCCGGCCGACCAGACCGCGCTCCTGGAGCTGTTTGAGCCGCTTGGTGACGGCGGCGCCCGAGGAGAACGTCTCCCGGGCGAGGTCACCCGGGGTGAGTTCGTGACCGGTACGGCGCAGCGCGCCGAGCAGGTCGAACTCGGCGCGGGTCAGCCCGGCGCGGCGCAGCGGGGCGTCCTCGGCCTGCTGGAGGAGGGCGGCGCAGCGGTTGATCCGCCCGATGACCTCCATGGGCCCGGTATCGATGTCGGGGTGGACGGTCTGCCACTGCCGCACCACCGCTGCGACGGTGTCCTCCGCCGCCGCCCTGCCGTTCCGTGTCGTCATGCTCGCGTGTTCTCCCGGGCGTCCGTGCCGCCCCTGTGCTCGTCCGTGTTCTCGGTGTTCTCGGTGTTCTCGGTGTTCTCGGTGTTCCGGACGGTCCGCCGCGTCGCGCGTCGGACCGTCGCCGCGAGCGTACGGTGTCCGGCCTGCTCAGCGGTGACCACACGCTCCTCGGGCAGGGCGCGCTGCCACCATTCTCCGGCCGCGGTGTCGTCGGCGGCGCGCAGGTCGACGAGGGCTGCGGCGAGCCTGCGGCGTGCGAACTCCAGGGCGCCGGGCTCGGGCCGCGGGGCGGTGAGGGTGCGTTCCGCGGCCTCGCGGGCGCGGTCGGTCGCTTCGAGAGCCAGCTCGATGTGGTCGGCGGCGCGCCGGTTGGTGACGATCACTGCGGCGACGATGCCCAGCAGCGCCCCCACAAGGGTGTCGACGACCCGGTCCGTGATGAGCTCGCCGGCCTCCTGCGTCCTGGCGAACTCGGTGATCAGCAGCGCCATGGGGGTGACGCAGACGCTGCCGAGCCAGTAGTTGCGGGAGATGAACGCCTCGGCGCCGAAGCTGAAGAGCAGGCAGAACAGGACCACGAAGATCTGGCCGACGTGGGCGAGGGGCACCACGGCGGCGAAGACGAGCACTCCGGCGAGATTGCCGGCCACGCGCTGCACGGTGCGGTTCCAGGTGAGGGTGACATTGGCCTGGTAGAGCGAGGCGGCGGTGACCAGGGCCCAGTACGGGCGGCCGATTCCGAGGGCGAGGGACCCGTATCCGGCGAGGGCGCAGCCGACTGCGGTGCGCAGGGCGACCGGCAGGAGAGGCGAGCCGGGGGCGAGCCTGCGCCACAACGACGGCTTGCCGAAGGCGAGTTCGGCCTCGACGCCGAGGACTTCGTCGTCGACCTCATGGGCGTGCGCGTGGTTGATGCGCGGGACGGGTCCCGTGCCGCGCAGGCCCGCGGCCCAGTCGCGCAGGAGTGCGGGGTCGGTGTCGGCGGGGGCGGCGAGCGCGACCTCGGCGCGCACGACCAGGCGCTGCAGGGCGCGACGGGCGGCTCCCCGGCCGCCGGTGGCGAGGAGGGACTGCCAGGCGGCGTGGACGGCGGCGGCAGCACCGGCCCTGGCCCGCTCGCGTGCGCCGCCCTCCGCGCTCACGTACGCGGCGGCGGCGTTCAGGGCGCGTGCGGTGGCCCGCCGCTCCGGGCCGTGCGGCCGTACGAGGGCGGGGGCCATGCCGACGAGCCAGGCCACGGCGCCGGCACCGGCGGTCAGGGCGAGGTGGCCGGGTATCTGCCCCAGGTGCTGCGGTGCGAACAGGCTGGCGGAGCTGATGAACGTAAGGATCAGATGGCCGGGCGGGCCGATGCGGGTCGCGTCGCACAGGGTCTTCTGGGCGGCCGCGAGAAGCGCGCCGACCGCCACGAGCACGGCCGCCGAAGAGGTGAGCGAGGCGGTGAGCAGGGCCGCGGCGAGGCTCGCGAGCATGCCGAGGACGACCCAGGCGAGAGCCCGGGCACGCGCCGCGTACGGCAGGTTGTGCGCGTAGAGCGCGCACAGCGAGCCGGCCATCGTGTACATCGCGAGGTCGAGGCGGCCGAGGGCGAGCAGCGTCAGATTCGGCACCGCCGCGGACACGACGACACTCGTCGCGGGCTTGAACCAGATGTCGGACGGCTTGTGGAGACGCAGCACCCCCGCGAGCGGGAGCGGACGGACGGGCCTGGCCGGGGACGGGGTGGGGGTGGGGGTGGGGGTGGTCGTTTCTGCGCTGCTCATACAGAGAAGTTTAGCAAGTGTTTTACCTGGAAACTTTCTGTCTCTCCATCCGACCCCACAACCACTCACTGCGCCCTGGCGACAGCCGACCGCGCAACACCCGCGCAGGGGAGCACTGCCGAAAGCGCCCAGTGCTCCCCTGCGCTCGATTGCGCCCCGCCGCGCACGGGCATCTCGTCCCCGACGCAGTACGGCGTCCGACTGGGGGAGGTTCGCGTGCACGGACCGGGCTCGGCCGCCTGGCTGCTCGTCGCGGTGTGCGCGGCGACGGGGGCGTACTGCCTGCTGCGGATGCGCAGCGGAGTCGAGGAGCAGCGCCGCACAGCGGGCGGCGAGGCTCTCATGGGGTTCGGCATGGCGCTCATGGCGATACCCGCCGCGGTGATCACACCCCCGCCCGCCGCCTGGGCGGTGTACGCGGTCGTGTTCGGGGCCGCGGCACTGCGCGCGCTGTGGGCGGCGCGTTCGAGCGCGCACCACCTGCACCACCTGGTGGGCGCGTTCGCCATGGCGTACATGGCGGTGGCGATGGCCGCGGCGCCGGGCGGGCACGCAGGTCACGCGGGGGCGGGCGCACCGCTGGTGACCGGTCTGCTCCTGCTCTATTTCGCGGGGTACGTGCTCTGGTCGGGGGCGCGGTTGGTGCCGGTCGCGACGGCGGCCGGGGGCGGCCCGCCGGCGCCCGGGTGGGGCGACCGCCCGGAGCTGGCACGGGCCTGCCGGCTCTCGATGGGCATCGCCATGGTCGCGATGCTGCTGACCATGTAGACGCGCAGGACAGACATGCCGACCTGCCGCCCCTGCAGACGCGCAGGCCGGGGCCGTTGATGAGGCGCCGCCCCGAGCCCGCGCGGACAGGGATCCCGGGAAACTGCTCCATTGCGGACAACTGCCCGCCCAAAACCGTGGCGTACGTCACTTGACGCGACAGGCCGTACCCTCCGGTAGCCCCGGCTCATAGGCTGAGGCCATGACGGTCCCCGTAGCACTGCTGCTGCTCGGCACCCTCGCCGCTGTCCTCGCCCCGCGCCTTCTCGCGCGGGCCGAATGGCCGGAGCGCGAGCCGGTGGTTGCCCTGTGGGTGTGGCAGTGCGTGGTGGCCGGTGTCCTCCTGTGCTGCGCGCTCTCGATGACGCTGAGCGCGGCCGCCGCCTGGCAGGCCGTCCGCGGCCATGTGTTCGCGTCCGCCCCGCACGCCGTCGTCGACGCGTACGCGCTCCGGGCGGCCGGCGGATGGGCGGCGACGCTGGCCGTGACGCTCGCGCTCGGCGGCCTGTGGACCGCGGCGATGCTCGCCCGGGAGATCTTCCGCTCGGGGGCCGGACGCAGGCAGCGGCGCGCCGAACTCCTGGTGCGTTCCCCGCTGTTGCCGGGCGAGGAGCCGGGCAGCGACCGGCTCGTGGTCCTCGAAGGTGAGCGCCCCGACGCCTGGTGGCTGCCGGGCGCCGCGCCCCAACTGGTCATCACGACGGCCGCCTTGCGCCGCCTCAAGGGCCGTCAGCTGGACGCGGTCCTCGCGCACGAGAGGGGCCACGCGCAGTGGCGGCACGACTGGCTGCTGCACTGCTCGGGTGCGCTGGCCACGGGCTTCCCGCAGGTTCCGGTCTTCGCCGCGTTCCGCGACGAGATGCACCGGCTCGTCGAACTGGCCGCCGACGACATGGCGTCGCGCCGCTTCGGACGGCTGACCATCGCCCTCGCCCTGGTCGAACTCAACGAGGACCGCGGGGTGTTCGGCCCCTGCCCCACGCCGCAGTCCCATGTGCCGCAGCGCGTGCACCGGTTGCTGACCCCGCCGCGGCGGCTCACCCCGGCCCGGCGTCTGCGCCTGACCGCCGCGGCAGCCCTCGTACCGGTGGTGCCGCTCCTGGTGACGTTCGTGCCGGGCCTGCGCGCGCTGGGCTGACCGGCGAACCGAGCCGGACGCGCCCGCTCCGCATGATGGCCACCGGCGCCGCCCATGGGTGAGGATCTTCCCCATGCACCCGGCACCGGTCGACTCCCCGCCCCGTCCCCGGCATCCGCGGGCCGCACGCGCGTCGGCGGTGCTCGCCGCCCTCAGCGCGCTGCTGCTGATCGCGGTGGCGATGCGCTGGGAGCCGCTGATGACGCTGGACGGCGAACTGGCGCGCACCTTCCACCGCTGGGCCGTCGACGACCCCGGACTGACACAGGTGAACCGGCTTCTGACGGACTGGTTCTGGGACCCGTGGACGATGCGCGCCCTGTGCGCCGTGGTCGTCGTCTGGCTCGTATGGCGCCATAACGCCTGGTGGCTCGCGCTATGGGTGTTGGCCACATGTGCGGTGGGCACACTGATCCAGCAGGGCCTGAAGGCGGCCGTCGGCCGTGACCGCCCGGTGTGGACCGACCCCGTGGACTCCGCGCACTACGCGGCCTTCCCCTCCGGGCACGCCATGACGGCGACGGTGGCGTGCGGGCTGACCCTCTGGCTGCTGCACCGCTACGGCGCGGGCCGCGTCCTGTGGCGCACGGCGTGCGCGCTCGCGGTGGTGTCGGTCGTCGGCGTGGGCCTCACGCGGCTGTGGCTCGGCGTGCACTGGCCCTCGGACGTACTCGGCGGCTGGTTGCTCGGGGCGCTGACGGTGACCGTGTCGGTGACGGCGTACGAGCGGCTCGCGGCGAGCAGGTGATCCGTCAGGGCTGATCCGTCACGGCTGACCCGCAAGAGTTGATCCGTAAGAGTTGATCCGATCGGTCCCGGCCGTCCCGACGCGACCGGGCCTCACGACTGATAGCCCTCGACCTGCGACTCGGGCCTGACCCTCGCCTCGTCGAGGTCGTCGCCGAACTCCGCCCTGGCCCGGCGCTGGCGCAGCAGGTCCCAGCACTGGTCGAGTTCGCGCTCCACGGCGGCCAGGCGCTCGTGCTCGGTCGCACCGTCGATCTCACCGGAGGCGAGCGACGCGGAGCCACTTCTCGTCGTCGACCATCGCCGTGATCCGGGCCAGGATCTGCTCTTGATCCATGTCGGAACGCCTCCTGATCGGCTGCCCTCCGCGGTGGGGATTTCCGGCGTCGGCGGCCGTACCAAAAGCCCCCGCCGGATGCCCGTATCCCGCACCGGAAACCCGTACCGGGCCGGTGCCCGGACGGCACCGACGCCGTCCGGACACCGGCCCGGCAGGACCGGGCGTATCCGACGATCCCCCGCGTCGCCGGATACGCCCGACAGCCCTGGCCAAAGGTTGCGGAAAGGCCCCTCTGGCAGGGACGCGCTGAGTATACTGGCTGTGAGCCAGTCAACGCAGGAGTTACAGGATGTCCCCGCGCAGCGCATCGGTCAATGAGGAGTTGCGACGGCGATCCCGCGAGCGGCTTCTGCAGGCGACGGTCGAGCTCGTCGGGGAGCGCGGGTACGACGCGACGACCCTCGGCGACATCGCGGACCGCGCCGGTTCGGCACGGGGCCTGGTGTCGTACTACTTCCCCGGCAAGCGGCAGCTGCTCCAGTCCGCGGTGCACCGCCTCATGCACCGGACCCTGGAGGCGGCCCTGGAGCGCGAGCCGCACACCGAGGACGGGCCGGAGCGCCTCGCGCGGGCCGTCGACGCGATCCTCGGCCTGGCCGTCGACCACCCCGTCCTGATGCGGACGCACATGGCGGGGATCCTCCAGGCGGAGGGCTTCGTGCAGTGCCCCGAGCAGCAGCGGCTCGCCGAGCTGCTGCGCGACACGGTCCTGCGGAACGGCTCACTCAGCGTCGACCGCGACTATCCGCTGCTGCGCTCCCAGCTGATGGGCGCCGTGTTCGCGGCGCTGGTCCCGGGGGCGCCGATGCCGCTGCCGACCCTGCGGGCGGAGCTGTTCGCGCGATACGGGCTCGCGTGGGAGCTCGGAACCCCGCCGGACGACGCGGCGCCCGGCGGGAGAAGCCCGGAGAGCGCTCCGGACTTCTCCCAGTACTTCGAGCCGGGACGTCCCGGGTCTCAGTCGAAGTAGTCCGGCTGCGTCTGGACGTTCAGCTCGCCCAGACGGACCCGCTCGGCCGGGTCCGTGCGCCGGTCGCTCAGCTTCAGGACGTCGAAGCCCTTGGCGATGTCGTTCGAGTAGATGTAGCCGTTGTAGTAGTACGCGGACCAGGCACCGCCCACCTGAAGGGTGTCCGTGGTGAGCGGACCGCGCTCGAAGTAGCCGATCTCCTTCGGCTTCGAGGAGTCGGTGAAGTCCCAGACCGAGACGCCGCCCTGGTACCAGGCCTGGACCATGATGTCCTTGCCCTTGACGGGGATCAGCGAGCCGTTGTGGGCCACGCAGTTCTCGGTGTCCGCCTGGTGGCGGGGGATCTTGAAGTAGCTCGTGAAGACCAGCTTGCGGTGGTCGCCCTTGCCGACGACGGCGTAGATGCCGTCGGCGCCGCGGTCCGGCCCTACGGCCTCGTTGCAGGTGGCCGCCCCGCCGCCGCCGAGCTCGTCCGTGAAGATGACCTTGTCGGCCTTCTGGTTGAACGTCGCCGAGTGCCAGAACGCGAAGTTCGTGTTGTCCTCGACCTGGTCGATGACCTTCGGGTTCTCGGGGTCCTTGATGGAGAACAGGATGCCGTCACCCATGCAGGCGCCGGCGGCCAGGTCCTTCGAGGGCAGGACCGTGATGTCGTGGCAGCCGGTGGTCTTGGAGACGCCCGGGTTGGTGGGTCCGCCCGGGTTGCCGCCGCCGTCCGGCCCCTCACCGGGGAACAGCACGGGGAAGTTCACCATCGCGGCCTTCTCGGGTGCCTTGCGGGGCACCTTGATGACGGAGATCCCGTCGTGCGGCGGCTGGCAGTCCGGGAACGTCGCGCTCGGCGAGTACGAGGAGACGTACACGTAGACGTTCTTCTTCTCCGGGACCAGCGTGTGCGTGTGCGAGCCGCAGGCGGTCTCGACGGCGGCGACGTACTTCGGGTTCTTCTTGTCGCTGATGTCGAAGACCTTCATGCCCTCCCAGGAGGACTTCTCCGTGGCGGGCTGGGTGGTGCTGGCACAGGAGTTGTCGCTGCGCGAGGAGTCCGTCGACAGGAAGAGCAGGTCGCCGGAGACGGAGACGTCGTTCTGCGATCCGGGGCACAGGACCTGCGCGACGGTCTTCGGGGCCTTCGGGTTGCTGATGTCGAAGATGCGGAAGCCGTCGTAGTTGCCCGCGAAGGCGTACTTGCCCTGGAACGCGAGGTCCGAGTTGATGCCGGGCAGCGCGTCCTTGGGGATGTTGGCGAGATGTTCGATGTTGTCGGAGTGGACGACCTCGTCCTGGGCGGGTATGTCGCCGTTCGCGATCGCCGCCCGGGTGTCGGCCGCCGCGCTCTTCGAGAGCCGGTCGGCCTTGGCCGGGGCGTCGCCCGGATCGGGGGTCGCCGCCGCCGGACCGGCCATGAGCAGCGCGGCCAGCAGCCCCGCCGCGGTCGCGGCAACTCCCAGGCGTCTGCGTCGCGTTCGGGACGTGTCCAACAGGGTCACTGCTGTCTCCCTCGTCGAGGACTTCCCCGCATACCCGTTCACGCGGGAGCGGAGCACGGACCCCACGAGTATCGTCTTCATCATGCACAGATCAACAGATGGCAACGTACTCGTCATGAAAGTTGTTCTGCCGTTGACGGTCGCGGTGGCCGCACTCGTACTCGGCGGCTGTGACACGGCGCCGGACGGCGGGGGCGCCGGCACCGACTCCCGCGCGCGGCCCGGGCCTTCGGTGATCGCACCGGGCAAGCCGGGAGAGGGCGCCGAGACGCTGTCGGCCCAGGACGCACAGAAGCGCAGGCCGGACGACAGCCCCAACTCGGCCGACTTCAGTTACGCACAGATGATGATCGCGCATCACACGCAGGCCCTGCAGATGACCGAACTTGCCCCGAAGCGGGCCCGGTCGGGCCAGGTCAAGCGCCTCGCGGAGCGCATCGCCGCGGCGCAGGGGCCGGAGGTCGGGGCCATGGAGGGCTGGCTCGACTCCCACGGCAAGGAGCGCGAGAGCGGCGGGCACCACGAGCACGGGGCGATGCCCGGGATGGCGACCGAGGCCCAGCTGAAGACCTTGCAGGCGGCGCACGGCGCGGCCTTCGACGAGCTCTTCCTGAAGCTGATGATCACGCACCACACCGGGGCGGTCACCATGGCGACGGACGTGCTGTCCGAGGGGAACAACGTCCAGGTCGAGGAGATGGCGAACGACGTGATCGCGCAGCAGACGGCCGAGATCGGGCGCATGCGGAAGATGTCGTGACTCCCGGCGGGTGAGCTCCGCGCGCGTCACACCCTCCCGGCAGGGCCCCCTCGGTGTCATGCTGGAAGTCCGTCGGCCTGCGGAAGGAGTCCGCCGTGCTGCGCGTCGCCGTTGTGGGATCTGGGCCGAGCGGGGTGTACACCGCGCAGAGCCTGGTCCAGCAGGAGCGGGTGCAGGACGTCCATGTGGACGTCCTCGACCGGCTGCCCTGCCCGTACGGCCTGGTGCGCTACGGCGTGGCACCGGACCACGAGAAGATCAAGTCGCTGCAGAACAATCTGCGCACGGTCCTGGAGCACGAGCGCGTCCGCTTCGTCGGCGGCGTCGAGATCGGCCCCGCCCTGCCGCCCGACCGGCTCCTGGAGATGTACCACGCGGTCGTGTACTGCGTCGGGGCCGCGACCGACCGCAGGCTCGGCGTACCGGGCGAGGACCTGCCGGGCAGCTGGTCGGCGACCGATTTCGTCTCCTGGTACAGCGCGCATCCGGACGCGGTGGCCGGGGGTTTCGTACGGGACGTGGAGTCGGCCGTCGTCATCGGCGTGGGCAACGTCGCCGTGGACGTCACGCGGATCCTGGCCCGCGGCGCGGCCGAGCTGGCGCCCACCGACATGCCGCAGGCGGCGCTCGGCGCACTGGCCGACAGCCGGGTGCGGGACGTGCACATGGTGGGGCGGCGCGGCCCTTCGCAGGCCCGGTTCACCACCAAGGAGCTGCGTGAGCTCGGCACGCTTCCCGGAGTCGAAGTGGTCGTGGATCCGGCCGAGTTGGCGCTCGATCCCGCCTACCTCGACCCGTCGGGGCTGCCGGCGGCGAACCGGCGGAACGTCGAGGTGCTGCGCGGCTGGGCCGAGCGCCCCTCGCCGGGTCTCCCCCGCCGCATCCATCTGCGCTTCTTCCAGCGGCCGGTGGCACTCCTCCAAGGGGCGGCGGGCAGGGTGTCGGGCGTGCGGTTCGAGCACACGGCGCCGGACGGCTCGGGCGGCGTGAGCGGCACCGGCCGGTTCGACGACATCGACGCGCAGCTCGTCCTGCGCTCGGTCGGATACCGCGGAGTGCCCTTGGACGGGCTGCCGTTCGACGCGGCCACCGGGACCGTGCCGCACGGCGAGGGGCGCATCCTGCGGGCCGGCGAGGTCTCGCCCGGCGAGTATGTCGCGGGCTGGATCAAACGCGGCCCGACGGGCGTGATCGGCACCAACCGCCCGTGCGCCAAGGAGACCGCGCAGTCACTGCTCGACGACGCCGCGGCGCTTGTCGCCCGGCACGTTCCGGATGACGCGCTCCCCGGGCTTCGCGCGGCGGGCTGCGCGGCCGTCGAGTGGCCCGGGTGGCTCGCGATCGAGCGCGCGGAGGCGGAGTTGGGCCGGTCCCTGGGGCGCGGCCCGGTGAAGATCCCGGACTGGGCGGGCCTGCTGGCGGCCGCCCGCGACGGGACGACGTAGCGTCCGAGCAGCGATACGCACTGCCGCGTGGCGCCCGGGAAGGGCGACACATCCCGGCAACAGTCGTGAAATCAACAAAACGTTTAAGCCCCATACGGTCTCGTGCTGTCCGCCTCACCCTCGCACCCGCATTTCGCCTGCGCGTTCGCGTTCGCGTTCCGACAGCCCCTTGGAGTGTCCATGGCAGCCCCGGCCGCCCCACCGTCCGTACACCCCGTCGACGAGGTGCCGCCCGTGCGGCAGCTGGCCGTGTTCGGTCTGCAGCACGTGCTCGCCATGTACGCGGGCGCGGTGGCCGTGCCACTGATCGTGGGCGGCGCGATGAAGCTGTCGCCCGCCGACCTCGCCTATCTCATCACCGCGGATCTACTGGTGTGCGGCATCGCGACGTTGATCCAGTGCGTCGGGGTGTGGCGGTTCGGCGTCCGCCTGCCGATCGTCCAGGGCTGCACGTTCGCCGCCGTCTCGCCCATGGTCATCATCGGTACGACGGGGGGCGGGCTGCCCGCGATCTACGGGGCGGTCATCGTCGCCGGGCTCGCGATGATGCTGCTCGCGCCGGTCTTCGGCAGGCTGCTGCGCTTCTTCCCGCCGCTGGTCACCGGCACGGTCATCCTGATCATCGGTGTCTCGCTGCTGCCCGTGGCGGGCAACTGGGTTGCGGGCGGGGCGGGTTCGAAGGACTTCGGAGCCCCGAAGAACATCGCGCTGGCGGCGTTCGTCCTCGTGGTGGTCCTCGCGGTGCAGCGCTTCGCGCCGCCGTTCCTGAGCCGCGTCGCCGTGCTCGTCGGCATCGTCGTCGGCACGGCCGTCGCCGTGCCCACCGGCTTCACGGACTTCGGCGGTGTCGGTGACGCGCACTGGGTGGGCATCAGCACGCCGTTCCACTTCGGCGCGCCGACGTTCCACGGCGCGGCGATCGTGTCGATGCTGATCGTGGCGCTGGTGACGATGACCGAGACGACGGGCGACTTCATCGCGGTGGGCGAGATGACGGGGCGGCCCGTCCAGCCGCGCTCACTGGCGGACGGCCTGCGCGCGGACGGCCTCTCCACGGTCCTCGGCGGCGTGTTCAACACGTTCCCGTACACCGCGTTCGCACAGAACGTCGGCCTTGTGGGCATGACGCGGGTGCGCAGCCGCTGGGTCGTCGCCACGGCCGGCGGGATCCTGGTGCTGCTCGGCCTGCTCCCCAAGCTGGGCGCGGTCGTCGCCGCGATCCCGGCGCCGGTGCTCGGCGGCGCGGGCCTCGTCATGTTCGGCACGGTCGCGGCGAGCGGCGTGCGGACGCTGGCCCGGGTCGACTTCGCCGGCAACCACAACCTGACGGTCGTCGCCGTGTCGGTCGCGATCGGGGTACTTCCGGTGGGCGTGCCCGGGATCTACGCGAAGTTCCCCGACTGGTTCCAGACGGTCATGGACAGCGGGATCAGCGCGGGCTGCATCACGGCGATCGTGCTCAACCTGCTGTTCAACCACCTTCCAGGAAGCGGGAGTTCAGCCCCCGAGGCTGTCGGCACCGTCGGATCCCCCGCCGCCTAGCCGGTCGTCCTGCCGGGCGGCCGCCGCGAGGACGCTGTCGAGAAGGCCGGGGAAGAGCACGTCCAGGTCGGCGCGGCGCAGCACGCTCATCTTGGCGGTGCCCCGGTACATCTGCCGGATCACGCCGCTCTCGCGCAGGACGCGGAAGTGGTGCGTGGTGGTCGACTTCGTGACAGGCAGGACGAAGTGCGAACAGGAGAGCTCCGCGTCCTCGCCCTCCTCGGCCGCCAGCTCCCGCACCACCCGCAGGCGCATCGGGTCGGCGAGCGCGTGCAGCACCGACTCCAGGCGGATCTCGTCACGCGTGGGGTGAGCAAGCGCCCTGCTGCTCGGTGCGGCGGTCGTCACGGCGGCTCCACTTCGTTCGGCCCGGAGTGCGGACGGGCATGGCGGGTGCGTTCCGGTTACGTCAGGCCCATTGTACGAGATCTATCGTAGTTTGACAGGTGCCGTACTACGATGCCTATCGTACGAGGACCCGCCACGCCCGTCGTGAACGCATAGGAGTCTGCCGTGAGCGCGCTGTTCGAGCCCTACACCCTCCGGTCGCTGACCATCCCCAACCGGGTCTGGATGCCGCCGATGTGCCAGTACAGCGCCGCTCCCGAGGGACCGCTGACCGGCGTCCCGAACGACTGGCACTTCGCGCACTACGCGGCCCGTGCCGCCGGCGGCACCGGGCTCATCGTCGTCGAGGCCACCGCTGTCAGCCCCGAGGGCCGCATCAGCCCGTACGACCTCGGCATCTGGAACGACACGCAGGTCGAGGCGCTCCGCCGGATCACCGCCTTCTTCAAGGCGCACGGCACCGTTGCGGGCATCCAGCTCGGACATGCCGGCCGCAAGGCCTCGACCGACCGGCCCTGGAAGGGCGGCGCCCCGGTCGGCGCCGACGCGCACGGCTGGGACTCGGTCGCGCCGAGCCCCCTCGCCTTCGACGACAAGCACCCCGTCCCGGCCGAGCTCACCGTGGAGCGGATCCGCGAGATCGTCGGCCAGTTCGCCGACGGCGCCCGCCGCGCCCTGGACGCGGGTTTCGACGTCGCCGAGATCCACGGCGCGCACGGCTATCTGATCGGCCAGTTCCTCTCGCCGCACTCCAACGTCCGCACGGACGAGTACGGCGGCTCCTTCGACAACCGGGTGCGTTTCGCCCTCGAGGTGGTCGACGCGGTCCGCGAGGTGTGGCCGCAGGACAAGCCGCTCTTCTTCCGTGTCTCCGCCACCGACTGGCTGGAGGAGAACGGCTGGACGCCTGACGAGACTGTGCGCCTCGCCACCCTCCTCAAGGAGCACGGTGTCGATCTGCTCGACGTCTCGACGGGCGGCAACGCGTCCGGCGTCCGCATCCCGGTCGGACCCGGTTACCAGGTCCCCTTCGCCGCGCGCGTGAAGGCCGAGACGGAGCTGGCCGTGGCCGCCGTCGGCCTCATCACCGACGTGGAGCAGGCCGAGAAGATCCTCGCCAACGGCGAGGCCGACGCCGTCCTGCTCGGCCGTGAACTGCTGCGCAGCCCGTCGTGGGCGCGCTCGGCGGCGCGCGAGCTGGGCGGGGACGTACACGTGCCGGACCAGTACCACCGCTCGGTCTGAGCCCCGGCGATACGGCCCGTCCCTCAGCGGTACGGCGGTCGGTCAGGCGCCCGGGCGGTCAGCCCTTGTCCTGCTCGCCGTACCGCTTCTCGAACTTGGCGACCTGCCCCTCGGCGTCGACCACCCGCGCCTTGCCCGTGTAGAAGGGGTGCGACTCGGAGGAGATCTCCACGTCGACGACGGGGTAGGTCTCGCCGTCGTCCCACTCGATCGTCTCTTCGCTGGAGGCCGTCGAGCGGGTCAGAAAGGCATAGCCCGCCGACCGGTCGCGGAACACCACGGGGCCGTAGCCGGGCTGCTTGTCCTGCTGCATCGTGTCTCCTTCAGCGCGCGGTCTCGGCGCACCGGCTCGTCGACAGCCGGTACGGGCCCCTCCAGCCTCACCCGGAAGCGGCCGCTCCGCGACTCCGTCGGCCACCCGTCCGCAAGAGCACGCCCGCCTACAGGAGCACGGCCGTGAGGTCGGGGCCCGGCCCGTCCGCGTACGCGTCGTCATCGAACGGGTACAGCGGCCGCTCGACCCGGTGGTGCCCCAGGCGCAGGAGGTCCTGGTCGACGCCGCCCGGGGTGAGGGCGAGCAGCCAGTCGGCCGCCATGTCGTGGAGTTCGGGCTCCAGATAGCCGATCTTCACGACGACCAGGTCGTACGTGCGCGGGTCGATGCCGAGGCCGCCCTCGGCGGGGCCCATGAAGTCTGCGAGCGTGTGGAACGGCTTGCGGCGCTGCACGAGGACGACGGTGAGTCCGCCGACGCGCACGGCCGCCATGTCGACGCCGCGGTCGCGGGCGCCGCCCTCGGCCCGGTCCTTCTGCTCGCCGGCGCGCTGCAACGCCGTGACGGTACCGGTGAGTTCGTACGGTCCGCCGTGGCCGACGTCGACCTTGCCACCGACGCTCAGCGTCACCTCGGAGCCCACTCCCGCCTCGAAGCAGCGGGCCACGGCGACCAGGTCGGTGATGCCCGGGTGCACGGCCGTGACCTCTCCCGTGCGGATCGCGTCGTCGGCAAGGAGCTTGCCCAGCATGTACGCGAGGTCTCCGGCGCCGCCCGCGGTCGGGTTGTCGCCGGAGTCGCTGATGAGGAAGGGGCGCTTGTCGGAGGCCACCGCCTTCTCGATGCACTCCTCGGCGCTGCCGGTCGGGCCGACGAAGACGAAGTCCCTGCGGGCGTCCCAGTAGCGCCGGGCGAGCTTCTCCGCCTCCCCGGCGGCGAGTTCGGCGTCGTCGCCGGTGACGACGACGGCGGCCCTGCAGCGCGGCTCGTCCGCCCAGGCGTAGCCGACCCACATCGCCGCGTCGAGGATGCCTGGAAGCTTCTCCGTCTCGGCGAGCGAGGCGTACAGGGACTTGGCGGGTTCGAGGCGGGTGCTGGTCTTCTCGCCGGGCAGCAGGACGGGCACCTGGACCCAGGCGCGGTGCGGACGCGTGCCGTCGCGCAGGCAGCGTACGAGATTGCGGGCGGCGCGCTCGCGGGTGTCCCACGCGTCCTCGTGCGGGGCGAGGCGGTGGGCCGTGAGCAGGTCGCAGGGGTCGGCGAAGCGGCGCGACACATTGCCGTGCAGGTCCATCGCGGCGGAGAGCAGGGGGCGGGTGCCGTGGGCGTCGAGCGCGGCGCGGACCGCGTCCGTCAGGTCGCCCTCCGCGTCGGTGAGGCCGATGACGCTCATGGCGCCGTGGATGTCGTAGACCATGCCGTCGAGGGGGCCCGCCTCGCGTATGCGGGTGACGAGTTCGTCCTTGAGGACCAGGTACGACTCAGCCTCGACCGGGCCGCCGGGCAGCGCGGTCGCGTGCAGCAGCGGCACCCACTCGACCACGTCGGCGAGGTCGGAGTCGGGCCTGGTCCAGGTGTAGCGGTCGAGGAGTTCCTGGCCGCGGGTCTGCCGGAAGTCGTCCGTGGTGGAGCGGTGCGGGCAGAACGTGGAGGACTCGATGCCGATGCCGCCGATGCCGATGCGCAGGCGGCGTGCGGGGACCGTGCCGGTCATGCTGAGGCGCTCTCTTCCTGGGTGACGGGTGCGGTGGGAGGTTGTGGCGCAGGGCGGTGAGGCCCGCACCGAGCCGTCCTGCGTCGCGACCCGTGTCCGTCGCGGTGATCTCTACGTCAGATATCTCGTGTATCTCATGTATCTCGTGTTTCTCGTGTTTCTCGTGTTTCTCGTGTTTCTCGTGTTTCTCGTGTTTCTCGGGCTCAGCATCCCGCAGCCGTCCGCCGACTGGGACTCGATGCTGTCCGCCGGCATCACCTCCGCGCGGAACGGGCGCAGATCGACGGGCTCCTCGACACCGTGAGACTGCCGCGGGGCGCCGTCCACCGCCCTCCGCACGAGTTCTCCGGCGGCCGACGCCAACGCCCGGTCCTGGCCAGGGCGTTGACGGGCCCCACGCGGAAGGTGTGCGCGCGGCCGCTGCATCCGTACACGCGGGGTCTGCTCGACACCTTCGACGTGCCCGATCCAGGTGGCCTGTCATTTGCCGCTGCCCGTGCCGGAGGAAGCAGCCGCCCAGCCGGTGTGACCTGCGACGATGACAGCTCTGGGGGTGACTGTCAGTGGTCGGGTGCAGACTGGGCCGTACCTGAGACAAAGGCGTCCTCGGAGGTGTCCGGCATGACCGAAGTACTGCTGACGGTTGGCACGCGCAAGGGGCTTTTCATCGGCCGCAGGCGAGGCGGCGGCGCGTGGGAGTTCGACGAAGGCCCGTACTTCAATTCGCAGGCCGTGTACTCGGTGGCGATCGACACGCGGGGCGATGTCCCGCGGCTGCTTGCGGGCGGGGACAGCGCGCACTTCGGCCCGTCGGTCTTCCACTCCAACGACCTGGGCCGTACGTGGACCGAGCCGTCGCACCCCGCCGTCAAGTTCCCGAAGGACACGGGGGCCTCGCTGGAGCGCGTGTGGCAACTGCATCCGGCCGCCGCCGAGCGGGACGTGGTGTACGCGGGCACCGAGCCGGCAGCGCTGTACCGCTCCGAGGACCGGGGCGAGACGTTCGATCTCGTGCGTCCGCTGTGGGAGCACCCGACGCGGTCGAAGTGGGTGCCCGGCGGCGGCGGTGAGGGCCTGCACACGGTGGTCACCGATCCGCGTGACGCGAGCGCGGTGACGGTCGCGGTGTCCACGGCCGGGGTGTTCCGCACGCGGGACGGCGGACAGAGCTGGGATCCCGCCAACTCCGGGGTCTCCGCGGTCTTCCTGCCGGATCCGAACCCCGAGTTCGGCCAGTGCGTCCACAAGGTCACGCAGGACGCGGCCGACCCGGACCGCCTCTACCTGCAGAACCACTGGGGGGTCTACCGCAGCGACGACGGCGGCTCCCGGTGGACCGACATCGGGGCGGGCCTCCCCTCGACGTTCGGCTTCGCCGCCGCCGCGCATCCGCACCGCGGGGACACGGCGTACGTCTTCCCGATCAACGCCGACTCGGACCGCGTGCCCGCCGAGAGGCACTGCCGCGTCTTCCGTACCGAGGACGCGGGCAGGTCCTGGGAGCCGCTGACGGCGGGGCTCCCGCAGGGCGATCACTACGGGACGGTGCTGCGCGACGCGCTGTGCACGGACGACGCCGACCCGGCGGGCGTGTACTTCGGCAATCGCAACGGCGAGGTGTACGCGTCGGCCGACGACGGTGACAGCTGGCGGCAGTTGGCCTCACATCTGCCGGACGTGCTGTGCGTGCGGGCGGCCGTGGTCGGTTGATCGGCCCGTCCGTCACGGCAGTAGGGTGACGCCCGTGGCACCACGACCCTTGCACGAAATCGTAGAAGCCGGCTGGGCGAAGGCCCTTGAACCCGTCGCGGACCAGATCACCGCGATGGGCGAGTTCCTGCGCGCGGAGATCGCGGCGGGACGCACGTACCTCCCGGCCGGGCCGAACGTGCTGCGCGCGTTCCAGCAGCCGTTCGACGAGGTGCGGGTCCTGATCGTCGGCCAGGACCCCTATCCGACGCCGGGACATGCCGTCGGGCTCTCGTTCTCGGTCGCGCCCGAGGTGCGGCCGCTGCCCGGCAGCCTCATCAACATCTATCGCGAGCTGAACACGGACCTGGGCCTGCCCCAGCCGTCGAACGGCGACCTGACGCCCTGGACACAGCAGGGCGTGCTCCTGTTGAACAGGGCGCTCACCACGGCCCCGCGCCGCCCCGCCGCGCACCGCGGCAAGGGCTGGGAAGCGGTGACGGAGCAGGCGATCAGGGCGCTGGCCGCGCGCGACCGCCCGCTCGTGTCCGTCCTGTGGGGCCGCGACGCCCGCAATCTGCGCCCCCTCCTCGGCGACCTGCCGTCCGTGGAGTCCGCGCATCCCTCCCCCATGTCGGCGGACCGCGGCTTCTTCGGCTCGCGTCCGTTCAGCCGGGCCAACGACCTGCTGGCGCGGCAGGGCGGACAGCCGGTGGACTGGCGGCTGCCGTGACCAGCGGGCCGGCCACTGCCGGGCCGGGCGACGGAGAGAACTGTCCCGCCGGCCCCGAATGGGTCCTCGGCGTCGACTCCGGTGGCTCCGGTCTGCGCGTGGCGCTCGCCGCCGCCGGGGACCTCACCCGTCCCGAGACGACGGTGTCCCGCGAGCCCGTGCGGACCGGAGCGGCGGGCATCGACGCCGGGCATCTGCTCGCACAGATGCTTCCGATGGCCCGGGAGCTGCTCGCCCGCGTCGGCGACCGCGTCCCGGGCGTGCCACGGCTGAGCGCGGTCGCCGTCGGCGCGGCCGGCATGGCCACGCTCGGCGACGGACTGCGGGCCGAGCTCCCGGGCGCCCTCGCGGCCGAACTGGGCGTACGGCGGCTCGCGTTGGCCGCGGACGGTGTCACCGCGTACGCGGGCGCGCTCGGCCAGCGGCCCGGCGCGGTCGTCGCCGCGGGCACGGGCATGATCGCGCTCGGCACGGACCTCGGCACCTGGCGCCGGGCCGACGGCTGGGGGCATCTCCTCGGCGACTGCGGCGGCGGCGCGTGGATCGGCCGTGCGGGCCTGGACGCGGCGATGCGGGCGTTCGACGGACGGCGCGGGGGGTCCGCCGCGCTGCTCGCCCTCGCGGAGGAGCGGTTCGGGCCGGCGGGCGGGATGCCCGCCCGGATCTATCCGCGCACGGACCGTCCGGCCGTCCTCGCCTCCTTCGCGCCCGACGTGGCCCGCGCCTCACTCGACGACTCCGTCGCCGCGGGAATCCTGCGCGAGGCGGCCCGCCATGTCGCCGAGGCGGCCGCCGCGGTGTGCCCGCCGATGCCGGGCAGTGAAGTGGCGCTCACGGGCGGCCTGTTCAAGATGGGCGAGCCGCTGCTCGCCCCGCTCCGTACCGAGCTCGCGGAGCAACTCCCGTACGCCGAAGCCGTGTCGGCGACCGGCGACCCGCTGCACGGTGCGCTGGTGATCGCCGCCGCGCTCGCGCTCGACGGCCTGCTCCTGCCGTGCGACGGCCGCCTCCTCCACGTCCCCCGGGAGGATGCCGGCCACTGAGGGCGGCCCTTTCACCCCCTCTGACCTGGACAGTTGAGCCATTCGTCACTGAAAGGATAAATCCGGACGGATACCGCTCAGCTGCCCCCTCCCCGAACAAGGGAGACCCGCGAGCCAGTAGCATGCGGCGGCATGAGCTCCCCCACTGGGCCTGCATCCGGCCTGCCTGTACGAATGCCGCGACCCCGTCAGCCCGGTCGGCACCGCCGCCCGGAACCCGTGGCCGCCCCCGAGGGCGCACCCGCACTCGTCCTCGCGGTGCCCGGCACGCCCAGCAGCGCCTCGCGCAGCCTCGCCGAAGAGGTCGTGAGCATCGCCCGCTCCGAGCTGCCGGGCCTCGACGCCCGCATCGGATACCTCGACGGTGACGACTCGGAGGCCGCCGAGGCCTCGGCCTTCGCCGAGTTCCCCTCCCTGCGGGCCGTGCTGTCGCGCGCCGCGAAGGAGCGCACCGCCCGTTTCGAGCAGGCCCGTGCCGCGGGCGCCGACGTCGCGGAGCCCGACGGACCGGTCGCCGTGGTCGTGCCCCTGCTCGCGGGCCCGGACAGCGCGCTCACGCGCCGTATCCGGCAGGCCGTGATCGACAGCCGTACGGCCGCCGAGCTGACGGATGTCCTCGGCCCGCACCCGCTGCTCGCGGAAGCGCTGCACGTGCGTCTGTCGGAAGCGGGCCTGGCCCGGGCCGACCGCGCCCGGCTGTTCACGGTGGCGACCGCCGCCGACGGCATCATCCTCGCCTCGGTCGGCGGCGACGAGGCCGTCCAGGCCGCCGGGATCACCGGCATGCTCCTGGCCGCGCGCCTCGCGGTGCCGGTCATGGCGGCCGCGCTCGACGAGGAGGGCGCTATCGCGGCGACCGCCGAGCAGCTGCGCGGCTCCGGCTCGCAGCAGCTGGCGCTCGCGCCGTACCTGATCGGCCCGGAGATAGACGCCAGCCTCCTCGAGGCGGCGGCGAACGAGGCGGGCTGCGCGTCCGCCGAGTCGCTGGGCGCCTACCCGGCGATCGGCAAGCTGGCCCTGTCGAAGTACGCGACGGCGCTGGGCATCGCCCCGCAGCAGCCGCAGGGCGCGCCGGTCCTCTGACGAGCCGGGCGCACCTGCACAGGCACCGGAGACGGGCCCGAACCCCCAGGGGGTCGGGCCCGTCTCCGTATCCGCTCGGGAACGGTCTCAGCCGAAGATCACACAGGACGCGGCGGGCGCCTCGATGGAGCCGCCACGGCGTGGGAGGCCGGTCTCGCTGTCCACGGAGAACCAGGTCACGTCGCCGGACCTCTCGTTCGCCGCGTACAGGAAGCGGCCCGAAGGGTGCAGGGCCAGGGCGCGTGGCCAGTCGCCGCCGCAGGACACGGTGGCACGCAGCGTGGGGCGATCGCCGGTGGCGTCGAGGGCCAGGACAGAGATGACGTTCGCGCCGCGCGTGGCGGTCCACAGGAAGCGCCCGTCGGGCGCCACGACGACCTCGGACGGGAAGGCGTCGCCGTGTGGGGCGTCCGGCAGCACGGAGATCTCGCCGAGCGGCTGCAGGGCGCCCTCGGCGGCGTCCCACTGGCAGACGGTGACGGTCGGCGTGAGCTCGTTCAGGATGTACGCGCGGTCGCCGCGCGGGTGGAACGCGAGGTGCCGAGGCCCCGAGCCGGGCCGCAGCGCGATCTCGCGGTGCACCTCCAGGTGCCCGCCCTGCATCGAGCAGACCCGCACGGAGTCGGTACCCAGGTCCACGCTGACGGCCCAGCGGCCGCTGGGGTCCGGCCTCACCTGGTGGGTGTGCGGGCCCTGCTGACGCTTGGGATGCGTGCCCGAACCCTCGTGGCGCAGCACGTCGACGAACTCGCCGTCGAGAGTGCCGTCGGCGCGCAGCCGTACCGAAGTGACGCTGCCGGACCCGTAGTTGGCGGTGAGTACGTGGCCCTCGTACAGGGCGAGGTGGGTGGGGCCCGAGCCGCGGACGAGGACGCCGCGCCCGGCGAGTTCCGGCTTGCCGTCCGCGGTACGGAACGCGGCGACGGCCCCCTCTGCGGTCTCGCTCACCGCGTAGAGGAAGTCGCGGGCGGGCGAGAGCGCGAGGTACGAGGGGTCGGGGAGCGTGTCCACGGCGCTGAGCACGGTGAGTGAGCCGCTGTCCATGTGAACGGACGCGGTGACGATCCCGGAGCCTCCCGCGGCGGTGAAGGATCCGATGTACGCCCGTCCGCCCTGCCTGTCGCCCACGCGAAACCCCTTGCGCCGGATGCACGGTGAGCCCGGTGCTCGCCGTTCGTGCGGCCGACGGTAGCAGCGGGGCCAGGGCCTTTCGTCTGGATCAGGCCGGATCCGGGAGCGGGGTCCGGCGCGTGCGGATGCGAGGCGGAGGACTGAGGCGACGCGAAGGGGGTCCCGTCCGCTCGAGCGCGGACGGGAGCTCGGGGCAGCCGGCGCCCGACGACAACGCCGCAGACGGGCGTGGCCCTAGACCAGGAACTCACCGGACGCTCTGGCGAGCGCCTCGGGATGCTGCACGTACGCCGGCGTGCGCTCCGTGGTGTCGTACGTGCGGTGGAAGACGGGGGTGGCCGAGCCGGAGATCGGCGGCACGATCCAGGACCAGTCGGCGCCCGCGGTGCGGCCCTTGCGCTGCTCGCGGTCGAGGTGGGTGAGGAAGCGCCGGGACTCGGTGTGATGGTCCGTGACGGTGACGCCGGCGCGGTCGAAGGAGAACAGGACGGCGCGGTTCAGCTCGACGAGGGCGCGGTCCTTCCACAGGGACCGGTCGCTGGTGGTGTCGAGGCCGAGGCGTTCCGCGATGCGCGGCAGGAGGTCGTAGCGATCGGTGTCGGCGAAGTTGCGGGCGCCTATCTCGGTACCCATGTACCAGCCGTTGAAGGGGGCGGCCTGGTAGCAGACCCCGCCGATCTCCAGGCACATCGTCGACAGGGCCGGCACGGCGTGCCAGCGCAGGCCCAGCCCGGCCCACCAGTCGTGCTCCTCGTGCTCGATGGGCACTTCCAGGACCGCGTCGGACGGCAGGTCGAAGCACCGTGGCTTGTCGTCGGTGCCCTGGACGATCAGGGGCAGTACGTCGAAGGGGGTGCCGTCGCCGCCGCGCCAGCCGAGGCGCCGGGCGAGCGCGGTGAGGCCCTCATTGCGCGGGTCGCCGACGACGCGGCCGTCACGCTGGACGTACCCCGCGTACCGGATGAGCTGTTCGTTCCAGATTCGGGGCCCGGAGCGGTCGGGCGCGTCGGGTGCGAAGACGGTGATCAGAGGACGGATGCGGCCGCCTTGCGATGCCTCGCGCAGATGGTCGGTGCAGGCGGCTGCGATGTCCTCGGCGGCGGTGAGGTGGCGGCGGTCGCGGACGTGCAGGGAGTTCCAGTAGAGGCGGCCGATGCAACGGTTGGCGTTCCGCCAGGCGACGCGGGCCCCGAAGGTGAGCTCGCGCTCGGTGTGGCGATACGTTCCTGTGTCCGCGATCTCGGCGTATGCCTCCGCGAGGCGGGCGGCCGGGTCGCCGAGCCGCTCCTCGGCGTGGTGGAGGCGGATGAAGCCGGAGGCGGCGTGCCAGAGCTCCGGGGTGCGGGGGGCTGGGTCACGAGGGCCAGGGCCGCGGGAGTCGGGGCTGCGGGGGTGGCCGATACCGGCGTCAGCGGATGGGTGACGGCCAGCGGCGCCTTCCGGGCAGCGTTCGTGCCGTTCCTGGAAGCCTCCGCCCCAGGAGACGGCTCCGTCTCCGCTCGCGACCCCGTCCCAGGCCGCGGCTCCGTCCCAGGCTGCGGCTCCGTTCCGCGCAGCGCTGACATCCCTTGCCAGGGCCCGAATCCGGGCCGTGGCCCCGTCCCCCGCCCCACCGACATCCCTCGCCTCGGTTCCGTCCCAGACCGCGTCTCCTGCATCGGCTCGGTCTCTTGCCTCGGCTCGGTCCAGCCAGCCGGCGGGCCCGTCGGTTCGCTGCGGTGTATCGGGCATGGCGCACTCCCAGGGGGTCCCCGGCCGCGGGCCCTCCCGCGGGGCCGCGCACTCCGTGCGTCCACATGATGCCGCTGCGTCACCCGTCCGGGGGCCGATCCGTCGTCTACGTGACAGGCGAATCCGCCCCGGAACGTGCCGGGCCGTCCACCTCACAGGGCGTTGCCCCAGGTGGGACGAGTGATGCAGGACCGCGGCCGTACGGGCGATCGGGCTCTGAGGAGAAGGGAGCGCAGAGGGCAGTATTTGGGCGCGAATTGTGCGGCGCGCGCCCCTCGGGATGGCTCGCGCCGCGAGAGCTCAGGCGCTGACCGGAACGCGGTCGGATCCACGCAGGGGTACGGCGAGTTCGAGCAGAGCCTGCTCCAGGGCGTGGAGATGCGCCAGCACGGGTTCGCCCTCGACGAGCTGCGGCAGCGCGGCGGATTCGGTCTGGCGACGTGCCCCGCCCGTCGGCGTGTCCGTGAGCGCCTCGACGGCTGTCTCCACGCGCCAGCAGGCCGCGGCGAGCCGCGCGTCGTGCGAGGCCTCCGGGTCTGCGACGACGGAGGCGAGCCCGCGCACCTCGCGCGCGCAGTCGTCGAGCAGCTCGAGTACATGCCGGGCCCGGCCCATCCGCGCCCGCATCGGGCTGAACGGATGCACCAGCGGCGCGAGCGAGAGCCGCACCCTGCCGAGGATCGACTCCAGTTCGGCCACGCGCCGAGCCGGGTCGGCCGTCGGTGAGCCCGCGAGCCGGGCGGCGGCCTCGGCGGTGCAGGCGTGCACGCAGCGCAAGGCACGTTCGACCCACGCGTCGGTGACGGAGTGCGTGGTCACCGGCAGCACGAGCAGTACCGCGAGCACGGCGCCGAGCGCCCCGACGGCGGTCTCGCCGACCCGCAGGGCGAGCAGCGCCGGGTCGAGCACGCCGAGCAGCCCGTACAGCATGCTCGCCATGACGGTGACGGCGAGCATCATCCACGTGTACGAGACAGCGGCGGTGTAGAAGATCCCGAACACGCTGAGGGCGACGATCACGGCGGCCGTGACGGGCTGGTCGTGCAGTGGCACGGCCACGGCGAAGCCGAGGACGATGCCCAGCACCGTGCCCAGGAACCGCCGGAACCCGCGCACCACGGTCTCCCCGCGGGACGTGGTGTTCACGAACACCCACCACGTGGCACCCACGGCCCAGTACCACCGCTGGTCGGACAGCACCTGACCGGCGGCGAGCGCGAAGCCGGCGCCCACGGTCGCCTGCACGGCCTGCCGCGTCGTGATGCGTGCGAGCCGGCTCCCGCCGGTGGGCGCCACCACCGCCACGGCCACCGGCAGGCGGCGCTCGTAACACCACAGACCGAACCGCACGACCGACGCGGCGGCGAGCGAGAGGAGTACGGCGGCGTACAGCTCGGGGAGCTGGTCCGGCACGGTGTGCAGGAACTGCGCGGCGAAGAAGGTCATGAACGCGAACACGCCGAGGGAGTGCCCGCGCGGCCCCCACCGCCGCGCGTACACCCCGGCGCCCACGACCGCGAGGAACGCCAGGTCACGGGCGACGGGCAGGTCGTGCAGGGCGGCCGCGAGCCCGAGCACCGGGAGGCCGACCGCCGGGAGCAGCGCGGTCGTCACGGCCTGTCCGCGCACCGTCGCGTCGGTCACGGTGAACAGGGCGAGCAGCGCGGCCAGGCCACCGGTGATGGCCGCGACGAGCGAGTGTCCGGCGAGCCCGCACAGGGCCACCGCAAGGCTGATGCCGAGGACGCCACGGGCCGCGAAGCGCAGCCGCAGCCGCCCCGGATCCGGAGCCACGAACACCCTCTTCAGCACAGCCGCCCACCCTTTCCGCGTCACCGCGAAACTCCGCATGAAAAAGGCGCCGCGGAGATCCCGCAGCGCCATCGACAGAAGCATCACAGCATCTCAAGGGCCTATGGATCAACAGCGGGCGAAACCCTTGGGCCAATGGCCCAGTCGAACGCTCCGCGCGTCGGCCGGGAGCGGGCCAACGGACCACACCGAGGGGGACGGCGCAAAGCCGGCCTTCGATTCGGCAGGCGCGTGCATCACGACGATGATGATCGGCGAGAAGTGCGCCGACATGATCAAGGCGGGTTGAGCCGGGGAGGGTGTCGACGGTGACCACCCACGCGGCCATCACGCACAGCGTTGCAGTGAGGGAATACAAGATCGCCTATGCGGGTTGCGGCAGACGTCGGACAGTGATCCACCTGGCAGCGGGAGACAAGTCATGAGCTTCAGCGACAGCAGCACGCAGACATCCGCGATCGGCAGGTACGGCCTGTGGAACACCGGTCTGCGCGACCCGGACCCTGCTCGCGCAGCCGAACTCGCGGAAACCGCCGCGGAGTTGGAGCAGCTCGGCTACGGCGCGCTCTGGCTCGGCGGCAGCAGTGGCATCGAACACGCCGCCCCGCTGATCGAGGCCACCTCGAAGATCACCGTCGCGACCGGCATCCTCAGCATCTGGCAGCACGAGGCGCGGGAGACCGCCGACCGCTGGGCCGCCCTGGAGGCCGCCCGCCCCGGCCGGTTCCTGCTCGGCCTCGGCGTCAGCCACGCGAAGCTCACCACGCAGTACAAGCGTCCGTACGGCTCCATGGTCGACTACCTCGACGCGCTGGACGCCGCGGGGATCCCGGCCGACCGCCGTGTGCTGGCCGCGCTCGGCCCGCGCATGCTGGAGCTCTCCCGGGACCGTGCCGCCGGCGCCCACCCGTATCTGGTCACCCCGGAGCACACCGCTCAGGCCCGTGCCACGCTCGGCCAGGGGCCGCTGCTCGCACCGGAGTTCACCGTGGTCCTGGAGGCCGACCCGGACCGCGCCCGGGCGGCCGCCCGCGAGACGCTCGCGCGCTATCTGCAACTGGCCAACTACACCAACAGCTGGCTGCGTCTCGGCTTCACCGAGGACGACTTCGCGAACGGCGGCAGCGACCGGCTCGTCGACGCCCTCTTCGGCTGGGGTGACGAGCAGCGGGTGCGCGAGCGGATCGACGCCTTCCTGGACGCGGGCGCCGACCACGTCGCCATCCAGGTGCTGGCCCCGGGCGAGGACCGGGCCGACCTGCCCCGGGAGCAGTGGCGGCGGCTGGCGGCGGCACTGGAGCTCTGAGTCCAGCGGGGTGAAAACCTCGCGCGAAATCCTGTGCCTCCCAGGTCCGCCCCTGTCGCACCCCCATGCGCCGCGCACCCTCATACGGTTGAGGGACGACCGGCGGTAGTGATCCGCCCGGCCACAACCACTTCGAGGAAGGAGTGAGTTGAGATGCGAGACATCATTCTGGGCATGTCGGTTTCCCTCGACGGTTACATCGAGGGACCGGACCGCGACATCAGCTGGCACCGGGTCGACGAGGAGCTGCACCGGTACTTCAACGCGGAGCTCGCCGGGATGAGCGCCTTCATGGACGGGCGGGTCACCCATGAGCTGATGGTGTCGGTCTGGCCGACCATCGACGCCGACCCGGACTGCGGCGAGACGATGGCCGAGTTCGCCGGCATCTGGCGGAACATGCCCAAGATCGTGTTCTCCAGGACACTAAAGAACACCGCGGAGAACACCGCCTGGAACACGACGATCGTGCGGGACGTCGTCGTGGAGGACATCCTGGCGCTCAAGGCGCAGCCCGGCGGGGACATCTCACTCGGCGGGGCCGGTCTCGCTGCGACGTTCATGGAGCTCGACCTGGTCGACGAGTTCCGCGTGTACGTCCATCCGGTGCTGATCGGGGGCGGGAAGCCGCTGTTCCCGGCGGCGGGCCGCACCGTCGCGCTGCGGCTCATGGAGACCCGGGCGTTCGGGAACGGCGTCGTCATGCTGCGCTACCGCCGCGCGGCGGAGGCGGCCTCGTAAGTCACCCGTACCGCGGATACGGGACCGCCCCGGCCGGCTGATGCCGACCGGGGCGGAACACGTCAGACCGGGAGTGCTCAGGCGAGCGACGCGATGGCCTGGTTGAACGTGGCCGACGGACGCATGATCGCCGCGGCCTTGGCGGTGTCGGGCTGGTAGTAACCGCCGATGTCGGCCGGGTTGCCCTGGACCGCGATCAGCTCGTCGACGATCGTCTGCTCCTGCTCGCCGAGCGTCTTGGCGAGCGGCGCGAACGCCTCGGCGAGCTGGGCGTCGTCGGTCTGCCTGGCCAGCTCCTGCGCCCAGTACAGGGCGAGGTAGAAGTGGCTTCCGCGGTTGTCGATGCCGCCCAGCTTGCGGCTCGGCGACTTGTCCTCGTTGAGGAAGGTGCCGGTCGCGCGGTCGAGGGTTTCGCCCAGGACCTTGGCGCGGGCGTTGCCCGTGGTGGTCGCGAGGTGCTCGAAGGAGACGGCGAGGGCGAGGAACTCACCGAGGCTGTCCCAGCGCAGGTAGTCCTCCTTGACGAGCTGCTGGACGTGCTTCGGGGCGGAGCCGCCGGCGCCCGTCTCGAACAGGCCGCCACCGTTCATCAGCGGGACGACGGAGAGCATCTTCGCGCTCGTGCCCAGCTCGAGGATCGGGAAGAGGTCGGTCAGGTAGTCACGCAGGACGTTGCCGGTGACGGAGATGGTGTCCTCGCCGCGGCGGATGCGCTCCAGGGAGAAGGCGGTCGCCTCGACCGGGGACATGATCTCGATCTGGAGACCGTCCGTGTCGTGGTCGGCCAGGTACGTCTTGACCTTCTCGATGAGCGTCGCGTCGTGCGCGCGGCCCTCGTCGAGCCAGAACACGGCCGGGTTGCCGGTCGCGCGGGCGCGGGTGACGGCGAGCTTGACCCAGTCCTGGATCGGCAGGTCCTTGGTCTGGCAGGCGCGGAAGATGTCGCCCTCGGCGACCTCCTGCTCCAGGACCACGTTGCCCGCGGCGTCCACGAGGCGGACGGTGCCCGCGGTCTGGATCTCGAAGGTCTTGTCGTGGCTGCCGTACTCCTCGGCCTTCTGCGCCATGAGGCCGACGTTCGGCACCGAGCCCATGGTGGACGGGTCGAAGGCGCCGTTGGCGCGGCAGTCGTCGATGACGACCTGGTAGACGCCGGAGTAGCTGCTGTCGGGCAGCACCGCGAGGGTGTCGGCCTCCTCGCCGTCCGGGCCCCACATGTGGCCGGAGGTGCGGATCATGGCCGGCATGGACGCGTCGACGATGACGTCGGACGGTACGTGCAGGTTGGTGATGCCCTTGTCCGAGTCGACCATGGCGAGGGCGGGGCCCTCGGCGATCTCGGCCTCGAAGGACGCCTTGATCTCGGCGCCCAGGTGGGGCACGGAGTCCAGGCCCTTGAGGATGGCGCCGAGGCCGTCGTTCGGGGACAGGCCGGCGGCGACGAGCGCCTCGCCGTACTTCGCGAACGTCTTCGGGAAGAAGGCGCGCACGACGTGACCGAAGATGATCGGGTCGGAGACCTTCATCATCGTGGCCTTGAGGTGCACGGAGAACAGGACGCCCTCGGCCTTGGCCTTGGCGATCTGCGCCGTGAGGAACTCGCGCAGCGCGGCGACGTGCAGCACGGAGGCGTCGACGACCTCGCCCGCGAGGACCGGGACGGACTCGCGCAGGACGGTGGTGGTGCCGTCGGCGGCCGCCAGCTCGATGCGCAGGGTGCCGGGCTCGGCGATGACCGCGGACTTCTCGGTGGAGCGGAAGTCGTTGACGCCCATGGTGGCGACGTTGGTCTTCGACTCCGGCGTCCACTTGCCCATGCGGTGGGGGTGCGCCTTGGCGTAGTTCTTGACCGACGCGGGGGCGCGGCGGTCGGAGTTGCCCTCACGCAGGACCGGGTTGACGGCGCTGCCCTTGACCTTGTCGTAACGGGCGCGGACGTCCTTGTCCTCGTCGGTCTGCGGGTCGTCCGGGTAGTCCGGCAGCGCGTAGCCCTGACCCTGCAGCTCGGCGATGGCCGCCTTCAGCTGCGGGATGGAGGCCGAGATGTTCGGCAGCTTGATGATGTTCGCGCCGGGCGTCTTGGCCAGCTCGCCGAGCTCGGCGAGCGCGTCGTCGATGCGCTGGCTCTCCGCGAGGCGCTCCGGGAAGCTGGCGATGATCCGCCCGGCCAGCGAGATGTCGCGGCTCTCCACACGGACGCCGGCGGTCGAGGCGTAGGCCTCGACCACGGGCAGGAACGAATACGTCGCGAGGGCCGGGGCCTCGTCGGTGTGCGTATAGATGATGGTCGAGTCAGTCACCGGGTGCTCCGCTCCACGTCTGCAACATTGCTCGACATCAAGATATCTCGTGACCGACCCCCTCTCGACAGGACCCCGCGCCGGATCCCGCACCGGATCCCGAGCTGTCCCCCACGTGCGCTCCACCGGCCCACACAATCCCGGACCCACTGGACCATTGGTACAGTCATCCGGCGATCACCGCACCGCGAAGGAGGCCGCAGCCCATGGCCGTGGACGAGTTGGACACCCGCATCCTGCGCCTCCTCCTGGAGCAGCCGCGTACGAGCGTGCGTGAGTACGCCCGCATTCTCGGCGTGGCCCGCGGCACGCTCCAGGCGCGGCTCGACCGGCTGGAGCGCGACGGGGTGATCACCGGCACCGGCCCGGCCCTCTCCCCCACGGCCCTCGGCCACCCGGTCCTCGCGTTCGTCCACATCGAGGTCACGCAGGGCCATCTCGAAGACGTGGGCGACGCGCTCGCCGGCGTGCCGGAGATCATCGAGGCCTTCTCGATCACCGGCGGAGGAGACCTCCTCACCCGCGTCGCGGCACGCGACAACGGCCATCTGGAGGACGTCATCCAGCAGCTCAACCGGCTGCCCGGCGTGGTCCGCACCCGTACCGAGGTCGCGCTGCGCGAGCGCGTGCCGCACCGGGTCCTGCCGCTCGTCGAGGCGATCGGCCGGGCCGCCGCCGAGCGCCGGTGACCCCGGCCTTGGCATCCTGGAGCCCATGAGCACCCTGGGCAGCACCGCGGTCGTCTTCGACCTCGACGGAACCCTCGTGGACAGCGAGCCGAACTACTTCGAGGCGAGCCGGCACACCCTCGCCGAACACGGCGTCCCCGACTTCACCTGGCAGGAACACGAGTCCTACGTCGGGATCAGCACCCAGGAGACCATCGAGATCCTGCGCCAAAAGCACGGGATCCAGGCCCCGGTCGACGCACTGCTCACGGAGATGAACACCCGCTACCTCGCGCTCGCCCGCGTCGGCACACCCGTATATCCGCAGATGCGGAAGTTGGTGGAGCGGCTGCACGAGGCAGGGGTCCCGATGGCCGTCGCGTCCGGATCGTCGCCCGAGGCCATCGACGCGATCCTGTCGGGCACGGGCCTGGACGCACAGCTGAGGATCTACGTCTCCGCGGACGAGGTCGCCCACGGCAAGCCCGCTCCCGACGTGTTCCTGGAGGCGGCGCACAGGCTCGGCGCGATGCCCGCGCACTGCACGGTGGTGGAGGACGCGGTTCCGGGAGCGGCGGCCGCGTACGCCGCCGGGATGCGCTGCATCGCGGTCCCGTACGTGACTGCGCAGGCCGACGATCCCGCGTTCGCCGGCGCGGGGCTGCTGTTCCGGGGCGGACAGCGGGAGTTCACGGCGGAAGCGGCGTACGACTGGCTGGCGAGGACGGCGACCGCGGGTATGTGAGCCCGAGCTCCCCGGGACAGCACCTGAAGACTCTGGACGAACAGTCCAGCTCTTTATAAACTGTCAACATGTCCGAACCCGGTCACACCCATCTCATGGAGCAGCTCCAGCAGGTCGCCAAGGGGCTCGCGGCCACGTTCGCGCCGTTCTGCGAGGTCGTCGTGCACGACCTCGACGACCCGGACCACGCGATCGTCGCCATCGAGAACAACCTGTCGGGCCGTTCCGTGGGCGACCCCGCCACCGAACTCGGGCTCGCGCGTCTGGCCGACGACGCGTACCCGCAGGTCGTGGCGAACTATCCGAACCGGTTCGCGGACGGCCGCCGGGTCAAGAGCACGTCGATCGGCATCAAGGACGAGCGGGGGCACTACGCCGGCGCGCTCTGCCTGAACATCGACATGACCGTCTTCGACGGTATCGGCACCGTGCTCGACCACTTCGGCCGCTCCGACGGCACCGCCGCCCCCGCCGAGTCGCTGGACCCGGCGAACGGCGACACCATCCGCGCCCGCATCGACGCGTTCGCCGCCGACCGGGCGACCACTCCGCGCGCCCTGCGGACGAACCAACGCCGGGAACTCGTACGGGAGTTGAAGGCCCAGGGCTTCATGGAAGTACGCCGTTCGGCAGGCATCGTCGCCGACCACCTGGGTGTGTCGAGGGCGACGGTGTACGCGGACGCCAAATAGACGCATGCCCGGGTGCCCAGTGGCCCGAATGTCCGGATCTCCAGACGCCCGGACATTCGGACGCCCAGACGCCCAGACGCCCAGATGCTCAGATGCTCAGATGCTCAGATGCTCAGATGCCACATGATCAGCTGCCGATTGAGAGGAAGCTCCCATGGCCGACCTGACGCCGTCCGACCTGCCGACCTACGAGGACGTCGTGCGCGCGCACGAGCGCGTGGCCCCGCACGCCCACCGCACCCCCGTGCTCACCTCGCGCCTCACCGACGCCGAACTCGGCGCCTCCCTCCACTTCAAGTGCGAGAACTTCCAGCGCATGGGCGCCTTCAAGTTCCGCGGCGCCTTCAACGCGCTGTCCAGGTTCTCCCCGGAGCAGCGCCGGGCCGGCGTCGTCGCCTACTCGTCCGGCAACCACGCGCAGGCCGTGGCTCTGTCCGCCGCCATCCTGGAAATGCCCGCGACCATCGTCATGCCGCACGACGCGCCCGCGGCCAAGCTGGCCGCCACCAAGGGGTACGGCGCGGAGGTCGTGATGTACGACCGCTACACGGAGAACGTCGAGGAGATCGGGCACCGGGTCGCCGCCGAGCGGGGCCTGACGCTGATCCCGCCGTACGACCACCCGGATGTGATGGCGGGTCAGGGAACCGCGGCCAAGGAGCTGTTCGAGGAGGTCGGTGAACTCGACGCGCTGTTCGTGCCGTTGGGCGGCGGCGGGCTGCTCTCCGGGTCGATCCTCGCCGCCCGCGCCCTGTCCCCGGGCTGCGCGGTCTACGGCGTCGAGCCCGAGGCGGGCGACGACGGCCGGCAGTCGCTGCGCGAGGGCCGCATCGTCGACATCGACACCCCGCAGACGATCGCGGACGGCGCGCAGACACGGCACCTGGGCAAGCACACCTTCGCCGTCATCAAGGACGGCGTCGACGACATCCTCACCGCGACGGACGACCAACTGGTCGAGTGCATGCGGATCTTCCACACCCGGATGAAGACCGTCGTCGAGCCGACGGGCTGCCTCGGCTTCGCCGCCGCGCGCGCCCTGGCCGGGCAGCTGCGCGGCCGCCGCGTCGGTGTGATCGTCAGCGGCGGCAACGTCGACGTCGCACGCTTCACCGAGCTGCTCCGGCCCTGAGACGCTTCTCGGTTGCGCTGCGCCGCCCTCGGTAGCGCGGCGCCCTCAGCGGCACCGCGCTCTCAGTACCGCTGCGCCTTGACAATCTTCGCGGTCAGCTTCAGCTCCGGGGGCTTGCGGCTGATGGCCAGGGGCTGGGCCCGCTCGCCGGGGTCGAGGTTCTCCGCGCCGACGTACCGGGTCTCGACGACCTTGCCGTCGGGGTCCTTGAAGTCGACCTGCACGGCGTAGGACGCCTTCTTGTCGGTGCGGTTGGTGATGTTGACGACGACGGCGAACACGCCGCCCGTCTGGGACCGCGGCTTCCCGGTGAGGGCGACATCGGCCATGGCGTTGCCCTGGCCCTCCACCTTCAGGAGTTCGCTGGCGGCCGCGGCGTTGGCCCGTTCCACCTCGGCCGACACGGACGCCTCGAACTCGGAGGCCCTGGCCGACGCGGAGCTCGCCGCCGCCGAGGCCTCCGCCTTCGCGGAGGCGACGGCGGACGAGGCGGCCGACGCCATCGCGGAGGGCGGGGTACCCGAGAAGGAAGCCGTATTGGGGGGTGTGGGGCGCGGGCTGACACTCGACGAGCTGCCGTTGCCGTTGTCGGTGCTGCACGACACGAGGGCCGCGGCGCTTGTGGTGGCAGCGAGCACGGCCAGGACGGCCGTCATGGACCGCCGCCGGCGCGACGCTGGCTTCTTCCCGGAGGGACCGGCACTCATTCAGACGTCTCCTTGCATCTATCCGAAAGCTCTGGCTCAGTAGCGCATGATTCCGACGATTCCCGACTCGTCCGGGAGGGTTCCGTCAGGGACGAAGCGCACCTCGGCGCCCGTCTCCAGGGCCCGTTCGACGATCTCGTCGACGATGTCGTCGTGGGCGTCAAGGTCGCCCGGCTCGGCCGGGACCAGATGGTCCCCGTCCTGCCGGACGGTGGTGCGGAAATGCTCTTCGACGACCAGCGCACGGACCCGCCCGGCGGCGACGTGCTCCCACACCTCGTCCACGCCCGCGGCGAACTCCTTCCAGCCCCGCGCACGCTCGATGTCGGCCAGGGTGGCGGCCACACTCTGCTGCTCCTGAGCGGTGACGGCGGGCCGCACCGCCTCACGCACCGCCTCCGCACCGGCGTTCGCGAGTCCGCCGTGGGCCACGGGGACGGCGTGCTCGGTGACGGTTCCGACCTCGTTCAGCAGGGTGACGGCCGCCTGCTCACCGGCGACGTACAGCCGCGCGGTGGGAGCGAGGACTTCGTCGAGCGCCGTGTCGACCTGCCGGAGGAACTGGCGGGTCTGCTCGTCGCGGTAGGTGCTCGGGAGGTCCCCGACGCGCTCCTTGCGCTCGGCGTCGGGGTCGTCGAGGCTTCGGGTCAGCGGGAATCCTGCCGTGTGCTGCTCCACGAGGCGCCGCGCGTCGCCCTTCCACAGAGCGGCACGGTCCGCCGAGACCGCGAGGACCCAGTAGGGCTGTTCGGCGCTGTACGCGGCGACGAGATTGCGGGTCACATACGTGTCGGCGAGCACGACCCGTTCGGGGACGGTGCGCGGCAGCGACCACACGTGGTGCTCGCCCAGCGAGGCGAAGATCGCCAGACCGTCCTCGGCATGGTCGAGGTCGACCTCCGCGAGCGCCAGATCCAGCTGCCCGACGACGTCCTGGCAGCGCTCCGGGCTCACCGCGGGATCGGCTTGCAGCTCCTTGGCGGCCTCGGCAAGGAGATTGCGCAGCCGGATGGGGTCCTGCGCGTTGTCCGGCTTCCGCCGGTGCGTGGGCACGAGGACCGACACCGCCGGATAGTGCCGCGGCCGGCGCAGCGACGCGAGCACGGCCGGGGTCAGTTCGGGCTGCATGGGAGCGCCTTTCCAAAGGCGTGAGGCTTCACAAGGCTTCCTCGATGCACGATATGCCCGAATTTACGGTTCGGCGCGCGACGCTACTCCCCTTGCCGCCCCCAACCCTTCAATGGGGCATACAAGACATTTTGCGAATATGGTCGTCCTCTGTCGGCTCCCACGCACCACGGCCGGAGGAAGACATGACGCAGGCAGAAGGCACCGTCTCCGCCGACCAGCCCGAGCAGTCGCCCACTGCCAAGCTGACCCTCCTCACGCTGACGACGATGGTCGTCGGATCCATGGTCGGCGCCGGCGTCTTCTCCCTGCCGAGCCGCTTCGCGCAGGAGACCGGCGTGGCCGGTGCCCTGATCGCGTGGGCCATCGCCGGCACCGGCATGCTGATGCTCGCCTTCGTCTTCCAGACCCTCGCCGTCCGCAGGCCCGATCTGGACGCCGGCGTGTACGCGTACGCCAAGGCCGGGTTCGGCGAATATCTGGGCTTCTTCTCGGCCTTCGGCTACTGGGCCAGCGCGTGCGTCGGCAATGTGACGTACTGGGTGCTGATCATGTCGACCATCGGCGCGATCGCCCCCGCCCTCGGCGCCGGCGACACCGCACTCGCGATCATCCTGTCCTCGGCAGGGCTGTGGGCGTTCTTCCTCCTGATCCGGCGAGGCGTCAAGGAAGCGGCCACGATCAACCGCGTCGTCACCGTCGCGAAGGTCGTGCCGATCCTCGTCTTCGTCGTGCTGGCCCTGTTCTGCCTCAAGCCGCACGTCTTCGCGGAGAACTTCGGCGGCGCCGACTATGCGGGCTCACTGTTCTCCCAGGTCAGAGGGACGATGCTGGCCACGGTCTTCGTGTTCCTCGGCGTGGAGGGCGCGAGCGTCTACTCCCGCCACGCCAAACGCCGCCAGGACGTCGGCCGCGCGACCGTCCTGGGTTTCCTGAGCGTCTTCGCCGTCTTCGCCTCCGTCACGATCGTGTCGTACGGCATCCTGCCGATGAGCGAGATCGCCGAGCTGCGCCAGCCGTCCATGGCGGGCGTCCTCGAGGAGGCGGTCGGCACCTGGGGCAAGGTGTTCGTCAGCGTCGGCCTGGTCATCTCCGTGCTCGGCGCCTATCTCGCGTGGACGCTGATGTCGGCCGAGGTCCTCCTCGTCGCCGCCAGGGACAAGGACATGCCGCGGTTCCTGGCCCGCACGAACCACGCCGACGTGCCCGTGCCCGCACTGGTGATGACCACGGCCCTCTCCCAGGTCGTCCTGGTCATCACCTCGTTCTCGGACGACGCGTTCAACTTCGCGCTCGATCTGACCAGTGCCCTGTCGCTGATCCCGTTCCTGCTGGCTGCCGCGTTCGCCGTGAAGATCGCGCTGCGGCCGGACGAACTGACCGTCGGGACCCGCGACTCGCGCGGCGAACTCGTCGTGGCGGCCGTCGCGACCGTCTACACGGCGTTCCTTCTCTACGCGGCCGGGATGAAGTTCGTCCTGGTGTCCCTCATCATCTACGCCCCCGCCACCGTCCTCTTCGTGATGGCCCGCCGCGAACAGAACAGACGCCTGTTCTCCCCCACCGAACTCGTCATCCTCGCGGTGTCCGTGGCCGGAGCGGTCCTCGGTGTCATCGCCCTGGCGGCCGGCTGGATCAGCCTCTGACCGGCCCGCCCGTCGCACCGACTCCCTGGAAAGGCACATCGTGACCAGCAACGACACCACGGCCGAGCCGGCGCTCGGCGTCCACTCCGAGGTCGGGGCGCTGCGCAAGGTCCTGGTCTGCGCGCCCGGCCTCGCCCACCGCAGGCTCACCCCGACCAACTCCGACGACCTCCTCTTCGACGACGTGATGTGGGTGGAGAACGCCCAGCGCGACCACGCCGACTTCGTCAACAAGCTGCGCGGGCGCGGCGTCGACGTCGTCGAACTGCACGAACTCCTCGCCGAGACCATGCTGATCCCGGAGGCGAAGGCCTGGCTCCTGGACCGCAAGATCGTCGCGAACGAGGTCGGTCTCGGCCTCGTGATCGACACCCGGGCCTTCCTCGACGAGCTCAGCCCGCACCGTCTCACCGAGCATCTGATCGGCGGGCTCGCCACCACCGACCTGCCGGACGAGTTCCGCTCCGACTACGTCGCCCTGGTCCGCGAGTCGACGGGCGTACGCGAGTACCTCATGCCGCCCCTGCCCAACACCCTCTACACCCGTGACACGACGTGCTGGCTGTACGAGGGCGTCACCCTCAACCCGCTGTACTGGCCCGCACGCCACGACGAGACCCTGCTGATGAAGGCGATCTACACGTTCCACCCCGACTTCATGGGCTCCACCGTGTGGTGGGGAGACCCCGAACGGGACTGGGGCCAGGCCACGTTCGAGGGCGGCGACATCATGCCCGTGGGCAATGGCGTCGTCCTGATGGGCATGAGCGAACGCACCTCACGCCAGGCGATCACGCAGGTGGCGGCCGCCCTGTTCGAGAACGGCGCGGCGGATCAGGTCATCGTCGCCGGCATGCCGAAGCTGCGCTCCGCCATGCACCTGGACACCGTCTTCACCTTCGCCGACCGCGACATCGTCACGCTCTACCCGGCCATCATGGACGCCGTCCACACCTTCACGCTGCGCCCCGGCGACGATCCGTCCGGCCTGCACATCACCGACGAGGGCTCGCGCCCGTTCGTCGACGTCGTGGCGAAGGCGCTCGGCCTCGGCGCACTGCGCGTGATCGAGACCGGCGGCGACGTCTACGCCTCCGAGCGCCAGCAGTGGGACAGCGGCAACAACGCCGTCGCGGTCGAGCCGGGCGTCGTCATCACGTACGACCGCAACACGCAGACGAACACCCTGCTGCGCAAGGCGGGCGTCGAGGTCATCACCATCGTCGGCGCGGAACTCGGCCGCGGCCGGGGCGGCGGACACTGCATGACGTGCCCGCTGATCCGGGACCCCGTCGACTTCTGACCGGCGCCGTCCTGACACCCCGGCGCCACCCTGACAGCGGGGACGAGCGCGGCAGGGTCACTGCCAGTCGGTGCGTCCGCCCGTGTCGCACAGCTCGAAGACCACTTCCCCGGCGTCGGGGTCGCTGCCTGCCACGGGGCGCACGCGCGCGCCGATCCACACCAGGTTCGGGGCGGCACCGACGACGCGGCACCGGAACACGAAGCCTTCGGGGAAGCGGACGAGGGACTCGTTGCGCGCCGTCCCCGTGTACCGGTTCACGACGCTGGACTGGACGACGACGCCAAGACCGTCGCTGTGTTCGGCCTGCAGATCGCTCGACGCGCACACCGGGCACAGGAGCCGACGGAAGGAGGCGGTGCCGCACCAGCGACAGCGCTGGATCGTCAGGCCGGTCCCCTCGTGCCCGGTCGGCGCGGTACGGGACACCTCGTGCCCGATCGGCGCGGTGTGGGTTGCTGTCTCAAACACGGCTCGGCCCCCTGCGCTCGGCTCTGTTGCGCCGCACCAACGCGTCGGCGCCTCCGGCACCGTATGGCACTGAGTTCCCGACTGTAAAGGTACTGAGTGCCAAATTAAGCCGGATCCGCCCGGGGACCGGGCTCTCAGCCCTGCCCGAGGGCCGACTCGATCCGCTGCACGACCTGCCACATCGGGGCACCCTTCGGGGCGACCATCACCACGACTTCTTCCTCGGGGGCGGGCCGCGCCGCGCCGTCGTCGGCGCCGCTCCACACAGCGCGCACCATCCCGAGAGCGTGGTCCACGGCCGCGTACGGGTCTCCCTCACCACCCGAACGGAGCCAGGTTCGGAGCCCGTTGTTGTGAGCGGCGACGACGGACGCCGCGATCACCTCGGCCCGCAGCGCGCCGTCCCGCTCCCCCTCGAAGCGCGCCCGCAGATAGCCCGCGAGGGTGCGCTCGTAGCGCCGCACCACCGACAACTCGTACGTGCGAAGTCCCGGCACCTCGCGCGTGAGGCGGTAACGCTGCACGGAGAACTCGGGGTTGGCCGCGTACATGCGCAGCACGAGGCGCGCCCCGTCGGCCACCGTGCCCACCGGGTCGCGGCCGTCGGCCTCTTCGAGGAACGCGGTCATGTCGGCGAGGCAGCGCTCGTGATCCGGGAAGACCGCGTCCTCCTTGGACGGGAAGTACCGGAAGAACGACCTGCGCCCGACGCCCGCCCGGGCGACGATGTCGTCGACCGTGGTCTGTTCGAAACCCCGGTCGAGGAAGAGCTGGAACGCCGCCTCGGCGAGCACCTCGCGCATCGGCGCCTTCTTGGCCGGTCTGGTCGCCTCTGTCATGCCGGGAACGTAACACCGAAGCGGCTCGTCTGGCACCACGTACCTTGCCAGAGGGTACTGAGTGCCATAGTGTCACTTTGAGGAACCACACCAGG
>NZ_JBVJPM010000030.1:45109-79275 GCF_055582645.1 Streptomyces sp. NPDC107517 | reverse complement strand
ACCGGCACCTGCACCACCTGCCACCGCCCCCTACCCAGAACACCCACCACCAGCCAGAACCCAAGAACCAGAGCAACCTAACGGAGTCCTACTAGTCGATCGTCAGCCAGCCGCGCAGTGCCGCCTGCACCCCCGCCTGGAACCTGGTCTCCGCGTTCAGCACCGCCATCAGCCGGGTGATGCGCCGGCGCACCGTGTGCACATGGACGTCCAGACGGCGGGCGATCGCCTCGTCCTTGAGGCCGGACGTGAGCAGCGTCAGCAACTCCCGGTCCTCCTCGGTGATCTCCTCGTCCGTGACCGACCCGATGGGCACTGCGCGCTCCCACACCGCGTCGAAGAGCGGCACCAGGGCATGGCTGAGCAGGGAGTCGCTCACCACCAGGGCGGTCGCCGTCGGGTCCGCCGCGTCGGTCGGCGGGAGCAGTGTCACCCGCCGGTCGACGGTGATCAGCTTCGTCGGCAGCTGGGTGCCCACCCGGATCTGCACACCCTGCGCGGACAGGTCGACCAGGCCCCGGGCACGGCCGTGGAAGCTCAGCCCCTCCCGGTCCACCACCACCCGCACCCGCGCCCCGCGCCGCACCGGATCGGTCACGTCGAGCGGGGCGGGCATGCCGTCCGGCTCGCTCGCCGCGTAGGGCGGCCGGTCCAGGAGCGCCACGTCCTCGGTCGCGGAGACCAGCAGCGCGGCGACGCGCTCGGCGATGGCCGCCCGGCCGCGGATCGTCTCGATGCCGATCGCGCGGGTCGCGTGCGCGGTGTTCAGGAGCCCGGCCGCCAGCCGGTCCACGGAACCCGTCAGCTCCTCCAGTTCGGCCGACCTGTGCAGCAGTTGCGCCTGGTGGAGGTGGATCAGGCTGCGCAGCGCGGTGGCGGGCGGGACGGCGCTCGGCAGCCCGCCGTCCCGGACGGGCTGGGTGAAGCCGCGCTCGTCGAGCCGGTCCAGCGCGGCGGTGGCCCGGCGCACCGACAGGCCGACGGACCGGGCCAGGCCCGACCGTGAGGCAGGCGCGGGAACGTTCAGCAGGGCCTCGTACACCCGGAGTTCGTCGGCTCCGAGCCCGAGGGCCTGCCACTGTGCGTCGTTGTCCGGACCGTCCCACCCCACGCCGGAGATCTTGGCCGGTCAGAGCGGTCCACACAAGTGTCCACGTACACAAGTAGACAGCCGGAACGCATTGTTCAGACACCGTCACCGGTATTTGCATGTCCGCATCCGACATCCGTTCACGTATCAGTGGCACCGGAGGAGCACCGTGCGGACTTCAGCACGCAGAACGACAGACAGGGCCAGAGGCATAGCCGTCGGCCAGGGCGTAGCCGCACTGCTGGCCGCCGCGGGCCTCATGGTGACCGCGATGCCGGCCGCCCACGCGGACACCGACACCCCCACCGCCGCGTCGTCCGTGAACCCGGGCGACGACACCGACACCCCCTCGCTCGTCACCGGTCTGAACGAGTCGGCCGACGCGAGCGCGAGCGCCGCCGACGCCGCCCGTGAGCACCTCGCGGGCAAGAAGGGCCGCTACCACATCGCCGACGCGAAGGGCGACCTCAAGACGGTCTCCACCGAGGACGCCAAGGGCGGCAAGGAGACGGTCCGTCTCCAGCAGAAGTACAAGGGCGTGTCCGTCCTCGGCGGCGAGTACGTCGTCCGCATGACGAAGAAGGACGGCAAGCGCACCGTCACCGGCACCTCCGGCAAGTACTTCACTCAGCTGAAGCTCGACACGGTCACCCCGAAGGTCTCCGAGGACGTCGCGGTCGAGCGCGCCATCGGCGCCGTCACCTCGCAGCTCGGCGGCGCCCCGCTGCACGCGCCGGCCAAGGGCGACAAGAGCGCGAAGGCCGAACTCACCGGCAAGGCCGTCGGCGTCACCGTCCTGCCGCAGGGCACCGGCGTGCTCACCCGGCACATCACCGTCACGGGCACCAATCCGGCGGACGGCACGGCCGTCAAGCAGGAGGTGTACGTCGACGCCCACTCCGGCTTCCCGGTCATGCAGTACAGCGGCATCCAGACGTTCGGCTCGACCGCCGCCGCCTCCGGCGCAGCGGCCGGCGCCGCGACGCTCCCGGACGACGCCACCCCGACGGCTGCTCCGTCGTTCGTCGTCAAGGGCTCCGGCACCCGCTACAACGGCCAGAAGGCCGACCTGAACCTGTACAAGGGCTCCGACGGCACCTACCAGATGTACGACTACGGGTTCCGGGACGCCGCCACCCCGTTCACCGGCCCCCTGCTGCAGACCTGGGACGCCCGCGGCGTCGACGTCTCGGCCGCGTCGGGCGCCTGGCCCAGCGGCGCGTCGATCTTCAAGTCGGCCACCCCGGACCTCGGCGCGGACTTCACCAACTCCGGCGCGGTGGACGCCCACTGGGCCGCCAACAAGGTGTACGCGTACTACAAGGACCACTTCGGCCGTAAGGGGCTCGACGACAAGGACGGGTTCATGTACTCGCTGGTCGGCGTCACCGCCAACGGCCAGCCGTACAACAACGCCTTCTGGGACGGCTCCAAGATGGTGTACGGCAAGGGCGGCGGCGACTTCCGCACGTTCTCCGCCGACACCGACGTCGTCGGCCACGAGATGACGCACGGCGTCACCGAGCACAGCGCGGGCCTGGTCTACGCGGGCCAGCCCGGTGCGATGAACGAGGCGATCTCCGACTACTTCGGCAACGCCATCGACCTCGAGGCCAATGGCCAGTCGATGGACGACCCGGACGCGGGCCTGCTCGGCGAGGACCTGTGCACGACGCTCAGCCCGCGCGAGTGCGCCCTGCGCGACCTCGACAACGACATGACCACGCAGAAGGACTTCATCGGCGTCTCCTACCGGGGCGACAACGGCGGCGTGCACCTCAACTCGCCGATCTTCTCCGGCTCGCTGTGGGACATGCGCCACGCTCTCGGCAACGATCTCGCCGACAAGATCGTCTACCGCGCGCTGACCGCGTACATGACGCCGCTCGACGGCTTCACCGAGGGCCGCGCCGCGGTCATCGCCGCCGCCCAGGAGCTCGGCGCCACCAAGGCGCAGATCACCGACGTCAAGAACGCCTTCGCCAAGCACGGCATCACGCCCGGCTGGGAGTCGAAGCTCGGCACCGACACGGACACGGTCCTGTCGAAGGTCAACGTCGCGGGCACCGGTGTCGCCGCGGGCAACGGCACGTACGCCCTGTCCCGCTCGAACGAGGACGGCAGCGAGCCGTACTCGGTGTGGGCCGGCGCCACCAGCGGCAAGGGCACGCCTGCGCAGGTGAGCCCCAACAACGGCAACTACAACGTCTACGCGAGCACCGACGGCAAGAACGTCGCGTGGGCCGAGTACGCCTTTGACGCGGTGTACATCCACGTGCGCCCGGTCGGCGGGGGCGTCGACAAGGTCGTGACCGGGATCGGCGCCAACGTCACCTCGGTCTCCCTCGACGGCGACGCCCTGGTCTACAGCTACGTGAACCCGCAGAGCGGTGCCACCCAGAGTCGCTACGTCAACATCAAGACGGGCGCGATGACCGACCTCAGCACCAACCCGGTCATGGTCACGGGCCTGGCCTCGGTCCACGACGGCAAGATCGCGTACGCGAAGCTGTGGGGTGAGTCCGACGGCTACAAGCTCGGCGTCGAGGTCTACGACATCGCCACGGGCAAGCGTCAGCTGATGCCGATCGACAAGAGCGCCGTCTACGGCATCGGCCAGACCGAGATCACCGACGACGGCGTCTTCTGGGTCGAGGACGGCGACGGCACGGACTCCGGTCAGGCCGCCGTGATGCGTGCCGACTTCGACGGCACGAACCGCACCACGGTCACGCCGGAGTCCGGAGCGGGCTCGCTGTACGCCTACCAGCTGACGGCCTCCGACGACGCCGTCACCGTGCTGACGCTGCCGCCGGCCACCTCGTGGGACAACGCCACGCTGCCGAAGCTGTACCAGGTCGCGCCCGACGGCAAGGGCGGCGCGCAGCGCGTCTCCTGCAACCGCGGTGACCAGGTCTACCCGGCCGCCGACACCGGCAAGCGGGTCCTGTGGCTGGACGGCACCACCGGCTACACGAACCTCGTCAAGCGCGACAGGCCGGCCGGCAAGTGCTGATCTGACCCGCTGAACACGAAGGCGGCCGGGCTCTCGGAGGGGAGAGCCCGGCCGCCTCTCGCAGGTGCCGCCCGGTGGTTCAGCCGCTGAGCGCTCAGCCGTTGGCCAGCGCCTGCAGGCGGTCGTAGGCGCCGTTGAACTTGCTGTGGTCGCCGACCGTCGGGCCGGACGACGTGTACTGCCACATCGTGTAGAAGCCCCAGCCGGCCGGGAGCGCGCCCGGGTCGGTGTTGTAGCGGGCGATCCAGAGCGGGTTGGTCGCCCCGAAGGCGCTGGAGTTGCCGGTGCACTCGGTCCACCAGCTCGTCGCCGTGTAGATCACGGCGTCGCGGCCGGTGCGGGCCTTGTACTGGTTCAGGAAGTCGCGGATCCAGCTGACCATTCCGGCCGCGGTCTTGCCGTAGCAGGACGCGCCGTACGGGTTCCACTCGATGTCGAGCGCGCCCGGCAGGGTCCTGCCGTCCCGGGACCAGCCGCCCCCGTGGTCGACGAAGTAGTTGGCCTGGGCGGCGCCGGTCGTCGTGTCCGGGGTCGCGAAGTGGTACGCGCCGCGGATCATGCCCACGTCGTAGGAGCCGTTGTACTGCTGGGCGAAGTAGGGGTTCGTGTAGTACGTGCCCTCCGTGGCCTTGACGTAGGCCCACTTCACGCCGCTGTTCCAGAGCGTCGACCAGGCCACGTTGCCGTTGTGGCTGCTGGTGTCCACGCCCTCGGTCTGGACCGCCTTGTCGCCGGTGGGCAGACCGCCTCGACCGTCGTGCTCGACGACGCCCATGCCCATCGTGGCGGAGCCACGGGCGGGGACGTCGGCCGCCTGGGCCGCGGTGGGCAGGGTGAACAGCAGCGAGAGCGCTGCGAGGATGACTCCGGCCGCCGGGATGCGCCTCAGGCGCGGGCGGCGGACGGTTCCGGATCTGTGCACGGGCATTGCGTGCCTCCGAAGGCCTCGTTGAGCTTCCGTGAGCTCGGTGGGGGGACCTTTCGACATGTCACTGGTGTGGACATGTCACCAATGAAGCTACGCACGTAGACCGCCGAGAGGGAAGGGGGCCCGGATGCTGCCGTTGGTCTACTCCTGCGAAATACTGGCGGAGCTGCGGCAATGGCCGCGAATGGCGGAAACTTTCAGAAACGGGAAACCCTGGCATGGGTGCTGACGTGCACGAGGACGGGAACGGCGGGCGGCCGGGCGCCGAATTCGACGCGACGGAGAGTGGTGTGGACCACGAATTCTTGTCCCTGGAAAGGGAGTTGACGGTCTTCCTCAGGCGGGCCCGCGCGTCCTCCGGCGAGATGGCCCGCGCCGTCCACCCGGACCTCGAACCCGCCGCCTACGGACTCCTCGCGCGCCTGGAGGAGTGCGGCCGGCAGCGGGCCACCGAACTCGCCGCGTACGTCGGCGTCGGCAAGGCCACCATGAGCCGGCAGCTGCGCGCCCTGGAGGACCTCGGGCTCGTCGCGCGCGAGCCCGACCCCGCCGACGGCCGCGCCTGGCTCGTCCACCTCACCGACGAGGGCCGCGCCAACTTCCGCCAGGTGCGCGACGCCCGCCGGGCCACCTACGTGCGCCAGCTCGCGGGCTGGGACCGCGCCGAGGTGGCGGAACTGGCCCGGCTGCTGCATCAGTTGAACGCCGGGGCCGAGAGCTAGTCGCGCCCTACAGCTCCACGTACACCGCCGTCGCGTCGTCATGGGTCTTGCTGTGCCGCAGGAAGACCCGGTCCCGCTCGTCCGCGTCCTCCAGGGCCCGTACGCGCGCGACGGCCGCGTGGACGCCCTCCTTGCGCACGAGCGCGAACAGGTCCGCCCAGTCGCCCTCGCGGAACTTCTCCACCCAGCGTGTGACTCCGTCGGTCAGCGCCACGAGCGTGCGCGCCTCGGCGCGGGGGAGTTCGCCGGTGACCGCGCGGGCGGCGGCCGAGGGGTCGGCGGCGGCCGTGAAGAAGCCGCCCTCCTTGTTGCGCACGGTCGCGTCGGCCACCTCGTCCGAGACGAGGGAGGAGCGCGGCACGCGGTCGAGCCGGTCGTCCACCAGCGCCGTGACCGAGCCGGACGCGTCCTCGACCAGCAACACCGAGTCGGACAGCACCAGATACTCGACCCGCTCCGCGTCCCACCGCGCCACGACCACCGTTGCCTGAGGCGTACGCGGGTGAGAAAGGTCACAGGTATGCCGATGGGTGTCGGCGGTGCGGCGGATTGCCTCGGCGAGGACGTCGGGCAACGCCATATCCGTGAGTGAAACGGACAGTTCACCCAATGCGCCGCCGAGTCGGGCGGTGAACCAGGGGACGGAATGCAGACAGCCGGTCTCGCCCCTGGGCGGCGTGACCCCGTCCAGGACCACCAGTACTCCACCCTGTCCGGAGGCGGGAACGGCCGCGGAGGCGTAGTCCTCGTTGGGTCGGTCGGGGCTTCCGGGCTCCGTCGCGAGTTCGATGCGCATCCGGCCAGTCTGCACGAGGCCTTCACAAGAGGCCCGTTGAGCCGCGAGTTGAGCCGCATCGGCAGGTCAGGCGCCTGGTTTAGACCGGAATGATTGACTCCGCCGGGGAGCGGCGGGGTATCTTGCCAAAGCCTGTGAGAGACGTCCAACCGGCGCCCCGTTCGGGCTCCGTGCCCATGCCACCGGGACTTGCCCGCCAACTCCCGCTCGATGTTCACTCCTTCGGGTGGCTGGCTAGGTGATGCGCGACCACTGCTCACCGGCACTGGAATGGTCTGGAGCCATTCCAGGGGGCGCGCGCGTTGACAGATCGTCACCCGGGCCCATGGGTAGACGAGTCAGGAATGCGAGCACCGGTGCGGAACATGCGGCCTCGACGCAAAGGCAAGCAAGCGGCCTCCGAAGCGGACGAGGGGCGCACGACGGTTCCTGCAGGACCCGCCGCGCACGCCCCGGCGGGCACCCCCGCGGACCCCGGAGGACGACGTACAGCGCGGGTGCGCAACCGGCTCATCATCGCCGTGGCGGTGGTCGCCGCCGCGATCGCCGGTGCCGCCGCACCCGCCCTCATGACCGCCTCCGGGCAGGTCGGCGACTCCCAGGAACTGGTCGACCTCGCGGCACGGACCCAGCAGACCGTCACGCTCTCCCACTCCCTGGCCGACGAGCGCGACGAGGTCACCGCCTTCATCGCCGCCGGGCGGCCCAAGGGACAGGGGCTCTCCGAGAGCCGCAGCGCCCGCGTCGACCGGCAGCTCGAAGAGCTCCGCACCGACGCACCGGCCCCGCTGCAACGCGACCTCGCCGGCATCGCGGCCGTCCGCCGGGCCGCGCTCACCGGCAAGGGCAGTGCCCTCGAGGCGCACAAGGCGTACTCCGACGCGATCAACGAGCTGCACAGCACCGCCGAGCAGCTCGCCGAGAGCACCCCGCCTCGCGCGGGTTCCGGAGCACACGCCTTCGCCGACCTCGACCGGGCCGTCGAACAGGCCTCCGCCGCCCGCGGACTCCTGCTCGCCGCCCTCGCCGTGCCGCGCGCGAGCCAGACCTCCACGGTCATCGACCCGGTCACCGGACTGCCGAAGACCGTCGTCTCCCAGGACTCGGCCGACAGCAAGCAGCGCGACGCCCTGAGCGCCGCCGCCCAGCAGGCCCACGTACGCGAACAGGCCGCGCTCGCCGACTTCGAGGACGCCGGCCCGGCCGCGTCCGTCGCCTCCTACGACGCGACGGTCACGGGGCCCGACGTCACCAAGGCCGACAAGTACCTGGCCGCCCTCACGGACGAGCCCACGCTGTCCGCCGACGACCTCGCCGGCAACCCGAAGAACATCGACGCCGCGCTGTCCGCCCGTATCGACCTGATGCGCGGCGCCGAGTCGTCCCTCTACGACCGGCGCACCAAGGACCTCGCCCTGCTGCGCGACGACGACGTCGACGCGCTCGAGGTCCGCATCGCGCTGGCCGGTCTCTGCCTGCTCGTCGCCGTCGGCGTCTCGATGGCCATGGCCCGCACACTGACCAGGCCGCTCGCCGTGCTCCGCCTCGGCTCGGCCCGCCTCGCCGGCGACCCGGCGAGCGAGGAGCCGGTCAGGTTCACCGGCCGCAACGACGAGTTCGCCCAGGTCGTACGGTCCGTCAACGCCCTCCACGCGCACGCACTCGGCCTCCACGAACGCCTCACCACGCTGGAGGCCGACCGCAAGCACCTGATCGGCCAGCGCGCGACCATGGCCGACGAGCGCGAGAAGCTGCGCGCCGAACTCGACTCGGCCGCCGCCCACCTGGACCGGGTCCGGCACAGCATCCACGGCACGTTCGTGAACCTCGCCCTGCGGACCCTCGGCCTCGTGGAGCGCCAGCTCGGCGTCATCGAGAACCTGGAGGAGCGCGAGCAGGACCCCGAGCGCCTCGCGACCCTCTTCAAGCTCGACCACTTCGCCACGGTCATGCGGCGGCACAGCGAGAACCTCCTCGTCCTCGCCGGCGCCGAGCACGGCCACGGAAACCCCGGCGCCGTCCCGCTGGTCGACGTCGTACGCGCCGCGGTCAGCGAGATCGAGCGCTACGAGCGGGTCCGGATCTCCGCGCTACCGCCGCACGCGCACCTCGCCGGCTTCGCCGCCGACGACCTCAGCCACCTCGTCGCCGAAGTCCTGGAGAACGCCACCTCGTTCTCGCCGCCCGACGCCTCCGTCGAGGTGTCCGGCTGGCTCCTGGAGAGCGGCGAGGTCATGCTCTCCGTCCAGGACGAGGGCATCGGCATGACCGACGAGCGGATGAAGGAACTCAACGCCCGCCTCACCGCCTTCGGGGACGACGAGATGTTCGACCCCGAGGACGGTGACGGCCTCGGCCTCGGCCTGTACGTCGTGGCCCGCCTCGCCGCGCGCCACGGCGTGCGGGTGCAGCTGCGCGAGCAGAAGCAGGGCGGGATCGCCGTCGTCGTCGTGCTGCCCAGGGCGCTCCTCGCGGCGGCCCCCGCGGCAGCCGCGCCGCCGCGGGTCCCGGTGGCGGGCGCCGCGCCCGCCGTGCACCTGCCCGGATCCGAGGCCGAGGCCAACTCCAATGTCCTGAGCGGCCGTTCCAAGGACGGCCACGACCCGCTGATCGCCGCGGCGGAGCACGCCGTACGGGAAGCGGGGACGGACGCGGAGCCGGTGGCGGAACCGGTCGCGGAACCCGAAGCGGAGCTCACGAAGCCCGCGGTCCCGGCCGAGTCGCCCGCCGAGACGACCATGACGCTGACGGCGCCGATCCCGGCCGTCGACCCGGAACCCGTACCCGCAGCCCCGGAACCCGTACCGGCGGCAGCCCCCGGGCCCGCGCCGCAGACCCTGCACCTCGACGACGAGCCCGCGCACGAGCGGATCGCCGACGAGCGAGGCACCGGACAGGCCGGCGCCACCCCGGGCCTGCCCACCCGGCCCAAGGCCGACCCGCCTCCTGCCCCCGAGGCGGCGGGCGAGCCCGTGATCCCAGCGGCCCGCACCCCCCAGTGGGAGCGCGTCACGGACAAGGGTCTGCCCAAGAGGACCCCCAAGATCTCGGCCCCCGCGCCCGCCGCGGCGCCGCGCAGCGGATCCGTCGACGCCGACGCCCTGCGCCGCAGGCTCGGCGGGTTCCACCAGGGGGCCAACAAGGGCCGGCGGGACGTCGAAGCCGAGATCGGCGGGACGGAACAGACCGCAGCACCCAAGGGGGACACAGTCGAGGAGGCAAGCAGTTGACTGCGCCCAGTCGCACGCCGAGTGCGTCCACCCCTGGATTCGGACTCAGCACCGAAGCCCGCAACCTGCACTGGCTGCTGACCAATCTGGTGGAGGAGGTGCCAGGGCTCCTCTCGGTCGCGGTCGTCTCCTCCGACGGGCTGCTCCTGCTCTCCTCCGACCCCGGCAGGAACAATGAGCGCCCTGCCGACCACAGCGGCGGACCCAAGGGGTCCAGCGCCGACCTGGCCACGATCGTGTCCGGCGTCGGCAGCCTCACCATCGGCGCCGCCAAGCTGATGGACGGCGGCAGCGTCAAGCAGACCATGGTCGCGATGGAGGAAGGCAGTCTCTTCGTCATGTCCATCAGCGACGGCTCACTGCTCGGCGTGCACGCCACCCCGGACTGCGACATGAGCGTCGTCGCCTACCACATGGCGCTCTTCGTCGGCCGTGCCGGGCACGTCCTCACGCCCGAACTCCGCAGTGAACTGCGCCAGTCGATGGAGAAGGCCAAGTGAGCAGCAGCATCACGAATCTCAGTACCGGCGGCCCGAAACTTCCCACCCGGGGCGGCGACCGCAAGCCGGCCCGGGTGCGCCCCTACTCGCTCACCGGCGGCCGCACCCGCTTCGGCCATGTGCTGCTCGTCGAGACGTTCGTCGCCGCGCTCGAAGCGCCCGAGGAACGCCTGGAGATAGGCCAGGGCACGCTCTCGACGCGGATCATGCCCGAGATGCGGGCGATCGTGGAACTGTGCCGCCGCATGCGCACGGTCGCCGAGATCGCCGCGCTCCTGAAGATGCCCCTCGGCGTGGTCCGCGTACTGCTCAGCGACCTCGCCGACCAGGGAAAGATCCGCGTTTACGGAACCGGCCACGGCCCGGGCCAGCCGGACCGCGCACTGCTTGAAAGGGTGCTGAGTGGACTCCGTCGTCTCTGAAGGCGTCACCGAGGGCATCACGCCCGCCTTCGTACCTGCCCAGCCGTCGTCCGGCCGTGAAGCCATCGCCTTCGAGCCCCAGGAAGAGCTCCAGGCCTGGCAGACGGACCGCACCCGCGCCCCGATCGCCACGAAGATAGTGGTGGCCGGCGGCTTCGGCGTCGGCAAGACCACCCTCGTCACCGCCGTCTCGGAGATCCAGCCCCTCCAGACCGAGGCGCTGATGACCCAGGCGAGCGAGGACACCGACGACCTCACCGCCACCCCGGACAAGACCACGACCACGGTCGCCATGGACTTCGGGCGGATCACGCTCGACGACGACCTGGTGCTCTACCTCTTCGGCACGCCGGGGCAGCAGCGCTTCTGGTTCATGTGGGACGACCTGGTGCGCGGCGCGATCGGCGCGGTCGTGCTCGCCGACACCCGGCGGCTGTCCGACTGCTTCCCGGCCCTCGACTACTTCGAGAGCTGCGGGCTCCCCTACGTCGTCGCCGTCAACCACTTCGACGGCTCCGACGAGTTCGCCGCCGCCGACGTGCGCGAGGCTTTGACGGTGCCGCCGCACATCCCTGTCCTCATCATGGACGCGCGGCAGCGCATCTCGGTCGTCGAGACCCTCCTGGCCCTCGTCGGCCACGCGCTCGACGCCACCCCCGAATAGCCACCACCCCTCAGCAGTAGAAGAGGCACCCGCATGCGGAAGATACTCGTCGTCGGAGCCGGACAGTCCGGTCTCCAGCTCGCCCTCGGCCTCCAGTCGAACGGGTACGAGGTCACCCTGATGTCCAACCGCACCGCGGACGAGATCCGGTCCGGCCGGGTCATGTCCACGCAGTGCATGTTCGACACGGCGCTCCAGCACGAGCGCGACCTCCAGGTGAACTTCTGGGAGTCCCAGGCCCCGAAGATCGAGGGCCTCGGCGTCTCCGTCGCCGCCCCCGGCTCCTTCGACCCGGGCCCCTCGCAGCGCGCCATCGACTGGGTGGGCAAGCTCGACGGCTACGCGCAGTCCGTCGACCAGCGCGTGAAGATGGCCGGCTGGATGGAGACGTTCGCCCAGCGCGGCGGCCAGCTCGTCATCCACGGCGCCGCGGTCTCCGACCTCGACTACTTCGCCCGCACCTACGACCTGGTGCTCGTCTCCGCCGGCAAGGGCGAGCTGGTCTCGATGTTCGGCCGCGACGCCTCGCGCTCCCCGTACACCGAGCCGCAGCGCGCGCTTGCCGTCGCGTACGTGCACGGCATGGGCCCCCGCCCCGAGCACCCGGAATTCGACGCGGTGCGCTGCAACCTGGTGCCCGGCGTCGGCGAGCTGTTCGTCATGCCGACCCTCACCACCTCGGGCCGCGCGGACATCCTGTTCTGGGAGGGCATCCCCGGCGGTCCGCTGGACGCCTTCAAGGGCGTCAAGGACCCCTCGGAGCACCTGGCCCTCACCCTGGAGCTGATGGAGAAGTTCACGCCCTGGGAGTACGCGCGCGCCACGAAGGTCGAGCTGACCGACGCCAACGCGACCCTCGCGGGCCGTTACGCGCCGACCGTCCGCAACCCGATCGGGCGGCTGCCCGGCGGCGGCGCGGTCCTCGGCGTCGCCGACGTCGTCGTCGCCAACGACCCGATCACGGGCCAGGGTTCGAACTCGGCGTCCAAGTGCGCCGCCTCGTACCTCGCCTCGATCACCGAGCACGGCGACAAGCCGTTCGACGAGGAGTGGATGCAGTCCACCTTCGACCGCTACTGGGACACCGCTCAGCACGTCGTGAAGTGGACCAACGCGATGCTGGGCGTCCCGCCGGAGCACGTCCTCAACCTGATCGGCGCCGCCGGCCAGCTCCAGCCGGTCGCCGACCGCTTCGCGAACGGCTTCAACAACCCGGCCGACTTCGAGAACTTCTTCTATGAGCCGGAGAAGACGAACGCCTACCTGGCCTCCGTCACCGGCTGATCCGCGGCGGGGCGCGCACCGGTCAGCCGGTGGGCGCCCCCGCGGCGCCGTACCCGGTGTCGGCGCCGCCCGTCGCGCCCACGGGCAGCTTCGGCGGGATGTAGCCCTTCATCGACGCGTCCTTCTGATCGGGGCGCACGGCGCCGAGCAGCGGGTTGGCCGCGATCGGCGACACCTTGACCCTCGCGCCCGGCCGCGGCGCCTGCACCACCATCCCGTCGCCCAGGTACATCGCCACGTGTGTGGCCTCGCGGAAGTACACGACGAGGTCCCCGGGCCGCAGCTCGTTCAGCGGGACGCGCGGCAGTTTCGCCCACTGCTCCTGCGACGTGCGGGGAATGACCTCGCCCGCGTGCTGCCACGCCTGCGACGTGAGCCCCGAGCAGTCGAACGCCGCGGGCCCTTCCGCGCCCCACACGTACGGCTTCCCGATCTGCTTCACCGCGTACGCGAGTGCCGCGTCCCCGGCCCGGGACGGCGCCCGCCGCGAACTGAGCGCGCCCGACGCCATGAACGTCTTCTGGGCGTTCGCCATCCCCGTGTCCTCCAGGCGGGTCAGCTCGGTGAGCTGGCCCGGGCTGAGTGAGGCGAGCAGCCTCTCGACGTCCTTGAGGCGGGCCTGGACCGCGTCCCGCTCCTTCTTCTGCCGCTCCGACAGCCGGGTCTGCTCGGCGAGCGCCCTGCGTGCCTGCGCCGCCAGGCCGTCGGCGCGCTTCTCGCCGCCGACGAGCCGGTCCACGGTCGCCATGCGCTCCTGGGCCACGCGCCGGATCACATGGCCCTGGTCGAGGGCGTGCTGCGGGTCGCGGGCCAGCAGCAGGCGCAGGTAGGGGGAGAGGTTGCTGCTGCCCTGGTACTGCTCGCGGGCGAGGCGTCCTGCCGCGTCGCGGCTGTCGTGCAGCGAGGTGCGGGCCGTGGCCAGCTTGCGGGACAGGTCGGCGGCCGTCTTCCGGCGCTTCTTGAGCTTCTCGGCGGTCGCGTTGTACTTCTCGGTGGCCTTCTCGGCCTCCTGGTACAGGCGCTGAAGATCCGTCAGAAGCGTGGCGACAGGGGTGCGGTTGACTGCGGGGAGAGGCTGGGGGGCCGGCGCGGGTGCGGCGGACGCGGGACCCGGCGCCGCGAGCGTTGAGGCCACCGCCGCGGCACAGGTCCACCGCAGAAGGCTTCCTGACACGTCATCACCTCCGGTGCGGGGCGGCCCGTCCGTCCCGCACCGTGAGCATCAACACGTCGGCCCTCCCGCACGCCTCCTGCTGGGCGGTTCGGCCCAAGGACCTCACCCGGCCGGGGGACTCCACGAAGGTGATCTACGATGCCGGCCGCTACGGGCGCGGCTTGGACCAGGGCCACCGGAGCCCGCCGTCGTCGCGCCCCGAAGGGTCGTACTCGTACTTCCAGCGGTGGGTGACCCGGATCTTGCCGGGGGTCATCGGCACCCGGCGGTAGATGAGCACCGTGCCCGGGGAGCCGTCGGGGCCCGGCACCGGGATGCGGTACACCTTCGGCGGATGCCCCGTCGGTCCCAGCAGTACGGGCAGCACCCGCCCGTCCATCGGCCCGCCGACGAACGGCGTCTCTTCGCTCTTCACGGCACCAGTGTCACAACAGATGCGCGGCGTCGCTCACCACGGGCAGCACCAGACGGGCCAGCCGGCCCACGGGCCCGTCCGCCGTCTCCAGGGCCAGCGCGTGCCGCACCGCCTCGGCGGTCTGCGGGTCGCGGCCCGCCGTCGCCGTGAGGACGGCCATGAACTGGTCGACGAGCCCGTCGCGCAGCTCGTCCAGCGGCGGCTTCTTGCCCTCGTCGAGCCAGATCAGCGAGGCCGCCTCCACGGCCGTGATCCACATGCGTACGGTCATCCGCAACCGGGGGCCGGGGTCCGCCGTGGCGAGATGGCTCAGGATGTGCTCGGCCGCCGCCCTGCGCACGCCGTCCACGATCGACGTCGTCCGCGACGTCTCCACCACGCTGCCGCCCTGGAGCAGCGCGGCGAACCCCGTGTCGTGCTGGTCCACGAACCCGAGGTAGCGGTCGAGGGCCCGCGTGAGGCGGCCGCTCAGCGGTCCTTCCTGGGGCTCCGCGAAGCACTTCTCCAGCTCGTCGGCCGCGGAGCGCAGCGCGGCCTCGTACAACTGCTGCTTGCCGCCGGGGAAGTACCGGTAGACGAGCGGCCGCGAGACACCGGCGGCCTCCGCCACGTCGTCGAGGGACACCTCCTCGGGTGCCCGGTGCGCGAAGAGGGACAGCGCGGCGACGAGGAGCTGGCTGCGTCGCTCCTCGACGCTGAGCCGTCGGTACGCGCGGGTGCCGGGTGCCGAGGTCATGTCCCGCAGCGTAACCGGCTTTTCGTGCCGGGGTCCTGTACGGAGGCGCTGCGCCGGGTCCCCGGCGCAGTCCTAGGCGAGCAGCCCGGACGACTTCCACAGCGTGCGTCCGACGCCCCGCAGGACCCCGATCTCGTCCAGGAAGTCGGTCAGGCGCCTGGCGCCGGTCTGCATGATCTCGCGCCGGTGGCCGCTGGCCTTGACCTGCGCCAGCGCCTCCTTCGGGTCGAGCCCGGCCCGCTCGTAGGCGGCCGGGTTGTGGAACGCCGTGTAGATCACGCGGGCCGCCTCGCCGCACACGATGCGCGTGTACGCCGCCTCGATCGGGCCGCACGACACCATCTGGCGGCGCAGCTCCTCGCGGGCGTAGCGCACGTGCCGGGCCTCCTCGATGACGTGGATGCGCGTGATACCGCGCACCAGCGGCTGGACGCGCTCGTCCGGGAACGTCATCCGCTGCATCCAGTCGATGATCTCCTCGCCGAGCAGCGTCGCCGAGAAGGATCCGGGCGTCGTGGAGACCGTCTTGAGCACGCGCCCCAGGTTGTGGTGGATGCGGGGCATGGGGAAGCCCTCGCCGACGCTCCGCTTGATCATGCGGGCGAACATCATGGAGTGCCGGCATTCGTCGGCGATCTCCGTGAGGGCGTAGCGGACGTGGCTGCTGGTCAGCGACTTGTCGTAGATGTGCCGTACGAGGAGCTGCATCAGGATGATCTCGAACCAGACACCCATGGACGCCATGGAGGCGGCCTCGTACTTGGAGAGCTCGATGCGCTGCTCCTGCGGCATCCGCTTCCACATGGGGGTGTCGTAGAGCGAGCAGAGCTCCGGGGGCCAGTACCACAGACCCTCGACGTCGGGGGAGTCCCAGTCCAGTTCCTTGTCCGGGTCGAAGGAGTGCTTGGCGGAGGAGTCGAGCAGGCGCTCGGCCACCTGCTCGCGGTCCTTGAGCAGCCCGAGCGCGTCACGCAGACCCTCGAACGCGTCGGCTTCCGTCACGGTCGTCATGGCTGTCCCCACCTCGTCGTACGGGAAACGGGTGCCGCGGCACAGGAGTTACCGGCGGTCACTTCTTATGAGACTGCCTGTCAGCAAGGCCGTCAATCCCTTGCGCGCGACTTGTTGACCCGGTGTCCACCAGCGTGTGAGCCTGCCAGTATGTCGACGCATGAGCTGTACACCAGGGCGCCCGAGGAGCTCAACTGGCAAGTACCTGCGGCCGGTTCGGCAAGGTTCAGCTGGGAGTACGACGAGGGCAGGGACCGCCTCCTCGCGCTCTACCAGAAGGGCAAGGACAAGCAGTGGGACGGTGCCAAGCGCATCGACTGGGGTCTCGAGGTCGATCCCCACAACCCGCTCGGCACCCCCGACGAGGCGCTGACCCTCTACGGCACCCGGCACTGGGCGAAGATGACGGACCGGGACAAGGGCGAGCTGCGCAAGCACTACGCGTCCTGGCAGTTCAGCCAGTTCCTGCACGGTGAGCAGGGCGCGATGGTGTGCGCCGCCCGCATCGTCGAGTCCGTCCCCGACATGGACGCCAAGTTCTACTCGGCGACCCAGACCATGGACGAGGCCCGGCACGCGGAGATCTTCGGCCGCTTCCTGCACGAGAAGGTCGGGATGCTCTACCCGATCAACGACAACCTCCAGTCGCTCCTCGGCGACACCCTGCGCGACTCCCGCTGGGACATGCCCTACCTCGGCATGCAGGTCCTCATCGAGGGACTGGCGCTCGCCGCGTTCGGCATGATCCGCGACACCACGGACAAACCGCTGCCCCAGCAGATCCTCGCGTACGTCATGCAGGACGAGGCCCGCCATGTGGCCTTCGGGCGGATGGCCCTGCGCGACTACTACAAGCAGCTCACCGATGCCGAACTGCGTGAGCGCGAGGAGTTCGTCATCGAGGGCTGCTACCTGATGCGCGACCGGCTGCGCGGCGTCGAGGTCCTGGAGAACTTCGGCATCTCCAAGGCGGAGGCCGACGAGTACAGCGAGCAGTCCGAGTTCCTGGCCCTCTTCCGCCAGCTGCTCTTCTCCCGGATCGTGCCCTGCGTCAAGGACATCGGCCTGTGGGGCAAGCGCCTCCAGCAGGCGTACGTCGACATGGGTGTCTTCGAGATGGGCAACTCGAACCTCGACCAGCTGATGGCCCAGGACGAGGAGATCGCCGAGAAGCTCGACGCGGAACGCTTCGCGGCGGAGGAACTGGAGCGCGTCGCGGAGGTCGAGTCGACGATCGGGGAGGGCGAGCAGCAGCCCTAGGGCCTCTCGTTCGGATCGAGCCGGGCTCGCCTGATCCCAGCGAACGACCCTGGGGCTCGCCCAGCGGGACCCCGCGGGTCCGCGCCCGACCGTGGCTCCGGGGTGTGGGGGCGTGTCACCCGCATGGAGTACTTTGCTGACGTGTCCACGCCTCAGCCACCCCAGCCCGACCCGTACGGCCAGCAGCAGCCCGGCCCGTACGGCCAGCCGGGCCAGCCCGGCCCCTACGGTCCGCCGCAGCAGCCCGGCTCCTACGGTCAGCCGGGCCAGCCCGGTCCGTACGCCGCCCAGCCGGGCCAGCCCGGTCCGTACGGCCAGCCCGGTCCGTACGCCCAGCAGCCCTACCCGGGCGGTGCCCCCTATCCCGGATGGGGCGGTGCCCCCATGGGCCCGCCGCCCAGGAAGCGGCGGGTCGGGTTGATTCTCGGCATCGTCGGCGGCGTGCTCGGCGTCGTCGTCATCGGCATCGTCGCGCTCGCCCTGCTCGGCTCGGAGGTCGACAAGAGCTTCCCCGAGGCCGAGTACAAGCTGACCATCCCGCAGACCGTTCTCGACGGGAGGTACACCCTCACCCAGGACCTGTCCCGCACCCAGGGCAAGGCGATCGAGGACGAGGCGGACGGCGCCTGGGACGCACGCGACACCAAGGCGGCCGTCGGCCAGTACGCCGCGACCGATCCCGCCAAGAAGAACGCGGGCGTGGTGATCTCCGGCATGTACGGCCGGTTCAAGAACACCGACCTGGCCCGCAAGAACATGATGCAGGGAGCCGCCAAGAGCGACGGCGCCGAAGTCGCCGTGCCCGCCAAGGACTTCAAGCCGGCCGGCTCCGACGTCACCATCACCTGCCAGGTGCTCACCAAGCAGCAGGCGACCATCCCGATGTGCGCCTGGGCCGACGGGAACACCGGCGCCACCGTCGCCGAGATCACCCCCGAGATCGCCCTTCAGGCTCCCTCCGAGGTGGACCTCGACGCGGCGGCCGCGACCGCGGCGAAGATCCGCTCGGAGATCAGGAAGCCGATCGGCTGACGGACTCCGGGTCCGACGCCGGCCCCGGTCCGGGGCCGGCGTCGCCCGCCGGGAACGCCGTACGCAGATGGAACGCGTACGGCGTCGGGCCGTGCGTCCGCAGATGGACCAGGCGTTCCTCCGCCTCCTCGACGGTGGGCCGGTGCCCGGCCGGCACCCACCACAGGGCGGTCACCGCCTCGTCGAGTCATGGACTGCACGACAGGCGGCCGACGCGTCGCCGCATCGGGTCATTTCACCTGTCGGTATCAGGGGCCGATCGCTCAATTTCTCTTACGGCCGGGCAGCTTGAGTGCGGCCTCCATCACCTTCCGCGCGATCGGCGCCGCGCTGCCGCCGCCGCTGATGTCCGTACGGTTCGCCGACGCGTCCTCGACGACCACCGCGACGGCGACCTCCGGGCTGCCCGGCTCCGGGGACCGCGCCCAGGAGATGAACCACGCGTACGGGGTGCCCTTGTTGCCCACGCCGTGCTGCGCCGTGCCGGTCTTGCCGCCCACCAGCACATCGGGGATCTGCGCGTTCGTGCCCGTGCCGTCCTCCACGGCGTCCTGCATCATGTACTGGAGCTGCGTCGCCGTGGCCGGGTTCATCGCCTGCCGGTACGTCTTCGCACCGGTCTGCGCGAGGGTGTTCCCGTTCTTGTCCGTCGTCCTGTCGACCAGATGCGGCGCCATCAGGACCCCGCCGTTGACGACGGCGGCCGACACCATCGCCATCTGCAGCGGCGTCGCCGCCGTGTTGAACTGGCCGATCGACGAGAGCGCCAGCTGCGAACGGTCCATGTCCGTGTCGAAGTTGCTCCGCGAGACGCTCGACGGGATCCGCAGCCCCGCGTCGTCGAAGCCGAACCGCCTCGCCGCCGACACCATCCCCTCCAGCCCGACCTCGACACCGAGCTTCGCCATCACCGTGTTGCAGGAGACCCGGATCGCGTCCGCGAGCGACGCGTCCTCGCAGCCCTCGCCCTCGTTCCGCAGCACGGTCGACGTGTCCGGCAGGATCCAGGGGCTCGGCGTGTCCGTCGGCTCGTCCGGATCCGTCACGACGCCCGAGTCCAGGGCAGCCGCCGCGGTGACGATCTTGAAGGTCGAGCCCGGCGGATACGTCTGCCGGATGGCCCGGTTGAGCATCGGCTGACTCGGCGCGCGGTTCAGGCGCGTCCACGCCGACATCGTCGCCGGATCCGTCCCGGCGATCTTTCCCGGATCGTACGAGGGGCTGCTCACCAGGGCGAGGATCGCCCCGGTCGCCGGATTGAGCGCCGCGACCGCGCCCCGGCGCCCGGCCAGTCCGGCGTACGCCGCGCGCTGCGCCGCCCCGTTGATCGTGGTCGCCACCTCGCCGCTCGGCTGCTGCGAGCGCGTCAGGTCGTTCCACAGGGGGAGCGGGGCGAGCATCGGGTCCGTGCCGGAGAGGATGTCGTCCTCGGCGTTCTCCAGCAGCGAGGTGCCGTACGTCTGGGACGCGTACCCGGTCACCGGCGCGAACAACGGGCCGTATTTGTAGGTCCGTTCGTAGCGGAGCTGCTGGCCGGAATCCCTGGACCCGGTGATCGCCCTGCCGTCGACGAGGATGTTGCCGCGCGCCTGGTCGTAACGCGCGATCGTGTTCCGGCGGTTGGCCGGGTTGTCGTCGAGGGAGTCCGCCTCGAAGATCTGCACGCGGGCCGCGTTGACCAGCAGCGCGACGAGCAGCACCAGACAGAAGACCGCGGCCCGGCGGATGTAACGGGTCACCGATCCGCCTCCAGCGCCTTGTCGGGCAGGAGTTGGCCCCGCGCGGAGTCACTGATCCGTACGAGCAGCGCCACGATGATCCAGTTGGTGACGACGGACGAGCCGCCCTGCGCGAGGAACGGCATCGCCATGCCGGTCAGCGGGATCAGGCCCATCACCCCGCCCGCGATCACGAACACCTGGAGCGCCACGATCGACGCGATACCGATCGCGAGGAGCCGGCCGAACGGGTCGCGCAGCGCGAGCCCCGCCCGGTAGCCGCGCTCCACGAGCAGCGCGTACAGCAGGAAGATCGCCGTCAGGCCGACGAGCCCCAGCTCCTCGCCCGCGGTCGCCAGGATGAAGTCCGACTTCGCGGCGAACCCGATGAGGATCGAGTGCCCCTGCCCGAGTCCCTCGCCGAGCATGCCGCCCGCCGCGAACGCGAACAGGGACTGCGCGAGCTGGCCGGGCCCCTGGCCCGCGTCGATCGAGGCGAACGGGTGCAGCCAGTCGTGGACGCGGCTGTTCACATGCGGTTCGAGCGCGCCGACGAAGGCCGCGCCGCCCGCCGCGAGGAGCAGCCCGATCGCGATCCAGCTGCCGCGGCCCGTCGCCACGTACAGCATCACGATGAAGAGGCCGAAGAACAGCAGCGAGGTCCCGAGGTCACGCTCAAGGACCAGGACGCCCACGCTGATCAGCCAGAAGACCAGGATCGGCGCGAAGACCCGCATCGTGGGGAACTGGAAGCGCCAGATCTTCTTGCCCGTGTACGAGAGCGCGTTGCGGTTCGCCGCGAGATAGCTGGCGAAGAAGATCGCGAGCAGCACCTTGGCGAACTCGCCCGGCTGGATGGAGAATCCGCTGATCCTGAGCCAGATGCGGGCGCCGTTCACCGCCGGGAAGAAGATCGGCAGGACCATCAGGAACAGCGCGGCGACGGCCGACAGATACGCGTACCGCTGGAGCACCCGGTGGTCGCGCACGAGGACCACGACCGCGATGAACAGGGCCACGCCCAGCGTGGACCAGACGAGCTGGATCGGCGCCGCCTGGTCGTGGGGCGTCTCCAGGTCGAGCCGGTAGATCAGGACCAGGCCGAGGCCGTTGAGCAGCACGCCGATGGGCAGCAGGAGCGGGTCCGCGTACGGGGCGCGCAGGCGGATCGCGCAGTGCGCCACGAGCGCGAGCACGCCGAGCCCGGCGCCGTAGCCGGCCGCGCCGGGCGGTACGGAGCCGTTCTTGGCGAGTCCTACGTCGCAGTAGCCGTAGACGCTGAGCAGGACGGCCAGGACGATCAGGACGAGTTCGGTGCCACGGCGCCGCGGGAGGCGGACAGCGGGGACCGCGGGAGGGCTGGCGCCGGCTCTTGTGCCTGCCGGGCCCATGGGTCCCGTTGATCCCGTCGGTCCGGTCATGGCGGGAACGTAACAAGCCATGGCCGGGAAATCCCGCTATGTCTCTTTAATCTGACTGGGTGTGTGTCCGGCGGGGGTTCCGGGTGGGCGTTCCGGGTGGGGGCGTCTGGTGAGGGCTTCGGGTGGGGATTTGTGCGGGGTTTCTGGGTGGGCGCGTCGGGTGGGGATCCGTACGGGGTTCTGTGTGGGTGGCGCGTCAGGGCTTTTTGTGGTCCAACGTCAGCGTCGCCATCGCTCCGCCGTCCTCCGCGTTCGTGAATCTGAGCGAAGCGTCAAGCACTTGCGCCTGGCCCAGCGCGATCGTCAGGCCGAGGCCGTGGCCCTTCACGCCGCCCTCCGTCCTGAACCGCTGCGGGCCGCCCTCCACCAGGTAGTCCGGGTAGCCCTCCCCGTGATCCCGCACAGTGATCACCGGGCCGTCCACCGTGAGGACCACCGGCGGGCGCCCGTGCCTGTGCGCGTTCGCCACGAGGTTGCCGAGCACCCGCTCCAGGCGCCGACGGTCCGTCAGTACGCACACGTCCCGCGCCACGACCACCTCCGTCCGCGTGCCGGACCCCCGCACCACCCGCTCGGCCAGCGGGCCGAGCCAGTTGTCGTCCAGGTCCAGGCGCTCGCTGCGAGCGTCCAGGCGCGAGATCTCCAGCAGATCCTCGGTGAGGGTCCGCAGCGCGGCGACCCGGTCGCGTACGAGCTCGGTCGGGCGGCCCGGAGGGAGGAGTTCGGCCGCCGCGTGCAGGCCCGTCAGTGGTGTCCGCAGTTCGTGTGCCACGTCCGCCGTGAACCGTTGTTCGCTGAGCAGCTTGCGCTGCAACGACGACGCCATGCTGTCCAGCGCACCGGCCACAGCTGCCACCTCGTCCTGGTGCCTGGCCGGATCTCTCGTCCTCGGATCGCCCACCCGCGCGTCCAGGTCCCCGCCGCTGATCCTCCGGGCCACTCGCGCCGTCGCGTGCAGGCGCCGCGTCACGCGCGTCACCGCGAACGCCCCCACCAGCAGCGTCGCTCCGATCGCCAGCACGGACGAGCCGACGATCGCCTTGTCCAGGCCGTCGATCGTGCGGGCGCCCTGCGAGTAGTCGACCTCCACGGCGAGGACGCGGTTCCTGTCGAGGGGTCCTGCCGCCCACATCGTGGGCTTCTTCGCGTTGCTGCTCACCATGGTGCCGCGCTCACCGTCCGAGGCGAGCCGGCGCAGCGAGTCGGGCAGGTCCGGGGGGTCGACCCCTGCGAGCGGGCCCAGCCTCGCGCCGGCCTCGTACGCCTTCGTGGCCTCGTCCAGCCGGTCCAGCGCGCGGTCGCGGGCCTGGCCGACGGTCTGGTTGCTGACCGATACGTGGACCAGGGCGCCCAGGAGCGCGGCGAGTGCGCAGCACATCACCGTGATGAAGACCGCGGCCTTCCAGGTGAGGGTGGCCGTCCAGGCGGGGAGCCGGGGTGTGGGGCCGGGGTGGCGGGGGCGGCTTCGGCTTGTGTGTCCGGTCATCGGGCGGTGGCCGATGGGGTTGCCCTCGGGGTCTTCGGCGGTGCGGTGGTGGGTGGCGGGGTTGTGGCGGGTGTCGCCGGGGAGCCCGTGCGGAGGATTTCGTCCCGGGTGGGGAGCATCGCGTGCTGGTGCGGGTCCCAGGACCACGCCGTGCGGTACTCGTAGCCCGGCAGGTCCGCCACCGCCCGCAGGATGACGTCGCGGCCCGCGATCTCCACGCTCACGACCGCGTCCGACGTGCCCATGACCTGCGTCAGCTTGTGGCTCTCGAACTTGTAGCAGCGAACGGCTAGTTGACGTTTCGGCAGGCGGATCCCGAGGATCAGTTCGTCCTTGCCGTCACCCGTCAGGTCCCGGTAGTACGCCTTCAGGACAGGGCACTTGGCGCTGTCTTTCGTGCCGCAGTCGTCCAGCCCTACGACGTTGTCCGGGGACGGGGACGGGCTCGGTGACGCCGAGGCGGCCGCCTCCTGCGCGCGGACCACGTCGACCGGGTTCACGCGGTGAATGTCGTCACCCTTGGCGGTGATGCCGTTCACCACTTCGGTCTTGCCCGAGCCGTAGTCCTCGGCCGCGGCGGACGCCGGCGGCAGTGTGGGCCAGAGCCGGGCGGGTCCCATCGCCGTGGACGTCGGACCCGCGCTGCGCAGCTCGCCCGTGTCGCCGCATCCCGCGAGCAGGAGTGCCGACGCCGTTACGGCGGTCGCCGCGGTACAGGTGCGCCTTGAATTCACTGCACTCCTGCCTGTCCGCGTGCCGGTCGGTCACTCCACTGACACCTTATTGGTGGGGAATTCCTTTTTATTGACCCGCGGGACCCGGCGCACCTCGAACCGTCAGCCGTCGGTGCGCCCGCGCCGGTACATCGAGAAGGCGAGTCCCCCCGCGCCGGCCGCCGCCATGCCGCCGCCCGCCGCCAGGAACAGCGGGTTCGAGTCGGTGTGCTGTGACCCGGTGAGCTCGCCGGGACGGGAGTCGCCGCGCGGTCGGGCTGGGCCTGCGCGAACGCGGCCGTGGGGACCAGGAGCGCGCCGCCGAGGACGGCGGCGACGAAGGTGCCACGGGCCAGCAGGCATGCTCGACGGGTGGTGCTCACGGAACGTCTCCTCTGCTCTACTCCCGGTGCGGTGTGTTCCACCAGGTGGCGTAAACGCTGACCTCATCACCGTAAAGACCCCCCATCACGGCAATTCGGCAGCTGTGTAACAGCGGGCCGAAACTCTGCGGGCGGTGGTGTCACCGAGGGGCGGGACGGCATATTGCCCTGCGGCTCCGGGGCTGTTCCCATGGTCGTGGGGTGATGGTGCATGAGCGGTCTGCGCGTCATACCGACCTGGCGGCACGGTCGGGAGCGGCTCTATGTCTGCGGCGACGACGGCAGGAACGTCGCCTGGTACGACCGTGAGGCCGGCCGCGTCAATCTGATCAGCGAGGCCCGCCGGGACGCCGTGCTCGACGTCCTCGGGCCCTTCCTGACCGGCCAGGTCACGGTCGGTCCGCCCCCGGTGCCCACCCCGGTCGAACTCGCCAGGCTCGCCCTCCACCCGGACGACGACCTCGCGCCGAACCGGCCCGGCGAGGCCCTCCAGATCGCCGTCGACCGGGACCCGGGGCCGTCACGGCGGCTGCGCGGTGACCCGCGGCGCCGCGCCCTGGAGGCCGAGCAGTGCGTCGGCGGGGCGCTCGACGCGTTCGAGCGGGCGGGCTGGCGCGCGCTGCACTCCGTGCCGCTGCCCGGCGGCGCCCGCATCCACCACCTCCTCATCGGGCCCGGCGGCCTCTACGCGCTGCACACGCTTCCGGCCCGCAAGCAGCGCGTCCGCGTCGCCGACCCGATGGTCATGACCGGCCGCTCGGAGCCGCACCCGCTGCTGCGCCGCGTCCGCGCGGACGCCTCCCGCGCGTCCTTCGCCCTGACCGCCGAGGTCCGCCCCGTCCTGGCCGTCGCGGGCGCCACGACGGTGGAGGTGGCGGCACCCCCACGGGACGTGCGCATCGTCCTCGACACCGAACTCCAGTCACTGGCGCGCACGGGCGGCGTCCTGAAACCGGCCGACGTCGAGGCCCTGCATGCCATGGCCCGCGACCGCCGTACGTGGCTGCGCGTCTGAGGCCAGGGCCCGCTACCGGGCTTGCCGGCGCACTATCTCGGTGATCCAGACCGGGGCGAACGGGGACGTGCAGCCCGGGGGCGTCGGGTAGTCCTTGAGCACCTGTAGGCGCTCGCCGATGTCGATCGCCCGGGTGCGGAGGCCGGCGTGGTCGATCCCGATCTGGGCCAGGCAGTGGTTCATCGCCCACTGCAGGCGGTCCGGGGCGTCCTTCATCTCCGCCTCGATGACGTCGAGGAGTCCTGGCAGGTCGAGCCCCTCCGGCTTCTTCGCCACGCGTTCCGTGGTCAGCGACCAGCCGGCGCTCGCGACCACCGGATCCGGGTCGGCCGACCAGGCCAGACGCAGCTCTTCGGCGTGCGGGTTCTTCTTCACCACGTAGTTCACGAGCCAGTCGTGGACCTTGGGCGTGCGCGCCCCGCGCAGCATGGCGTCCAGCTCGTCCCGCCGGAACGCCTTGGGGCGGCAGATGAGGAGGGCGAGGAGTTTCGCCGCGGTGTCGTCGGTCCCCCAGAGCCCGCTCGCGAGGTCCTGCTGCGTTTTCAGCCGCTTCGCGAGCGCGCGCAGCTTGCTGAGGTTCACGCCGTGATCGTCGCCGTGCTTCTCGTTCACGGCGCGTGCCTTCGGGTCCTCGAGTCCGGCCAGCTCGGCCATCACCTCGGCGACCGTCGTCCCGGTCAGCGTCTTCTCGGCCACCTCGGCCCTCCCGTCCGTACGTGAGATTTCACCGTACGACGAAGGACTGACATCTCATCCGTCGGACCGCACGCGCACGAAGCGGACGGTCTCGTGGCGTCCGGCCGCTTGGCGCAGCTCGATGAGGAGGGGGGCGGTGAGCATCCGCACCGGGCCGTGGTCCGGGTGGTCCGTCAGGTGCTCCAAGCGGCCCTGCAGCAATCTGCCGATCTGCCGTGACTGCGTCGGGGTCAAGCGGGGCGACGTCTTCACGGTTCGATCATCGGGGAGTTGCACGAGAAGCGCCTGCGGTCGGTCCAACGGGCCGAAGACTCCGAGGAGTTCCCCGTCCGTCGTATCCGCATGCCTGATCTTTCTCCATGCCTGGGTTCCTCCTGCCCGATAGGCCGAGCGCAGTCCTTTCGCCACGATTCCTTCGACGCCGGCAGCCCTTATGTCGCGGAACCAGATGTGCGCGGTCTCCTCGTCGAGCGTTGCCAGTACTCGTTGCACGGGTGGGCCGACGTCCTGCAGCGCTGCGCCGAGCAGTTCCCAGCGCTCCCTCAGGGGCAGGGCCCTGACGTCGCGGCCCGGGACGGCGAGGATGTCGAACGCCACATAGGACACCGGGATGCCCGACCGTGCGCGGTCGGCGTGGGACCGCAGGAGATCGGTGAAGCTCAGGCGCCCGTCGCGGTAGGCGCACAATTCGCCGTCCAGTACGGTTCCGGCGGGCAGATGTTCTCCGAGATATGCGGCAATTTCGGGAAACTCCGGGGCCAGGTCCCTTTGTGAGCGTGACTGCAGGAAGACCCGGCCGCCTTCGAGGACGAAGGCCAGGGCGCGGAATCCGTCGAGTTTGAGCGAGTACTGGAGACTCTCCGGTGTGCCTGTCTGTTCCGGGATTTCGTCCACAGCCTGGGGACGCATGACGTCGACCGGCGGGCGCAGGGCCACGGTCGCCTCGTTTTCATCCATTCCGTCAGGGTCTGCCCGGCCGGTCTTGCGGGTGAGGAGAGGCTCGCCCCTCGCGTCGGACTGTCACCGGGACAGCCCCGGCGCGGCACTCACGGCACACGCCCCGCGCGGTTCAGGTTGATCAGGGGGCCGAGCAGGTCCCCGTACGTCTCGAGGCGCGGCGCGATGTCGTCGGCCAGGAACGTCAGCTCCCGCGCGTCCGTGCAGGCCTCGACCTCCTCCCACGTCACCGGCGCCGACACGGTCGGCTCCGGGCGCGCGCGCAGCGTGTACGGGGTCGCCGTCGTCTTCGCGGCGGCGTTCTGGCTGAAGTCGACGAAGACCTTGCCGGGGCGCAGGCTGCGGGTCATGCGGTGGACGACGAGCTCCGGATGCTCGGCCTCCGCCTCCACCGCGAGGGTTTTCGCGTAGGCGCTCACCCGATCGGACGGCGTCGGTTCCAGCGGCACGAGCATGTGCAGCCCCTTGGAACCGGAGGTCTTCACGTAGGAGTGAAGCCCGTCCGCGCGCAGCCGCTCCTGGAGCCAGAGCGCGACCGCGCAGCACTCCACCACGTCCGCCGGTTCCCCGGGATCCAGGTCCAGGATCAGCCGGTCGGCCTGTCCGGGCGCGTCCGCCTGCCACTGCGGCGTATGGAACTCCGTCACCAGATTGGCCGCCCACATGAGTGACGCCAGATCCTGTACGAGGACCTGGCGGGACGGCGCGCTCCTCGAATGCGGCACATCCGCCGTCCGCACCCACGCCGGCGTGCCCGGCGGCACGTTCTTGGTGAAGAACCGCTGGCCCTCGGGTCCGTCCGGGTAGCGCAGAAAGGACACGGGCCGGTCGTACAGGTGTGCGAGCAGGGCCCCGGCGACCGTCGCGTAGTAGTGCAGCAGCTCGCCCTTGGTGAACCCGGTCGCCGGGTACAGCACCTTGTCGAGGTTGCTGAGCGCGAGCCGCCGCCCCTCCACCTCTGTGATGGGCGTCATACGATGAGAATCCCACGGAAATCGTGACGAGCTATCTCAAAGGGCTGCGGCGGTGGCTTCGCCTTCGGTTGCGGCGACGGGGTGGGCCGACGGGCTCGGCTAAGGCAGAGCGCAGAGCAGGGCCACGCGGCAGGGCATCACGCAGGGCACACGGCAGAGCACTACGCAGAGAGGGACACCGTGCGATCCATATGGAACGGCGCCATCTCCTTCGGTCTGGTCAGCATCCCGATCAAGCTGGTCAACGCCACCGAGAGCCACTCGATCTCCTTCCGGCAGATCCATCTGGAGGACGGCGGCCGCATCCGCTACCGCAAGTTCTGCGAGCTGGAGGAGAAGGAGGTCGCGTCGGCGGAGATCGGCAAGGGGTACGAGGCCGCGGACGGCGCGATCATCCCCATCACGGAGGAGGACCTGGCCTCCCTGCCGATCCCGACCGCGCGGACCATCGAGATCGTGGCCTTCGTCCCCGGCGACCGGATCGACCCCCTCCAGATGGACGCCGCCTACTACCTCTCCGCGAACGGCGTTCCCGCGGCGAAGCCGTACACCCTGCTGCGCGAGGCGCTCAAGCGGAACAAGAAGGTCGCCATCGCCAAGTTCGCCCTGCGCGGGCGGGAGCGGCTCGGCATGCTGCGCGTCGTCGACGACGTGATCGCGATGCACGGTCTGCTGTGGCCCGACGAGGTGCGCGCCCCGCAGGAGGCGGCACCCGAGACCGAGGTGACCGTGCGCGAGGCCGAACTCGACCTGGCGGACGCGCTGATGGACACCCTCGGCGAGGTCGACATGGAGTCGCTGCACGACGACTACCGTTCCGCGGTCGAGGAGATGATCGAGGCGAAGGCGTCCGGAGAGGGCGTGGTGCAGGCGCCCGCGGCCCCCGAGGGCGGCGGCAAGGTCATCGACCTGATGGCGGCCCTGAAGAGCAGCGTCAAGGCGGCCAAGGAGGCCCGCGGCGACGCGGCGCCGCCGGAACGGGAGGCGAAGGCGAGCCCGGTGACCCCGCTGAAGTCCCGTGCGGCACCGAAGGAGGTCGGCGGGAAGAAGTCGACTTCGACCAGGGCGAAGCCTGCGGCGTCCGGGAGCGGTACGGCGCGGAAGAGCACGGCCAGGAAGTCGGCCGCCTCATCGAGGGCGACGGCCGGGGAGAAAGCGAGCACTTCGAAGGCGAGTGCGGCCAAGGCCGGCACGTCCAAGGCGAGTGGCTCGAAGGCGAGCGCTTCGAAAGCCACGGCCAAGAAGGCGACCGCAAAGAAGGCACCGGCGAAGAAGACGGCGTCGCGCAGGCGGGCGTCTTAGGGAAGCCGGGGGAGCCAGAGGGTGGGGTGGCGCGTTCGCCGGTGGTGGCCCGGCGGCGTCCGTACGTTCGAGGACGCCGGCGCCGGGCCACCGCTGCGCGTCTTGCTTACCGGGCCACGAACTGCGTCAGGATCGCCTGCACCTCGTAGATGTCGACGCCCTTGCTGAACGTCTTCTGGACGGGTGCCGCGGTGCCGGAGATCCAGATCTTGAGCTCACCGTCGAGGTCGAAGTGACCCGCGGTCTCGACGGCGAAGTGCGTGATGCTCCGGTAGGGGATGGAGTGGTACTCCACCTTCTTGCCGGTGATCCCCTGCTTGTCGACGAAGATCAGACGCCGGTCGGTGAAGAGGATGGTGTCGCGGATGAGCAGGTAAGCGGCCTGCACCTGCTCGCCCTGACCGAACAGCTTGGCGTACTCCTGCTGCGCGCCGACGGGGTCGACGGTGTGAGCGTTTCCGAACAGTGCCATGAGGCCCCCCAGATGATGAACTCCTGCGTAGACACAGGATCTTCACACTTTAGGTGAGGTCTTGGCCAGGGGGGCGGGTGACCCCTTCAGGGTTGTGCGCGGCGACGAGGAAGCCGACGCTCTTCATGCGTACCTCGCTGCCCCTGCCCGCGCCCCCGTCGCTGACGTGCTCGTAAGCGTTCAGGGTGTCCGTGAGGGTGCGGTGCGCCAACTCCCGTACGTCGCTGCCGACTTGTTCGGTCAGGTGCCGCCCGGGGCCGGAGCCGAGCAGGAACGCGGCGGCGTCAGCGGCGTCCCGTCCCCACAGCCCGTACGTCTCCACGGGCCTCACCCCGATGCCCGCGAACCCGGCGTCGGACAGCACGCAGCGTGTCGCGTCAAGGTCGGCCAGGGAGAACATCCCCGGGCTGCGCGAAGTGTCCTGCCCGCCCGGCGCCCCGAAGTCGCCGACGGGCAGAATGCCGCGCAGTTCGGCGACGGCCCGGAGCCAGTCGTTGCGCTCGGGCTCGGCGGCGCAGATGAACGCCAGCCTCCCGCCCGGCCGGAGGGCGCGCCGGATGTTGGTGAACGCGGCGACGGGATCGGCGAAGAACATGACCCCGAACCGGCTGATGGCGACGTCGAAGGCCCCGGCGGGGAAGGGGTGGATCTGGGCGTCGCCCCGCTCGAACCCGGCCCCGGCCGCCCCTTCCTGCCGAGCGGTCTCCTCGGCCCGCGCGAGCATGGGCGCGGACAGATCGACCCCCAGCGCGCACCCGTCGGGCCCCGCGTGCCGGGCGGCGAGGCGGGTGGTGGCCCCTGCGCCGCACCCGATGTCGAGGACCCGCTCACCGGGGCGGACCGCGGCGGCGTCGAGGAGGGGCTGGTTGAACCCCTCGTTCACGGCGTCCCAGCGGTCCTGGTTGCGGGCCCAGTGCTCACCCTCGTAGCCGTTCCAGGCCTGGGACTGATCGGCGTTCACGATGTGCGACATGGCGGAATCCCCTCGTAGCGGCGCGTCGGCCGACGGGCGACGTAGAATGGGCGTCCGCCCAAACCGAGTATGGGCGGACGCCCATACTGAGGGCAAGGGCAAGGGCAAGGGCGGGCGTGGGGACCTGGCAGGCGACCCCCGATGGCCGGACATGACGACCGGGCCCGATGGCGTACCCGACGAGAAGAGGCAGGCGGCATGTCCCCGCGCGGAGTGGCGATCCCCGACGTAAGAGAGCGGCTTTTCGACGCCGCGGAGCGGATTCTGGCGCGGGAGGGCCCGTCCGGCCTGACGAGCAGGGCGATCACGACCGAGGCCGGCTGTGCGAAGGGCCTGCTGCACAAGCACTTCGCGGGCCTGGACGAACTCGTCGCGGAACTCGTCCTCGCCCGCTTGGCCCGCACGGCGCGCCTGGCGGAGGACCTGCCGGCCCGCGCGGGCGAGTCCACGGTCGCGGCCAACCTGAAGACGATCGGCTACGCGCTCCTGACGTCCCTGAACCCCACGACGGCGGGCCTGGCGGTCTCGACCCCGGCGGCGTCGCTCCGTATCCGCGAGGCCCTGGAGGCGGGGGCCCCGGGCTTCGACGCGATCCAGCAGTCGATCGCTGCGTACCTGGACGCGGAAGTGGAACGGGGCCGTCTCTCCCCGGCCACGGACACGACGTCGACGGCGCTGGCTCTGGTCGGGACGGTCCACCACCTGTTGATGACGACATGGGGAGACGTGGCACGGGACCCGGGGGAGCGGACGGAGAGACTGGTGACGATGCTGCTCGGCCCGACGACGGGAGGATCGATCACCCATGGAGAACGTTGACGACATCATCCGGAGCAACGCCCCCGGATCATTTCCGTACAGCGTGCTGCGCGAACGGCACCCGGCGCTCATCCAGCGGGTGCGGGACGCGTTCCCGTACGACCCGGAGCGGCAGCGGGCGCTGGACGCGCTCCTGGGTGAGAGCACGGATCCGGCCGGCGTGATGGAACCGCTGCCGGCCGGCGCCCGGGACCGCGGCCAATGGGAGGAGTGGGGGAGCGGCGAGCACGTGGGCGGGTCGTGGTTCGACGCGCCGTTCCTGTGGGCGGAGAGCTACTTCTACCGCAGACTCCTGGGCGCGGTCGGCTACTTCGACTCCGCCGGACCGTGGCAGGGCATCGATCCGTTCCGCCCCTTCAAACGGGCGGAACTACGGAGTCCGGAGGCACAGGCGGAACTGACGGCTCTGGACCGCCTGGCGCAGGAACCGCCGGAAACCCGAGGCCGGGCGCTGCTCCATGGCTCCCTGTGGGGCAACAGGGCTGACCTCGGCTTCCAACTGACGGCGACCGCCCCCGACGCAGCCACCTCCACCACCCCCCTCCTGGCGGACGACTCGGAGCAACTCTGGTCGCTTCTGCCGCCCGGGGCCGGGAACACGGTCCACGTGGTGGCGGACAACGCGGGCCGCGAACTGGTCCCGGACCTCCTCCTCATCGACCACTTCCTGCGCCACGCACACGCGGAACAAGCGGTACTCCACGTGAAGCCACACCCGTACTACGTCTCCGACGCGACCCCCACGGACGTGATCGACGCCCTACGCCACCTGAAACAAGCCCCGGGTGAAGCAGGCAATACGGGCGAACGCCTCTGGCGAGCGACCTCAACAGGCCGACTGCAGCTCCTCACTCATCCGTTCGCCTGCGCCCCACTGCCGTACGCCGCAATGCCGGGCGACCTGAGGAAGTACTTCGAGAAAGCCACACTGACGATCCTGAAGGGCGACCTGAACTACCGCCGCCTGGTGGGCGACCAACTCCGAGCCCCCACAACCCCATTCCTCACCTGCACCTCCTATTTCCCGTCCCCTGTAGCAGCCCTGCGCACCCTCAAATCAGACGTGATCGTGGGCCTGGACGAACAAACGGAGCGAACGCTGAACGATTCGGAACCCGAATCCTGGCGAACAAAGGGAACGCATGCTGTGATCCAGGTACGGGGCGAGTGACGACGAGAGGCGTGCGAGCGGGGCGAGCCTCGATGAAGTGATGAAGCGGGGAATCCCTTTCTGAGCGTGCTCGGGTGGGCAGTTGCAGAGTGCTGGCGCGGCTGTTCACCGGCTCTGTGGCCTCGGCTGTTGGGCTGATCGTCAGGGCGTGCGGCACGTACTCGGGGCCTACCGGGACGGGGTTCTGGGCCTCGCCGTAGACGAAGTACTCCCCGTCGCATTCCTCGTCAGCGACCCATGCGTCTTTTGGGTGCCAAGGGCTCACGGCGTACGCGTGTGAAGCGCTGCTGGAGAGGTGAATGAGTGATCGATAGGTACGACACGGCCGCATGGCGGAAGGTCCATTGCGCGCGCATGTACGTTAAGTAGTCATTGCATTGCAATAAGTAATGCAACTCTGCACTGCGGACGCACGGAGGGCAAGATTTCATGCGCATGCTCCAGAAGGTCGTGATCGCCGCTGCAGCGGTCGGTGGTCTGGTCGCTGTCTGCTCGGGAAGCGCCTATGCCGCCACCTACAACGACTCCGGCTACGGAGGAACTCGGTCGTTCGTCGCCGGTTTGTTGGGCGACGTCACCCCGCAAGCGCAGCAATCGGCGCAAAAGAAGAGAGATGCGCGGGAGGAGAAGGCGTCGAAGGGTGTAAGCCGGACGGCCGAGTGGCAGGCGAACGCGGAGACAGAGCGCATCCTCCGCACCGTCAGCCTGCTGGACGGGCACTTGGGGGTGCCGCGCCAGCTGGTCGGGACCACCGGCCGCATCAACCAGAACAACCAGGCAATCGACGCCTCTGGCGGCATCAATCAGAACAACCAGGCAATCGACGCGTCTGGTGGCGTCAATCAGAACAACCAGGTAAATGGCGCGTCTGGTGGTGTCAATCAGAACAATCAGGCGAACGCCCGTGGCGGCATCAACCAGAACAATCAGGCGAACGCCCGTGGCGGCATCAACCAGAACAATCAGGCGAACGCCCGTGGCGGCATCAACCAGAACAATCAGGCGAACAGTTCCTCTGGTGGTGTCAATCAGAACAACCAGGCGAACGCCCGTGGCGGCATCAACCAGAACAACCAGGCAAACGGGCCCACGGTCTAGTTCGCGCCGGCCATCCAGCAGTCGAATCTGCAGCAGAAGCAGACTGTGCCGGGCAGCTGAAGACGCCGACAACCCTGCCGATCACCTTCGGCAACCCGAACCCGTCACGGTCTCGTGGCGGGTTCCGTCGGTTTCGGGGTGAGGTATGACGAATGGGCCTCGGCTCTGCCCCCCGGGCACGTGGCATCGAGCGCAGGTATGGCGCTGATGTGAGGCGACGCGGTGGGGAGAAACCATGAGAGCCGGCTGTAGCAGATGCTCGTCGGCGCAGGCCACCAGCCATGTCACGCTGGCGTCACGCGACGGTGATGCCCAGCGCCCCACGATGTCTGGGACAGGTAAGCGCAAACCCGCTTTCACATGTAAGGAAGCCATCATGGTGACAAGCATCCGACGTCGCATGCCTCGCCTGATAGCCGCGTCCGGTGTGGCCGCGACGCTTGCTCTCGGGGCAGGCGCGGCAACCGCCACAGCGGCACCTCAGGAGGCCCCAAAGGCAAAGGCCGCACCGGCGCAAACGTGCACCGTGCAAAATCCCTGCATCGGCGGTAATCAGAACAACCAGGCCACCGGTGCCACAGGTGGCGTCAACCAGAACAACCAGGCCACGGGTGCCACGGGTGGCGTGAACCAGAACAACCAGGCCACGGGTGCCACGGGTGGCGTGAACCAGAACAACCAGGCCCCG
>NZ_JBVJPM010000030.1:10259-45012 GCF_055582645.1 Streptomyces sp. NPDC107517 | reverse complement strand
AACCAGAACAACCAGGCCACGGGTGCCACGGGTGGCGTGAACCAGAACAACCAGGCCACGGGTGCCACGGGTGGCGTGAACCAGAACAACCAGGCCACGGGTGCCACGGGTGGCGTGAACCAGAACAACCAGGCCACGGGTGCCACGGGTGGCGTGAACCAGAACAACCAGGCCACGGGTGCCACGGGTGGCGTGAACCAGAACAACCAGGCGACCGGTGCCACGGGTGGCGTCAACCAGAACAACCAGGCCACCGGTGCCACAGGTGGCGTCAACCAGAACAATCAGGCCGCCGGACTCGGTGGCGTGAACCAGAACAACCAGGCCACCGGCTTCCGTGGCGGCATCAACCAGAACAACCAGGCCACCGGTATCCGTCGTGGCGTGAACCAGAACAACCAGGCCACCGGTATCCGTCGTGGCGTGAACCAGAACAACCAGGTCGCCCGACTCCGAGGCGTCAACCAGAACAACCAGGTCGCCCGATTCCGTGGCATCAACCAGAACAACCAGGCCACCGGCTTCCGTGGCGGCATCAACCAGAACAACCAGGCCACCGGCAACCTGGGTGGCGTGAACCAGAACAACCAGGCCGCCGGACTCGGTGGCGTGAACCAGAACAACCAGGCCGCCGGACTCGGTGGCGTGAACCAGAACAACCAGGCCACCGGCAACCTGGGTGGCGTCAACCAGAACAACCAGGCGACTGGTGCTACGGGTGGCGTGAACCAGAACAACCAGGCGACTGGTGCTACGGGTGGCGTGAACCAGAACAATCAGGCGACTGGTGCTACGGGTGGCGTGAACCAGAACAACCAGGCCGCCGGACTCGGTGGCGTGAACCAGAACAACCAGGCCACCGGCAATCTGGGTGGCGTGAACCAGAACAACCAGGCGACCGGTGCCCAGGGTGGCGTGAACCAGAACAACCAGGCGACCGGTGCCCAAGGTGGCGTGAACCAGAACAACCAGGCGACCGGTGCCCAAGGTGGCGTGAACCAGAACAACCAGGCGACCGGCAACCTGGGTGGCACGAACCAGAACAACCAGGCCGCCGGCTTCTAGTGGTCTGTCGTCTCTGCGCCGACCCGCTTCGGCAATGCGAAACCCGCCACCCAGGAGAGTGGCGGGTTCGCAACCCAGGAGAGTGGCGGGTTCGCGGTGGTCCTCGAGGCCTACTGTCCCCCTCCAGGGGGCGATTGCCGCAGTCCGGCCACGAGCTGGCGCAGCCGCTGTGTGGGGCTGAGCCCCAACTCGTTGCGGAGGCGCCACGAGTAGCGTTCGAAGTGGTCCAGCGCTTCAGCCAGGTTGCCTTCCGCCAGGTGTGCGCGGATCAACGAGACCTGGCTGCTCTCCCGCAGAGGATCTGCCTGCACAGCCGTGTGAGCGGCTGTCACCGCTCCGGCGAACTGCTCGGCGTCGATGAATTCTCCCGCCAGTTCCTCAAGGGCGTGGAGTCGAAGCTGGCGCCACTTCTCCGCCTCCAGCAAGACCCATTCGTCGTACCACCCGGGCAGCAGATCGGCGGACAGTTGGTCGACGGTCGCCGCATTGAGGCCGAGGTCCTCGGCCGGAACGGAGGGGTCGAGTATGCGTTGGGCGAGTGACCGGGCGTGGTGCAGGTCGACGGTGGTCTCCTGCGCGAGGCGCACCTCGGCGGGAGAGATGTCCAGCGCTTTCCGGCCCAGGCCGTGCAGACGTGTCAGCGCCGCACGGAGGTTCGTGTGCGCCTTCTGCTCGGATGCTTCGGGCCAAAGGCTTCCGGCGATCAAGGACCGGGGGACCGAGACGCGGTAAGGGTAATTGAGCGCGATGAAGGCCAAGAGTCGTTTCGAGCCTACGGGCACTGCCACCGAGACATCGTTGACCACGAGGTCGAAACCGCCGAGGAGCGCTATGTGCACGGACGGCTGGTTGTTCACGGACATGGAAAAGGCAGCGACATTGTCTGGGGTCATTGCTGTGTGATCGCTCGGGATCCATCGCCCCGGGCGCCCGCAGACTGGCGGCGCCGCCATTCCCAAGGATCCGCGATCTTCACACCTCCCAACAAATCCATGCTGCTCCGCCCGCCGAGGATTGTCGAATCGTCCAAAGTGGCCTATGGAGAGCCCTCTGGCTGTGGGGCACCGCTGCCCCCTTGCCGGGCACCGCACGCATGTCGGGACGGAGTCTGACGAGATGGAACCGGTGAAGGCTGCGCAACACGACCGGGCCGTCACTGAATGACTTTTGCTGCCGCGAGCCGGTGATCCGCAGAGCGAAGCGGCCCTTGTCGAGAAGTGACGGGGTATTGCGTGGCACCGTTCGCGGTGCCGTGCGTGAGCTGGAGACTGCCGGCCACGTCGAGGCGCGACACGGGGTTGGCCGGTTCGTCAGCTTTCCTTCCTCAACTCCCCAATGCTTAGGAGGCATTGGACAATGCAGCCGGCCCAGTGGGCACATGGCCTTCCCGAGTCGCTGTTGGCTGACAGGCTGCCGCGGCGATGGGCCCACTCTCAGCGGGTCACTCCCAGGTACTGAATCTGGCGCCGAAGTTGGGCGAGGACGCCGAGCTGTCGGCGGCGGCCGCGGCCATTGCACCGACAGTAACCAGAACAACCAGTCGTCCGGCAATGCGGGCGTTAATCAGAACAACCAGTCGTCCGGCAACCCTCGCGTGCAGCTTCCCCCGGGCACGCCCTACGTCATAGAGCCTGGCTACTACGACACTCGCGGCCAGCTTCCGCCGGGCACGCCCTACGTCATAGAGCCTGGCTACTACGACACCCGCAGCCAGCTTCCGCCGGGCTACGAACTGCCTGATTGTGGGCGTAGCTACTGCCCTGACGGCATGCCGCATGGCAACACGAACGCCCCCCCTGGGCACGCCCATATGACCCCGGCCCTCAGGTCTTGGGCGTACTCGCGTGATGTCCGGTTCGTGATCATGTGAGGCCGAGTAGGGCGAGCGGGCGTTTCACGTCACGGGAGTTGGCCCGGAGCGCGGCGGCGATGCTCTGGATGCCGGCGAGGTGCAGGGCACCGATGGCCTGGTTGCGCCAGGTCGCCGTGGTGCGGAGCGCATTGCGGGCCCGAGGTCGCGAGGCGTCCTCGGCCAAGGTGGTGTCCCGCACGTGGTGCAGGGCCTCGATCTGCCAGTGCGGGCGGATCGTGTTGGCGAGCTGTGCGGGAGTCTGCCGAGACGGTGCGGCGCAAACGGCGCACACTCGGACGGTTGCGTCACCGTGCTCATCGACTGCGAGACCGGCCTGTCCCTCGACCAGCAACCCGGCCGCGACGCAGCGACCCTGGCCGCCTGGCTGCGGAAACATCCCGTCTCCGAGATCATCTGCCGTGACCGCGCTGGTTCCTATGCGGACGGTGCCCACACCGGCGCCCCGCCCGAACACAGTCCGGGTCGCCGAACGGTTCCACCTCTGGCAGAACCTGGGAACTGCCGTCGAGCGGAGCGCGAGTCGCCACAACAACTGAGTGAAGGCAGTCGTCGTCAGGAATGACGGGCTGGCGAGCGATGTCGTCGCCCACTGTCACCCCAAAGCATGGAAAGAAATTGGCGCGCACTCGTTGTATCGGTAAAGGGGTCAATTGAATGTTTCGACTTCCCTTTCGCGCTCAAGAATACGACCGACCTGTACAGTGCCGACTTCAACTTTGAAGACATCGAAGGAATTCAATGCGGATCAGTTGTCGGGGAGGTCGGGCTCGTCACTCATTCGAGAGCGAGTCGGAACAGTCAGGGATCAGGGCAGGTCGGAACGGCCGGAGATTATGGCCCGAAGTCCGTAAATAGTTGAATGAAGTTAGGGTAATGTGTGCCGCTATTACTCGCAACTCTAGATGCGTCAGTGGAATAGGAATAGTAGAGTTGGCGTGCTGTTGTCTGGACGAACGCGTCCCCATTCGCCGGGGTGAAGTACAGACAAAGGAGATTTCCATGCGAGGGAAAACAGTACTGAGCGCTGCCGCGATGACTGCGGTAGTCGGAGGAATGGCTGTCGGCATAGTGGAGCCGGCCTCCGCAGCCCCGAATCAGTCATGTCAGGTCGCCGGAGGGAACCTGACAGGCGAGGGTTTCGCTCCCAACGGAACATTCACCGTTTCGCCTGGAGGGACGAGTGTGTCCTCCTCTTCTGACGGCCGTATCGGACCGACGGCTGTCACAGGCGCAGGGCCTTTCTCCGTTGGCTCCGCGTCCTGCTCGGGAGGAGGGGATTCCACAGGAAATGCGGCTGGGGCGGCCGCTGTCGCAGCAGCCGGAACGAGCGCAGCGCAAGCGGCCATACGTGGAGGCGCCTCCGCGGCGGAGGCGAGGGCTCAGGGCACAGCGGCTGCACAAGCCAAGGCGCAGAGCCTCGGCCTGCCGGCAACGGTGGTCAACCAGACAATCAACCAAATCAACCAAATAATTGGTTCGACAATCAACGGGCCAGTCTGTCAGGGCAATCAGCTGGGTAACACAAACACATCGACGTGCGGGACTCCGACGGGCGGGACTCCGACGGGCGGGACCCCGACGGGCGGGACTCCGACGGGCGGGACCCCGACGGGCGGGACCCCGACGGGCGGGACCCCGACGGGCGGGACTCCCACGGGCGGGACTCCCACGGGCGGGACTCCCACGGGCGGGACCCCGACGGGCGGAACTCCCACAGGCGGGACTCCCACGGGCGGGACCCCGACGGGCGGGACTCCCACAGGCGGGACTCCCACGGGCGGGACTCCCACGGGCGGGACCCCGACGGGCGGGACTCCCACGGGCGGGACTCCCACGGGCGGGACCCCGACGGGCGGGACCCCGACGGGCGGGACTCCCACGGGCGGGACCCCGACGGGCGGAACTCCCACAGGCGAAACCACCGCAGTCACTATGTGAGACAGGAACGACTCGGGGGGCTGCCGCCCGGGCCTGCGCCGGATCGCGCAGGCCCGGGCAGGCGTCTCTCAACCAGCGCGCTCAGCCCGACAGGGAGCAGCGATGATTGCGCAGCCGTCCATTTGCCTCTGCATGATCGTAAAGAACGAGTCCGCCGCCATCGAACGTTGCCTCGCGTCGGTCCGTGACCTCATCGCCACTTGGGTGATTTCCGACACCGGGTCCACGGACGGCACACAGAAGATCATCCGCAATGCACTCAGGGACATCCCCGGCGAGCTCCACGAGGAGCCGTGGGTCGATTTCGGCCACAACCGCAGCCTGAACATCAGTCACGCGCGCGGGAAGGCCGATTACTTGCTCCTGCTCGATGCCGACCATGAGATCCGGCAGGACGATGCGCTGCCGCCGCTGACGGCCGACGCCCACATGTTGCGGCACGAGGGCGCTTTCGAGTACTGGATCAGGCGGTTGGTCAGGGGGGACATCGCCTGGCGCTACGAGGGTGTCACCCACGAATACCTCACCGCCGACGAGCCGGCCGATCAGTCGAAACTCGACGCTCTGGTCATCGTGGACCATGCCGACGGAGGATCGCGTCACGACAAGTCCGAGCGTGACGCACGTCTGCTGAGCGCCGAACTCAAGCGAGACCCGGACAATCCCCGCACTGTCTTCTACCTGGCTCAGACCATGCGAGACATGGGCAGGATGGAAGAGGCCATCGCCCTGTTCGAGGGTCGCGCCACCATGGGTGGCTGGCCGGAAGAGGTCTACTTCTCGCAGTTCCAGGCCGGTGTCCTCAAGGCCGAGACGGGCGACTGGCCAGGCGCCATGGATGCGCTTGTGCACGCCTGGGAGACAAGGCCCCAGCGGCTGGAAGCCTGTTACCAACTGTGCTCACGGCTGCGTTCCATGGGCCACTACCGGGCCGCACATGCCTTCGCCTCCGCCGGACTCAACCGGCCTGTTCCGGACGACCTGCTGTTCGTCAGCCCCTGGGTGTACCGGTGGGGGATGTTGTTCGAGTTCTCGATCACTGCGTACTGCGTCGGGGACTGGGAGGGTTCCTATCAAGCATGCGACCGGCTCCTTGCCATGCCTGATCTGCCGGAGGCCATTCGCGAGCAGACGCTTGCCAACCGGGAGTTCCCCGCCCAGCACCGCTCCAAGGTGTGGACGTCCTTCTGGTCGACGGCACGCACCTGCGGGAGCCTGGGCGGGCGTGAAGTTCCGCCCTGACGGAGGTATGTCGTGCGCGCCGCGGGGCTCGACCTGACGGTCCGGGATGTGCCGCTGGATCACCCTTGTTGCCGCGCCAACTACCGTGGCAGCAAGACGACTTGCTCGGCTGACCGACGGCTTGACCTCCCGGCTGCGGCTGCAGGTACGGCTGGGAGGCGAGCCGGCTGGAGAGCTCCTGCAAGCGTCTGCACGCTGTGGTCCGAGGAGGTCGCCGGGCGAGCGCTTCGTAGGTGCGGTTCCAGTCACGCTGACGCGGGCTGTATCGACGGTGGCGAGGAGGAGAACAACGCGAAGATCGAGAAGGTGATGAGGTGGAGCGAGCCGGACCTGCAGTGAAAGCCCGCCGGCGCTGAAATCTCACTCGCCACTCACTCGCGATCAGTGGCAGGCCACGACGAAGGCCCGGACTCAGTGGGACTGAGTCCGGGCCTTCGTACTTGGCACTCGTGCAGGTCAGCGGCTTGATCACCCTGGTTACTGCGAAGTGCCCCCGGCAGGATTCGAACCTGCGCACACGGCTCCGGAGGCCGTTGCTCTATCCCCTGAGCTACGGGGGCGTGTTCGCCGCGGCTGGCGTGGCGACGGGTAGAACCCTACCAGCTCCGTCGGGGTCCCCATGAACAGTTATTTCGCTGTTGAGATGGCGTCCCGGGAGGGCTGTGTACGGCGCCGCGGGAGGGTGGTAGTCCCCTGTACGGGGCGGAAGTGGGGAAAACCCGGACGCGGTGGCGCTTGCGGACCTACTCTCGAGTTGTGCCAGGCGCGTCCGGCCGAGTGCTTGTTGTGGACGACAACAAGGTGATTCGGCAGCTGATCAGGGTCAATCTCGAGCTGGAGGGCTTCGAGGTCGTGACCGCGGCCGATGGTGCCGAATGTCTGGATGTGGTGCATCAGGTTCGGCCTGATGTGATCACTCTGGACGTCGTGATGCCCCGGCTCGACGGGTTGCGGACCGCCGCGCGACTTCGCTCGGACGCCCATACGCGCGCCGTCCCCATCGTGATCGTCAGCGCCTGTACCCACCACGAGGTCGAGACCGGACTCGACGTCGGGGTCGACGCGTTCCTCGCCAAGCCCTTCGAGCCCAGTGAACTCGTCCGGGTCGTACGGCAGTTGAGCGAGCGCGGGTGCGAGGGCGGTTGTGGTGCCGAAGAGGCCGAGCGCGCCGGGCGTACCGGAGGGTGAGCGGTTCGGGGGAGTGGACGGGGGAGCCCGGCGTGTCCGCATGTCGGACCATCCCGTAACCGGGTCGCATACCCACCCCCCTCCTCCCATACGCTTGTCCCGTGACTCCCGTCGAGCTCTCCCGTACCGTCCAGCGCGCCGTGCGCCGCGCGGTCGACGACGGTGAGCTGAGCGTGGCCGTGCCGGCACGTGTCGTGGTCGAGCGGCCGCGGCCCGGTGGGTGCGGGGATTACTCCACGAACGTCGCGCTGCAGCTCGCCGGGCCCGCCGGACGTCCGCCGCGGCACGTCGCCGAGCTCCTTTCGCGGCGTCTCGCCGACAGCCCCGGCATCGCCGGCGTCGAGGTCACCGGCCCCGGATTCCTCAATCTCACTCTCGCCGACGACGACCCCGGTGCCCTCGTCCGCCAGATCCTCGCCCGGGGTGACGGATATGGGCGCGGTGATGTTCTCGCAGGTCAGCGGATTGAAGTTCGTGTTCCTCGCGAGGTCAGGGCCGAGGTCGTCGCCGATTCGCTCCGGCGGATTCTCGCCACGCAGGGCGCCGAGGCTCATGTCGTCCCCGGTGAGACGCCCGAGCCCGAGGAAGGGCAGGCGCACGTCGTGAAGGTGCGGCCCGTGCCCGCTCCCTCCGACCCCGCCGTCCTCGGCCGTGACGCGTCCCGCTGGGCCCTGCTCCTGCCCGCCGCGCACGACCGGCCCCGTATCGGCGACGAGCATCTCGCCCAGCGCGAGAGCAACCCCCTCTTCCGCGTCCGGTACGCCTACGCCCGCACCCGCGCCCTCACCCGCAACGCCGCCGCCCTCGGCTTCACCGCCGAACCCGGCGACGTACGCGGCAAGGCCTCTGCCCCAAATGTTCCGGGCGCCCCCGGTCACGCAAGCGACAAGGCGTCCGGCCCCGACACCCCGGGCGTCCCCGGCCACGTACGCGACAAGGTGTCCGCCCCCGCCACACCGGGCGTCCCCGGCGAAGCCGTCGCCCTCCACGCCGCCCTGTCCGCCCACCCCCGGACCCTCACCCTCGCGGCCACCCACCACGCCCCCGACCGGCTCGCCCGGCACCTCGTCGTGGTGGCCGACGCGTTTCTCGGGTTTCAGCACACCGTGCTTCCACAGGGGGAGGAGAAACCCTCGGCCGCCCACCGTGCCCGGCTCGCGCTTGCCGAAGCCGCCGGGGCGGTGCTCGCCGGCGGCCTGTCCCTGCTCGGTATCGACGCACCCGAACACCTCTGAGAGAGCGCAGAAGACAGTCATGAGCCGTTCCGCACACCCCGCCGGGCCCCGCCACGCAGATGTCCTGACCGAGGGGCACTACGCCGCTCCGCCCGCCGATCTCAACGTCCTCGACCCGAAGGTGTGGTCGCGGACCGTCACCCGTGAGGGCGACGGCGCGGTCCGCGTCGGCGGTATCGAAGTGGCCCGGCTCGCCGAGGAGTTCGGCACCCCCGCCTACTTCCTCGACGAGGACGACTTCCGGGCCCGCTGCCGCGCCTGGCGCGACGCGTTCGGCCCCGACGCCGACGTCTTCTACGCCGGCAAGGCATTCCTCTCCCGCGCCGTGGTGCGCTGGCTGGACGAGGAAGGGCTCAACCTGGACGTCTGTTCCGGTGGCGAGCTCGCCACCGCTCTGTCCGCCGGGATGCCCCCGGCGCGTATCGCCTTCCACGGCAACAACAAGTCCGAGGAAGAGATCGAGCGGGCCGTCGAGGTCGGGGTCGGGCGGATCGTGCTCGACTCGTTCCAGGAGATCGTGCGGGTGTCGCACATCGCCGAGCGGCTCGGCAAGCGCCAGCCCGTGCAGATCCGCGTGACGGTCGGTGTCGAGGCCCACACGCACGAGTTCATCGCCACCGCGCACGAGGACCAGAAGTTCGGGATCGCGCTCGCCGGTGGGCAGGCCGCCGAGGCCGTACGACGCGCGCTCAAGCTCGACGGCCTCGAGCTCATCGGCGTCCACAGCCACATCGGCTCGCAGATCTTCGACATGGCGGGCTTCGAGGTCGCCGCGCGGCGCGTCGTGTCGCTGCTGGCCGAGGTGCGTGACGAGCACGGTGTCGAGCTGCCCGAGATCGACCTCGGCGGCGGTCTCGGCATCGCGTACACCTCCGATGACGACCCGCGCGAGCCGCACGAGATCGCCAAGGCGCTCGGCGAGATCGTGACGCGCGAGTGCGAGGCGGCCGGTCTGCGCACGCCGCGCATCTCCGTCGAGCCGGGCCGCGCCATCGTCGGCCCGACCGCCTTCACGCTCTACGAGGTCGGCACCGTCAAGCCGCTGGAGGGGCTGCGGACGTACGTGTCCGTGGACGGCGGCATGTCGGACAACATCCGCACCGCCCTCTACGACGCCGAGTACACCGTCGCCCTCGTCTCGCGGAGCTCCGATGCCGAGCCGATGCTGGTCCGCGTGGTGGGCAAGCACTGTGAGAGTGGCGACATCGTGGTCAAGGACGCCTTCCTGCCCGCCGACCTCGCGCCCGGTGACCTGCTCGCGGTGCCGGCGACCGGTGCGTACTGCCGGTCCATGGCCAGTAACTACAACCACGCACTTCGCCCGCCCGTCGTCGCCGTGCGCGACGGTGAGGCGCGGGTGATCGTCCGGCGTGAGACGGAGGAAGATCTCCTGCGTCTCGACGTCGGATAAATGAAATACACGTCTCAGGATTCGGACCGGGGGCAGAAACCCCGGTCCGGTGGGTGAGACTGGTCCACTGAAGCAGTATCAAGCAGGCTGAGCTCTCTGAGCTGGGTTCAATGAAAGGCGTAGGTCGATGATGCGTACGCGTCCGCTGAAGGTGGCGCTCCTTGGCTGTGGGGTAGTCGGCTCAGAGGTGGCGCGCATCATGACGACGCACGCCGACGACCTCGCGGCCCGGATCGGCGCCCCCGTGGAACTGGCCGGGGTCGCCGTCCGGCGCCCGTCGAAGGTGCGCGAGGGCATCGACCCTGCGCTGGTGACGACGGACGCGACCGCGCTGGTCAAACGGGGCGACATCGACGTGGTCGTCGAGGTCATCGGAGGCATCGAGCCGGCCCGCGGCCTCATCACGACGGCGTTCGAGCACGGCGCCTCCGTCGTCTCCGCCAACAAGGCGCTCATCGCCCAGGACGGCGCCGCGCTGCACGCCGCCGCCGAGGAGCACGGCAGGGACCTCTACTACGAGGCCGCCGTCGCCGGTGCGATCCCGCTGATCAGGCCGCTGCGCGAGTCCCTCGCCGGCGACAAGATCAACCGCGTGATGGGCATCGTCAACGGCACCACGAACTTCATCCTCGACAAGATGGACTCGACGGGCGCCGGCTACCAGGAGGCCCTCGACGAGGCCACCGCGCTCGGCTACGCCGAGGCCGACCCCACCGCCGACGTCGAGGGCTTCGACGCCGCCGCCAAGGCCGCCATCCTCGCCGGGATCTCCTTCCACACCCGCGTACGTCTCGACGACGTGTACCGCGAGGGCATGACCGAGGTGACCGCAGCCGACTTCGCTTCCGCGAAGGAAATGGGCTGCACCATCAAGCTGCTCGCGATCTGTGAGCGGGCGGCGCACGGCGGGTCCGTCACCGCGCGCGTGCACCCCGCGATGATTCCGCTCGACCACCCCCTCGCCTCCGTGCGCGGCGCGTACAACGCCGTGTTCGTCGAGGCCGAGGCCGCCGGCCAGCTCATGTTCTACGGGCCCGGAGCCGGTGGCGCGCCCACCGCGTCGGCCGTGCTCGGCGACCTCGTGGCCGTGTGCCGCAACAAGCTCGGCGAGGCCACCGGACCCGGTGACTCCGCCTACACCCAGCTGCCCGTCTCGCCCATGGGCGAGGTCGTGACGCGCTACCACATCAGCCTCGACGTGGCCGACAAGCCGGGCGTGCTCGCCCAGGTGGCGACGGTCTTCGCCGAGCACGGCGTATCCATTGACACGGTGCGCCAATCGGGCAAGGACGGCGAGGCCTCCCTCGTCGTGGTCACCCACCGTGCGGCGGACGCGGCCCTCACCGGGACCGTCGACGCGCTGCGCAAGCTCGACACCGTGCGTGGTGTCGCCAGCATCATGCGTGTTGAAGGGGAGTAACGAGCAATGACCCACCAGTGGCGCGGAATCATCGAGGAGTACCGCGACCGGCTTCCGGTGTCCGACACCACGCCGGTCGTCACGCTGCGCGAGGGCGGTACGCCGCTCGTGCCCGCCCAGGTGCTCTCCGAGCGCACGGGCTGCGAGGTCCACCTCAAGGTCGAGGGCGCCAACCCGACCGGGTCCTTCAAGGACCGCGGCATGACGATGGCGATCACGAAGGCCAAGGAGGAGGGCGCGCAGGCCGTCATCTGCGCCTCCACCGGCAACACGTCCGCCTCGGCCGCGGCCTACGCCGTGCGCGCCGGCATGGTCTGCGCCGTGCTCGTCCCGCAGGGCAAGATCGCGCTCGGCAAGATGGGCCAGGCACTGGTCTACGGTTCGAAGATCCTCCAGGTCGACGGCAACTTCGACGACTGCCTGAACCTGGCCCGCGCCCTCTCCGAGAACTACCCGGTGGCGCTGGTCAATTCGGTCAACCCGTTCCGTATCGAGGGCCAGAAGACCGCCTCGTTCGAGATCGTCGACGCGCTCGGCGACGCCCCCGACATCCATGTCCTTCCCGTCGGCAACGCCGGCAACATCACGGCCTACTGGAAGGGCTACAAGGAGTACGCGGCGGACGGCATCGCCACGCACACCCCGCGCATGTGGGGCTTCCAGGCGTCCGGTTCCGCGCCCATCGTGCGCGGCGAGATCGTCAAGGACCCGTCGACGATCGCCACCGCGATTCGCATCGGCAACCCCGCGTCATGGGACTTCGCGCTGGCCGCCCGTGACGAGTCCGGCGGCTTCATCGATGAAGTGACGGACCGTGAAATCCTGCGTGCCTACAAGCTGTTGGCCTCCCAGGAGGGTGTCTTCGTGGAGCCCGCGTCGGCCGCCTCCGTCGCCGGTCTGCTCAAGGCCGCCGAGCAGGGCAAGGTCGACAAGGGGCAGAAGATCGTCTGCACCGTCACGGGCAACGGCCTCAAGGACCCCGACTGGGCCGTCGCGGGTGCTCCGCAGCCCGTCACCGTCCCGGTCGACGCGGCCACCGCGGCCGAGCGCCTCGGCCTGGCGTAACCGGACAGGGCCGGTCAACTCCGCACAGGGGGTGCACAGGGGGCTAGCGACACGCATCGTGCGCCTCCTGTGCGCCCTATGTCGCCACAGAACCTTCCTTCGATAGGCTGTACTGAACCCACCCCGCCGCACCTGCACATGCCGCGGTGCCGCAGGCGTTTTCGTAGCCCTCGCGGCCTTCGGGTTCTCACACGGGCAGCAATCATCGGATCTCTACCGCAGTCACCTCGTTCATCACGCAAGAACCGCAGCTCAAGGAGTGTCATCGAGCGATGGCCGGTCCCGCCTTCCGCGCCGCCGCCGTCAGGGTGCGCGTCCCCGCCTCCAGCGCCAACCTCGGCCCGGGCTTCGATGCCTTCGGCCTGTCGCTGGGTCTCTACGACGACGTGGTCGTCCGGGTCGCCGACTCCGGCCTGAACATCGACATCGCAGGTGAGGGCTCCGACACCCTCCCGCGCGACGAGTCCCATCTGCTCGTACGTTCCCTGCGCACCGCCTTCGACCTGCTCGGCGGACAGCCGCGCGGCCTCGAGGTCGTCTGCGCCAACCGGATCCCGCACGGCCGCGGCCTCGGCTCCTCGTCGGCCGCCATCTGCGCCGGCATCGTCGCCGCGCGCGCCGTGACGATAGGCGGCGACGCCCGGCTCGACGACGCGGCCCTTCTTGAGCTCGCGACCGAGATCGAGGGGCACCCGGACAACGTCGCGGCCTGCCTGCTCGGCGGCTTCACGCTCTCCTGGATGGACGGCGGCGCGGCCCGGGCGATCAGGATGGATCCCGCCGGTTCCATCGTTCCGGTGGTTTTCGTACCGGGAAAGCCGGTACTCACCGAGACCGCACGCGGTCTCCTGCCGCGCAGCGTCCCCCATGTGGACGCCGCGGTGAACGCGGGCCGAGCGGCCCTGCTCGTAGAGGCCCTCACGAGGCGCCCCGAGCTGCTGCTGCCCGCCACCGAGGACCGGCTCCACCAGGAGTACCGGGCTCCCGCGATGCCGGAGAGCCTCGCACTCGTGGAGCGGCTGCGGGCCGACGGCGTACCCGCGGTGATCTCAGGGGCGGGACCCACGGTCCTCGCCCTTGTGGAGAAGGAAGCGGCCGACAAGGTCGCCCGGCTGGCCGGTGAGGGATGGGCGGCGAACCGCCTCGACCTCGATGTCGACGGGGCGAGCGTGCTGCCGCTTGCTCACTGATACACGGTTGCCGGAATTCGAGAGGGGGAATATTTGTTGGATCCGGTAGTGTTAACCTCAAGTCTGCACCCGACCCCACCATGGCGAGGTGCTGTGTGTCCCCCTCCGGGACAACCATTCTTCCAGGAGCCCCGCAAATTGCTCGGTGCCGTGCGCTGAGCCGTTTTGAGCATGCTCCGGAACCGGTGTGATCGAGCCGGGTGACACAGACATTCCAGTGGAACCCGCGGCTTCGGGACTCGCCGTCACCAATGAATTCTTCCGCCGCGTTGGCGGACCACCGCCCCGGCACGGTCCATACCGACAGGACCACCGCCGGACAGCACAACCGGTCGCCGAGCCAGACAGGCCGACGTCCGCTCCAGGGAAGGACCCTTCGTGAGCGACACCACCGATCTGATGGGCGTGAGCGCCGACAGCTCCGCTGCCGCGCCCGCCGATGCGGATGCCTCTGCTGCGCCTGCCGCCGGTGCTTCGGGCTCCCGGCGGCGCCGCGGTACCGGCCTCGAGGGCATGGTGCTGGCCGAGCTCCAGCAGGTCGCATCGGGCCTCGGCATCAGGGGCACCGCGCGTATGCGCAAGAGCCAGCTGATCGAGGTCATCAAGGAGGCGCAGGCCGGGGGCGGCGCTCCCGCGAAGAGCGCCGACACCACCGAGACCAAGCCGAAGCGCCGCGCCACCTCCAAGGCGCGCACCGGTGACGAGGCCGCGGCGAACGGCACCGAGGCCCCGGCGAAGGCCGTCAAGGCTGCGGACGCCAAGGCCGCGAAGGACGCCACCGCTCAGCAGCAGATCGACATCCCCGGTCAGCCGGCGAGCGACGACAAGGGCGGCGACCGCCGTCGCCGCCGTGCCACCTCGGAGGCCGGCAGCCCCGAGACCGTCACGGCCGAGGCGAAGACCGAGACCAGGACCGACACCCAGGGCGACGCCGGCGACAACGGCGCCGAGGGCCGTCGCGAGCGCCGTGACCGCCGTGACCGCGGTGACCGTGGCGGCGACCGCGGTGAGCGCGGTGGCCGTGAGCGCGGCGACCGCCGTGGCAAGGGCGACGAGCAGGGCAAGGAGCAGGGCGGCAACCGCCAGCCGCAGGGCGGCGGACGCCAGGACCGTCAGCGTGACAACGGCCCGCAGGACGACGACGACTTCGAGGGTGGCCGCCGCGGCCGCCGTGGCCGCTACCGCGACCGCCGTGGCCGTCGCGGGCGCGACGAGGCCGGTTTCGGCAACGAGGTGCAGGTCTCCGAGGACGACGTCCTGATCCCCGTCGCGGGCATCCTGGACATCCTCGACAACTACGCGTTCATCCGGACCTCGGGCTACCTGCCCGGTCCGAACGACGTGTACGTGTCCCTCGCCCAGGTCCGCAAGAACGGCCTGCGCAAGGGTGACCACGTCACCGGCGCGGTCCGCCAGCCCAAGGACGGCGAGCGCCGCGAGAAGTTCAACGCCCTGGTGCGTCTGGACTCGACCAACGGCATGGCACCCGACTCCGGGCGCGGGCGGCCGGAGTTCAACAAGCTGACGCCGCTCTACCCGCAGGACCGGCTCCGTCTGGAGACCGACCCGGGCATCCTGACCACCCGCATCATCGACCTCGTGTCGCCGATCGGTAAGGGTCAGCGAGGCCTGATCGTGGCCCCGCCGAAGACCGGCAAGACCATGATCATGCAGGCGGTCGCCAACGCGATCACCACCAACAGCCCCGAGTGCCACCTGATGGTCGTCCTGGTCGACGAGCGTCCGGAAGAGGTCACCGACATGCAGCGGTCGGTGAAGGGCGAGGTCATCTCCTCGACCTTCGACCGCCCGGCCGAGGACCACACCACGGTCGCCGAGCTCGCCATCGAGCGCGCCAAGCGTCTTGTGGAGCTCGGTCACGACGTGGTCGTCCTGCTCGACTCGATCACGCGTCTGGGCCGTGCCTACAACCTGGCGGCGCCGGCCTCCGGCCGCATCCTGTCCGGTGGTGTCGACTCGACCGCGCTCTACCCGCCGAAGCGCTTCTTCGGTGCGGCGCGCAACATCGAGGACGGCGGCTCGCTGACCATTCTCGCCACCGCGCTGGTCGACACCGGCTCGCGCATGGACGAGGTGATCTTCGAGGAGTTCAAGGGCACCGGCAACATGGAGCTCAAGCTCGACCGCAAGCTCTCGGACAAGCGCATCTTCCCCGCGGTGGACGTCGACGCGTCCTCCACCCGTAAGGAAGAGATCCTGCTCAACGCGGAAGAGCTGGCGATCGTCTGGAAGCTGCGCCGGGTGCTGCACGCGCTCGACTCGCAGCAGGCCATCGAGCTGCTTCTCGACAAGATGAAGCAGACGAAGTCGAACGCCGAGTTCCTGATGCAGATCGCGAAGACGACGCCGACGCCGGGCAACGGCAACGACTGAGAGCTTCGCTCTGCGGTAGCACCGCTCAAGGGCCGCCCCCGTCACATCCGTGACGGGGGCGGCTCTTTGTGCTGTTCGGGGAGGGTTGTACGATCGCGCTCTTCATCCAACGTTCAACTCATTGCTCCCTGGGGGGACTTGCGTGGACATATCTGTATCCGGCTCCGGCCGGCACCGCCGAAGACTCGGCAAGATGCTGCCGGCCGCCGCGGCCGGGCTCGCGCTGATCGGCGGAGGCGCGTTCGCCGTCACCTCTTATGCGGGGGAGTCCGACACCGGCCGGGTCGTGCAGCCGCCGCCCGGCGCGAAGACCGCCGAGCCCGCGGCGTCCTCCCCGTCGCCGAGCGGCGACAAGAAGGTCACGCCCCGCATCATCGGCGGCACGTCGAGCGCCGCCTCCTGGATGGTGCAGCTCGTCTACAACGACCCCGCCGGCGGCTCGTACTTCGTCTGCGGCGGCACCCTGGTCGCGCCCAACAAGGTGCTCACCGCCGCGCACTGCCTGCACGACGAGAACGGCAACCGGCAGGACTGGGGCAAGTACGGCGAAGTCGCCGTGGGCACCAGCAAGAGCGTCACCGTCGCCGGCAACGGCGCCACGTACATCGACGTCACCCGCAGCTGGGTCCGCGACGGCTACGACCCCGACGCCATCACGAATGACGTCGCCCTGCTCACCCTCGCCAAGCCGGTCGCCCAGACCACGCTGGAGCTCGCCGGTGCGGACGACAGCGCGCTGTACGCCGCCGGCACGAACGCCACCGTGTACGGCTGGGGTCTCACCAGCTCGAACGAGGACACCGCCGACATCGCGTCCCAGCTGCAGAAGGTCACCCTGCCGCTGAACTCCGACGACGCCTGCACCCAGAACCTCGACCCGTACTTCCAGGCCGGGAAGATGATCTGCGCCGGACAGCTCGGCACCGGCGACGACAGCACGGGCAAGACCACGTGCCCGGGCGACTCGGGCGGCCCGCTCGTCGTGGGCGACAAGGTGGTCGGCATCGTGTCCTGGGGCATCAGCCAGGGCAGTCAGGTCTGCAACGTCTCCGGCACGTACGAGGCCTTCACCAAGGTCTCCACGTACCAGCCCAAGGTCCGTCCGCGCATCGACGACACCGACATCAGCCGCAACGGCAAGGCCGACCTCTTCGTCCGGGCCTCCTCCGGCGGCAAGGGCTACGTCAAGGAGTCCACGGGCAGCGGCTTCGCCACGCGCAAGACGATGAGCGGGTCCTGGAGCGCGTACAACCTGGTCCTCCAGGCCGACATGAACCGCGACGGCTACCAGGACTTCATCATCCGCCGCCGGTCGGACGGGAACGTCTACTGGCGGCACCGCTCCGCGTCCAGCTCGACGTACACGGACACGAAGATCGCGAGCGACTGGTCCACGCGGAAGTTCGTCGTCGTGCCGGGCGACGTGACCGGCGACCGGTACCCCGACCTGCTGTCGGTGACCTCCGGCGGCACGCTCTACCTGTACCCCGGCAAGGGCGACGGGACGTACGGCACCCGCACCACCGTCGGCAGCGGCTACCAGGCCTTCAACTCCTTGCGGGGCAAGGGCGACTTCACCGGTGACGGGAAGAGCGACCTGATCGCCCGCGGCAGCGGCGGCAAGCTGTACCTGCTGAAGGGCACCGGCAAGGCGTCCGCGCCCTTCGAGACCGGCGTGCAGGTGCGCACCTGGGACGGGTACAACGCGTTCGCGGCGCCGGGTGACGTGACCGGCGACGGCAAGGCCGACTACGTGGCCCGCACGCCCGGCGGCACGCTCTATCTGTACCCGGGCACGGGGACCGCCTCCTCGGAGATCTTTGCCACACGCATCAAGATCGGGACCGGCTACACGCAGTACAACATCTTCGGATAAAGCCGCAGGTGAGAGCCGGACGATCGGCTTTCGTCAGCACGCGCTGTGCCCGTCGCGACCGTCGCGGCGGGCACAGCGCGTTGTGCAACCCTTCTTCCCGGTTTCCACGTCCGGTGAGGGCACGGACGAAGAGACGTCCGATCGAGCCTGACCCTGCAAACAGGGGGTAACCGAACAAACGAGCAGTTGAGGACTGAGGAGCACATGCCTGACGAGAGCAGCCCCGTGACCACCGATCCGAGCCGCCCCACCCGCGGCGGAGGCGGCGGCCGACGGCGCAGGCCGCGCGCCAGGCGCAGCAAGGCCCTCGTCATCACGGCCTGCACCGCGGCGGGACTCGTCGTCGTGGCGGGCGCGGGCGCCGGCTTCCTGTACTTCAAGCTCAACGGGAACATCAAGGGCGTCGACATCAACGCCGCGCTCGGCACCGACCGCCCCACGAACGTCGACAACGGCTCGATGGACATCCTCGTCCTCGGCTCGGACTCGCGCTCCGGCGCGAACGCCAAGTACGGCAAGGACGGCGGCGGCGCCCGCTCCGACACCGCGATGGTCGTCCACGTGTACAAGGGCCACAAGAAGGCCTCCGTGGTCTCCATACCGCGCGACACCCTCGTCACACGGCCGGCCTGCACCGACAGCGCCGGGAACACCGTCGCGGGCGGCAGCCAGCAGATGTTCAACACGGCGTACGAGGTCGGCGGCCCCGCCTGCGCCGTCAAGACGGTCGAGAAGATGTCCGGGATCCGCATGGACCACTACGTCGAGGTCGACTTCTCGGGCTTCAAGAAGCTCATCAACACCCTCGGCGGCGTCGACATCACGACCCAGCAGGCCATCAACGACGACAAGAGCCATCTGCACCTGGCGGCCGGCGCGCACACCCTCAACGGCGAGCAGGCGCTCGGCCTCGTCCGCACCCGGCACGCCGTCGGCGACGGCAGCGACCTGGGCCGAATACAGCTCCAGCAGGCCTTCATGAAGGCGCTGATCAACCAGATCAAGGACGTCGGCGTCTTCACCAGCCCCAAGAAGCTCTACGACCTCGCGGACACCGCCACCAGCGCCGTCACCACCGACTCCGAGCTCAACTCGGTCAAGGAACTGGCGGGCTTCGCGAGCGGCCTCAAGGGCATCGGCGCCGGCGACATGAAGATGGTGACGCTCCCCGTCCAGTACGACCCCGCCGATCCGAACCGCGTACTCCCGCTGGAGAAGGCGGGCGCGAGGGTGTGGGCGGCGCTCGAGGCGGACCGGCCCGTTCCGGCCTCCGCGATCAAGAACTCCGCCGGTGACAAGGGTGCCGCGGGCTCGGTCGTCACCAGCCACTAGCCGGTCACCGGGCGTCATCGGCCGCAGGTCACCACGTGACGGTGACCCTTCGGGAATAGTTCCGCCCCGACCCCGGTTTTGGGGGATACGGCCAGTCCTGGCAGACTGGTACGTCGGCCCCGGTTCACGCCCCCGCAATCCGCGGAAGCGACCCGGAGCCCTCCGAGATCATAGGAGACACCTTGAAGCGCGACATCCACCCCGAGTACGTCGAGACGCAGGTCAGCTGCACCTGTGGCGCGTCGTTCACCACCCGTAGCACCATCTCGTCCGGCACCGTCCGTGCCGAGGTCTGCTCCGAGTGCCACCCGTTCTACACGGGCAAGCAGAAGATCCTCGACACCGGTGGCCGCGTGGCCCGCTTCGAGGCCCGCTTCGGCAAGGCTGCCGCCAACAAGTAGCGAGCCACTTGCGCCGGTCCACGGCCGCCCTTCGGGGCGGGCCGGGACCGGCGTGCTTGTTTTTGGTTGGCCGGGGACCCCGGGGGTCTTCCCCGGCCGGCCGGTGGCCGTTCCCTTTCGCTGTACCTCACTTCAGGAGCCGGAGATGTTCGAGGCCGTCGAGGACCTCATCGGTGAGCACGCCGATCTCGAGAAGAAGCTCGCGGACCCCTCGGTCCACGCCGACCAGGCGAACGCGCGCAAGCTCAACAAGCGCTACGCCGAGCTGACCCCGATCGTCGCCACCTACCGCTCCTGGAAGCAGACCGGTGACGACATCGAGACCGCGCGCGAACTCGCCGCGGACGACCCGGACTTCGCCGCCGAGGTCAAGGACCTCGAGAAGCAGCGCGCGGAGATCACCGAGAAGCTGCGGCTCCTGCTGGTCCCCCGGGACCCCAACGACGACAAGGACGTCATCCTCGAGGTCAAGGCGGGCGCGGGCGGCGACGAGTCGGCCCTCTTCGCCGGCGACCTGCTGCGCATGTATCTGCGGTACGCGGAGCGTGTCGGCTGGAAGACCGAGATCATCGACGCCACCGAGTCCGAACTGGGCGGCTACAAGGACGTCCAGGTCGCGGTGAAGACCAAGGGCGGCAACGGCGCGACCGAGCCCGGCCAGGGCGTCTGGGCCCGCCTGAAGTACGAGGGAGGCGTGCACCGCGTGCAGCGTGTGCCGTCGACCGAGTCGCAGGGCCGCATCCACACCTCCGCCGCCGGCGTCCTCGTGACGCCCGAGGCCGAGGAGGTCGACGTCGAGATCCACGCGAACGACCTCCGCATCGACGTCTACCGCTCCTCGGGCCCCGGCGGCCAGTCCGTCAACACGACCGACTCGGCGGTGCGCATCACGCACCTGCCCACCGGAGTGGTCGCTTCCTGCCAGAACGAGAAGAGCCAGCTCCAGAACAAGGAGCAGGCGATGCGTATCCTGCGCTCCAGGCTTCTGGCGGCAGCGGTGGAGGAAGCGGAGAAGGAAGCCGCGGACGCCCGTCGCAGCCAGGTCCGTACCGTCGACCGCTCCGAGAAGATCCGTACATACAACTTCCCGGAGAACCGCATCTCGGACCACCGCGTCGGTTTCAAGGCGTACAACTTGGACCAGGTGCTCGACGGTGAACTCGACCCGGTGATCCAGGCCTGTGTCGACGCCGACTCGGCCGCCAAGCTCGCCGCCGCCTAAGCCACACCAAAAAAGACCAGCTCAGCCCCGGAGGACCAGCGTGCAGCAACATCTTGGGGGGCGACCCCCAAACCCCCGCAGCGTGCTGCTCGCGGAAGTCGCCCAGGCCACCCAGCGCCTCGCCGACGCGGGCGTGCCCTCGCCGCGCAACGACGCGGAGGAGCTCGCCGCCTTCGTCCACGGCGTGAAGCGGGGCGAGCTGCATCTCGTCAAGGACGCGGACTTCGACGCCCGTTACTGGGAGGTCACCGCGCGCCGCGAGGCCCGCGAGCCGCTCCAGCACATCACCGGGCGCGCCTACTTCCGCTACCTCGAACTCCAGGTGGGTCCGGGCGTGTTCGTGCCGCGGCCCGAGACGGAGTCCGTGGTCGGCTGGGCCATAGACGCCGTACGGGCCATGGATGTCGTCGAGCCGCTCATCGTCGACCTGTGCACGGGCTCGGGCGCCATCGCGCTCGCCCTCGCGCAGGAGGTCCCGCGCTCCCGTGTGCACGCCGTGGAGCTGTCCGAGGACGCCCTGCGCTGGACGCGCAAGAACGTCGAGGGATCCAGGGTCGACCTGCGTCAGGGAGACGCCCTGGAGGCCTTCCCGGAGCTCGACGGCCAGGTCGACCTGGTGGTCTCCAACCCGCCGTACATCCCGCTCACCGAGTGGGAGTACGTCGCCCCCGAGGCCCGCGACCACGACCCCGAACTCGCTCTGTTCTCGGGCGAGGACGGGCTCCACCTGATCCGCGGCATCGAGCGCACCGCGCACCGCCTGCTGCGGCCCGGAGGCGTCGTCGTCGTCGAGCACGCCGACACCCAGGGCGGCCAGGTCCCGTGGATCTTCACCGAGGAACGGGGCTGGGCCGACGCCGCCGACCACCCCGACCTGAACAACCGCCCGCGTTTCGCGACCGCCCGCAAGGCGATGCCGTGACGCGACAGAATCAGCGCAGCACCAGCAGTACCGGCAGCACCGGCACTTCCCGCATCTCTCGCATGGACTACGTGTACTTCGTGTACGAGGAGGCCCGCTAAATGGCTCGGCGATACGACACCAACGACGCGTCGGACCGTACGACCGGTCTGCGTGAAGCCGCGTCCGCCGTCCGCCGCGGTGAGCTCGTCGTGCTGCCCACCGACACCGTGTACGGCATCGGAGCCGACGCCTTCACCGCCGAGGCGGTCGCCGACCTCCTGGACGCCAAGGGGCGCGGCCGCAACATGCCGACCCCGGTCCTCATCGGCTCCCCGAACACGCTGCACGGCCTCGTCACGGACTTCTCCGAGATGGCCTGGGAACTCGTCGACGCGTTCTGGCCGGGCGCCCTCACGCTCGTCGCCAAGCACCAGCCGTCCCTGGCGTGGGACCTCGGCGACACCCGAGGCACCGTCGCCGTGCGCATGCCCCTGCACCCGGTCGCGATCGAGCTGCTCACCGAGGTCGGCCCCATGGCCGTGTCCTCCGCGAACCTCACCGGGCACCCCGCCCCCGAGGACTGCGACGCCGCGCAGGACATGCTCGGCGACTCCGTCTCCGTCTACCTCGACGGCGGCCCCACGCCCGGCATCGTCCCGTCCTCGATCGTCGACGTGACCGGGAAGGTTCCGGTGCTCCTGCGCGCGGGTGCCCTGACCGCGGACGAGCTGCGCAAGGTCGTACCCGACCTCGAGGTGGCGAATTGACAGCCCCTGAGACGGGGCGTGGCATAGGCAACGGGGACTCCTTCCGCATCCTCCATGTCAGCACCGGCAACGTGTGCCGCTCGCCGATCACCGAGCGGCTGACCCGGCACGCCCTGGTGGACCGGCTCGGCGACCCCCTCGTACGCGGTCTGATCGTGGAGAGCGCGGGCACCTGGGGCCATGAGGGCGCGCCCATGGAGGCCAACGCCGAGACGGTCCTCGCGGACTTCGGGGCGGACGCCTCCGGTTTCGTGGGCCGCGAGCTCCTCGACGACCACGTGATCCGCGCGGACCTGGTCCTCACGGCCACCCGCGACCACCGCGCCCAGGTCATCTCCATGGGCCACAGCGCGGGCCTGCGCACCTTCACGCTGAAGGAGTTCACACGCCTCGTCCAGGCGATCGACCCGGCCACGCTGCCCGATCCGCTGGACGGCGGCGTGGTGGAGCGCGCACGCGCCCTGGTGCGCGCCGCGGCGGCTCTACGCGGGTGGCTTCTCGCCCCGAACGTCGAGGCCGACGAGGTCTACGACCCGTACGGCGCACCGCTGCCCTTCTTCCGCTCGGTCGGCGAGGAGATCAGCGAAGCGCTGGAACCCGTGGTGACGGCGCTGACGGGTGTCCCGGCGTGCAGGTGAACTCAGTGACAGCGACTGCCGGAGTACCCGCTCGTACCTGAGTTCCGGGCGGCGCGGGCATCGCGGGCCTACATTGGATTTGAGGTCACCCCCGCGAGGCCCGGAGCCCAAGATGCCGGTCACCACTGAACAGACCCCCGCCGGTGCGACGTACGCGCACGCCGGCTTCGACGTGCTGCGCCTGCAGGACCCGGAGATCGCCGAGATCATGCTCGGCGAGGCGGACCGGCAGGCCACGTCGCTCCAGCTGATCGCCGCCGAGAACTTCACGTCGCCGGCCGTACTCGCGGCCCTCGGCTCCCCGCTCGCCAACAAGTACGCCGAGGGCTACCCCGGCGCCCGCCATCACGGCGGCTGCGAGCTCGTCGACATGGCGGAGCGGATCGCGGTCGACCGGGCCAGAGCTCTCTTCGGCGCCGAGCACGCCAATGTGCAGCCCCACTCCGGCTCCTCCGCGGTCCTCGCCGCGTACGCCGCCCTGCTGCGCCCCGGCGACACCGTCCTCGCGATGGGGCTCTCGTACGGCGGCCATCTCACCCATGGGTCGCCCGCGAACTTCTCGGGCCGCTGGTTCGACTTCGTGCCCTACGGCGTCGATCCCGAGTCCGGCCTCATCGACCACGACCAGGTCCGCGCGCTGGCCCGCGCCCACCGTCCCAAGGCGATCGTCTGCGGCTCCATCGCCTATCCGCGGCACATCGACTACGCGGCCTTCCGCGACATCGCCGACGACGTGGGCGCCTACCTCATCGCCGACGCCGCGCACCCCATCGGCCTGGTCGCCGGTGGATCGGCGCCGAACCCGGTGCCGTACGCCGATGTCGTCTGCGCCACCACGCACAAGGTCCTGCGCGGCCCCCGCGGCGGCATGGTCCTGTGCGGGGCCGAGCTCGCCCAGCGGATCGACCGGGCCGTCTTCCCCTTCACGCAGGGCGGCGCCCAGATGCACACGATCGCCGCCAAGGCCGTCGCGTTCGGCGAGGCGGAGACCCCGGCCTTCGCCGCGTACACCCGTCAGGTGGTCGCCAACGCGAGGGTTCTCGCGGCCGCGCTGGCCACCGAGGGCCTCGCGATCACCACCGGCGGCACGGACACCCATCTGCTGACCGCCGACCCCACCTCGCTGGGCGTCGACGGCCCGACCGCCCGGGGCCGGCTCGCTTCGGCGGGCATGGTCCTCGACACCTGCGCGCTGCCCTTCGGGGACGGGCGCGGCCTGCGCCTCGGCACCGCCGCCGTCACCACCCAGGGCATGGGCGAACCGGAGATGGCGCGCATCGCGGCGCTCTTCTCGGGGGTGCTGCGGGACGAGGTCGATCCGCGGACCGCACGCGCGGAAGTGCGCGATCTCACCGGAAGATTTCCGCCGTATCCGGCCTAGACAGGGGTGGGCGGGCCAGAGTGGTCCGTCACTCGTGCAACCATCATCGCTACCCGGCAGTCCTTCACCACATGCGCGCGAAGCTAGGGTGTGGGGCTGAGATGGCCAGCGATATCTGTGGGGAAGCCCGTGCGTGAATACCTGCTGACGCTCTGCATCACGGCCGCGGTGACATACCTGCTGACCGGCCCGGTGCGGAAGTTCGCGATCGTGGCCGGCGCCATGCCGGAGATCCGCGCCCGCGACGTACACCGGGAGCCCACGCCCCGGCTCGGCGGGATCGCCATGTTCTTCGGTCTGTGCGCGGGTCTCCTCGTCGCGGACCACCTGACGAACCTCAGTCCCGTCTTCGAGATGTCGAACGAGCCGCGGGCGTTGCTCTCCGGAGCCGCGCTGATCTGGCTGATCGGTGTCCTGGACGACAAGTTCGAGATCGACGCCCTGATCAAGCTGGGCGGCCAGATGATCGCCGCCGGCGTCATGGTCATGCAGGGTCTGACGATCCTGTGGCTGCCGATCCCGGGTGTGGGCACGGTCTCGCTGACGCAGTGGCAGGGCACGCTCCTCACCGTCGCCCTGGTCGTGATCAGCATCAACGCGGTCAACTTCGTGGACGGCCTCGACGGCCTGGCGTCCGGCATGGTGTGCATCGCCGCGTCGGCGTTCTTCCTGTACTCCTACCGCCTCTGGTACGGCTACGGCATCGAGGCGGCAGCCCCCGCGACGCTGTTCGCGGCGATCCTGATCGGCATGTGTCTGGGCTTCCTGCCGCACAACATGCATCCCGCCAGGATCTTCATGGGCGACTCCGGATCGATGCTCATCGGCCTCGTCCTGTCCGCCGGCGCCATCTCCATCACCGGCCAGGTCGACCCGAGCCTGATGAAGCTGAACTTCGGCGGCACCCGTGACGCCACCCACGCGATGGTCCCGGTCTTCATCCCGCTGCTGATGCCGCTGACGATCATCGCGGTGCCGTTCGCGGACCTGGTCCTCGCGATCGTGCGCCGCACGTGGAAGGGCCAGTCGCCGTTCGCCGCGGACCGCGGGCACCTGCACCACCGGCTCCTGGAGATCGGCCACTCCCACAGCCGCGCGGTCCTGATCATGTACTTCTGGTCGGCGCTGCTGTCCTTCGGCGCGGTCGCCTACTCCGTCCACTCGACGTCCATGTGGATCGTCCTGGCGATCGTCGCGCTCAGCTTCGTCGGTCTCGTACTGCTTCTGCTGCCGCGCTTCACGCCGCGCGCCCCGCGCTGGGCGGAGGCCTTCGTGCCGCCGCGCTACCGGCGCAGGCTGGCCGCGCGGGCGGCGGCCGAGGTGCCTGAGACGTCGCCGTCGTACGCGGTTCAGGAGGAAGGCGCCGGGGCGGCCGAGGAGGCGACCGAGGGCGAGGGTGCGCGCACGCCGATGCCCGCAGGAGTCAACGGGGCAACGGCCATTGGCCCCCGTTCGCGCTTCCTGGATCGGCGGAAGGCGCACTCGTCGCGCTGACGCGGGACACGAAAACGCCTCATTACCAGACAAGTTGGCCGCGTTTTTGCACAGACGCGCGGGTTACCTCTCACGTGTGACAGTGAGCACACTGCAGAGGTAAAGACCTCATCAAATAGTTTGTGATACCGTTCACGAGACCCGGGGATAGAGCCGAAGGACCGTAGTGCGACGGCCCATTGGCCCGAAGTTCCCTCTCGGCCCCGGTCTACGCTCGTCCATGACGACACCCTGCCCCCACCAGTAAGCGGAGCTGCCGCCATGCCCTCCAATGACGCACGGATCCTCCTGCAGGCCGTTGTGCCCACAGCCATTGCCGGCGCGATTGCCGCCGTGATCAGTGGTGTGGTCGCCGGTGGCAAGGGGGCCCTCGGTGCGGTCATCGGCACGGTGGTCGTCATCCTCTTCATGGGCCTCGGGCAGGTCGTCCTCCAGCGGACGGCAAAATCGCTTCCGCAGCTCTTCCAGGCGATGGGGCTGATGCTCTACGTCGCTCAGCTGCTGCTGCTTCTGATCTTCGTGGCCGTGTTCAAGGACACGACACTGTTCAACCCCAAGGCCTTCGCCGCTTCACTCGTCGCCGCCACCGTCGTATGGATGGCCGCGCAGGCGCGTGCGCACATGAAGGCCAAGATTTTCTATATCGATCCCGACTCGGGCAAAGACTCCGAGAAGAGTGACAAGCCCGAGAATTCAGGGTCGTCCTCATGAGGGGTAGGGGCGGGATAAGTGCGGGTTCGCGTTACTGCTATCGTCCGGTGCCAACTGCGGCACTGCGGGCGCGGGCATCTGAGCTGACGCCTGCTCGACTGCGAGGCTCACTGCCTGCCTGCCGCCCCCACATCCGAAACACCAGACCGGTGCCGATCCGCGGCTGCGCGCCGCAACGACACAACGAGGTTGCCGTACCTATGCGTCACGCCGAAGGAGCCCGTGGTGAGTGCTGACCAGACTGAGCTCGCCTTTGACTGGAGCTGTCGGATCCTGTCCGACAACGGCTGCGGCTTTCCGGCTCCCGGTCTGCACTCGTTCCTGTTCCAGCCGATCTTCACCGTCGGCGGGTTCGAGTTCAACAAGGTGATGCTGCTTGCCCTGTTGACGACGCTGGTCATCGTGAGCCTGTTCTACGCCGCCTTCGGCCGAGCCAAGGTGGTCCCGGGGAAGCTCCAGATGATCGGTGAGGCGGGGTACGACTTCGTACGCCGCAACATCGTCTACGAGACCCTCGGCAAGAAGGAGGGCGAGAAGTACGTCCCCGTCATGGTCTCGATGTTCTTCTTCATCTGGATCATGAACGTGTGGTCCGTGATTCCGCTGGCCCAGTTCCCGGTGTCGTCGGTCATCGCGTACCCGATCGTGCTCGCCGTCATCGTCTACCTGATCTGGGTCCCGCTGACCTTCAAGCGCCACGGCTTCGTGGGCGGCTGGAAGAACATCACGGGCTACGACAACTCGCTCGGCCCGATCAAGTGGCTCGTCTCGTTCATCGAGTTCTTCTCGAACCTGCTCGTCCGGCCGTTCACGCACGCGGTGCGACTGTTCGCGAACATGTTCGCCGGTCACCTGATGCTGGTCATGTTCACCGTTGCCTCCTGGTACCTGCTGAACAGCTACATGATCCCGGCCGCGGGCGTCTCGTTCGTCATGACCGTCGTCATGATCCTCTTCGAGCTTTTCGTGCAGGCCGTCCAGGCGTACGTCTTCGTGCTCCTCGCCTGCTCGTACATCCAGGGCGCGCTCGCCGAGCACCACTGAGCCAGTCCCGTCCCGTCATATTTCAGTCGTCCGGTGGCCAACCCCCACCGGTTCGTTAAAGAGAAGGAAGTAACGGCATGTCCGCGACCATCGAACTCGCCGCTGGCGTCACCGGCTCCCTCGGTTCCATCGGCTACGGTCTCGCTGCCATCGGCCCCGGCATCGGCGTCGGCATCGTCTTCGGTAACGGCACCCAGGCCCTGGCCCGCCAGCCCGAGGCCGCCGGCCTGATCCGCGCCAACCAGATCCTCGGCTTCGCCTTCTGTGAGGCCCTCGCCCTCATCGGCATCGTCATGCCGTTCGTGTTCGGTCGCTAAACCCAGCTACCTGACACTTTTCGACGAAAGGCATTGATGTGATCGCCAACCTGGTTGCACTCGCGGCCGAGGAGGAGCAGAACCCGCTCATCCCGCCGGGTCCCGAGCTGCTCATTGGCACGCTTGCCTTCGCCATCGTCTTCTTCTTCTTCGCCAAGAAGCTCCTCCCGCGTATCAACAAGACGCTGGAAGAGCGCCGCGAGCTGATCGAAGGCGGTATCGAGAAGGCCGAGTCGGCCCAGACCGAGGCCCAGAGCGTGCTCGAGCAGTACAAGGCTCAGCTGGCCGAGGCTCGTCACGAGGCCGCGCGTCTGCGCCAGGAGGCGCAGGAGCAGGGCGCCACGCTCATCGCCGAGATGCGCGCGGAAGGCCAGCGGCAGCGTGAGGAGATCATCGCCGCCGGCCACTCGCAGATCGAGGCCGACCGCAAGGCCGCCGCTCAGGCGCTGCGCCAGGACGTGGGCCAGCTGGCCACCACGCTGGCCGGCAAGCTGGTCGGCGAGTCCCTCGAGGACCACGCCCGGCAGTCGCGCACGATCGACCGTTTCCTCGATGACCTCGAGGAGAAGGCCGAGGCTGCTCGATGACTGCCCACGGAGCGAGCCGCGAGGCACTCGCCTCCGCACGTGAGCGTCTCGACGCGCTGACCGACAGCACCTCGGTCGACGCCCGACAGCTTGCATCCGAGCTGGCCGCGGTCACCGCGCTGCTCGACCGCGAGGTGTCGCTGCGTCGGGTCCTGACCGACCCGGCGCAGTCCGGCGAGGCCAAGGCCGAGCTCGCGGGCCGCCTGCTGAGCGGCCAGGTCAGCGGTCCGACCGCCGACCTGGTGGCCGGCCTGGTCCGCTCCCGCTGGTCCGCCTCGCGCGACCTGGTCGACTCCGTCGAGGAGCTGGCCAGCATCGCCGAGCTGACCGCGGCGCAGCAGGCCGGTGAGCTGGACGACGTAGAGGACGAGCTGTTCCGGTTCGGCCGGATCGTGGCGTCGAGCACCGAGCTGCGCGCCGCGCTCACGGACCGTATCGCCACGGGCACGGCCAAGGGCGAGCTGCTGCGCAGCCTGCTCGGCGGTCGCGCCACGGCCACGACCGAGCGTCTCGTCGAGCGCCTTGTGACCCAGCCGCGTGGACGTAGCCTGGAGATGGGACTCGAGTCCCTGTCCAAGCTCGCCGCGGAGCGCCGGGACCGCATGGTCGCCGTCGTCACCACGGCGGTGCCGCTGAGCGATGCGCAGAAGCAGCGCCTGGGCGCAGCCCTGGCGAAGCTCTACGGGCGTCAGATGCACCTGAACCTCGACGTGGACCCCGAGGTCCTCGGCGGGATCAACGTGCAGGTGGGCGACGAGCTCATCAACGGAAGCATCGCGGACCGCATTGAGGACGCCAGCCGCCGTATGGCCGGCTAGCGGACTCGCACAACGTAGTAGTACCTACGGCCCTAGTTGGGCCGTGCAGAGGATTCCTGGGGGCTGACCCCAGACCCCCCAAGAAAACTTCGGGCCCAACAAGGAGAGCAGGGAACCCAGATGGCGGAGCTCACGATCCGGCCGGAGGAGATCCGGGACGCGCTGGAGAACTTTGTCCAGGCGTACAAGCCGGACGCGGCCTCGCGCGAGGAGGTCGGTACGGTCACCCTTGCCGGCGACGGCATCGCGAAGGTCGAGGGCCTGCCCTCGGCCATGGCCAACGAACTGCTGAAGTTCGAGGACGGCACCCTCGGCCTCGCCCTCAACCTCGAGGAGCGCGAGATCGGTGCCATCGTGCTCGGTGAGTTCACCGGTATCGAGGAGGGCCAGCCGGTGCAGCGCACCGGTGAGGTGCTCTCCGTCGCCGTCGGCGAGGGTTACCTGGGTCGCGTCGTCGACCCGCTCGGCAACCCGATCGACGGCCTCGGCGAGATCGAGACCAGCGCGCGTCGTGCCCTTGAGCTGCAGGCCCCCACGGTCACGCAGCGCAAGTCGGTGCACGAGCCGATGGAGACCGGCTACAAGGCCGTCGACGCGATGACCCCGATCGGCCGCGGTCAGCGTCAGCTGATCATCGGCGACCGCCAGACGGGCAAGACCGCCCTGGCCGTCGACACGATCATCAACCAGCGCGACAACTGGCGCACCGGCGACCCGAAGAAGCAGGTCCGCTGCATCTACGTCGCCGTCGGTCAGAAGGGTTCGACCATCGCCTCCGTGCGTGGCGCCCTCGAAGAGGCCGGCGCGCTGGAGTACACGACCATCGTCGCCGCCCCGGCGTCCGACCCGGCCGGCTTCAAGTACCTGGCGCCGTACACCGGTTCGGCCATCGGTCAGCAGTGGATGTACGAGGGCAAGCACGTCCTCATCGTCTTCGACGACCTCTCGAAGCAGGCCGACGCCTACCGCGCCGTGTCCCTGCTGCTCCGCCGCCCGCCGGGGCGCGAGGCCTACCCGGGTGACGTCTTCTACCTGCACTCCCGCCTCCTCGAGCGCTGCGCGAAGCTCTCGGACGAGCTGGGTGCCGGCTCGATGACCGGTCTGCCGATCGTCGAGACCAAGGCGAACGACGTGTCGGCGTTCATCCCGACCAACGTCATCTCCATCACCGACGGCCAGTGCTTCCTGGAGTCGGACCTGTTCAACGCCGGTCAGCGCCCCGCGCTGAACGTCGGTATCTCCGTCTCCCGAGTCGGTGGTTCCGCGCAGCACAAGGCGATGAAGCAGGTCTCCGGCCGCCTGCGCGTGGACCTCGCCCAGTTCCGTGAGCTCGAGGCGTTCGCCGCCTTCGGTTCCGACCTGGACGCCGCGTCGAAGGCCCAGCTGGAGCGCGGTCAGCGCATGGTCGAGCTGCTCAAGCAGCCCCAGTACCAGCCGATGGCGACCGAGGACCAGGTTGTCTCCGTCTGGGCCGGCACCACCGGCAAGATGGACGACGTCCCGGTCGCGGACATCCGGCGCTTCGAGCGCGAGCTGCTCGACTACCTGCACCGCAAGGAGCAGGGCCTGATGACCTCCATCAAGGAGGGCGGCAAGATGTCGGACGACACCCTGACCGCCACCGCCGACGCCATCGCGGAGTTCAAGAAGCAGTTCGAGACCTCGGACGGGAAGCTTCTCGGCGAGGACGCTCCGGCCGCCGCCGGTAAGTGACGACGGAAGGGACCTGACTCATGGGAGCCCAGCTCCGGGTCTACAAGCGTCGCATCAAATCCGTCACCGCGACCAAGAAGATCACCAAGGCGATGGAGATGATCGCCGCCTCGCGTGTCGTCAAGGCGCAGCGCAAGGTGGCGGCCTCCACGCCGTACGCGACCGAGCTCACCCGCGCGGTCACGGCTGTCGGCACCGGTTCGAACACGAACCACCCGCTGACGACGGAGCCGGAGACGGCGACGCGCTCCGCGGTGCTGCTCCTCACGAGCGACCGCGGACTGGCCGGCGCCTTCAACTCGAACGCCATCAAGGCCGCGGAGAAGCTGACCGCGCGTCTCGAGGCCGAGGGCAAGGAGGTCGAGATCTACATCGTCGGCCGCCGCGGTGTCGCCCACTACAACTTCCGTGAGCGCAAGATCGCGGAGCAGTGGACGGGCTTCACCGACGAGCCCACGTACGCGGACGCCAAGAAGGTCGCGGGCCCGCTGATCGAGGCGATCGAGAAGGACTCGGCGGAGGGCGGCGTGGATGAACTCCACATCGTCTACACGGAGTTCATCTCGATGATGACGCAGTCGGCCATTGACGGCCGTCTGCTTCCGCTCAGCCTCGAAGAGGTGGCGGAGGAGTCGAAGTCCAAGGGCGAGATCCTTCCGCTGTACGACTTCGAACCGTCGGCGGAGGACGTCCTCGACGCCCTGCTGCCGCGCTACGTCGAGAGCCGTATCTACAACGCGCTGCTCCAGTCGGCTGCTTCCAAGCACGCCGCCACGCGCCGCGCGATGAAGTCGGCGACCGACAACGCGGGAGACTTGATCAACTCGCTCTCCCGACTTGCCAACGCGGCCCGCCAGGCCGAAATCACCCAGGAAATCAGCGAGATCGTCGGCGGCACTGCAGCCCTGGCCGACGCGACCGCGGGGAGTGACAAGTAATGACGACCACTGTTGAGACGGCCGTTGCCACGGGCCGCGTCGCCCGGGTCATCGGCCCGGTCGTCGACGTGGAGTTCCCCGTCGACGCGATGCCGGAGATCTACAACGCCCTGCACGTCCAGGTCGACGACCCGGCCACCGAGGGCGCGAAGAAGACGCTGACCCTCGAGGTCGCCCAGCACCTGGGTGACGGCGTGGTCCGTACGGTCTCGATGCAGCCCACCGACGGCCTGGTCCGCCAGGCCGCCGTGACGGACACCGGCGCCGGCATCTCGGTGCCCGTCGGTGACCTGACCAAGGGCCGGGTGTTCAACACCCTGGGCGACGTGCTGAACGACGACGCGTCCAGCGTCTCCGAGGCCCCGCGCTGGGAGATCCACCGCAAGGCCCCGGCCTTCGACCAGCTCGAGTCCAAGACCGAGATGTTCGAGACCGGCCTGAAGGTCGTCGACCTTCTCACCCCGTACGTCAAGGGTGGAAAGATCGGTCTGTTCGGTGGTGCCGGTGTCGGCAAGACCGTTCTGATCCAGGAAATGATCGTCCGTGTGGCCAAGCTGCACGACGGTGTCTCCGTCTTCGCCGGTGTCGGCGAGCGCACCCGTGAGGGCAACGACCTCATGGTCGAGATGGAGGAAGCCGGCGTTCTGGACAAGACCGCGCTGGTCTTCGGCCAGATGGACGAGCCGCCGGGCACGCGTCTTCGCGTCGCCCTGGCCGGTCTGACCATGGCGGAGTACTTCCGCGATGTGCAGAAGCAGGACGTGCTGTTCTTCATCGACAACATCTTCCGCTTCACGCAGGCCGGTTCCGAGGTCTCGACCCTGCTCGGCCGCATGCCCTCCGCGGTGGGTTACCAGCCGACCCTCGCCGACGAGATGGGTCTCCTCCAGGAGCGCATCACGTCGACCCGTGGTCACTCGATCACCTCGATGCAGGCGATCTACGTCCCCGCGGACGACCTGACCGACCCGGCCCCGGCCACCACGTTCGCCCACCTCGACGCGACGACGGTTCTCTCCCGTCCGATCTCCGAGAAGGGCATCTACCCGGCCGTGGACCCGCTGGACTCCACGTCCCGCATCCTGGACCCGCGCTACATCGCGCAGGACCACTACGACGCCGCGATGCGTGTCAAGACGATCCTGCAGAAGTACAAGGACCTCCAGGACATCATCGCGATCCTCGGTATCGACGAGCTGGGCGAGGAGGACAAGCTCGTTGTCCACCGTGCCCGTCGCGTCGAGCGCTTCCTGTCGCAGAACACCCACGCCGCCAAGCAGTTCACCGGCGTGGACGGTTCGGACGTGTCGCTCGAGGAGTCGATCACCGCGTTCAACGCGATCTGCGACGGTGAGTACGACCACTTCCCCGAGCAGGCGTTCTTCATGTGCGGTGGCATCGAGGACCTGAAGGCCAACGCCAAGGAGCTCGGCGTCTCCTGATTCTGGCTTCTCCGGAAGCACAGACTCGTGGGAGAGGGGCGGGGGATACCCGCAGGGTGTGTCCGCCCCTCTCCGTACGCCGACTAGACTTTGACCCAACACCCGGCAGCAACCGCCGGGTGGTGACCCGAGGAGCCCACCTTGGCTGCTGAGCTGCACGTCGAGCTCGTCGCCGCGGACCGCAGTGTCTGGTCCGGCGAGGCCACCCTGGTCGTCGCGCGCACCACGTCCGGCGACATCGGCGTCATGCCCGGTCACCAGCCGCTTCTCGGTGTGCTGGAGTCGGGCCCGGTGATGATCCGCACGAGCGACGGCGGGACGGTTGTCGCCGCTGTGCACGGCGGTTTCGTCTCGTTCGCCGACAACAAGCTGTCCCTGCTTGCCGAGATCGCCGAGCTTTCGGACGAGATCGATGTCCAGCGTGCGGAGCGGGCGCTCGAGCGCGCGAAGTCGGATGCGGACGCATCCGCCGAGCGTCGCGCCGACGTCCGACTGCGTGCGGTGGCGACGCGCTGACCCCTGGGGGTACCTCCCAGGCCCTTTAGGCTATGGGGGAGCGCGGAGTGACATGACTCAGCCGCGGCCAGGACCGGAGAGCCTCTCCGGACCGGGTCGCGGCTGAGGCGATCCTTGGTCAATTTTGCAGTTCCGTTATCGGATCCGCTGTCGGGCCCGTTATCAGATGAGGCGAGGAGGTCGGTACGAATGGTCCTCGTTCTCGTGCTGTGCGTGGTCGCGGTCGTCGTACTCGTGTTGCTGGGGTTGTTCGTCTTCGGCCTGCGGCGCCGGCTGATCCAGCGCTCCGGGGGCACCTTCGACTGCTCCCTGCGGTGGGACGTGCCCGAGGGGGGCGACGCCTCCGGCAAGGGCTGGGGCTACGGCGTGGCCCGCTACAACGGTGACCGGATCGAGTGGTTCCGGGTCTTCTCCTACGCGGTCAGGCCGCGCCGCACCCTGGAGCGCTCGGCGATCGAGGTGACGGGCCGGCGCGCGCCGGAGGGTGAGGAGGAGCTGGCCCTGCTCTCGGACGCGATCGTCCTCGCGTGCTCGCACCGCGGCTCGCGTCTCGAGCTGGCGATGAGCGAGGACGCACTGACCGGCTTCCTGGCGTGGCTGGAGGCGGCGCCTCCTGGACAGCGGGTGAACG
>NZ_JBVJPM010000030.1:0-10161 GCF_055582645.1 Streptomyces sp. NPDC107517 | reverse complement strand
CGTCGCGTAGCGGCGTTCAGGGTCCCGCTGGTTGGGGGTCCCCCCTGGTGCGGAGCGCAGCGGAGCTCCTTGGGGGAGGGTGAACGTCGCGTAGCGGCGTTCAGGGTCCCGCTGGTTGGGGGTCCCCCCTGGTGCGGAGCGCAGCGGAGCTCCTTGGGGGAGGGTGAACGTCGCGTAGCGCTTTTCGTACGGCCTGGGCTTTTGCTTTGCATGGAGAAGCCGGGTGAACAGGGGGCGGCCCCGTTCACCCGGCTTCCGTCATGTGTGGCCCGGTGCTGTTACTTCAGGCCGCCGTCGATGGCGGTCACCAGCTCGCCGCCCGCGGTGTCACCGCTGAACTCCCAGAAGAAGGCGCCGCCCAGGTTCTGGCTCTTGGCCCAGGCCATCTTGGAGTTGATGGTGGCGGGGGTGTCGTAGGACCACCAGTCGGAGCCGCAGTACGCGTACGCCGTACCGGCCACCGTTCCGTTCGAGGGGCACTTCGTCTTGAGGACCTTGTAGTCCTCGATGCCCTGTTCGTACGTGCCGGCGGCGGGGCCGGTCGCGGTGCCGCCCGGCTCCTTCTGTGTGACGCCGGTCCAGCCGCGGCCGTAGAAGCCGATGCCGAGCAGGAGCTTGCTCGACGGGACGCCCTGGGCCTTCAACTTGGCAATGGCGTCAGCGGAGTCGAAGCCCTGCTGCGGGATGCCGGGGTACGAGGTGAGCGGGGAGTGCGGGGCCGTCGGGCCCTGGGCGTTGAACGCGCCGAAGAAGTCGTAGGTCATGACGTTGTACCAGTCGAAGGACTGGGACGCGCCCGCGTAGTCGTTCTTCTCGATCTTGCCGCCGGTGGAGGCGTCGGCCGTGATCGCCGCCGTCACCAGGTTGCTGGAGCCGAACTTGGCGCGCAGCGCCGAGGCCAGCTTCTTCAGGGCGTCCTGGCCCGAGGTGTCGCAGGACAGGCCGCAGGCGTTGGGGTACTCCCAGTCGATGTCGATGCCGTCGAAGACGTCGGCCCAGCGCGGGTCCTCGACCAGCTTGTAGCAGGAGTCGGCGAACGCGGCCGGGTTCTGCGCGGCCTGGCCGAAGCCGCCGGACCAGGTCCAGCCGCCGAACGACCAGAGGATCTTCAGGTTCGGGTGCTTGGCCTTGAGCTGGCGCAGCTGGTTGAACGCGCCGCGCAGCGGCTGGTCCCAGGTGTCGGCCACGCCCGAGACGGAGTTGGCGGCCGTGTACGCCATGTCCGTGTCGGCGTACGAGTCGCCCATCGTGCACTGGCCGTTCTGCACGTTGCCGAAGGCGTAGTTGATGTGGGTGACCTTCGCGGCGGAGCCGGAGGTCTCCAGGTTCTTCGGGAAGTACTGGCGGCCGTAGACGCCCCAGTCGGTGAAGTACCCCAGCTTGACCTTGCCCCCGGGGCCCGGGTCGGTGCCGCCGCCGGTCGTGTACACCCTGACCGAGCCGGAGGCCGGGCCGGTCTGGTCGGCGGTGTCGCGGGCCTGGACGGTGTACGAGTAGTCGGTGCCCGCGGTGAGCCCGGTGTCGGAGTACGAAGTCCCGCTCACCGTCGCGACCTTGGCGCCGTCGCGCAGGACGTCGTAGTTCTTGATGCCCTTGTCGTCGGTGGCCGCGGTCCAGTCGAGCTTGGCCGAGGTGTCGGTGACGGAGGAGGCGGTCGGGGTGCCGGGCGCGGAGGGGGCCGCGTCGCCGGGGACGTCACCGCCGTCGCAGGAGGCGCCGTTGAGCTTGCAGCCTGAGGGGGCACCGGGGCCCGAGCCGTTGAACCCGAAGGAGACCGAGGCTCCGGGGGCGAGCGACCCGTTCCAGGAGACGTTCTTGGCGGTCCAGTGGTCGGCGGAGTTGGTGACGGTGGCGTCCCAGGCGGAGGTCACCTTGGTGCCGGCGGGGAAGTCCCACTCGACGGTCCATGAACTGAGAGCCGTGGTACCGGTGTTCTTGACGGTCCACTTGCCTTCGAAGCCGGTGCCCCAGTCCTGGGTCTTGACGTAGGTCGCGGTGGCGGTGGTCGCGGCGGCGGCCGCGTGGGAGGGGGTGGCGAGGCCGACGAGGGCGGCGGCCGGGAGCAGCAGGGTGGTGAGCCCTGCCACGGCTCTCTGTCTGAGTCTCAAGCGCAAGGGGTGCTCCTCGGGTGGTATCCGGGGGACATGACGGGGGTGGAACCCTGCGCCGCCCGTGAGCACCGCCGCGCTGGTCATGTGCATGGCTGCGCTCACCGCAGTGCCGTGAGAATAGAAAGGTCTGGACCAACGGTCAAGGTCTAAACCAATTACAGAATGTGGCCCCTCACAGCCCCAACTCCTGGGCAAGGACGGCCGCTTGCACCCTGCTGCGCAGCTCCAGCTTCCCCAGCAACCGGCTGACGTGCGTCTTCACCGTCGCCTCCGCCATCTCCAGGCGCACCGCGATCTCCGCGTTCGACAGCCCGTCTCCGAGGCAGGAAAGCACCTCCCGCTCCCGGCGAGTGAGGGCGTCGAGCCCCGCCGGCGGGGGCCCCGGCTCCGGCCGTACGGGCTTCGCGGCGAACTCCGCGATGAGCTTGCGGGTCACCGCCGGCGCGATCAGACCCTCACCGCGCGCGACCGTGCGGACACCCTCGATCAGGTCCTTCGCCTCGGTGTTCTTCAGCAGGAACCCTCCGGCGCCCGCGCGCAGCGCCCCGAAGACGTACTCGTCGAGGTCGAACGTCGTCAGGACGAGCACGTCGGCGAGTGCCTCGGAGACCACCTGGCGGGTCGCCGAGACGCCGTCGAGGCGCGGCATCTGGATGTCCATGAGGACGAGATCCGGCCGAAGTGCGCGCGCCAGCGCCACCGCCTGCTCGCCGTCCGCCGCCTCCCCGACGACCTCGATGTCGGGGGCGCTGCCCAGGATCAGGACGAGCCCCGCCCGTACGGCGGCCTGGTCCTCGGCGACAAGCACGCGGATCGACGCGGTCACTCCGACACTCCTTCGTCAGCTGGGGCGACGGGCAGCTCGGCCCTGACCTGCCAGATCTTGCCGCCGGGTCCACAGTCGGGACCGGCCTCGAACGTGCCGTGCAGGAGCGCGGTGCGCTCGCGCATCCCGATGAGCCCGGCGCCCGAACCGGGAGCACGCGGGCCGTCCACACCCCCGTACCGGCTGGTCACCCGCACTGTCAGCGCCCCGTCACTACGGTGGACGGCCACGGTGACAGGGCCGTGCGACGCGTGCTTGAGCGCGTTCGTGAGGGATTCCTGCACGATGCGGTAGGCGGCGAGCTCGATCGGCGCGGGCAGGCCGACGACGCTGTCGCCGACGGTGAGCGTGACGTCGAGGCCGTTGGTGCGGGACTGCTCGACGAGGGCTCCGAGGCCGTCCAGCGTGGGCGCGGCGACGGGCTCGCCCGGGGAGTCGCCGCTGTCGTCGCGCAGGATGCCGATGAGGCGCCGCATCTCGGCGAGGCCCTCCACGCTGTTCTCACGGATGACGGTGAGCGCCCGCCGCGTGGTCCTCGGATCGTCGAGCGAGATCGCGGCCGTGGAGTGGATGGCGATCGCGGACAAATGGTTGGCGACCATGTCGTGCAGCTCACGCGCCATCCGGGCCCGCTCGGCGACGACCGCCTGGGTGCGGTCCATCTCGGCGAGCAGCGCGGTCTGTTCGGCCCGCAGCCGCGCCGACTCGGCGGCCTCCCGGTGGTTGCGTACGAGGACACCGGTGGCCGCGGGCGCGAACGACACGAGGCCGCTGACGACCCCGATCAGGAGCGCCTCCGGCCTGCGGAACCAGGCCAGGAACCCCAGGGTCACCGCGATGGTGATCAGCGCCGTCGTCACCGGGATCCGGCGAGCGGCGGCCGGGGTGCCGTACAGGACGGCCGCGTAGACGAGGTCCGTGAACATCAGCGTCGTCGCGAGGCTGCCCGGCGTGAACTGATCCGCGATCAGGACGAACGTGCCGAGCACCAGGGCGGTCCGGGGCGCGGTCCTGCGCAGCAGTTCCAGGCCCGCCATCGCGCAGAGCGGCACAAGGAGCCAGCCGCCGCCGAGGATCCGCCAGCCCTGGCTGTTGGTCAGGCCGAGCGCCCACAGCAGGAGACCGCCGAGCAGGCCGGCCGCCGCGATACGGACGTCGTCACGGTGCGGGCGGGACAGGGGCAGGGGCATGCCCCCATTCAATACGGCCGCACGGCGCGTCGCCTGCGCCTGTCGGGCGGCCCCGGGCGACCGGCGTACATCGAAGGATGCAGCCGCGTTTCGTCACCGGTGACGACGATCGGCGGGTGTGGCGGCCCGAGGCTGGAAGGAGTCCACGAACCCCTCCCGAGGAGCCCGCCGTGATCGTCACGCTGATCGTCGCCTGCGAGATCGGCTTCTGGGTGCTGCTCGCCGCGGGACTCGCCCTGCGCTACGTGGCGAAGATGCCGCGCACGAGCGTCGGCGTCCTGCTGTGCGAGCCGCTCCTGGAGGTCGTCCTGTTCGTCGTCACCGCGATGGACCTCAAGAACGGGGCCGAACCGGACTGGAAACACGGCCTCGCCGCCGTCTACATCGGCTTCTCCGTGGGGCTCGGCCACTCCACCGTCAAGTGGGTGGACGCCCGGGTCGCCCACCGGTTCGCCGGGGGGCCGCCCCCGGTGAAGCCGCCGAGGTACGGGGCCGCGCGCGCCGCCCACGAGTGGCGGACGGCCGCGCGCTGGATCCTCGCCTGCGCCGTCGCGCTCATGCTGCTCCAGGGCGCGATCTGGTACGTGGGCGCCGACGGGAACATCGGCTCGCTGCGGATGTGGCAGCAGAAGATGCTCTTCGTGACCGGCATCAATGTCGTGATCGCGCTGAGCCACACGCTGTTCCCGAAGAAGGCGCCCGCCCTCGACCGCTAGCGCTCACCGCCCGGGACCCAGAGCACGTCCCCGACCTCCTTGTTCGCCGTGCGCGCCAGGATGAACAAGAGGTCGGAGAGGCGGTTCAGGTACGTCGCCGTCAGCGGGTTCATCGACTCGCCGTGCACTTCGAGCGCCGCCCACGTGGAGCGCTCGGCCCTGCGGACCACGGTGCACGCCTGGTGCAGCAGCGCCGCACCCGGCGTGCCCCCGGGCAGGATGAAGGACCGGAGCTTCTCCAGCCGCTCGTTGAAGCGGTCGCAGTCCGCCTCCAGCTTGTCGACGTAGAACTGCTCGACGCGCAGCGGCGGGTACTTCGGGTCCTCGACCACCGGCGTCGACAGGTCGGCGCCCACGTCGAACAGGTCGTTCTGGACCCGTACGAGGACGTTCACGACCTCTTCGTCGAGCCCGCCGAGGGCGACCGCCGTGCCGATGACCGCATTGGCCTCGTTGGCGTCGGCGTAGGCGGAGATCCGCAGATCGGTCTTGGCGGTCCGGCTCATGTCGCCGAGGGCGGTCGTGCCCTGGTCGCCGGTCCTGGTGTAGATACGCGTCAGATTGACCATGGGGCCAGCGTAGTTACGCGGCCGTCCCGCGGAAGCCACGTGTGCCGACCGTCACGGCGAGCGCCGCCGGGGCGAGGGCGACCAGGACCCCGCACAGCATGTGCGCCGTCGCGCAGTGACCGACGTACGCGTCGCGCATCGACTGGATCCACACGACGCCGCTCTCCCGCATCGTCGCCGAGATGATCAAGGCGAGACCCGCCGGGGAGGTGTCCCGCGAGGCACTCGGCCTGCTCGACGAGATGGAGGGTCTCCTGGGCGAGCCGGTGCCCAACTACGCCGCACGCGGAGCCTGATGGCCCGTGCGGTGTGATGTCCGTCATTCGAGACGTGACGCGCATTACTTCGCCGCCCCACGGCCCCTCACGGGCGCTAATGTCCGCCGAAGAGATACATGAACAGCGGGTAACCGCCAGTTGCAAGTGGTACGCGGTCAGCGGACAAGGGGAGTCGCACAGTGGCAGGGAAGCTCGCCGTCATCGGAGCCGGACTCATGGGGTCCGGAATCGCCCAGGTCTCGGCGCAGGCGGGCTGGGACGTAGTCCTGCGTGACGTCACCGACGCCGCCCTGGCCCGTGGCACCGACGGCATCAAGGCCTCGTACGACAAGTTCGTGAGCAAGGGCAAGCTGTCCGCGCAGGACGCCGAGGCCGCGCTCGCCCGCATCACCACGACCACCGACCTGGACGCTGTCGCCGACGCCGACATCGTCGTCGAGGCCGTCTTCGAGAAGCTCGAGGTCAAGCACGAGATCTTCCGGGCGCTCGACAAGATCGTCCGCGAGGACGCCGTGCTCGCCTCGAACACCTCCGCCATCCCGATCACCAAGATCGCGGCGGTCACGGAGCACCCGGAGCGCGTCGTCGGCGCCCACTTCTTCTCGCCGGTCCCGATGATGCAGCTGTGCGAGCTGGTCCGCGGCTACAAGACGAGCGACGAAACGCTCGCCACCACGCGGGAGTTCGCCGAGTCGGTCGGCAAGACCTGCATCGTCGTCAACCGCGACGTCGCCGGCTTCGTGACCACGCGGCTCATCTCGGCCCTCGTCGTCGAGGCCGCCAAGCTGTACGAGTCGGGCGTCGCCACCGCCGAGGACATCGACATCGCCTGCAAGCTCGGCTTCGGCCATGCCATGGGGCCGCTCGCCACCGCCGACCTCACGGGCGTCGACATCCTGCTGCACGCCACCAGCAACATCTACACCGAGTCCCAGGACGAGAAGTTCGCTCCGCCCGAGCTGATGCGCCGGATGGTTGACGCCGGTGACATCGGGCGCAAGAGCGGGCAGGGGTTCTATAAGCACTGATCTTTTGTCACCCCGCGGGTAACCCCACGGGGTGAATTCGGTATCGGTTCGCTTACAGACGGCAACTTCTGCGCCCCCGCGCCAGTCAGTTGCAGTGACATACCCAGATCGCCGTACGACACAGAGACCACTGGAATCACGGCACACAAGCACTCTCGGGGAGCGCATATGTACATCAGGGGCGACCACGCCGGGCTGGTCGTCGGGGGCCGCCTCGACGTCCGCAGCGCGGCGGACGCCCGTACGGTCCTGCACACGGCCCTCGACGACGGCGTCGGCGACCTGGTGCTCGATCTGTCAGAGCTGGACTCGTGGGACGCGACCGGTCTCGGCGTCATCATGGGCGCCCACCGCCGGGCCGGACGCTGCGGCCGCAGGCTCGTGCTGCGGGGTGTGCCGCCCCAGATGCAGCGCCTCCTGGTGGCGACGCGGCTGCACCGGATCCTCGCCATCGAGGGCGGCATCGGGGTCGAATCGCTGCCCAGGGTGTGAATCGGGCGTTCCGGTATGCAGCGCCCACAATCCTCACGAGACTGTGACGTCTCGGACGGCACGGCACCCCGGCTGTTCAGAGATACTGAGCCAGGTCTAAGGTTCGGTCGCCCGCGGATTGACGGACCCACTCGCCGGCACCGGACCAGAAGCGACAGCGCAGTGTGCACAGGCCGGGAGGGGCACCGGCACACCACGCTTTTGGGGGGCTTTGACCATGGACCCGATGAACCGGGGACCGGAAGACTTCGGGCACGATCCGTACGGCGGGGATCCCTACGACCGCGCGGACCGTGGCCATCACGACGACGAGAGCGACACCCCGGCGAGCCGCCCGCGCCCGCCCAGGGATCCCCTCACGCCTGACTTCGGCCAGCCCTCACAAGGGCTCGCCCGCACCGTGCAGCTCGTGTCCGGCGACTTCCTGCTCACCGTCAATCCAGTCGACGGCAGCGAGATCGAGCCGTGCCCGCCGGGGGAGCGGCCGGGACGGCCCGTCAAGTACGCGCCGGCGGAACGCGCCGACATGGCCCGCGCCGCGCGTCCGCCGCTGCCGGCCGGACCCCCGCTGCCCCGGCTGCCGCTCCTCGAGCGTCAGGAGGAGCGTGAGCGCCTCGTCCGGCTCCTCGCGCGCGGGCGGTCCGTGCGGCTCACCGGACCCTCGGGCTCCGGGCGCACCGCGCTGCTCGACACCGTCGCCGACGACTGCGCGGACGTCGCGCCCGACGGTGTCGTCCGGCTCTCCGGACACCGCCGCTCGTCGAACGACCTGCTGCACGACCTCTTCGCGACCGTGTACAACGCGCCGCTGCACCGGCCCGACCGGGCCCTGCTGCTCGAACTCGTCCACGACATCGGCGCCGTCGTCGTCCTCGACGACCTCGAGTTCGGCGGCGCCGCGCTCGACGAGCTCCTCGAGGCGACGCCCGAGTGCGCCTTCCTGGTCGCGGCCACACCCGACGTCGCGGCGCCGTCCGCCGACTCGCACCTCGAAGAGGTCTTCCTCGGCGGCCTCGGCCGCGGCGGCGGGCTCGAACTCCTGGAGCGGTCCGTCGGCCGCGTCCTCACGGAGGAGGAGGCGAACTGGGCGGGCGACCTCTGGTTCGAGTCGGAGGGGCTCCCGCTGCGCTTCGTGCAGGCCGGCGCGCTCCTGCGCCAGCGCGACCAGTTGCGCGCCGACCCGAACGCCTTCGACGAGTTCGGTCACTTCGGAGGTCCTGGCGCCCCGCCCGTGGACGCGCCCTTCGGCGCCGCGGACGGCCACGACGTGCCGCTGCCCTCGCTCGCCGACGGCGCCGCGCCCGCGGCCCTGCTCGCGTCCCGGCTCAGCGAATCGGCCCGTGCCACCCTGCGGTTCGCGGTCGCGCTCGGCGGCGAGATACCGCACCAGGCCCACCTGCCCGCTCTCGTGGGTGACACCCACGCCGACGCGGCCCTCGCCGAACTCGTCGGCTGCGCCCTCGTCACTCCGGTCGGCGGCCGCTACCGCCTGGCCTCGGGCGTGCACGACCAGCTGGCGAGCGCGGGATACGCCGACGACGCCGGCGGCCACGCGCACACCGCCGCGCAGCACTACGCGTGGTGGGCCGGGCATCCCTCGGTCGGGCCCGAGCGGGTCGCGGCCGAGGCCGACGCGCTGCTCGCCGCGCTGACCGTACTCGTCCCCGGCACGACGCCGGCCGGGCCGGACGAGGAGGGCAGCGTCGCGGTGCTGCTCGCCCGCACCGCCGCGCCCGCGTTCGCCGCCGGGCTCAGCTGGACCGTGTGGGAGCGGTGCCTGCGGTCCGGCCAGGAGGCCGCGCGGCTCTCCGGCGACGTGGCGGAAGAGGCCTATTTCCACCACGAGTTGGGCATCCTCGCGCTGCTCGGCGGGCGGCTCGACCGGGCCCGCGCCGAGCTGGAGGCCTCCATCGCCCTGCGCGGCGCGCTGGCCGACAAGCGGGGCACCATCGCGGGCCGCCGCGCCCTCGCCCTGGTCGCGGACCGCTCCGGCGGCGCGCTCCCCGGCGGGCGCACGGCTGCGGGCGAAGAGGTCCCCGCCGCGCGCTACGAGGAGTCGGCATCGCCCCCCGGCGGGGTGCCGGCCGCGTTCGCGCTGCCCGCGCCGCCCCCGGAACCCGACACGCTGGTCTCCCGGCAGGCCGGGTCCGGGCCCGGCGGCAAGCCCGTCGGGGCCCGTCGTGCCGTCATCACCGGCACGCGGCGCAACCTCGTGGCCGCGGGCGCCGGAGCGCTCCTCGCGGCCGTCCTCGGCACCGTCGTGACGCTCGGCGCCACGTCGAACAACGAGTCCCCGTCCGACAGCGTCAATGTGAACCCGTCGGCCTCGCAGGGCGAGGACGGCGGCGACATCGGCGCCGACCAGACGGACCAGGGCGGCGGCGACGCGGGCTCCACGAAGCGGCCCGGCGACCCGGGCAAGGACGGCATCCCGAACACGTCGGACGACCCGACGCCCAGCACCGGGCCGTCGACCGGCGAGAGCGGCAAGCCTTCGGACAAGCCGAGCGACAAGCCCTCCGACAAGCCGTCGGACAAGCCGACCACGTCGAAGCCGCCGTCCACCAAGCCGCCGACGTCCAAGCCCCCGACGTCGAAGCCGCCGACGTCCAAGCCCCCGACGAGCTCTCCGCCGCCGTCGTCGTCCGAGCCGTCGCCCAGCACGCCGTCGACCCCGGACACGTCGGACTCGGCGAGCGGTCCGGCGCCGAGCGGCAGCTCCGCGATGAGCAGCCCGGCGGACAGCGCGCCGGGTACGCCCGGCGGATCGGGCGCCTCGTCGATGATCTGACGGCCGTACGCGGCACATGACCGAGGGCCGGGTTCTGGTGAACCCGGCCCTCGGTCATGCCCGACGGATCAGAACAGGCGGAGCTTGTCGTCCTCGATGCCGCGCAGCGCGTCGTAGTCCAGGACCGTGCAGCCGATGCCGCGGTCCGTGGCCAGGACGC
>NZ_JBVJPM010000029.1:0-92767 GCF_055582645.1 Streptomyces sp. NPDC107517 | reverse complement strand
AGGAAACCCGGCTCGTCCTGGATGCTCTCGAGATGGCCCTGTGGCAGCGCGACCGCGACCAACACCCCTACCAGAAAGGCAAGTTGATACATCACAGCGATGCCGGGTCGCAGTACACATCGTTCGCACTCGCCGAGCACCTCGACCGAGCAGGCATCGCCGCGTCGATCGGCTCAGTCGGCGACGCCTACGACAACTCCCTGATGGAATCCACGATCGGCCTGTTCAAAACTGAGCTGATCAAGCCCCGCCGCCCCTGGAAGACCCTCTCCGAAGTCGAGCTGGCCACCGCCGAGTGGGTCGACTGGTACTGCCACCGCCGACTGCACGGTGAAATCGGGCACATCCCACCCGTCGAATACGAGACCAACTACTACAGCGAGACCACAAAACCCCAGGTCACAGTCAAGATCTAGAGTCTCGATCGAACCCGGAACGGTTCAGGAAGACTTTCGAGTAGTGCTCGAAGCGGCCCACTACTGATCTTTTCGTAAGTTCAGTGGGTGTGGTGGCCGTGTGGGTGGGAGGCTGTCGGGGTGGCTTATCAACCTTCCCCTTCGGTTGCTGATTCCTCCCTACCTCCTTTGTTGCGGCCTCAGTTGGCCGAGGCGCGTCGTGTTCGGGCAGTCGTGTTGTTCGAGGACGGCGTCTCGAATGCGGAGATCGCGAAGGCCGTGGGCGTGTGTGCCGAGAGTGTGCGGCGTTGGCGGCGGGTGTGGGAGCAAGGCGGTGCTTCGGCTCTGCGGCGACGGGCTGTCACCGGACGTCCGCCCAAGCTGGACGACACCCAGGTCGAGACGGTCCGGGCCGCGTTGGAGCAAGGCGCCCAGGTTCATGGTTTCGAGGCCGACCTGTGGACTCTGGAACGAGTCGGTGTGGTCGTCACCCGGGCAACGGGGGTGGAGTTGTCGCGGGCGTCAGTGTGGCGGCTGGTGACCGGCCGGCTCGGATGGAGTCTGCAACGGTCCGAACGGCGGGCCGTCGAGCGGAACGAGTCGGAGATCGGCCGCTGGATCGCGCACGAGTGGCCGCGGATCAAATAGGGGCGGTGAACACACGTGCCTGGATCGTGTTCCTCGACGAATCAGGCGTGTCCCTGCTCCCTCAGATCCGCCGCACCTACTCGCCCCGAGGGCGGACTCCGCTCCTGCGGCACCGCCTGAACTGGAAGCGCGCGTCGATGGCCGGCGCCTTGGGTTACCACGCCGCCGACCCCGATCGCGGGGCCCGCCTGTGCTGCCACCTCAAGCCTGGCAGCTACGACACCGCGGGGCTCATCGAGCTCCTGGAGCAGATGAAGGTGTTCTACCTCGGCGAGCGAGTAGTTCTGGTCTGGGACGGCTTGTCCGCTCACTGGAGCCGGGCGATGAGGGTCTGGGTCGCCGAACAGGACTGGCTCACCCTGGAACGTTTACCCGCCTACGCTCCCCAGCTGAACCCGGTGGAACTGCTGTGGTCCTCGCTGAAGAAGGGGTCTGCTGCACGATCGGGTGACATCTGAACTGGCCAACCTCGCCGGCGACCACCTCGCCGATGTCGCCGACGCCACCGAGCGAGGCATTGACCGCATCAACACCAACCCCCGACTGCCATGGTCATTCCTCGCTAAGGGCTGTCCCGTAAATGATCTTTGAGTTGCCTCGGGCATGGCGGGCCTGCCGTGTGGGCCGCTCGCCTATCCGGCGAGGGCGAGGTTGTGCATCCGGGCGATGCCGAGCATGGCGTGGTGAACGCCGTCGCCTTTGAGGCGGCAGTCACGGAGGATCTTCCAGGTCTTCATGCGGGCGAAGACGTGCTCGACGCGGGCCCGAACCTGCTTGTGGGACTTGTTGTGTTCTTCTTTCCAGTCCGGGAGTGTGGTCTGGCCGCGTTCGCGGCGGTGCGGGATGACGAGTCCGGTTCCCGGGTAGCCGCCGTCGGCGATCGTGGTGGTCTTGCCGACGGCGGCCTTGGCGCCGGATTCCTCCCATGCCTTGCAGTCGTTGCGGTTCCCGGCGAGCGGCCGGCCGACCACGACGACCAAGCGGGTGTCGGCGTCGATGACGACCTGGTGGTTGGTGGAGTACCGGTAGTTCTTCGACCGCTCCGCGATGGTGTGATCCCGGGTGGGGACCAGGGTGCCGTCCACAATGAGCACGGCGTCCTTGGCGAACCGCTTGCGGGGCTGGAGCGCGAGCATCGGCCCGAGGTGGTTGATGATGCGGTCCGCCGCCGACTTCGACACCCCGAACAGCGGCGCGAGCTGCCGCATGGTCAAGTTCGTGCGCCAGTACGCCGCGATCAGCAGTGCCCGGTCCTCCAGTGGAAGGCTCCACGGCCGGCCCTTGCGGACCGCGTCCGCGCCCTGGCGGCGCAGCACCGTCACCAGCTTCCCGAAGGCGCGCGGGCTCAGCCCGGTGAACGGGGCTATCCAGGACGGTTCTGACGCCGTGATCACACCAGCCACACCAAGATCATCCCAGTTGCCGAGGCTGCCCCGTGTCCTCGATCCTGTGTGGTCGGCAAGCAGGAGGACACATGGGACTGGTTCTTTTCCCGGGCGATGGAGACAACGGCAGTCCGGATGTCTCCTGGTCCTACAGCGGCTTCGCCGCGTTTCGGCGGTGTCTGGCCGAGGCCGAGGGGTTCGTCCTCTCCGAGATGTCGGGCTTCGGCGGCGAGCGCCCGTGGAGCGAGGTGTCCACCGTTCTGGAGCCACTCCTCGATCATCCGGACGTCGGCGGTGAGGACCTCTCGCCTGCCGACTGCGCGGTGGTCCTGCCCCGGTTGGAGGCGATCACCGATCAGTGGGCCCAAGCGGGCGGCGGCCAACTCCTCCAGGAGCACATCGCGGACGCCCGCCAGCTCGCGGGCGTCCTGCGACTCTGCATCGAGAAGGAGGTCCCGCTGGCCTTTCTCTGAACCTCCCACCACGGATCCCATTTACGGGACAGCCCTTAGGAAGAGTTGACTGGCAATGTGTACAGCAGACCGTCTGGCGTGAGGGCGTACAGATCGCTGTTGTTTCGAATGATTCCTGGATGGTGAAAGGTCCCCTTCTCTGACGTGTTGACACGCGGGTGGTAGACGTTCAGTTGGTCTCCGCTGCTGGCGCTGAATGCGGTCACGTTCCCATCGGCGGTCATTACGAGGAACTGCCGCTCGGTATATGCCAGTTCGACAACCTTGGAGCCCCGTCGAGAGGTACTCCAGCGCTCTTTGCTGGTGTGGATGTTGATTGCCGAGATGTGGCCGTCCTCATAGGAGACGAGGGCCGTGTCCGGACTCAGGGCCAGCCTGGCTTTGAAACCGCGAAGGGGCAGGTGAGACGTTGTGTTGGTCATGGTGTCGAGGACCAGCAAAGAGGTGGGATTCCCGTCGGCGGGACTCTGGTCAGCGAAGGCGACAAGGCCGTTCGCCGCTGCCAGGAGATGCAGTTTCCCTTCCAGGACAATGGGTGTTTCGTTCGCACCTGTGGCGAGATTCAGTGCACTGACCTCTGTGTGCTGCTGTCTGCTCGTGATCAGGTAAGTCTTGTCCCCAAGAGTCGCAACAGACGCCTGTCCGGTGACAGACCGTCGCCAGAGTGGCTTCCGGGCCGCTGAGTCGAAGCCTTCGATTCGGGCACTGTAGATGAAAAGGAAGCTATCGCGAGACAGAACGACTTGCGACGGATGGCCCGTGGTTCTCCGTGTCCAAAGGGTTCTTCCAGTCTTGACGTCCAAGGCCCGTAGGACCTGCTGGCCTTCTTCTGTCGTGGCGTAGAAGAGGTCTTTCCCTCGGACACCAAGCAGCGAAGCGCGTCCCTCGTCATCACCGTCGACGTGCTCCCATACGGCCTCACCGTGATAAGTCTCGATGCCGAGAATTCGGCTGCCGGCCAGGCAGTATAAGAATGCTCGGATCTGCGAGGCGGGATCGCTGGACACGCACTGCTCTCCAGTTCCGGCTGAGCTACGTACGTTCGAGACCCAGGGTTGCGGGTTTGCCAGCACGATGTGGGGACGTTCCGCTTCTGATGAGGTGGATTGGTGCTCGTTATCCGCATCTGCTGTGACCAGCGTCAGCGGCACGGCAGCCAGGACAGCTGAGGCAGCCAGCCAGGCAGGTACACGCCACCTCGCCACTTTGTTGAGACCGGCCCACTTCGGCCGTGTCAACAAGGCAGATGCCCTCCGTCGCGCTGCTGTCAGAGGTGGAGTCGACGGCGTGGCGAGCCGGCTCAGTATCAATGCAGGCGTCGGACGGATCGTAGGCTCCTTGGCCAGACAGTCGGTCACCAGGTCGCGTAGACCGTCTGGCACACCCGTCAGGTCAGGCTCCTCATGGACCACCTGATAGGCGACACCGAAGGCTCCGTATGCCCTAAACGGTCCGTATCCCGTCGCTGCAAAGGTCAGGACACAGCCCAAGGCGAAGACATCCGCTTCTGGTCCGACGGTACGGGAGGCCTGTAGCTGCTCTGGTGCCATGAAGGCTGGCGTACCCACGATGTGCCCGGTCTCAGTGAGTCCCCAGCCGTCAGTCGCTCGGGCCACACCAAAGTCAATGACCCGGGGCCCATCCTCGGTGAGCAGAACATTGCCGGGCTTGAGGTCGCGGTGGATCACCCCGGCGCGGTGGATGTCAACGAGTGCCTGGGCGAGCGCGCCAGCCAGTTCGGTCAGATCCACCGTACTCAGGGGGCCGTTCTCTGACACTTGCGCGTCGAGGCTTCGGCCCGGCACGTAGAGCGTAGCCATCCAGGGTTCCGGACTTCGAGGGCTGGCATCGACGACGGGTGCGGTGTACCGGCTGTGAACCATCCTCGCGGCGGCCACCTCAAGCTCGAACCTCGCCCGGAACTCATTGTCTTCGGCCCACTCGCGCCTAACGACCTTCAACGCAACCGGGGTTCCTCGCGGCGAGCGAGCTAGGTACACCACGCCCATTCCGCCCGCGCCGAGGCGCCCTTCCAGTTTGTATCCGCCCACTTCGGTCGGATCGTCGTCGCGAAGCGACACCTCAGGCCTCCCTATCTGCCCAACGATGGACAGTCTCTCGTTCCCTTCTCACGCACCAACGCTGCGATCGGTTGCGCATCGCAGATGCTCCAACCTGTGGGTGTCGACAACCCATGTCACCCCCTATGCGACCTGCGTGTATTCATGGATTAGCCCTCCGAGTCGGTCATGCCGGATCATGCGGTCTGCTCGTCTTCGGCGGGTCGTGGGGGTGCGTGGAGACTGTTTGGAGATCGCTGTCCGAGTGATCGATGGGGGCGATGATCGTTGTGGTGGTGGGCGTACTCGTCGACGACGAGGCATAGGTGTCGTTCGCTCGTGATCAGGATGCGGTCGGTGGCCTCGCGTCGGCATGATCCGACCCAGCGCTCGGCAACGGCGTTCATCCGGGGGACGCCAGGCAGGATGGGCACCACCCGGGCGCCGATGGCGTCGCAGCAACATCGCCACGTCCGTGCCCTGAGCTCCGTCGTAGGTGTGGAGGCGGGGCCGGGTCGAACCCTGCTGGGGTAAGGATTTCCCAGACGGTGGATGTCGCGATTGGGTGTCCAAGTCCGGCCAGTTCACCGTCGAGCGGCATGTTCGATGGCCGAAAGGTCCGGTGCACCGTCGCGGAGCGGGGTCGGCACCGCGATGACCGCGACGTCGAACCCGGCCAGGTCCTCCGCGTGCGCGGTTGGGGTGTAGGTGCCGTTCGTCAGGGCGGCGGCGACCTGACTGTCGGGGATGTCCGGGGAGGGGATTACGCGGCCCGTAGCCGTTTCATCCGCATATCGTCTGTGTCGAATCCTGCGACGCGGTGGCCGGCGTCCGCGGCCCGGATGGCCAGGGGGAGGCCGACGTAGCCCGGGCCGAGTATCGCCGTGCGACGTGGTCCTGCCGAGGCGGGGTCAGGGGCAGTCATGGGCGATCACTCTTGATCGGGTGGGGGAGGTCGGAGGCCAGGAGACGTTCGTGGAGTTCGCCGAGAGCCGTCCGGTTGCTGTCGAAGCGCAGCAATTCCTGCGCGGCGTTGTGGTCGCGCCACTCCAGGGCGGTGTGTTCGTAGGAGATCTCGGGCTCGATGCCGGTGAGGTCGATGCCGAAGGAGTATTCCGGGACGACGTAGGTTCCGGCCGACCAGTGGATGCGGTCGGCGAAGAAGCGCGCCGGGACGCTGGCCGTGGTCTGCAGCGGATAGACGGGTGCGGGGTGGTGGAGGCCGAGTTCCTCGGTGGCTTCGCGCAGTGCGGCCTGTTCGGGGGTTTCGTTGTCCTCGCCGCCGCCCGCCACGGCCTGCCACACGTTCAGGTCCTCGCGTCGAAGGACGGCGAATTCGAGCTGGTCGCCGACGTGGCGGAAGGGGACGACGAGGACCTGGAACGGAGCTCGGGGCATGTGGGTGTCCTTGGTCAGCGTGCGGGTGAAACCGGGTGAGTGGGCGGGTGCTGGCGGAGGTGGTCGCGGTTGGCGTAGATCTTCTCCACGGCTCGTACGACGTCGGCGAGTTCGGTCGGATGGTCGAGGAGCATGCCGGATCCCGCGGCTTGCCCGAGGAGGACCAGGGATGCGCACGCTGTGCGGGCCTCGGCGGCGGAGGAGGTTCGGGAGGCGGAGCAGTCGCGGCTGGTGGGATCGGCATAGAGCGGTTCGTCGGGGCAGGCAGTGAGGGTCCGGACGGAGACAGGGCTGCCTTCGGACTGTTCGGATCCGTGGACACGCCGCTGTTCAAGAAGTCCTCCGACGAGGAGCGGAAGGAGCGACGGGGTGGGCTGGGGCCGATGGTCCTGGAGATCATCAACGCCCACGTCTTCCTTCTCCGTGGTCGCTTCTCAGGAGGAAACGCTCGTCCTGGACGCCCAAGGCATCGCCATCTTCAAGGAGCTGCTGGCTCTCGTCCGCCCCAAGCCTGCCTAGGACGACGGCGAGGACGAGACGCCGCCGTCCGCGACGGAGATCCTGGACCACATCAAGGCCGCCCACCGGAGTCCGCGAAGGACACCACTCTGGCGGAGCGGATCAGGTGTTACGGGACCGGATCATCCAGAACTCCCAGGACGCGCTTGAGTTCCTGTCTGAAGCACTCCGGATTGCGCGCGCCATCGCAACCGAGGCGCCCGCCGCGCCACCGTTGCGGTCTTCCGCCGGTACATGTTGAAGCCGGTGGGGGAGCCGCATTACTCCACCGTCGCCTACAGCGAAGCGCACTACCTCGTCGACTGACGAATGCACGGAGGCCCGGCAATCTGTAGCGGTTGCCGGGCCTTGTCAGCGTTGCACGGGCTCGCATCTATCGCCTGGGCCACACCTGACGGCAAGCAGGCACCCCAGTGAGAGATGCGGACGAGCCAGCTGGTCGTAGGCCTTTCGCGGTTTCGTCGTGTTGATGCCCGTAGGGCGGCCAGCCAGTGCGAGGAGCCAGCGGTTACGGACTGCAAGTTCAGTGGGAACGACGAGTTGTTCCACGAATGGTGAGAAGCCGCCAAATGGCGTCGGACGCCAGCGCTGACCGTGTCGGTGAGTGCGAGGGATGTGGCTACCCAGAGCGGCGTTCATAGCCCTCTGTCACACAGCTGGCCTGCGGAATCGCGTAGGCCGTGCTGTCTCGTGTTGGTGGTTCCTGGACTTCCTGAAGCTTGAGATGTCAGCCGCTTTCGGCCACTGCGCGTGTTTGAACCCGTGGGGGCTCTGCAGGGGATGTAGGGCCCGGATATCGTGCTCAGGTTGCATCTGTTACAGATGGGAACATCATGAAGCACCTCGGCGGGACTGGGACGTATGCCGAGGGGCGGGCTCTACGGGGAGGGACAGATCGTGTCGGACGGCACGGGGGATGCGCCGCAGCCGACAGTGGCCGGGATCGGCGCGGCGGCGGGGAGTTTGGCTGCGTCGGTTCTGGGGGCCGGCGGTGCGTCTGTGGCGCAGGCGATGCGGGTCGAGGGAGAGACGCTGACGGCGTTCAAACGCCGCGTCGACACCTTGCTGCGGGACTTGGAGAAGTCGCACGCGGCGCCGTCGAAGATCGCCGGTGGAACGCTCGGGGCGGGCCGCCTGGGGGCGTTCGACGAGGCGGATCTCCTGCACTCCTCCTACACGCACGTGCACACTCAGCTGGAGAACCTGTCCAAGATGCTGGCGCTCCAGATCGAGGCGTTGGTCGTCACCGTGGACGCGTCGAAGACCGGCTACGACAACCTGGACGAGGACGTACGCGCACGACTGAACCGCATCCGCATTGGTGTCGATGCCCTGGTCGGCGGAGGTCCGGATGCCAAGCAGGCTTTGGGCAAGGGCGGTTCGGGCGGCGAAGAGCGCGGTGAGCCGAGCCCCCAGGCGACGGACACGGAAGCGGGCGGACTGTGATGCGGCGGGCGACTGATGCCGTAACTGCTGCAGCAGAGATCACTCTGTTCAAGGGACGCAAAGACGAGGGCGGAGCATGAGCGACGGCCTGGGATCGCGCATGTGGGGCATGGTCAAGCAGTACCGCTTCGCCGTGCACACCCCTGAGGAACTGTGGGCGATGGTCGAGCCAGCGGACGGCTCGAAGCCTGCGGATCTCGGCGTGCTGTTGACGGCGGCGGCAAAGACGATCAAGAGCATCGGCGACGACCTCAAGACGCACAGCACGGCGGTGGAGTGGGACGGAGAGGGCGGCGAGGCGTTCCGTAAATGGGTCCACCAGGCTGCGCTAGCGACCCTGGGGCTGGGCGACTACAGCGAGTCCGCCGGGAAGTGGATGGCGCATGCGGCGGACACGCTGCACGAGGTCAAGCCACAGCTGGAGATTCTGAAGAACTCCAGCGCCTCGGCGCGCTCGATCCTGGACGCGCACGCGGCCAAGGCGACGGATGTCGGCAACCACGATGGCGGTCCGCCGGACTCCTCCGTGAAGTCGGCCAAATCGCAGTACGACAACGACCGTACTGAAGCCGCCCAGTTGATGATCAAGCTGGCACAGTCGTACACGGCGTCAACGGAGCAGATCGATGCGCTGAAGGCCCCGAAGTTCCCGGAACTTCCCAAACAGTTCGTGCCAGAGAGCCGCGACGATCTCACCCACGGCCCGGGCACGTCTTCCGATGATGCATCGGGCACTGGGACGGCGGCTGTGGCGAGTGGAGTAGGCGTTGCTGCAGTAGGGGCTGCAGCAGTTGGCGAAGCGGCGCGTGGTGCCGCACTGGCCGCAGGAGACCGCCACACAATCACAACTGCCGTTCCGTCAAGAACAGTTCCGGATCTGTCCCCGGGCGGGGCGAGCACCGCCCTCGATAGGCTCGGCACGCTCCCGTCTCCCACAGCTCCGACTGCGACACCCTCCGCGTCGCCGCCGTCCGCGTTGCCGGGCGGCACCTCAGGCGTCGGGCCGCCGGTCCCGGGTACGTCACCGCCGGCGTTCGGAGGCACAGGCCGATCCGGTGCTCCGCAGCGCGGAGTGAGCGGCGGCCGTGTCTCTGCTGCCAACGGTCTCCGCGGACCGTTGGGCACACCGACGGCCCCACGCGCCCCTGGTTCCCCCGGCGCGTCGCGGGCGGTTTTGCCGGGGCGTGGAGTTCCCGGGGTGACGGGCACGCCGAGCGGCTCCGCGTCGCCTGTACCAGGACCAGGTGGTGCGAGCCCGGGGCGTCCGTCCAACGGGATTGCAGGTGGGCGTCCGGTTGCACCGCAGACAGGCCGTGCGGCGGGTGCGATTCCGCGGGGCACGGTGGTCGGCGGTTCCCCGACTCAGCAAGCACCAGGAGTCCGCGGTGGTGCCCCCGAGGGGGCACGCGCCGGAGCAACACCGAGCCGCGGCGCTGTGCCTGGCTCGGGACGTGAGAGCGGCGTGGCCGGTGCACGGATGCCCGCGCACTCCGATGGTGTCGTCGGTGGACAGCCGCAGCCCTCGAAGACGCGCCGGAACCCGCCGACCACGACCAGAGCGGCGGGTCCCGTACGCGGAACGGAGAGCCGTACAGCCCAGTTGCAGAGTGGTGGACCCGCTGGAGGTTCCTCGCAGACGGCACGTAAGGATGGCGCTCGGCCTGCTCCGGAGGAGCGCTCGCGTGACGAGCGGCCTGTGCGTGAGGAAGCAGAGACGGATCAGACCGAGCTACCACAGCCTCCGCTGCGGCTGCCAGGCCTGCCACCGACGACTCGGCGCGACAACGAAGGATGACGATGGGTTCCCGTTCCAAGCAGGTCCGCAGGCTCCGGCTGGCGTCGGCCCTGTCCGGCGTCGTGCTCGCGGGCGTCGTCGTGACACCCGCCCACGCCGAGAGCGTCCGGGATCAGCAGTGGTATCTCGACGCCATGCGCGCCGAGCAGATGTGGAAGACCAGCACCGGCAAGGGCGTCACGGTGGCGGTTATCGATTCGGGTGTCGATCCCGATCTCGCAGACCTGCGTGGACAGGTACTGCCGGGCAAGGACTACTCCCGACACCCTGGCGACGAGCACTCGGATTACGACGGGCACGGCACCCGCATGGCCGTACTGATCGCGGCCACCGGCGCGAAGAGCGGCACGCAGGGCTCGTATGGGCTGGCTCCCGGGGCCAAGATCCTTCCGATCCGGGTACCGGACTTCATCGAGAAGAGCCGCATGGACGGCAACCCGGACGACTACCCCACCTATATGTCCAAGGCCATTCGGTACGCCGCGGACTCCGATGCCCAGATCATCAATATCTCGCTGGGCAGTGAGGACCATGCCAAGAAGCTGGACGACGCGGTCGCCTACGCGCTGTCGAAGAACAAGCTGGTCTTCGCGTCCGTGGGCAACACCGGTGCTGGAACGAATCGGGTGGAGTACCCGGCAGGGACACCTGGAGTGGTTGGCGTCGGTGCGATCGACAAGAACGTCAAGGCGACCAAGGAGTCCCAGCACGGCCCGCAGGTCGACCTGGTCGCACCCGGTGCGGACATGGTCGCCGCCTGCAAGGGCGGCAGCGAGCTGTGCGACTCTCACGGTACGAGTGACGCCACCGCGCTCGCTTCCGCCTCCGCGGCGTTGATCTGGTCGAAGCATTCGGACTGGACGAACAACCAGGTCCTACGGGTCATGCTGAACACTGCGAGCGGAGCCGTGAGCGGGAAGAAGCGAACCGACTCCATCGGGTACGGCGCCGTGCGTCCCCGGATCGCACTCACCGAGCCCGGGGCCCCAGGCCAGGCCGACGAGTACCCGTTGCCCGACTACAAAGACGGGGCCTCGGCGGCGGCACAGGGAGGTGCAACCGCTGCGCCGTCCGCGGGTGCCTCGACGGCCCCCTCCGCAGAGACTTCCGATGACGAGTCGAGCGCACTGCCGTGGATCTTGGCAGGAGCGGGCGGGCTTGTGTTGGTCGGAGCTGGTGGCGGGGCCGTCGCCCTGCGCAGCCGCAAGCGCCGCCGCGAGGCATTGACCGCACCGCTGCCTCCGATGCCGCAGCAGGGGTGGACGCAGCCGTCTCCCTCCGGCACGCAGTCGGGGCAAGGGCAGCCATGGCCGTACCAGGACACCAACCACACGGGCACGCCGTGACAGGGCGAGGATCGAGCGGGGGCGAGATTCCATGATGGATACGACCGGGGAACAACACACGCCACGCAGCGGGCCGGAAAACATGGTCGGTATGCGGCTGAACCACCTTCCCGAGGACGCGCGGCCTGCTGGCGGCGGCCAGGAAGACCTGGCGTCGAGTCCGGCGGAGAAGAAGGCCGCCGCACGGGCCATTGAAGAGCACATCCAGCCGGATACCGGTAAAGCAGGCGACTGGGCGGACGTCGACACCGGTGCGGCTGTCAAGGAGTTCCGCGATGGATGGTTCACGTCAGGGGCGTTGAAGAAGGCCCACAAGACCTGGGGCGAGCAGGTTCACAACCTGTTGAACCGCCTCGCATCGGAAAAGACGGCATTGCGGGGCGCCAACAACACTCTGCAGGGCACCGATGGCGAGGTAGGTGCTCGTACGCGCTCTCTCTCGGCGCTGGACGGCTTCTGACGCAGATGGGCAGGAGCCCATTCCTGAACGTCACTTCGACCAGCAGGACGCCACAGCAGGACCACGGGGGAACCATGCCGACGTACCACGACATCATGACCGTCGACCTGTCCACACTCACCACGGCCGCGGACCGTTGGGACGGGATGGCGAAGGAGTTCCATAAACAGGAAGTCGCCTACGACCGCGATGTTCACGGCATATCCATGGGGCAGACCTGGACGGGCCTGAGCGCGGATGCCGCCAACCGACGGTTCGACATCACGCTGAAGGAATTCCAGAAAGCCCAGACGGAAGCCAAAGCGGTCGCCTCCCTGCTGCGGGACGCACACCACCAGTTCAGCGAGGTGCGCAAGAGACTCAAGTCCGCCCGCGCGGACGCCATCAAGGCCCGCATGGCGGTCTCCGACGAGGGCGTGGTGTCCTTCGACACCACCGATCTCACCGAAGGGGAACGCAACGCCCTCCATCACGACCCCTCGTACCAGGAATCCGTGAGTACTGCTGTCACAGCGTGGCAGGACCACCTCGACCAGATCGTCAAGGACGCAGAGAAGACCGACCACTCCGTCCAGACGGCACTCAACGCGGTGGTCATCGACTCCAACTGGAACGACGGGACACTCGAGGGCTTCAACGGAGACGCCAAGGAACACCTCACGGACTACAAGGCCACAGGCAAGGGTGGCACGAAGTCCGGCGGATGGAAGGGCGACGGAGACTTCAAGCTGGACTGGTGGTCCCCGTCCTTCAGCGCCTCGGCAGATCCCAAGTACGGCAAGGAGGGCTCGGTCAAGGCGGCTTTCGATCTCGTCCACATGACCGGAAAGGGCTCGCTGACCAATGGCGACTGGAAACTCTCCGGGATCGGCGACGCCTACGCCGGTGTTCGCTCCGGCGCGAACTACGGCTTCAGTGACAAGGGCATCTCGGGCAAGGCCGAGGTGTCCGCAGGCGCACGAGCACTGATGGAAGGACGGGCCGAGTACGGGGACTACGGCGGTGTCTATCTGCGCGGCGACGGCTTCGCCGGCGCCGAAGCCGGAATCTCGGGCAAGGTGAACAAGGACGAGGTCGGTGTCAGCGCCAAGGCCTTCTACGGTGCGAAGGCCTCGATCGGCGGCGGCGTCGAGGCGGCCGGGATCGGTATCGGCGGGAACTTCGAGGTCGGCGCCGGCGCGGGCGTCGAGGCCAAATTCGGCGTCAAGAAAGACGAGCACGGTGTGTGGAAACTGAGCACCGGCGGTTTCGCAGCCGTAGCCGTGGGTGCAGGAGCAGGAACCGAGATCACCTTCGACCCGAGCAAGTTTGGTAAGACCGTCGACAGTGCGGCCGATGCGGTCGGGCTTGGTGGCGCCGTGGACTCAGTGGGCCACGGCCTCAAATCGACCAAGGACACCGTCGCCGGCTGGCTCGACTGACCAGCCCGATGAGAGGAGAAACTGAGTTGCCCAAGCTACTTCCGGTGGCAGTCGAGTTCCAGCTGCCTGACGGCTGGGCCCCGGCCTCACCTGAGACCATCGACACCTTCGGCGTGGCCTTCGCGGCCCTGCATCCCCACCCCGATGCCGGATTCGCCGCCAACATCACCATCGATGGAGAGATTCCGCCCGACGACGTATCACTGTCGGACCTTGCCGACGCGTCCGTGGAGCGCCTTGAGCAGGCCGCTGAGTCTGTGCAACTGGTGAACCGCCGCGAGGTCGGTCCCGACGACGCACCCGCCCTCGTGCAGCGTTTTCTCCTGACAGCCGCCGTTAACGACGAACTCCGCGAGCTCGCCCAGGTCCAGGTGTACCTGCCCCTTGCCGACACCGTTGATCCGCACAAGTATGCGGTGATCAAGCTAGCACTGACCGCCACCACCGAACAGCTTCACGAAGTCCTCGAGGAGTTCCAGGACTTCGTACGCACCGTGCGACCGAGTACCTCGGAAGGAAACTAGCAATGGGCCGCTTTCGCGATTGGCGGACGGGAACCCGATACCCGGACGAGGGTGCCGAGCCGTTGGCGCGCTCCCACGTGGAGGCGGCCCTGTTCGCGCTCAATGGCCCGGACAAGCCCTACCGCGTACGCACCGCGCTCGCGGAGGAGAAGGCCGACGTGGTGGCAGAGTGGCACATGCTCGAGCCGGGCTGGGGCAGCGGGATGGGACGCCGACAGGTGGAGCGGACGTTCAAGTTCCGTATGCGTCTGGACGGTGGGGCCCACGAGGTGCGGGTCTGCGCTGATGTCCGCGAGACGACGCGCGCCGGCGACCCGCCCACGCGTGTCGTAGCACGCGGGCACGGCAAGGGGCCTCGCACCCGAGTGAAGTCCTGGCGCGGAAGCTACAAGAAGGGCCCGGACGGTCGCCGCCAGCGCGTTGACGACTTCCGCTTCGACTCGAACGATCTGAGGGACCCGTTGCAGGAGGTCGTGCTTGCCTCGGGTTGGACGTGGCGAGGAACGCACAAACCGTGACTGTCCCGTACGAGATTGAGCGGAAGCCGGTTCTCTGTGAACTCTGATCGCTGATCACCGTCGGCTTAGCATGCCGTTGTCGACGAATTGGAGGAGCCTGCATGCCCAGGACCACACAGCTGCGCACCTACACGGTCAAGGAGGGTTTCCTCGATGGGTGGGTAACGCGGTGGAGGGACGAAATCGTGCCGCTGCGTCTGGAGTTGGGCTTTGAGATCGGTGGAGCCTGGGTTGACCGGGAGCGGAATCAGTTCGTGTGGCTGATTGCCTACGAGGGTCCCGAGTCGTTCGCCGAGCGCAACGCCCTCTACTGGGCCTCGCCGCAGCGGAAGGCGATGGACCTTGACCCGGATGACTATCTGGTGTCCACCGATGACCGGACGGTCGAGCCCAAGCAGCTCTGATCACGGGGCGGCAGGGAGCATGTGCTGGCGCCGCTCGTCGTCGTTGAGGATGCCGAAGACTCGGCCGCGGGCGGTCTGCGGGTGCCGATAAATCATCCGGCCTGTTCAGGCGTCATGTTGGTACTCGTGGAGGGTTCCGCCGAGTCGGTCTCGTCGGCGGACGTCCAGGTGTCTGTCGTGCGCTGGTTCGTTGATCGGTCGGGGGCGTGGTCGGAGCGGTGCGGCTTGGCCCAGGGCTCGATGTGGGCGATGGCCGTTGTAGAAGTTCTCGAACTCGCGGAGCACGTGGAGGAGATGGCTCTGGTTCCAGATCAACGTGCGGTCCAGGAGCTCTGCGGGTGCCGATTAATCATCCGGCCTGGTCAAGCGGCATGTTGGTACTCGTGGAGGGTTCCGCCGAGTCGGTCTCGTCGGCGGACTTCCAGCTGTGTGAGGTGCGCTGGCAGGTTGATCGGTTCGGGTAGTGGGCGAAGGGGTGCGGCCTGCTGCTGCGGCCGGTGCCTGTTGTAGAAGGTCTCGAACTCGCGGAGCGCGTGGAGGAGGTGGCTCTGGTTCCAGATCAGGGTGCGGTCGAGGAGCTCGTGCCGGCAGGTCTGTATCCAGCGCTCCATGGTGGAGTTCATCCTGTGGCGCTCGACAAGTCATCGCCGCAGGTCAAGCGGCGTACTGGTACTGGTTGATGACTCCGCCGAGGATTGCGGGTGCCGATTAATCATCCGGCCTGCTCAGGCGGCGTGTTGGTACTCGTGCAGGTTTCCGCCGAGTCGGTCTCGTCGCCGGACGTCGAGGTGCTTGAGGTGGGCTGGCACGTTGATTGGTTCGGGTAGTCGGCGTAGCGGTGCGGCTTGTTTCAGCGTTCGGTGCGGTCGATGCCTGTTGTAGAAGGTCTCGAACTCGCGGAGCGCGTGCAGGAGGTGGCTCTGGTTCCAGATCAAGGTGCGGTCCAAGAGCTCGCGTCGGCAGGTCTGTATCCAGCGCTCCATGAGGGAGTTCATGCGCGGTATCTGGATGCCGGTGGTGACGACCTTCAGCCCGGCGTCGGCCAGTAAGGCGTCGAAGGCGGCCGTGAACTTCGAGTCTCGGTCGCGAATCAGGAATCTGGCCCGGCTGCTCGCGTCCTCCAGGTCCATGACCAGGTTGCGTCCGAGCTGCACGATCCACTGCGCCGTCGGGTGTGCGGTTGCGCCCAGGATCCGGACGTGCCGGGTGGAGTGTTCAATGACCGTGAAGACGTACAGGCGCGCCCCGGTCAGGGTGCGGGTCTCGAACAGATCGCAGGCGAGCAGCGCCTCGGCCTGACCGTGCAGGAAGTCGGCCCAAGTGGTGCTCTGCCGTTCGGGCGCGGGAGGGATGCCGTGCTCGCGGAGGATTTCCCATACGGTGGAGGCGGCGACCTTGATGCCCAAAGCCGCCAGCTCGCCGTGGATTCTGCGGTAGCCCCACGAGCTGTTCTCGCGTGCCAGGCGCAGCACCAGTGCGCGAATCGAGCGGACGGTGGGCGGGCGTCCGCGACGCTTCGGCACACAGGTCGCGGCGTGGCGGCGTTTGAGTAGGTTGCGGTGCCAGCGCAAGATCGTGTCCGGGCGTACCAGCAGCAGGAGGTGGCGCAGCTTGGCCATCGGGAGGTGGTGGAGCAGGCCGGCGAGGACAGCGCGGTCGGTGTCGGTGAACGCGGGCTTGCCGACCTGGCGTTGCAGGACCAGCAGTTGGTGCCGTAGCGCCAGGATCTCGATGTCTTTATCTCGGTCACTCATCGGCAGCAGCCGCAGTAACGCGAAGGCGTTGGTCGCGGCGAGATAAGCCAGGCGCAGCAGCACGACAGATCATGATGCCGTCGATGCCCAGCACTGGCCATGGCTCTGACGCGAGAAGGGGCACGGCTGAAGAGCGGCGATCAAGCCGCGACCTGGACGGATGATTTATCGGCACCCGCAGGGCCCGACTTGGTGCCTGCCGGCTACGGATCAGCTCGCCGGTGAATCGTCTGCAGGCTTGGGCCAGTGCCCTGTCCCCGGCCGGGGCGCTCGACGGCCGGGAAGGGACCGGGACTGCCATGAGCGGAGCGCAAGGGTGTCTGAGGCCTTGCAGTAGACGTGAATGTCCGCCGAGGGCCTGGCCGGTGTCGGCGATCGCCTTGTCGGAGAGGGGAATTGGGGCACCGGTGTGCGCGGGGCGAGGGCTCGGACGGTGCGGGGCGCCCGGGTGTCAGCGGTCACGTAATCCCTCAGCCAGGGCACCTTTCGCGTCACGCACGCATGGCCAGTGACGGAGGTAGGGGTGGCGGGCAGGCTGCGGGACCATGTCACCTTCACCGCACCGATCTTCGGCAGGTTCGGACAGCCACTGTCGGTGATGTTCCAGTTGGCGTTGGTGCTTCTCCAACGACCTGCGCAGCGCGGCCGTCGTGGACGCCGCGAAGTTCGCGCGGTCGGCAATCGCGTTGCGGCGAGCCGCACGCTGCCTTCGGCCCCACCGGCGGTAGCTACGGCCTGAGGGAGGCGGAAGACCGAAGCCGGCGCCTGCACCACCGGCGGCTTGGCGAGGCCGGCGCACTCGTCATCCCGTGATATCGGCCACACAGCCTTTTGGCTTTCAGGTAGTCGAATAGTAGATCGAGGCTTTGCGGCATAGTGCGTTTTATCCGGCTAGATGCATGAATACTCCGAGCCGGATCGAGTGGTGTTCGACCCACTCAACGCTTTCGCCGGTTCAGGCAGCGAGCAACGGCTTCTGACGGACCAACGGACTTCTTCGTCGGCCCGGGAGCCGGACCAGCACGCCTGTGCGGCCGTTTCAAGGGCCGTGCATGGCTACGAGCCGAGGTAGTAGTGCCGCTTGTTGCCGCACCCCGACAGCAGTTCCAAGAATGTCGGCCGCAAGGTGTCTCCGCGGCCTGCCCAGGTGCAGGAACTGGGCAGAGCCGGATCCCTGGGGGCGCTCCGCGATCACCGAACGAGGTCATGTATGAGGAAGCACCGCAGGAAGTCGTCCCGTCGGCCGATAGTCATCGCTGTCATCGCCGTAGGAGCTGTAGGTGTGCCCTCCGCCGCCATGGCTTGCCTGGGCACTCAGGGTGATGCGGGCGGCCGCCCCTCCGGCCACAGGGAGAACGTGAGTTCCCACCAGCGGTGGACGGACTCGTCCTGGAGCCATAGTCCGACTGCGCGAGCGTCGAAGAGCCCCGCTGCGACTCCGAGCGCGCGAGAGACCACCACGTCTCCCAGGGCACGAGAGACCACCACGTCTCCCAGGGCACGAGAGACCACCACGTCTCCCAGGGCACGAGAGACCACCGCCGCTCCCGGCGCGCGACAGACCACCGCGCCTCTCAGGGCACCACAGATCACCGCCTCTCCCAGCGCACCTGCTACGACCGCACCGGCACCCGGGGGCACGGCTCGCGTACTGGCGCTCGTCAACAACGAGCGCAGCAAGGCCGGATGCTCTCCGCTGACGATGAACGCGAAGCTGACCGAGGCCGCTCAGGACCACAGCAAGGACATGGCAACCCACCGGAACATCTCCCACACGGGTTCCGACGGGTCGTCACCCGATGACCGGATCACACGTGCCGGTTACAGCTGGAGCTCCTACGGTGAGAACGTCGCCTACGGCTACTCCACACCCGAGAAGGTCATGGCGGCCTGGATGTCCAGCCCGGGCCACAAGCGCAACATTCTCGACTGCTCGTTCAAGGAGATCGGCATCGGCCTCGCGCAGCCCGGCAGCTACTGGACTCAGGACTTCGGCACGGCCCGATAGGGACGCCGCGGGGATGGTGCGCATCCTGCATCGGGTGAAGGCCCCGACCGGTTCGCCGGCCGGGGCCTTCACCATTGGTGCACTTCCATGCGGGTGGGCGACCATCGCCGTGCGTCATGGCGCAGATACGAAGGGCGCCCCGGCAGCGGGGCTCCCCGGACCGGCGTCAAGAGGCGCTGGATCGAGGCGGCCCCCGCCCCGGAGGGCACGTGGGTCGCCGCATAGCACGCACCCATCGCATTGCTCCCTGATCTTCGTTGAGACGGCTTCGGCTCCGCGTAGCCACCCAGTTGCTGTCGGCACTGATTTCGCCGACGGCCGGATACAGACAGGTTGCCGGGGGACGGAGACGTACGACCTTGGTGTTCGCGGGCCAGGCCCGAAGGCGATCGATCCTGGGGTGTAGCGGCTTCGCAGAGTCAAAGACGTCTAGACGACTCGTCATAGTGGACGGAAGCTCAGGGGCTGTCAAGCGTGGACGAGTGTGCCGCCGCGCCAGGGTTCGGCCGCACGCCGCATCCGCACGTCTCCGGCGGGTGTCTCGCGGCAAGGTCGGCGCCTGTCGTGTCGGCTCCAGCCTTCCTTCCGTGCTCTAACCACCCTTGACAGCCCCCGTGGTCGCGCTGACGATGACTCAACACAAGGAGCAAGTCGTCTAGACGTCTACCGAAATGGAGGCTGGTGTGACCGCTGTTGTCGCCACGGGGCCACCCCCTCAGAGAGTCCCGCGCAAGCTCATCGCGGCGTGCATTGTGGGCAACACGATCGAGTTCTACGACTTCGCGATCTACGGCACCCTGACCGCGCTGGTGTTCAACAAGATCTTCTTCCCGGCCTCCGATCCTGTCGTCGGTACGGTGCTGGCGTTTGCGACCTTCGCGGTCGGATTCGTCTCCCGCCCCCTCGGGGCCGCCGTGTTCGGGCACTTCGGCGACCGGCTGGGCCGCAAGCCGATGCTGATGTGGAGCCTGGGCATCATGGGTGGCGCCACGTTCTTGATGGGCATGCTGCCCACCTACGCCACCGCGGGTGTCTGGGCGCCGATCCTGCTGACGTTCTTGCGGTTCTGTCAGGGCCTGGGCATCGGCGGCGAGTGGGGAGGCGCGGTCAGCCTGATGGTGGAGAGCGCACCGCCGCACCGCCGCGGCTGGTACGGCAGCCTCGTGCAGACCGGTAGCGGCTTCGGCCTCATCCTCTCCGCCCTCACCGCCACCACGCTGCTGGCCTGCCTCACCACCGAACAGTTGCTCGCCTGGGGCTGGCGGATCCCCTTCCTGGCCAGCGTCGTTCTGGTCGGCGTCGGCGTGATCGTGCGTCGGCGGATCGACGAGTCTCCCGAGTTCCGGGAGGTGCGCACGGACGACGAGTCGGACCGGGCTCCGCTGTGGGAGACCATGCGCAGGCACTCCGGCAGGATCGGACTTGCCATCGGGTTGTACACCGCCATCGCCGCGTTCGGCTTCCTGCTCGGGGTGTACGTCATCTCCTACGTCGTCGACCAGCTGCACTTGCCGCGATCGGTGGCAATCAACGCGAACCTGGTCAGCGCCGTGTTCTACCTCGCCGGCATGCTGATCGCGGGCCGGCTCTCCGACCGCATCGGCCGCCGTCGCACCTACCTCGCCTGCGGCCTGCTGCTGATCCCGGCACCGTTCCTGCTGTTCGCCATGCTGGACACGCGCTCGGTGGCGATGGTGTTCGTCGCCTGTTCCCTCGCCAACTTCATCGGCGGACTGCCCTACGGCGTGCAGGCATCCCTGTTCTGCGAGCTGTTCCCGGCGAAGGTGCGCTACAGCGGCATCTCGCTCGGCTTCCAGACCGCCACCGTGCTCGGCGGCGCACTGGCCCCGACGGTGGCCTCCCTGCTGCTCGAAGCCTCCGGCCACTCCTGGTCGATCGCCGCCTACGTGTCCGTACTCGCCCTGATCATGGTGGCGTGCACCCTCGCCGTCAGCACGCCCCGGTCGCACCCCGCGGCCAGCAACACCGAATTCCACAAGGAGAGCGTGTAATGCAGCCCGACATCGTGCTGGTGATGGTCGACCAGCTCGCCGCCCGCTGGCTCGAGCAGGGATGGGAAGGCGTCGTCGACCTGCCGAACCTTCGCCGCCTCGCGGACAGCGGGGTGCGGTTCACCAACGCGTTCACGCCCAACCCGGTGTGCAGCCCGGCCCGGGCGAGCGTCGCCACCGGCCTGACCAGCCAGGGCCACGGCGTCACCGAGTGCGGCTACACCCTGGACCCGAACCTCCCGACCTTCATGCGGGCACTGCAACAGGAGGGATGGCGCACCGGTCTGTTCGGCAAGCTGCACCTGGAGCCCTCGATCGCCGGCGTTCACCCGGACTACCACCCGTACGGCTTCGACGTCACACACGTCACGGAAGACGCCAGGGCGGGGGAGTGGCTGGACTGGGTCCGCGACCACCACCCCGAGCACTACGAGGCCGCGCAGGCCACCGTGTGGATGACCATGATCCCCGAGCTGAAGGACTACGGCCCCGACCACACCGACCTGGTCGCCGAGATCGAGAAGGCCAAGCAGCGCTTTCCCGAGGCCGCGGAAGAGGCGTACACGCTGCCGTTCCCGGCCGAGGTCTCGCAGACCGCCTGGATCACGGACCGGGCCTGCGACTTCATACGCGAAACCCCGCGGGACTCCTCGCTGTTCGCCCAGGTCAGTTACGTCCAGCCGCACAATCCGTTCACACCGCCGGCCGAGTACGTGCCACGAGTGCACGCCGACCGCGTACCCGAACCGGTGCCCGCGGAGTGGTCCGGCGGCGAGCGCCTGCCCTACTTCGCCCAGGAACGCTACGACCGGCCCAGTTACGACACCCGCGACTGGAAACGCGACCGCACCCTCTACTTCGCCGACTGCGCCCACTTGGACGATGAGATCGGCAGACTGCTCGACTGCCTGGCCGAGACCGGCAGGCTGGACAACACCTACGTCGTCTTCACCGCCGACCACGGCGAACTGCTGCACGACCACGGCCTGCTGGGCAAGTGGGAGCGGCACTACGACACCTGCATCCGGGTACCGCTGATCGTGCACGGCCCCGGACTGTCTCCCGGCGTCCGTGACGAACTGGTCGACTTGGTGGACATCGCGCCGACCGTGTTCGACCTGGCAGGTCTTGAGCCCCCGCTGCTGCCGCGTCCGGATCTCGGACGCCCACGCTGTCCCGAGCAGATCCCGCTGTTCGCCGGTCAGTCCCTGCTCCCGCTGTGCCGGAGAGAACGCGACGACGCGGCCGCCGACTGGCGCGACGCCGTGTACATCCAGAGCAACAACAACCACTGGGAAGCAACGCCGCGCAGCTGGGCACGGACCATCCGCACCGCCCGGTTCCGCTACACCACCTACTTCGCCGGAGGCGGCGAGCAGCTGTTCGACCTCGAAAGCGACCCGGACGAACAGCGCAATCTCGCTGGACTGCCGGAATGGGAAGAGACCCGGCACAAACTGCGGGACCGGCTCCTGGAACTCGCTGTCCTGGAGAGCTACCCGAACAGCCCGCGCCAGCTCTACGGCATCGGCACATGGTGACGACCGTAGGATCAACGCTGTGATGAAGCCACCCAAACTCGCGACCGCGGCCGCACAAGCAATCCGCGAGTACATCGCCGCACAGCTGCAGCCCGGCGACAAACTGCCGTCGGAGGCGGAATTCACCCGCCGTCTCGGCGTCAGCCGGGTCACGGTCCGCGAAGCACTCTCGCAGCTCTGGGTGGAAGGGCTCATCACACGTCGCTGGGGCGCCGGCACCTTCGTCCGGGAACGCCCCTCCACGGCCGGCGACGCGGTCGCCAACATCTATGTCGATCTGGGCGACGTCGGCTCCCTTCCCCACCGGATCCAGGCCAGTGGTCACACCCCCGCGCTGGCGCACGCCCGTGTGGAGCAGGCCCCCTGTCCCGCGGACACCGCAGAGGAATTCGGCCTGAAAGAAGGAGATTTGATCTGGTCCGCCGAACGCTGCATCAGTGTCGACGGCCGCCCCGGTGTGCTGCTGAGGGACCGGATGCCGGTGCAGGTGAACGGGGTGAGCCTTGATGCCACCCCGCTCACCGGCCTCGACGCCGACATCCCCAGTCTCATCCAGCAAACCGGCACTCGGGTGGTTCGCGACGAGGCACGGCTCGATGCCGTGATCGTCGACGACGAGATCTGCCGACTGCTCGGCCTGCCGCAGGGCAGCCCTGTCGTGCACGCACACCAGACCAGCTACTCCGCCACCGGCGACGCCGTGGTGTCCACCGACGCCTACTACCGGTCGGAGGTCTTCTCGATCATGCTGGTGCGCACGGCGACGGCCTGACCTGGACCGTGTGGGGTTCGCCAGAAGTAACGCGTAGAGCTGCTTTCGTCCTCGGTTTGGGCAGGTCAGGTGCAGGGTGAGGACGGCTTGGACGAGGCTGGTGATGCGGGTGGTGGAGCAACGCAGCTTGCGTAGGAGCCGCCAGGTCTTGAGGGTGGCCATGGCCTGCTCGACGAGTGCGCGGATCTTCGCGTGCGAGCGGTTGACGGCCTGCTGACCTGCGGACAGCGTCTCCCAGCGGCCCCAGTAGGGCAGCCGTATGGTGCCGCCGGCGCCGCGGTAGCCCTTGTCCGCCCAACACTCCACACTCGCTTCGGCCAGGGTGTCGATGATGCCGTGGGTACGGGCGGCCCTGATGTCGTGGACCGCTCCCGGCAGCGCGGGCGAGGCCCACAGCAGTCTGCCGGTCGGGTCGGTGATGACTTGCACGTTCATGCCGTGCTTCTTGTGCTTCCCAGAGAAGAAGGGCCGGTCCGCGGCGATCCGGTCGATCGGCAGCAGAGTGCCGTCCAGGATCACGAACGCCTTGGTCGAGGCCGTCTTCACCGCTTCGGCAAGATCCGGGGCGAGGGCGGCCAGGACCTCGACCGCTTCAGCGATGTATCGGTAGGCGATGCCGACGCCGAACCCAGCCGCGAGCTGCGCGTAGGTATGGCCGCACCGCAGATGGGCCAGGACCAGCAGTGCCTGTCGACCTGCGGGCAGTCGACGCCATCGGGTTCCCAGCTCCCGTCGCTGGGTCCGAAGACGGGCGGAGAGGTGGCGCGAGGTCGAGGTGGACACATCGAGGCCGGACGGGTAGACAAGCACGCGGAAGCTCCTGGCTGGACAGCTGATCTCGACAATCACCCGTCTACCAGGAGCTTCTTCACGTCCGGACACCGCCCCCAGCCCAACTACCTGCTCACCACGTCAGGTTGGAAAGACCTCATAGCCATTGAACAGGCACCGTGCAGCCTGACTCGATGATGGCCGGGTCGGGCCGCAAGGCGCTACGCGCCGACAACCCTCGTCACCCTCTGCACGACATCGCGTGGATTCCGAAGTCGGCGGCCACCTGCTCGATCGTCACCCCCGGGCCACGGTTCCTCGCGACCCGCACAACGTCCTCGCGGAACTCCTCCGGATATGGCTTGGGCACAGCGACATCCTTCCCACCCGCCCCACAGGGCAAGCCAGTTCAGACGTCACCCGATCGTGCAGCAGACCCTGCCGCCGTCCAGGATCTGCGGAAGGGGTGAGCGTGGTTTCGTACGAAGGCATCAACAACGCACGCCCGAGCAAGTGGAAGACGGCTTCGGACGAATGGCACTCCCTGGCCGGGTATGCGCTGGCCGCAGCGAAGGACCTGCGCGACTACGGGGTCAAACCCCTCGCGGAGAACTGGACCGACCAGGTCGGCAAGGCCGCCGCGGGCAAGTCGAGAAGCTGGCCAACCAGTTCGAGGTGGCCTACGACATCCTGCTCGCCGTCAACATGGTCGCCGACGGCATGACCACCGCCATCGAGACCGCCCACAGCACCATGCGCGAGGCGCAGCAGCTCGCCGACCAGTACGGCCTGACCATCGGCGCCGACGGCACGATCACCGGCCCACCGGTGCACAACCGGACCGAGGCCGAGGAGATGGGCCCGTACCGCTCGCAGGTGCGGGACCTCATCGACCAGGCCGTCGAGCAGGTGACGACCGCCGACAAGCTGGCCACCGCCGAGTTCACCAAGCTCGCGAACCAGACGGGTCTGACCGACCCGGACAAGGCGCTCAACGAACTGCAGACCCACGCCTCACACGTGCAGATGGACATGCTGGCCGCCGACATCCCCGTCGGTCAGGACCCGACGACGGTCCGGCAGTGGTGGAGTGGTCTGACCGACAGCCAGCGCAAGGACATGCTGCTGGCCGAGCCGGTCCTCATCGGCAATCTCGACGGCATCCCGGAGGACGTCCGCGCAGACCTGCGCGGCAACGGCAAGTACGACCGCGTGAAACTCGTCCAGTACGCCCTGGAAAACTGGGACAAGGGCGACCCCACCGATTCGGCAACAACTGCACCAACTTCGTCTCCAACGCGCTGCACGCCGCCGGGATGAAGGAGAAGACGTCGTTCTGGGAGGGCACGACCGACGACGACAGCTGGATGATCGGCAACCCGAGCGGCATCGACTGGGTCGACAAGAAACTGGCCTACTCGGACAACTGGACTGCTGCCGAGAACAACCAGAACTTCATGCTCCGGCACGGTGGCCAGGAGGTCTCGCGCGCCGATGTGAAGCCGGGTGACATCCTCTACTACGAGCAGGCCGGCCCCAACGACTCCATCGAGAAGGGCACCACGCACCACGCGGCGATCGTCACGGCGGTCATGCCGGACGGTGAGATCAAGTACACCCAGCACACCGACTCGTACCAGAATGTCAGCCTCGAAGGCCGGATCAACGCCACAGAGAAGCACGAAGGTGCGCAGAACGTCCGCATTGTTCGACCCAACCCCGACTGGTACTGATGTCAACGATGAACCCCACCACGACTCCGTCCCGCAGCCGCAACGGCCTCCTCGTCGCCGCCGCCGTGCTGGCCGTCATATCGGCCGGGCTGCTCGCCGCTCATATCTCCTTCGATGGGGACACGTTCCAGAACTGCAAGTATCTGGGGCCTTCGACGAGGATGTACGTCACCGCGTGGGCAGGGCCCCTGTGCAGCGTCGCCGCGCTGGTGCTCACCTGCCGCCGCACTCCCCGCACCCCTCGCTTCACCGGCGCCCAGGTGACCCTCGTCTGCGTGGTCGCGCTGCTGCTGTTCGTCCAGCTCTTCGCGCTGTACTGGGTGTACGCGCCGGACCCGAGCGGTGGCACGGGCTGCTCGGGCCTCAGTCTCCTCATGCCGTAGCTGAGGGACTACGTCGACGTCCCGGTGCTTGTTGACGAACAACTGTTGTCCGTCCAATCGCCTCATCCTGCGCATACCGCTTACGGGTTGATAGGTGGCAGCAACAGAAACTCCCGACGGTGAACTGGGTTGGGGTTGAACGCAGGCCGACTCTGCGGGTGCCGATTAATCATCCGGTTTCCTCGATTTGGCGTACATGGTCAGCCAGCTGTACTGATCCGGGGCGTAGCCGCCTTGAGCTGCCCGGCGAGCAGCTGGCCTGCGCCCGGCACGGTCGGCGGCAGACCGAGCTCGGTGAGCAGGCGGTAAGTCGTGGCGGTCGCCGCGGAGAGCACCGGGATGCCGCACTCGTCCTCGACCGCCTGGATCGCGTCCAGGGATGGCATTTGCACACAGGCGGAGAGGACCAACGCGTCCGCGTTGCTCAGGTCGAGGCGCTTGTAGTGGTCGCGGAGGTCGGCGGGGTCGAGGCGGGCGACGGCAAGGTTGTCGGCGACCTCCAGGCTGAGGGAGTCCACCACCGCAATGCCGGCCGACTCGATGTAGTCGGTGACGAGCGACGTGAGTGGCTTCATGTACGGGGTGACGACCGCGACTCGCCGTGCGCCCAGCGCGGCGATGCCGTCCAGGAGTGCGCCGGCGCTGGAGACGACAGGGGCCTTGGCGCCCTGCTCCTGGAGCACGGAGCTGATCTGGTCCTCGGCCGTGCAGTGGTAGCCCGGGCCCTGCGCCATGATGGCGACCAGGCAGGCCGTGGCCACCACGTCCGGCCGGGCGTCGGCCAGTTCGAGGGCGGCGCGCTCGGTCTGCCCGTTCATGCTGCGTAGCTGCTCGGGTGTGACTTTCTGCATCCGCATACGGCTGCTGTGGAAGACGAAGCGGTCGTCATATCCCGCCTCCTCGCGGGCCCGCAGCATGCGCGGGACCTCGGTCTCCATCGTCAGGTTCGAACTGGGCACGATCATCCCGATGTGGTGCGTGGGCATGTGCTTCCTCCACCGAAAGTCCGGACACGTATGAATTTGGTCGGGTGGGCCCCGAGCGCTTGGCAGGGGCGGGGCTGGTTGGGACAGTCAGGCGTTGCGGGCCAGTTGTTCCCAGTGGTCGGCGAGGCGGGTCAGTTCCCGCAGGACTTGGTCGCGCTGTTCGGGGGCGTAGGGCTGCAGCAGCTGCTCGTCCAGCTCACGGGCCCGTGAGTTCGCGGCCTCCACCACCTTGTGCCCCTCGTCCGTCAGGTGCAGCAGCTTGCGCCGGGCGTCGGCGGGGGAGGGGGTACGGGCGAGCAGGCCCCGGTTCTCGAGGCGCCGGGCGATGTCCGCCATGGTGGACGTGTCGAGCGCGGCGAGAGCCGCCAGCGAACTCTGGTCGAGCCCGGGGTTGGCCTCGGCGATCTGCAGCACCGCGAACTGCGGCCCCGTGAGTGTCGCGTCGACGCTGCGCACCCACACCGCCAGATACGCCTGGTAGAGGCGGCGGGCCTGGAAGCCGGGCGCTTCGACGAGTCGGCGTGGAGCGGCGGGGGTGTCGGTGGCCGCCGTGGAGTCAGTCATAGGCCAACTTTCCCACGGGCGAGGGCTCTTCAGAGGGGCGGGGAGTGGCCAGCACCTCGCGCAGCAGCGTGAGGGCCGTGCCCGGGTTGTCCCAGAAGACCATGTGGCCGGCGTCCGGCACCGGGACGAGGCGGGCGGCGGGGAGAGTGCGTGCCGCTTCGGCGGCGCCTTCGGCCGTGACGACCGGGCTGTTTGCCCCGTAGAGGAAGGTCGTCGGTGTCTTCGCGTCGATCCGCGGCCACCAGTCGAAGAAGTCCTCGCTCTCGAAGCCCTCGTGCGTGGCGGTGATCGCCGCTTCGCCGCAGCTGCTCAGCCAGCGCGCGCGCAGGGCCCGCTCACGGTGGGGCCAGCTCGGCCAGGAACGGGCGATCTCGTCGGCATCGGTGCCGCGTTGTGCCTCCTGCAGTTGGCTCAGGAACGCCGTCAAGGTGGTGGGGTACGGTGCGCGTCCCGGTCCGGACATCGGTGGGTCGACCACGACCGTGCCGCGCAGAGCGACCCGTCCGCGTACGGCCACGGCTGTGGCGATGCGGGCACCCATCGAGTGCCCGAGCAGCAGAGGGCGGTCGAGGCCTAGTTGCTCGATGACGGCCTCGGCGTCGGCGGCGTAGTTCTCCAGCGAGTAGGTGTCGCCGTCGTCGGACAGGCCTCGGCCGCGTACGTCCAGGACTACGGGGCGCACGAGGCCGGTCAGGGCGTCGGCCACGAAGTCCATGGTGATGGCGGGGGAGGTGATGCCAGGCAGGACCAGCATCGGGACGCCGTCACCGCCGTAGTCCAGGGCGTGCAACCGCAGGCCGTCATGGCGGATCCAGCGGCTGCGGGCCGGGATGTCGCCGAGGTCGGCGAGTGCCGCCTGGGTGAGCGTGCGGTGTGTCATGCGGTGGGAGTCCTCACTGTGCGGCGGGGAGCTTGGCGAGGTAGTCGAGAGCGTCGGCCTGGTCGATGACGTCGCCGTACTTGGCCTGGATGTCGAAGAGGGCGGCGTCGTGCGGGCCTTGGGCGCGATCACCGACCGCGTCGCGCGGCACCAGGACCTGGAAACCGCACTGAACGGCATCGACGGCGGTGGCGCGCACGCAGCCGCTGGTCGTCGCTCCGCACACCACCGCCGTGTCCCGGCCGAGGGCCGTCAGCTGCGCGGCGAGCGAGGTGCCGAAGAACGCGGACGCACCCTTCTTCACCACGAGTACGTCCCCGTCCCTGGAGGGCAGCCGGGGATCGAGTGCGACCGCGTCGCTGCCCTCGCGCAGGGCGCGCATGCCGGTGGCCTTGTCCAGCCAGGCGACGGAGCGCCCGTCGGCCTCGGCGGGCGTGTAGACGATCGCCGTGAAGATCACGGGCACATCCGCGTCGCGTGCCGCCCGGATCAGTTGGGCCGTGGCGGTGACCGTTTCGGTGAGGTCGCTGCCGGTGGGGAAGTCGGGCTCGGTGAAGCCGCGGGTGAGGTCGACGACGACGAGGGCGGGGCGGGTGCCTCGGGGGACGGGGGCGCCGAAGCCGGCCCGTTCGTAGACCGAGTCGGTCCGTTGGCCGTAGTGCGCGGTCATGGAGTGGTCCTTCTTGGTGTTGAGATGTCAGCGGCGGGAGAACGCGCGGGCTATCAGCCAGCCCTGGAACATTCCGGCGGCGAAGGCGGCCACGAGAGGCACGTACCTGGTGGCCGTGGGGCCGACGAGGAGCGCGAGGCCGTCCAGTTCGGGAGGGGCGACGGGGCTGGGCGTCGGCTGTCCGGCTCCGGCCGCGGGGGCGGTCGTGGCGAGTGCCGGGCTTCCCGCCGACAGCAGCGCCACCAGGTTCTGGGCGAACTGCCGCAGCAGGCGATCTGACACCGTGACGATGGCGCCCTTGCCGAACTGGGCGATCTTGCCCCGGATGACCAGGTCGGTCGAGATCCGCAGCAGTGAGCCCGAGCCGTCGGGAGCGTCGGCCACCTGCAGGTCGACAGCCGCCTCGGCGTCGCCGCTACCGTGGACGTCGGCGCCGCTGGCCTTCAGTCGCAATCGACGTGCTTCCGGGTCGGATTCGAGGAACTGCACCGTCCCCGCGTATCCGGCCGTGATCGGCCCGACCTTGACCTTCACCGTGCCGCGCCAGGCGTCGCCGTCGAGGCCGTCGAGGGTGGCGCCGGGCATGCAGGAGGCGACCCGCTCCACTTCGTTGAGGAGCTTGAAGACGGCGTCGGGTGCCGCCGGGACGGCGATCTCGTTGGTGAGGATCACTGGACGTTCCCTTCCTGGTGCCCGCGCCGGGCCGCGGCGCAGTGCTCGACCGCGTCGACGATGGTCTGGTAGCCGGTGCAGCGGCACAGGTTGGAGGAGACCGCCTCGCGGATCTCCTCCCGGTCCGCGTCCGGGTGCTCGGCGAGGAAGCCCTCGGCGAGCATGAGGAAGCCGGGGGTGCAGAAGCCGCACTGGAGGCCGTGGTGGTCGGCGAACGCCTGCTGTAGGTCGCCGAGTTGGCCGTCCGCGGAGAGTGACTCGACCGTGCGTACCTGCCTTCCCTCCGCTTGCACGGCGAACATGAGGCAGGAGCGTGCCGGGCGTCCGTCGACGAGTACGGTGCAGGCCCCGCAGATGCCGTGCTCGCAGGCCAGGTGTGTGCCCGTGAGTCCCAGGTCGTGGCGCAGGGTGTCGGCGAGGGTGCGGCGCGAGTCCAGGACGACGTCGCGCGCCGAGCCGTTGACGGTGAGAGAGACCAGTTGCTGGTCTGCGGCGTTGCTGTTCAAACCCGTGCTCATACCGACTCCTCGCGTACGTACTTCGTCTGTTCCAGAGCGAGTTGGACCTGTTCCGGGCGGATGGGCGTGTTCTCCAGCTCCACCCCCGTGGGCCGCAGCGCGTCGTTGACGGCGTTGAGTACAGCGGCCGGGGCACCGATGGTGCCGCCCTCGCCGGCGCCCTTCGCACCCGTCTCGGTGATGAGAGAGGGGGTCTCCAGGTGGTGGATGGTGATGTCCGGGATCTCGGCCGCGGTCGGCATCTTGTACTCCATGAACCCGGTGCACTCGGGGTCGCCCTGGGCGTCGTAGGTGACCTGCTCGTACAGCGCCCCGGCAATGCCTTGCGCGATACCGCCGCGGCACTGGCCCTCCACGACCTTGGGATTGATGGCGACGCCACAGTCCTCCACGCAGATGTACCGCAGGATCTCGACCTGGCCCGTGCCCTCGTGCAGCTCGACGACGACGCCGTGAGTGGCGTTGGAGAAGGTGCCGTCGGTCAGGGTGTCGAACGACGCGGCGGCCGTCAGTCCCGGTTCCGTTCCCGGGGGCAACAGGTCCGCCCGCAGATATGCAATCTCAGCCAACTCAACGTAACTGAGGCCGCGTTCGGGATCGTTCCGCAGTCGTACCCGGCCCTTGTCGAGGACCGTGTCCTCGTACGGGACATCCAGCAGCCCGGCCGCAAGGGTGCGCAGCCGCTCGCCCAGCTTTCCTGCCGCGCGGCGTACCGCGCTGCCGCCGATGGCGATCGAGCGGCTGGCGAAGGTGCCCCAGCCGTAGGTGATCCGTTCAGTGTCACCCTGGTGCAGCTTGACCTTGTGCAGCTCCAGTCCGAGTTCGTCGGCGGCGATCTGGGCCATCGTCGTCTCGTGGCTCTGCCCGTGGCTGATGGTGCCGGTCGTGACGGTGAGTGCGCCGGTGGTGTCCATCCGTACCTCGGCGAGGTCGAAGCCCGGCACCACCTTCATTTTCCGCTGAGCGAAGGCGGCAGTGCCGTACCCGGTGCGCTCGCTGAAGCAGGAGTAGCCGATGCCCAAGTGCTTGCCCTGCTCTGTTGCTTCGACCTGGCGCTCGTACCAGCCCTCGTCCCGCAGCGACTTCTCGCACAGGTCGAGCGACTCCAGGTAGGAGCCGGGGTCGTACGTGATGTTATTGACGCCGGTGTACGGGAACTCGGTGATGACGTTCCGGCGGCGGACCTCGACTGGATCCAGGCCGAGTTCACGCGCGGCACGCTCGAAGACCCGCTCGACGGCCATCACGTACTGAGGGCGGCTGACACCCCGGTAGGGCGCGGTCGGCGCCTTGTTGGTGGTGATCGCCCGGCCGCGCACCCGGTAGGCGGGGACGCGGTAGACGCCCGGCATCTCAGACGAGGCCATCAACGGCTCGATGCCCACGGTGAACGGGTAGCAGGAGTACGCGCCCATGTCGCACACAACATCGGCGTCCAGAGCCAGGATGTGTCCGTCGTCGTCGAACGCGGCGCGCAGGCTGTAGTGCTGCTCGCGGGAGAGGAAGGATGCGGTCAGTGCGTCCTTGCGGTCCTCGATCCATTTGACCGGCCTGCCCAGGCGCATGGCGGCCGCGCCGACAGCGATCTCCTCGCGGCCCACCACGCACTTGATGCCGAAGCCGCCACCCATGTCGGGCACCAACACACGCACGGCACGCTCGTCCAGGCCCATGCAACTCGCCATCACCGTCCGCACCTGATGGGGGATCTGCGTGCACGTGTGCACGACCAGCTGCTCGTCGCGCGTGTCCCATTGGGCGACGACGCCGCGTGTCTCGAGCGGCAGTGCGTTCTGGCGGCCGGTCCGTGACTCGACGCTCACGGTGCACGCGGCGTCCGCGAAGATCTCGTCGATGCCCTCGGTCGCGAAGAGGGAGACGTCCAGCAGGGTGTTGCGCGCGGCCTCTTCGTGGACCAGCTGGGCGTCAGGGGCCAGTGCCGCAGCCTCGTCGAGGATTGGCGGGTACACGTCGTAGGTGGCCTTGGTGGCCTCGATGCCATCCTCGGCCGCGTACGGGTTCTCGGCGATCACGATCGCGATCGGCTCCCCGACGAAGCGCACCCGGTCGCGGGCGAGTACGGGCATCTCGGTGGGCACGTACTCCTCGCGGGGACGGTGCAGCCCAGCGGTGATCCCGTTCAGAGCCAGGTCGTCGGCGGTGAACACGGCCACCACACCTGGCACGTCGCGTACCGCGGACAGGTCGAGGGAGATGAGCCGGCCCGATGCGACGCTCGCCCGGACGAACTGGGCGTGGAGCATGCGCGGTACCTGGATGTCGTCGACGAACCGGCCGCGCCCGGTGAGCAGGCGTGGGTCCTCACGGCGGGGGACAGCGGATCCGACCAGGGTGGGCGAGGCCGTGTTGGTGCGGCTCATCGGGACATCGCCTCCTCACAGGCCTGCAGGACCAGTCGGCGGGTGAGGACCCGCCGATAGCGTGCACTGCCGTTCCCGTCACTGGGCGGATCGATCGCAGCAGCGGCCGCCTCCGCGCAGGCCGCGAACAACACGTCCTGGGAACCGCCCCGGGCGAGCGCCTCCTCCGCTTCCGGCACTCGTATCGGTGCCGGGGCGACGCCGCCGAGCACTACACGCCCGCCGCGCACGGCGCGGTCCTTCACATCCAGGTCGACGGCGGCCACCACTATGCCGAAGTCCCCCTTGCGCTCGGCGAATTCGGTGAGTGCCGCATGCGGCGCCGGGCAGGGGAACACCACCTCGGTGATGAGCTCGTGGGGTTCGAGCGCGGTGCTGAAGAAGCCGTAGAAGAAGTCACCCGCGGAGATGGTGCGGGTGCCCTGCGGACCTTGGGCCACGATGTGTGCGTCCAGGAGGACAGCGAGCAGGCACCACTCGGCGGTGCTGTCCCCGTGCGCGATGCTGCCGCCGACCGTGCCTCGCGTACGGATCGGCAGGTGGCCCACCCAGCGCATGGCGTCGCGCAGTACGGCGAAGCCTGGTCCCAACTGCGCCTCGTCCGCCGTCTCGACCGTGTGGTGCGTGGTGAGGGCGCCGATGCGCAGCCCGCCGGGACCGTGGCGAAGTCCGGTCAGGCCCTCGCTCGAGGGAAGGCTGCCGATGTCCACCAGGTGCCGCGGCCGCGCGAGCCGGTAGTTCATCATGGCGATGAGGCTCTGCCCGCCCGCCAGCAGCTTGGCGTCGTCACCCAGCTCGGCGAGCAACCGGGCGGCGTCCTTGGTTGATCGCGCGCGGTGGTAGGTAAAGGGGGCGGGTTTCATGGTCCTCCTCTCGTTGTTCTCAGATACGGGTCAGACGGCGGGCCGGGCCGGTTCGGCGGGCGCCGCGGTCGAATGGGGAGCCGTGGCGGCAGGCGCCGGGCCGGCTTCGACGTGGTCCAACTCGCGGCCCTTGGTCTCCGGCGCGGCCACGGCCATCCACGCCACCGCGAGCGCCGCTGCACCGCCGAGCACCGTGAAGGTCAGCGGCAGTCCGAGCACCGGCCACATGAGCGTGCCGAACAAGAGCGGCGCGAAACCGGTGGCGACGCGGCTCGCCGCGGACGCGGAACCGAACCCCGTGGCACGCATCGACGTCGGGTACAGCTCGGCCACATATGCGTACAGCACCGGGATCGTCAGCTGGATGGTGAATCCGAAGACGGCGAGCGCCACCATGGCGGCCGTCGGCGTGCTCAGCAGCAGTGCGAACACCACCAGCGCGGCGGAGGCGAGCGGGGCCGATACGCCGATCAGCCACTTTCGTCCGACCACGTCCACCAGCCACGCCGACGTGGCGACTCCGGCGATGCCGACCGCACTCATCAACGTGGTGCCCGTGAAGGCCGCCGTGTTGCTGTAGCCCTCGTCGGCGAGGATGGACGGCATCCAGCTGAGCGCGGCGTAGTACACCAGCATGATGGTGATGAAGAGGACCCAGGCGACCGAGGTGATGCGCGGACTGAACGTCCATACCCGCCCCAACTGCGCGAAAGTTTCGCTGAGTCCGCCCTTCTTGGATTCCGTCACCTGTGGTGCAGCGGGGATGGCGTACGGCTCGGCGGGGGCCCCGGTGCGGGTCACGAGCGAGTCGATGACGGTACGTGCCTCGGCCTCGCGTCCCTTGGCGGTGAGGTAGATCGGCGACTCGGGCACCCCGCGCCGCACCCAGAAGAGCAGAAGTGCGGGCAGCGTCATGGCGCCCAGCATCCAGCGCCAGCTCCCACCGAGGTCCAGCATCACCGTCGAGGCCAGGCCGCACATGGTGCCGCCGATCGGCCACCACAGATCGAGCGCGGTGAGGATCCGGCCGCGGTACTTGCGCGGCGAGAACTCGCTGATGAGTGCGTAGTCCACGGGGATGCAGCCACCGAGGCCGACACCCGCGAGGAAACGCAGCAGCAAGAAGACCCCATAGGTGGGAGAGAAGGCGGCCAGGACGGAGAAGAGGGCGAAGACCAGCAGCGTGGTGCTGAACGCCTTCTTGCGTCCGATGCGGTCCGCGATGGATCCCCAGGCCACCGCGCCGACCGCCATGCCGATGAGGTTGGCGGTGGCAACGAGACTGCGTTCACCGACGGACAGATCGAACTCGGTGCCGAGCAGTGGGGTGAGGAAGCCGTTGAGGGCGACGTCCCAGGCGTCGAAGAGGTAGCCAAGGCCGCCGATGATGAAGATGCGGCCTTGCACACGCCATTTCCAGGGGAGGTCCTGGACGATCTGGTCACCGGTTTTCACGCGCGTACTCCAGGTCTGCAGAGATGGGGACGCCGCGTCGTCGCGGGCGCTGGGTGACTGCACGAGCTGCGGGTGCCGGCCGCCGAGCGGGGCGGGAGTCGAAAGGCCGGGGAGGGTCAGCGGTGGTGTCGGTAGGCGAACTGCTCCTGGCCCGCGATGTCGAGCGGGCTGCCGCTCCACAGCCAGTCGTACGACACGTCCGACTCGCCGTCGAAGTTCCGCGCGAGCGCGGCGTCGCGGGCACCCTGTTCCGGCCCGTCGGGGTGGCGGTAGAAGGTCTTGTTGCGCAGAGAGGCCTGCTGCACCATCCCGGCGTGCTTGGCCCGGCGGTGCACGTAACGCTGCAGCGCGCCCTCCACACCGGCGACCGTCACGGCCCCGAGCTCTTCGGCGAGGACGGCGGCGTCCTCCATTGCCTGCGATGCTCCCTGTGCCTGATAGGGCAGCATTGCGTGGCAGGCGTCGCCCAGGAGCGCGACGCGGCCGTCGACCCAGACGGGGTCGGGACGCCGGTAGTAGAGGGCGAAGCAGGTGACGTCGTCCTTGGCTTTCGACAGCATCGCCGCAACGCGGTCGTCCCAGCCCTCGTAGGCATCGACCAGCTGCTGCGCGGAGGCGGTGGTGGTCCACTTCTCGGCGACCTCGTCGGTGCAGGGAACACAGCCGACAACGTTGAGGGATTCGCCGCCGCGGATGAGGTAGTGCACGAGGTGGCGTCCGGGCCCGTACCAGATGGTGCTCTGGAAGCGGTCGAAGAGGAACCGGGTGGCCGGATCCGCTCGCAGCAACTCCCCGGGGATCAGGGTGCGAAAAGCCATGTCGCCGGAGAAGACGAGCGTGTCCTCGGCGCCTATGAGGTCGCGCACCTGGGAGCGGACGCCGTCGGCGCCGATGAGGATGTCGCCGGCGTACCGGGCGCCGTTCTCGGTGATGGCGACGGGGCGCTGCGGATCGCTGCGGTCGAGGGCGGTCACGCGGCTTCCGGTGCGGATCCGGACGGCGGGGCCGGGGCCGACCGGATCGGTGCAGGCGTCGAGGATGACCTGGTGCAGGTCCGCCCGGTGGTAGTGCCAGTAGGGGGCGTTGAAGGTGTCCTTGACGCGCTGCCCGAGCGGGGTGAGCCCGACGATGGTGCCGTCCTGCCAGCGTCGGCGGACCTGGTCCAGCGGCTCCGTGCGGATGGCCTCCAGTTGGCGGCGCAGGCCGAGGCCCATCAGGATGCGGCTGGCGTTCGGTGCGGTCTGGATGCCCGCCCCCACTTCACCCAGCACGGCAGCCTGTTCGAGGACGGTGACCCGCAGGCCCTGGTGACGCAGGGACAGCGCGGCGGTGAGTCCGCCGAGGCCCCCGCCGACGACGGTGATTTCAAACGACTGGCTGAGAGCCACGATGGCTGTTCTCCTGGGAGTCTGATGAGGCCGTGGGACCTGCGGTGTCAGCTGTTCGGGCGTCAGCTCTCGACCAGGCGGCCGCCCGTGACGACCTCGGTGCCGTCGACGGTGACCGTGCAGCCGCGCATGGCGATGTCGAGGTGGGCGTACGACTCGCGCTGCAGGTGCGGGTGCGGGCCCGTGGACCACAGGAAGTTGCCGGCGAAGGCGCGGGCGTCCATGCCCATCAGGTCGTCCTTGCCGTACATCGCTGTGGCGAACCAGTCTGCGGTGTGCATCAGGCCCCATCCCATGTGGGAGAGGCTGCGGGCCCACTGGTCCTGCGAGTCGTCGAAGAACGTGTTGAGCGTCTCGGCCTCGGCGCCACCGGTGACCTTGTCGATGTGGCCGCCGGAGACCTCCAGCGTGACGGGCGTGCGTACGTACTCCTTGAACGGCAGCAGGATGTCTCCCTCGGACAGCACGATCTGCCCGTCCGAGATCTCCGGCCAGCACAGCACCATCGTGCTCGGCCAGTGGTCCCATCGCCCCGGGTCGTCGGCGAAGCCGCACTGGAACTCAGGCTTGGAGCCGGGGAGTTGGATGGTGAGATCGGTGCCCGCAGCCGAGGAGACGTGCATGACGGACGAGGCCTTGAGCAGCTCGACGCCGCGCAGCACCTCCTCCTTGTCCGACTCCTTGGGCAGATTGCGGATCAGCACGTCCGGGGCGTCGCAGACGAAGATGATCCGGGTGCCGGCGCGCAGGATCTCCTGCTGCACCGGGGCGTGGATGAACCCTTCCCGGGTGAGGTCCACCACCAGGTCGGCGGACTTCAACAGGTCTTGCGCGGTGGTGTCGTTGAGCACCGAGAGGAGGCCGGGGCCTGCGCCCGTGTGGGTGCTGGGCATCGGAGCGGGGCTGCCGCCTGGCACGGTCGCGGCGATGACATGAGCGCCGCACGTCTTGGCCGCTCCGAACGCGGCGGCCACGTAGTCGCCACGGCTGCCGGGCTCGGACAGCACGACGACGTGCTCGCCCTCGCTGAGCTTGCAGAGACGTAGCTGGCGGGTGAATGCGTCGAGCAGATCGACGGCGGTCAGATCGAACACGAGATGTCCTTCCAAGGCTCGGCTGGGTGCACGCGGGCATGGCGAACTGGCCACTTGTGCACGGGAGTTGAGCTGCGAAGACTAGGGGCGGAGCACCGCCCGACAGAGATAATCCGAACACGTACTATCTTGCTTGGCAAGGGGTGGGGGAGGAGTTAACGCAGAGCTTTCATGACGCAGTGTCAGATATGCAGACGCGCCTCGGCCCCCCGGGGGCGTCGTCACGGGTGGCCGAGCGTTGGTCTGTCGGGCGGGGTCGGCTGGGGTGGGAGGATCCGGTTTCGATGAATCAGCCCTGAGCCACGTTCTTCCGCTCGCCAACGGCCTGCGCACCGACCACCCGGTACCGGGCCTGCCCTTCGTCGACGACTCCCACCTCCCGCTCGATGAGGGACCCGAGGCCATCGAGGCCGTCGGCCGCCACGAGATGAGCGGCATGTGGGGTCGCTTCGACCGCAACCGCAAGACCAACAGCTGGTACGCCTTCACCACCGACCCCAAGCAGGACACGCTGGGCTGGTCGGTGCTCTGGCACCCCGAGCAGCCGTACTGTCCTGCTCATGCACGACGAGGACACGTCCCCGTGGCACCTGAAGTGGGCATACGACGCTCCGCTGTTCCGCGCCGGCGGCTACTGGTTCGACGGCGCCACCTGGTACCGGCCCGGCCAGGTCTGGGACCCGGCCATCCAGGACTTCGAGCGTCGCAAGGCCCGCCTGGCGGTCACCGTCACCGCGGCCGACATGCTTGACGGCCGCGCTGACCCGGCCCGCGCCCACGTCGGCAAGGTCGCCACGTTCACTCCCGATGCACCCAAGCCGGACAACTGGCTCGACCACCTGGCGCTGTGGGCCGAGCGCCGCACCAAGCAGGTCCGCGCCTTTCCGCTGGAGCAGTGCATCGTCGACCTCTCAAGCCCGGAGCTGAGCGCGGGCCAGTTGATCGGTGTCCCGGAGATGGCCGAGCTGGGTGGCATCACGGCCTCCACGTTGCGCGCCTACATCTCGCACGGCAACAGCGAGGTGCCGCTGGCGCAGGCGACCGTGAGCGGCCGTGACCAGTGGGCGCGCGCGGTGGCCGAGGACTGGGTGGAGTCGCGCAAGCGCTCCTTCACCAGCATCGGGGAAGCAATGTCCGCCAGGGATGACCGCGACAACCTCTCCCCGGGCGCGGCCGAGGTACGCGACCGCTTCGCCTCCAACTTCCGCAGCACTCTGTGGGACAGCTCTGACGTCCGCAAACTTTGGTACTGCGCCAGCGCAACCCGGAGGCCGTCGGCGAGGTCGCCGACGAGCTGGCCAAGGAGCGAAGAGGGCCGGTGATCCCGCCCGGAGATGCCCAGAGCCTTGATTCACCGGGCCGGTGACGGCAGCCGCCGTGTCCAGCCGGCGGCCCCCCTCACGTTCGGTTCAACGCGTCAAATCGTCGCTACCACAAGGCACTTGGGGCTGGTAATCCATGGGCGACGGGTGGGGCGACCGAGTAGCTTTGCGTGTATGACGTCGCATCAGCACCAGGAAGCGCCCTGGCGGGTGAGGGTCGACGATGCCGAGGGGACTGTGCGTGGGGCGGGCGTGCTGCTCGGGGAGCGGTACGTGCTGACATGTGCGCACGTCGTGGAGAAGGCGGGCGCCGGTCCGAGGGGGCCGCTGGACCATGTGCGCGTGTGCAGCACGGAGTGCGATCCGCCCTGGACCGCCGAAGCCAGGCTGGTGCCCGGCACCTGGGCGTACACGAGCGGGACCTTCTCGCGCGGTGATGTGGCCCTGCTCGAACTGGACGCACCACCCGGCTGCGACATCCGGGCCCGGCTGTGGAAGGCCCCGATCTCGGGTGGCGCGGTGCGTGTCTACGGCTTCCCGCGAGTGGAACCCAGAGGGGTGTGGGCGGACGCCGAGCTGGCGGGTTCCGCCGGTCCCGAGCGGGGGCAGCTGAAGAAGCTGGACGCGATCGGGCCGTGGATCGTGCCGGGGTACTCGGGGGCCGGAGTGATGGCGAAGAACGGCGAGTTCGCTGGGAGCGTGGTCGGGATAGCGGTCGCCGACCACATCGCCGGAGACGCCAGGGCCGCCTGGATGATGCCCGCCGAGAAGATCCTCTCGTATCTGCCGCTGCTCGAGCAGTTCACGGACGGTGCCTCCACCATCGTCATCCCCGAGAACGGGAACGGTACCGGGGTCGACGCCGGCGGACCGCTCGCAGGACCGCTGAGGCTCGCCCTCACCCGCCAGCTGCGGCGGCTGCTCACCGACGACGCCTGGGCCGGAACGGTCGTCGTCAGCACCGGCCGCGCATCCGGCGTGGGCTCCTCGTGGCTCGCGCGCCTCGCCCGGACATCGGACCCGGGCGGCCCCACCCGGGCCGGCAGCGGCGCCCACGGCGACACCGATCTCGCCCACGGCAGCATCGACGCCGCGTACGACGCGCGGGGCAGTACGACGCGCGAGGTGTGCCGGTATCTGACACAGCGGTTCGGGCTTCCCGATGGCGACGGGCCGGAGGCGGTCGAGGAGTTGGTACACGCGCTGCTTCGCCGCAAGCCGCCCGCCTGTCTGATCGTGGACGGTGTCGACCGCGCCCAGGACCCCGGCGCACTCGTCGCGCAACTCTGCGCGCCGCTGGCCCGGCGTGCGCAGTTGCGAGGGTTGCGCGTCGTCCTGGGTTTCGACGGGGTGCCACCCGCCGAGCTTCCGTACGACGTGTGGCTCGACCCGGCGCCGCTACCGCCTGCCGCACCGGACGGGGCACCCGCGGCCGCCGCGGTCGAGGAGGCCGTGGCGGATCTGTCCCGGTCGGAGGGCGAGGCACTCGCGGCGTACCGCACAGTGGCCACGAGCTTTCTCGCGCCGCCGCGTCTGCCACGGGCCCGGGCACCCCGCCTCGCGGTGCGCCTCGCCGTCGCCGGCTCCCCGCGGGGGGACGCCGGTGAACTCGCCGCCGTGGCCGAGCACGCGCGCGATGCCCGTACCCCTCTGCGCACGTACGTAGAAGAGGTGCGGCGCATGGAAGCCGAACGGCAGGACCTCGATGCCCGGCTCGAGCTGCACCGGGTCTACGCGGCCCGGAACGTCGGCGCCGAGGACCTGGAACTCGGGGAGCTGTACGCGCACGCGGCCCGCGCGCTGAAACAGGTGCCCGTCGACCTGGCGGCGGCCGGACGGCGGGTGCCGCGCTATGTGGCCGCGGTCAACACCCGTATCGCGGCAGGCCGGACGCCGAGCGACGCCGTCGGGGAGGAATGAGGCGATGGGCAGATGTGAGCGGCCGGAGTGCGGGCGCGGCACGATCGGCGCGGACGGCTTCTGCACCGTGTGCGGACGGGTTTCGGCAGCCGGGGCAGCCGTAAGAGTGGAGCGGCCGCATCCGGCGGAGCCACCGGCGCCACCGGCCCGCGTCGGCGTCGCGCAGGTGCGGCCGGACCCCTGGTACGGCCTGACCCTGGTCGACGACGCCCAGGCGCCCGGGCTGGAGGACCCGGCTCGGCTCAAGCCCGACAGCAGCACGCGCGCGGAGGAAGACCGCTTCTGCGCCAATCCGGACTGCCAGGGCGAGGTCGGCCGCAGCAGGGACGGCCGGCCTGGGCGCACCTCCGGCTTCTGCCCGCGCTGCCGCACTCCGTTCGACTTCACCTCGGTCGCGGGCTTGGTCGTGGCCGACCGCTACGACCTCCTGCGCCGGCTCGGCCAGGGCTCGTACGGGGAGGCCTATCTCGCCCACGACCGCAACCTGGAGACCCAGGTGGTGCTCAAGAGGCTTGCGCAGCAGGACATGTCGCAGCAGGAGCGCGATGTCCTGGTGGGCCTGCGGCACGACGCCATCGTGCGGATCCTGGGATACGAAGAAGAAGGGACGCAGGCCGGGGAGGGGGCGGAAGGCGAGGAGGGCGGCGAGGAGCGGCGTACCTACCTGGTGCTGGAATACGTGCCCGGCGACGCCCTGTCCGCACGCCGCGGCGACCGCCTGGAGACCCTGCTCGCACACGGGATCCGTGTGCTGCAGGCGCTTGACTACGTGCACGCCCGCCAGTTGTTGCACTGCGATGTCAAACCCTTGAACATCATGCGCTTCCGCGAGCAGGGCGCCACCGGGGCGCTGGACCGCGTACGGCTCATCGACTTCGGTGCCGTGCGCTCCTTGGGGGACACCTCACCGATGCACACCTACACGCCGCTGTACGCACCGCTGCCCGGGGACGCCGAGTACACGGAGGGGCCGACCGCCGGGTTCGATCTGTACGGGCTCGGCGCCACCCTGCTGGAGCTGTGCAGGGACCGTCTGCGGGACAAGTCGGCGCCGGGTGTGCTCGCCCTCGACCTGCTGTTGCAGCGGGCCACGCACGCGGGCGGGCCCGCCCGGCGGTTCACCTCGGCGCGCCAGTTCGGCGAGCAGCTCAGCGGCGTCGTCCGACAGGTTGTCGCGGCGCCGCAGGTCGGCCGCCGGGTGCGCAGGGCCTCCGCTCTGTTCGGCTCCCTGGACGCCGCGCTGCACGGCGGGCTCGGGGCCGCGCGGCCGCTGCTGGACTGGGCCGACGCGGCAGTACGCACGGACCGGGGCACGGGCTCGGTGCAGCTCGACCTGCTACCCCTGTTCGTGACCCCGAGCGCGCCGGACATCGCCGCTGCCCTGCCGATGCCCCTGGAGGACCCGGACGATCCGACCTGCGGCAGCGCCGTGAAGGAACAACTCGCCGTGTGCCGCACCCTGGTGGGCATGGGCGAGCCCGGTCGCGCGCGGGAAGAACTCGCCCACGTGGCGGTGTCCGGGGAACACTGGCTGCGCCACTGGTACACCGGGCTGATCGCGCTCCTGGACAAGAATCTCGAGGGCGCCGAGGCCCAGTTCGCCGATGTGCGCGACGCGCTGCCCGGAGAGCTGATCCCACAACTCGCGCTCGGCCTGTGTGCCGAGAGCCGCGGGGAGCGTACGCTCGCCAGGAACTACTACTCCATCGTGTTCGCCACGGCACCGGCGCTCGGCGCGGCCGCCTTCGGCCTCGCCCGCGTGCAGCACCAGGACGGCAGTACGGTCCGGGCCATGCAGGTCGTCGCCGATCTGACGCGGGAGACAGCCTTCGAACGTGCGGCGCGCATCGCGGAGTTCCGGCTGTGCGCGGCCCTGTGCACGCAGCAGGCCACGGACGACCGGCAGCGGGCCCAGGACACCGGGCTCGCCACTCGGGCCCGGCATCTCCTGCTCGACCTGCTGCGCATGGACGGCGCGAACCACGCCGAGCTCAGCGCCGAACTGGCCCACGCCACCTTCCTGTTGGACGGAGACCGCCTGGTGTTCTCGGAGGCTGTCCGCGCCCTTGCCCGGCGCGCACCCACGGAGGAGGCATTCTTCCGGTTGGTGGACCGGGCCAACCAACTACGCCCGGAACCAAGGCCGTTGTGGCGACCCTGGCTCGGTGTGCGCTCGCCGGGGCGCATCGGCCGGCGCCGGGGACGCACGAGTGAGGCCCTGGACGCACAGATCCGTTCCGGCTCGTGAACGGCGGCGCTACGCTCCCGGGGGTGGGCCGGCGTACGGGGGACAGGGACCGGCGGACAACCGACGGACACACCACGTGGCACACGGCGGTCACACACGACGACGGGGGCGAGGACGCCATGCCGGACACATCACCGACGGGCCTGGACTTCACGGTGGAGGTGGACGCGGAGCAGGACCTGGCCCTGGGCGCCACACGCGCCGACGCCCTGGTCACCGTGCGCGCCACGACGGGCGGGGCGGGTGAGGCGGGCGCTCGCGTGCCGTGCGGCGCCGAGATCCTGGTCATGGACAGGTCTCTGTCGATGGCCGGCTTCGGCAAGCTCGACGAGGCGAAACGCGCGGCCTGCGCGGCGATCGACACACTGCGCGACGGCACCCTTCTCGGCATCGTCGCGGGGGACCACAGGGCCACTGTGATCTATCCGCCGCACGGCGACACGCTCGCTGTCGTCGACGAGGCGGTCCGCGAGAACGCCAAGTCATGTGTCGCCGCCCAGCTGGCCCAGGGCGGCACGGCGATCGGTACCTGGCTCACCGCGGCCCGCAGCCTCTTCGAGCGGTCCGCAGGCCGCGGCGACGTGTGTCATGCCGTCCTGTACACCGACGGCAAGAACGAGCACGAGACATCCGAACAGCTCGACGCCGCTCTCGCCTCCTGCGGCGACCGCTTCACCTGCGATGTGCGCGGCCTGGGCGACGGGTGGAACTACGACGAACTCCTTCGGATCACCCAGGCGTTGCACGGCGAGGCCGACGCCGTCGTCGACATCTCCGATCTCACCGAGGACTTCGTCCGCCTGATGCGCCGGGCACAGGAGATCGTCCTTCCGCGGTCCACCCTCGGGCTCCGGATCACGGAGCTGTTCCGTCTGGAGTCGGTACGGCAGACCTGGCCGGCGGAGGTCGATCTGACCGCGCAGGCCGTCGACGACGGCGGCGGGCTCGTCCGGGTCCCGCTCGGCGCCTGGTCGCCGGAGAGTAAGGGCTATCAGGTGACTCTGCGGTTCGAGGCCGGGACGCTGCCCGTGGACGACCCGGTGAGAGCCTGCGGCATCACCGTCCACGGAGAGTCGCAGGGCGAGGGGAAGGGGGAGGGGGAGCAGACGCATCTGACGCCCGAGGCATCCCTGATCGTGCGCCAACGATCGCTACCTGCCTTCAAGTTGTCCGTCTCGGCCGGCATGACCCGCGTGGAGAGCACGCGGGAGCTCGGCATGGCGATGCGGGCCCTCGCCGACGCGCACGATCAGGGGGACTCGGCGCGCGCCGACACGGAACTGCGCCTCGCGCTGCGGTTGGCGGAACACCTCGGCGACACACGGCGGTTGGAACTTCTGCGGTCCGTCGCCGAGCCCGGCCCCGTCCCGGTGGTCCGACGAGGTGTCGCTCGTGGACAGATGCAGCGGATCGGAGTCGTCTCCAGCCGCACGGGCCGTCCGCAGACGGGCGAGGTCACACCCAGCGCCCTCCCGGACGGTGCGACGGACTCCGCCCGCTGCCCGCGCTGCGACGCCTCCGTCCTGCCAGATGAGCGCTTCTGCGAGTGCGGTTACGAGGTCCGCCTGGGGAGCGGCGCATGAGCACCTCCACAGCACCGGCCGAGACGGACGCGCCGGACGAGCCGAAAAAGGGCGGCGCGCTGGTCGCCGCGTGGAAGCGGGCGCGGAACGCGCACCCGGTGCAGGTGCTGCGATGGCTGCGGGTCGGAATGCTCGCGATGGTGTGCGCGACCGCGGTGGTCTATCTGGTGCTGGCCACCACGGGTGCCCGCGAGATCACCACCGCCCGACGGGTCGACTCCGCGATCCAGGACATCGACGATGCGCGTGACGCGGCCACCGCGGCTGACCGGGCGCTGCAGCAGGCCGCCGACACCGGCCAGGTCCAACTGACCGGCACCGGAGCGGACTTCGCCAACGCCACCGCCCGGATCGGCACCCTGCTCACGGCCGCGGCGCAGGGCAATGCGGCGGGAGCCGCGGGCCGCAGCCAGTTCCAGTTCGTCCAAGGGCAGTTGACCGGCTGTCTGCTCGCCGCGGCGGCGGTGCACGACAACGGCGACGACGTGGGTGCCGCCCGCGCCGCGCTCACCGCCGCACCTTTGCGTGACCCGGAGACGAAGCGGCCGGTCCCCGGCACCGGCGGCCTCCAGGCGTCCTTGGAGGACTTGAGGGACCTGCAGCGGTCCGGCCTGGCGCGGCAGAAGGACGAAGGGTGGCTCGACCCCGTCCAGCTCTGGTCCCTGGCCGTCGCCCCGCTCCTGGCGATGCTGGGCATGACCCTGGTCACCGCCCGCATCCTGGCCCGGCACTTCCACCGCACCACCGGCCCGCTCCTGCCGCTCACGGGCGCCGTCACGTGCGCCGTAGGGCTGGCCTCGGCGGCGCTCACCGCCTGGGACGAGAGCCGCCTCGCCGCCGAGCCGGCCGCGGGCACTCCCTGGGCCATGACCGCCGCGCTGCTCGCCCTTGCCGTTGCCGGACTCCTCAACCACCTCGCGTATCGCCCGCGCCTCGCCGAATACAGGTTCCCGCGCCCATGACCAAAACCTCACCGGTGCCCGCCGCCCGCACCTGGTCCAATTCCCGCCTCACGGTCCTCGGCGCGTGCCTCTGCCTGCTGCTCGTCCTCGCGGCATGCAGCGGTACCCGCGAACGCGTGACCATCATGGTGCCCTGGACCCAACAGGCCGAGTTCCAGACGTTCTACTCACTCGTGAAGGACTTCGAGGACGACACCGGCATCGAGGTCGACGTCCAGGTCACCCGGGCGCTCACCCAACAGCTCGACGCGGCCGTGACCGCGGGCGCCCCGCCGGACCTGGCCGTGCTGCCGAGCCCGGCCGCCGTGGCCCGTTACGCGGGTCGGAGCGGCGGCCTGCGGGCCCTGGACAGGCACGGGGACGGCGGCGGGGACGAGAACATCGTCGACATCACCGACTATCTACAGCCGTTCCAGGGCCTGTCGCGGGTGGCGGGCACCGCCTACGCCGTGCCGGTCAAGGTCGATGTGAAGAGTCTCGTCTGGTATGACTCCCGGACCACCTCCGCACCGGCCGCGGGCGCGGCGTCGGCATCGGGGCGCGGCGCCGGGGTGCCCTCCGGTCTGCCGTGGTGCCTCGGTCTGGAGTCGGGGCCGACGTCCGGCTGGCCCGGCGCGGACTGGATCGCAGACGTGCTTCTCGCCGGCGCGGGCCCGGACGCGTACGCCCGGTGGGTGTCCGGCGATCTGCCCTGGACGGCCGGCCAGGTCGAGCAGGCGTGGCAGCATTGGCGCGGCCTGGTGGGGGCGAAGGTCCTCGACGGCGCCGCGCAGCGCGGATTCGCCGAGGCCACGCAGGACTTGGCGGGTGCGTCGCCGGACTGCCGACTCGCGCACGGCGCGCGCTCCGCCCTGGCCACGGATGTGCAGCAGGACAACCGGCTCGACTTCACGGCCCCCGCCGGCCGTGGCCCGCTGCAGGTGTCCGGCGACTTCGTCGGCATGTTCACCGCGCACAACGCGGCCGCCAAGTCCTTCGTCAGGTACCTCGCCGGTCAGCAGGCGCAACAGGCCTGGGTGAACGAGAAGGGCGCCGTCGCGCTCTCCGCCCACAAGCGCGTGACGCGGTACGACAACGCCGTGCAGCGGCGCATCGCCGAGCTGTTGCGCCCCCAGGCGCGCCGCCCGCTGTGTTTCAGCGCGGCAGACGTGTTGAGCCCCGACGTCTCCGCCGCCTTCTACCGCGCTGTCATCGAGTACGTCGACCAGCCGGATCAGCTGACGCACCTCATGCAGAGCCTGCAGAAAGTACAGGCAAACCTGGGAGGCTCCGCCCTGCCCCGGCAGAGCGTCTGTACTGTCCCCAAGTAACCGTCGGAGCCGTGTAGTTGAGCAAAGGAGCCCAGCCCCGTGCCCGAGACAGTGGAATTCCTGCTGGAGGACGGAACCGTCGTCCATGTGTCGCAGGCTGAACGCACCGGTGGCGGCCCCGTCGGCCTCGGCGACCACCTCGGCCGCGCCCGGCAGTCGCTGCGCCAGGCACTCGCCCCGGTCACCGCGGCGGCCTCCGATGTGATCGACGAGTTCCGCGCCCACACCCGGTGCCCCGACGAGATCGAGGTGTCCTTCGGCGTCGCGCTCGACACGCAGGTGGGCGCGATCATCAGCACCGCCAAGGCCAGCACGCATCTCGACGTACGACTGCGCTGGAGCAGCCGGGGACCCGCCGACGACGACTCGGCGCCTCCGGGCACGCCCGGCCAACCGGGGTGACACGGGCGCGGATACAACTGCGGTGGAACCCCCAGCCCCACGCCCGGTTTCGGCAGGCCCTTTCAGCCCGCCCGGACGAACTCCATATTGATCGAGTACATGAACTGGCCGACGCTCACGCACTCCCAGCCGACGTCTTCGACGGATCGCACGACCAGGTCGATCTCCTTGCGGATCTTCTTCATGGGGTTCCTCACCCGGGCCATGCCCCGGGGGTCGATGTCGATGGACGCTTCGAAGATGTGGTCCCCTTGCGCGTGTGCGCGCCTGGCATCCGCGACGAGCTTCTGCATCCGGATCGCGTGCAGTATTCCCACGTGCGCCTCCAGCTCTGGGCTGCCGTGGGCCCGTTGACCTTCCCAACTGCCTTACGGGCCCGAGTGATTAGGTACGCCTCTACCGCCGGTTGAACGAACTACCGGTGGCCGTGGCTGTGGCCGTGGGTCCGGGTAGGTAGGCGGGTGAGGTCGGGGCCGGGCGGTCCGGCGACGGCGTCTCGGAGACGTGGGAGCGGGTGTGGGTCGGCTGCACAGTCGTCGCCGGGTGCGAGCCGCCTCCGCTCCCGTTCGCCGAGGAGTCAAGGACATTGCCTGTCACCTCGACCGCGGCGCCGCAGACGAGTAGCGCTGCGGCCAGCGCGGTCAGTCCGGCGGAGGCGCGCTGTGCCCGGGACGCCGTGGAACGCGGGTCGATGTCCGTCATCAGTCCACGTATTCCTGGGCGACCTCGACGTACTGGAAACCCCTGACGTCGGTGGCGATCTTCATCTGACCGGTCTTCGACGAGGCGATCAGGGTGTTGAGCAGACCAGCGATCGCCTCGCTCAGCGCCGACTCGGTGTCCGAACCGTCGGCGATGAACAGCGCCTTGGTCGCCACCTGTTCGAGCACGTCGCGCTTCGCGCCGCCGAAGCCGTAGGCGATCACGTGAGGGTGGCGCGGCCAGTCCCTGTCCACGAGCTTGCGGAAAGAGTGCTGCCAGTGCGCGTCGGTCGGACCGCCGTCGGTCAGGAAGAAGATCGTCGGCCTCAGCACCTCGAGGTTCTGCATTCTCAGGTTGCTGACATCCTGTTCGATGCACTCCCGCACCTGGTCGAAGGTCTTGCCGTACTCCGTGCGCCCGCCGCAGATCACCTCGGGCATGGCCGGCACCTGCTCCATGTCCGACATCGGGATCACCACGTGCACGTCGGTGGAGAAGGCGATCACGCTGACTCGGGCGAACTCCGAGACGCGGGGATTCGTCGCCAGGTTGTAGTGCAGACGGGAGAGGGTCGCGTTGAGCACTGCCTCGTGGGGTTTCATCGACGAGGACGCGTCGATCACCACATAGGTGGGCAGGCAGAGTGACATGGTGCACCTCTGAGCTAGTGGTTGGAGGCGATGACGAAGAGCAGGATCACGGCTATGACGATCACGAAAATCCAGCCGACCCCGACCTGCGAGCCGGGATCAGGTGCTTTGGAAGGCGCCGACTGGGGTTCCTTCACGGGCTTGTGGGTCTCGGCAGGTGTCTGCCGGATCGGGGCCTGCGTGGGCTGAGGGGGCAGCGGGGGCAGCTCGGTTCGTGTCGGACGTGGCGCGGTTCTGAGATAGGGCCCGCTGTTGAGCGCCTGGTTCAGCTGAGCGGCCGAGGGCCGTCGCTCGCGGTCGGTCGCGAGCAGCATGTCGAGCAGCACCTCGGACACGGCGGGCTGGTTCCGCCAGTGGGACGCGGCGATGGTGTGGAATGCGCTCGCGTCCCGCCTGCCCGTCAGACATTTGGCGACCAGCAGTCCGAGCCGGTAGCTGTCGGTGTACTCGTCCGCATCGGTGCCCGCAGGCGTGAGCGGGTCGGCCCAGTTCGGCTGGTGGAGGTCAGGCATCTTCTTCGGCTGACAGCCGTCGACGTCGATGAGGTAGACCGAACGCTGATCCGGGCTCCAGAAGGCGTTGGAGAACGACCAGTCCGAGTAGACCAGGCCCAGGCGCTCCAGGATCGCGGCGAGGTCCGTCAGTTCGATGCAGGCGGCCAGCCTGCCCGCGAAGCCCGGGGGTGGCAGTCCGACGCCCCGGATCGACTCGTCGGACTTCGCCAGCCAGTCGATCTCCACGAACCGGCGGTCGCTGAACTCGCCTCGCCGCAGCTCGCAACGGTACTGCTCGGGCGCCATCGGGATCACGCAGCCGACGGCCGGGTTGCCGGGCTCATGGATCCGGGAGGCGGGCCAGCACGTCCCGGCGTACAGGACCGTACGATCCGACTCCGACAGAGTGTCCGGAGCCGAGATCAGCTGGTCGAGCCGATGGGCGTCCTCCGGGTGCTGGTCCGGCCGGTAAAGCTTGGCCAGCCAGCCCGGATGGTTCGTCAGTGGCCTTACGGCGATGGCCTGGCCGTTGTGTTCGGAGATCGGCTCGGCAAGTGGTCCGAGGTCGCTGACGCTCACGGCCCGTGGCAACACCCAGTCCCGCGGATCGGCCGCCGGGCCGGCTCCGGCACTGTCATCGGCGCCGTCGATGAGATGCGGTTCTGTCATGCCCGGTCACCGTTCCACATCACGACCGCGGTGCGGTCGTCAAGGCACTGCGGTGCGTCGAAGCCGACGTCGGCAGTGAACCGCGTGGCCGGGACCGGCGAGCGCCAGGCGTTCGCGAAGTACTCGTTGATATTGGCCGCAGGGTCCGCCCACGCGTCGCCGATCCCGTCCGTGACCAGCGCGAGGGCGGCGCCGGGAGCCAGCCTGACGTAGTGGTCCCTGGCCAGTTGCGGCGTGTCCGGCAGTCGCCCGGCGACCTCGTTCGAGACCACCGCGGCCGTGCGGTCCTTGGCATCGCCGGCGGAGAACTGCCACAGCGGGAGGCGCGGATCGAGCGTCCAGGCCGAACTGTCGCCGAGCCACGCGACCCAGGCCTGCGCGACGCCGTTCGCGTCCGGCTCGGCGACCACCGCGGTGATCAGAACCGTGGCCACGTGCGAGACGTCGACGCCGCGTCCGGCCGCGTGCGCGGCGACCGACTCCGCGATCCGCCCGTACAGCTCCTTGACGTCGAGCCCGCCGAAGCCCACCGTCTCGATCTGCTCGCGCAGCAGGGTAACGGCCTGGCTGGAGGCCGTGGTCGCTCCGGCGTCGGACCAGGCCGCGCTGGACAGGCCGTCGGCCACGGCCACGATCGCGTACCGGCTGTCCGGGCTTCGCCCGATCCGGTAGGAGTCCTGCCGCGGCTCGGCAGGCCGGGCGCAGCGGTGGCCGGGCCCGATGACGGAGGCCGCGCGGATGGTGAAGGCACCGACCGTGGCCTCGTCGGCGGCGATCCCGTTCTGGACCGTGCGCTCCGGCAGCAGCCAGGGGTAGCCCTGAGCGCGGGCGCCGTCGCCGAAGCGGGGAACGCTCAGGTCGGTCGGCCGCTCGCGCAGGAACGGCTGGGGCCTCGGAGGCAGGGACTGCGCCGCCGCCGGTCCGGTGACGTAGCGGCAGACCGGAACCGTCGTGTCGGGCCGGGGTGCCTCTTCGAGCCGGTCCCGCTGCCGGGCGAGCGGCCCGGCGGACTCGGACCGCAGTACGGCCGCCGCGCCTACGACAGCCACTGCCGCGAGGGCGAACCCGTTCACCAGCAGGCCGAACCGCCGATGCTCCGTGCAGTCCTCGATGAACGCCCCGATGACGATGGCCACGAGCAGCACCACCCGCGCCCGTCCGCCCATGAGGCCGCCCCGCCGGCTGTCGTCCCGGTTCACGGCCGTTCCTCGGAAGCGCGGGATTTCGGCCCGGAGGCAAAGTGCTGAGTACCGTGCTGCACCGCGAATACCTCACCTGAATGGGTGGCGGAATTGACCTGGATCACGATGTCCGGCCTTTCTGCGGTTCGCAGAGAAGCCAGGGCCATGACGTCCTGGGCGAGATCCGGGTTCCGGTCGAGCAGCCGGGACAGGGCCTCGGTCCAGTAGTCCACTGCCCCGGCGCCGACCGCTCCCCTCGTGGCGGTCGACTGCCGGTTCAGCGTCTCGGACAGCTCGTTACGGCGGCTGTCGCGAGTTCGTGCGAGGACGCCGCTCATCAGCCTCTTGGCCTCCTGCCAGAGATCGGTGCCCATCGCGGAGACCAGTGCGGTGGCGCCGCTCGCGGCCAGGCTTGCGAGTTCCTCGTTCATCAGCGCGTCTCAACCCCGGTCGTTGTGGCGGATGTACTGGTCGCCCCGGTGTACGGCGAAGACCGTGCCGTTTCCCGTGGCCCGGACGAGTTGCTCCACGGCCCGCGGCTCGGGTTGCGCAGGCGGCTCACCCGAGCCGGAGCCCGCTTCCCGGCCGGAGTCGACGCGTGGCCCGACGGGGCTGCCCGGGTACCAGAGCCAGGCCCGTGCTGCGTACTCCTTGACCCGGACGTCGGCCGCGGTGAAGGCATCGGCTTCGAGCCCCTCGTAGCCGTGCCCGACCGTCTCCTCGTAGTAGTGGTGCGAAAGGATCGCGGTCACCTGGGTGCCGCTGGTCCCGGCCAGGGTCGCGTGCCGCAGCGGGGCCGAGTCGAGCAGCCGGGCCAGCGCCTCGAAGGGGGCGCCGGAGACGGTGCCGTCCGGATCGAGCCGGATGTCCCCCGCGTGCAACGCGGCCCGCACCCGCAGCCGGGTGTCCGCGCCGGCGTGCCGGTTGTGCTCGCGGATCCGGTAGCTCAGCTCCGGGAGCAGCGGGAACAGCAGTCTGGCCTTGGGCAGTCCGGCCGGGGCGACGAGTTGGCAGCCGTCTCCGGTGTCGGCGTACGCGAAGTCCCGCGCGTCCAGATCCGCGATGCCCATGGCGTTGAGCAGCGCGCAACGCAGAACACCCCGGATCTCCTGCAGCCGTTGCTCGCCGCGGCCCGCGGAGCCCGCGATGTCGCACGCCAGCAGGGCTCGGTATTCGTACTTCGGATTCACGATTCCTCCGCGATTCACGACGGGGGCAGGCATTTCGAAGATCGATTTGCTGTCGTCCCGGTTATCCGGTGTCGAGAAGATGATTGACGAGACCGTAGAGGAGGGGTCCCCGGGTAGAACGGCTACTAATACGGCTTGTGCGGTTTCGGCCGCACCAGGAAGAGAGGTGTGGCCGATGAGCAATACACGGGTTCGCGGGGCCGTGGCCTACTGGCCGCCGGCCGGGCTGCTCGGCCGGCTCGACGAGGCCGACCGCGGAATCCTCCTGGGACTCGGCCACGGCGTGGCCTACCCGGCCGGTCAGATCACCATCCGCGAGGCCGACACCTCGGACTTCGCGCTGCTCCTGCTCGGCGGCATGGTGAAGGTCACCGCGCGTGCGCAGGACGGCCGTGAGGCGCTGCTGGCGGTGCGGATGGCCGGGGATCTGGTCGGGGAGTTCGCCGGGATCGACGGTCAGCCGCGCGTCGGCACCGTGACCGCCTGCGGCAGGGTGCTGGCCCGCTACGTACTCCGCTCCGAGCTGCTGGAGTGCACGAAACAGCACCCCACCATCGGACTCGCGCTCAACGCGAGTGTGGTGGCCAAGCTGCGCACGGCGACCGGCCGGATCGTCGACTTCACCGGTTGCGACGTGCTCGGGCGGCTGGCCAGGATCCTGCACCACCTGGCTGTCATCTACGGGCGTCCCGGTCGCAACGATGCCCAACTCCCGCTGTCACAGCCAGAGATGGCCACCCTGGTCGGGGCGGCCGAGTCGTCGATCCACAAGGCCCTGCGGGCGCTGCGGGATTCGGGCGCGGTCGTGACCGGCTACCGGAGGATCACCATCCTCGACCTGGATCACCTCGCCCGGATCGCCGTCGCGGCCGGGCCCGCCGGATTATCGGCGATCTCGCCGAACACGTAAAAGCGCCGGGTTCGCACGACGAGTCGGCACCAGCCTGACCTAGGGCCTCTCGTGCGGGACCCCAGCGTGAGAGAGGACGAGGGAAGCAGATGCCAGAGAACAACGGTGTTCCGGACGGTGCCGGGGGAATCCGGACCGGCGACGTGTCCGGAACGATGGTCGTAGGCAACCACAACATCGTGAACACCCTGATCACCGCCGAGTCCGGTTCGAGCGTCATCGTGCACGGGGGACCGCTGCCGGATCCGGTCAAGCGCCATCCGATCTCCCAGCTGCCGAGGGCCGCCGCCGAGCCGCTGATCGGACGGGGGCGGGACGTTCAGGCACTGCAAAAGGCCATCAAGACACGTCAGTTGGTGCAGGTCTGGGGCGAGCCCGGGGTCGGCAAGAGCGCACTGCTGCGCCACCTCGCGTGCGAGCTGCCGCGCGGGCCCGAAGGCGCGGCCTACATCGAAGCCGGCGGACGTACGGCCGATGACATCGCGCAGGCGATCTTCGACATCAGCTTCGACGCACCGAACTACAAGCCGTCGCTGGAGGTGCTGAAGGAGCATCTGAAGACCCTGCGGCTGCGGATCTACCTGGACGACGCGGGATTCGACGAGAAGGATCTGCGCCGGCTCTTCGACATGGCCGGCAAGTCCACGTTCGTCTTCACCTCGCAGCAGCGGTCCGCGCTCGACGGTGTGCACGCGATCCGGCTCAACGGGCTGACGGCCTTGGCGGCGTCGGAACTGGTGCGGGCGCTGCTGCCCCGCAAGCTGCGGCCCGAGGAGGAGCCGGTCGTAGAGGCGCTGTGCGACGCGGTGCACGGCAACCCGCTGCGGCTGCGGCGCATCGCCCTGTCGGCCGCGACCGGCAAGGGCCTGCCGGGAATCGCCGATCTCCCCGCACTGCTTCCGGCTCTGCTGAACAAGCTCCAGCCCGAGGAACGCGACCTGCTGTACCTGCTCGGTTCGCTGTCCGGCGCCGAGTTGGCCGCCCGACATCTCGATGAGCTGCTCGGCCGGACGGACGCCGACGCGGTCGCCGGCGGTCTGGTGCGACACGGCCTGCTGCTCGCCTCGGAGACCGGCTACAGCTGTCCGCCGGACGTCGCCGAGTGCGTGCTGAAGAGCCGGGCGACGGAGTATCCCGCCGATCAGCTCTGCCGGGCGCTCACCGTATGGGTCGAGGCGAAGGACACCACCCCGGACGACGTCGCAGCGCACTTCCAAGCCTTGGACGTCGCGGTACTGCGGGCGGAGAGGAGCGGACACGCCCGGCTCGGCGCGGCACTGGCCCGTGCCGCCTCGCCGAAGCTGGCGCTGTCCCGGCAGTTCGACGCGTGGGGCAGCCTGCTCGGAGTCGGTTGGGCAGCGGCGAAGAGCGCGGGTGACAAGGAGGGGGAGGCGTTCTTCCTGAGCGAGGCCCGCACCCGCCGCAAGGCGATCGGGAGGGCCGCGCTGACCACTGCCCTGGCGCTCGAGGCGGGGGTGCTGTGGCGGGAACTCGCCGCGCTGCACGCGCATTCGGCGGCCCATCAGGTGGCCAACGCGGGGGCGGCGGTCCCGTCGCCGGTGACCTCACTGCCGGCCCACACAGTCACCACGTCGCACGTCGCGGGCCACGCGCCGACTGTCACCCACCCGACTGTCCACTCGTCCGTCGCTTCCGGGCACGCACACACAACCTTGTCCGGGCACGTGACGAGGCCGGTGTTCGACGCGTCCCGTGCCTCCGCGCAGCCGCACGTCGCAAGCCACGCGGCCGGCACACACTCCGCAGCACACTCCGCCGTACCGATTCCGAAGCGGATCGACCTCTCGGCACACTCTTCCGTCGCCCACTCCACGCCCCCCGTGAGCACCACCTCGCCTGCGGCGAGCACCGGCCACACGGGGGCCACCGCCGCCGGTGCGGCGACCACCAAGGGCGGAATGTCGGCACTCGCCGTCGCCTGCACGATCGGCTTCGCGGCCGTACTGGGCGTGGGTGCCGCGGTCTACGCGACCGACCTGCCGAACTCGACCCCAACCGCCGCGCCGAGCTACGCCAGCGCACCGAACCTGAGCGACTACACCTCGTCCACGGACGACACCTCGCCCAGCGTCGATCCAGTGTGTGCGACCGTGTCGTCCGACCTGCCGCCAAAGATCCAGCAGTTCAGCACGGACGCCTCCAGCGCGACCGAGGCGATGGACTCGTACAACACCGCCATGGGCTCCTACAACTCGGGCGAGACGTCCACCGCTCCGGACGACAGCACGGTGTTCTCCAATGTCAGCACTGTCATCAGTGACCTGAGCTCCATCGAGTCCACGTTGCAGGGGGCCGTAGAGCAAGTCCAAGACAGCTCTGTGGAGGCAGACCTCAACGGCATGCTGACCCCTGTTCAGCAAATGAAGAGCCTGTATCAGTCGTACGCGAACTCTGCGAAAGGTACCGACTTCGACACGTCGAGCCAGGCCTCGGCAATACTCTCGGCCGCAAACAGCCTGGATACCGACTGCGGCGAATGAACCTCCCTGAGACCAGCCAAGAAAGGCCGACCATGCCCACGGAATCCGCACATGGGGACATCCACACCGGGGACGTCTCCGGCACCTTCATCGTAGGCAACAACAACCGCGTGACGAACACGACGCATGGTCCTGAGCAGCCGCAGCAGCAGAGTTCGGCGGAGGACCAGGCAGTCGTCTTCGCGTCCCAGCACGGCGACATGCACGTCACGTACAACGCGGCCCCAGCCGAGCGAGAGGCGCCTGAGGCGGAAGGCTGAGACACGCCGCGTGCCCCGGCCGACAATCGGCTGGGGCACGGGGCACGTACGCTGCGGTCCGCTCAGTCCTTGTCGGCGAGCAACTCCAGGTCCTGAGCGCTCAGCGTCGCCGTCTTCAGCAGTTCCCTGATCAGGTTGACGCTGAGTGTCGAGCCGACCGGCTCGCCGACCTCGTCGCGCAGCAGTCCGCGCACGCCCCGGCGATGCAGCCGCTCGCGCACGTCCTCGACCGTGTTCGCGACCGACTTGTGGGTCCAGGACTTGGTCACGTAGGGGGAGGCGTTGACCAGACGGGCGGTGTCCTCCCAGGCCAGCGGGAGCGGGAAGGCGTCGTGACCCTCCAGGTAGCGCCGGGCGAGCGCGGTGACCACCAGCCGCTCCTGCGGGGAGAGTTCGTAGACCGTCTCGGGATCCATCGTCTCCGCACCGCTCGCGGAGCGGGGGTTCTGGTCGTCATCGTCCGCGACGCGGACCTCGACCAGGTGGGAACGTCGCTTGGACGAGTTGATCACCAGCGGGGTGTACCCGGACTCGACGATCCGCTTGTGGCCGGTCAGCATCAGCACGCCGTCTGGCAGTTCGATGGGCAGATTGCCGGTGTTGACCAGCCACCAATCCCCGTCCGTGGCCGTGCAGGTGAAGACACCGTGCCGACGGCTGACGGTCGGGTCGTCGACACCGACCGGCACATGCACGTCCTCGCGGTCGCGCCCGAAAAGCAGCGTGTACCGGCGCGGCGGCACGGCGTAGCCGCCCTCCGGACCCAGCACGAAGATCGTCCCCGGCGGCGCCGAGGGCACCCTGTCGGAGGGACTGCCCGGCGGCAGCATCTGGGGTGGGAAGTTTCCGTACGCCATGTCACATACCTCCGGCTCGGCTCGCGTCAGTGTATGAGCGCACCGCGAGGACCGGTCCTCGCGCAGATGCGGACGCCGGGAAAGGCGCGCTCGCCGCCAACTCGTTTTGCCTTGGCCTGAGTTGCTCGATAGCCTGCCCGCCGTGACCGCGAGCGGCCGGGGAACTGGTGATGATGGATAGCACGATCGCCGAACCGCTCGGCGCGGACGATCCGCAGGAGATCGGCAGCTTCAACATCATCGGTCTGCTCGGCGTCGGCGGCATGGGCGAGGTCTACCTCGGGGCGTCCGGCAAGGGCTACGCCGCCGTCAAGCGCGTCCGGCCGCGGTTGGTCTCCAGCGAGCGCTTCGAACGCGAGGTCGGCATCCTCTATCGTGTGCCGGCCGGGGTCGGGCCGCGGGTGCTGGCGAGCGACGGCACCGCCGAACGTCCCTGGTTCGCCACCGAGTACGTGCCCGGACTCACCGTGGACGAGGCGGTCCGGCTGCGCGGCCCGCTGCCCGCCGAGGCGCTGTGGCTGCTGCTGGCCGAGGCGGCCACCCACCTGTCGGCCGTGCACGCGTTCGGGATCGTGCACCGTGACGTCAAGCCCGGCAACGTCATGCTGGTGCGGGACGGTGTGAAGCTCATCGACTTCGGCATCGCACGCGCCGCGGACCAGGCGCGGCTCACCAGGAGCGGTGGCAGCTATGGTACGCAGGGATTCTCGGCACCGGAACAGCAAGCCGGGGACGAGGACGTGGACGCGCCCGCGGACGTCTACGCGCTCGGGGCGCTCGTGCTCTACGCGGCTTCGGGCCGCACGCCCGGTGTCGTCCCCGACGTCGAGCCGCTGCGTGCCGTGGACGCCGACCTCGCCGCCGTCATCGGGTCCTGTCTCGCGACCGGCCCCGGAGCCCGCCCCACCGCCGCCGAGGTGGCGGAGGCGGCCCGCGTACACCTGCCTGTTCCTCCTCCCTCCTGGCCTTCCGAGGTCATGTCACGTATCGCCTCGCGACGGGCCTTCGCCGCGACGCCGGTCAGCAAGCTGGAGACCGTCCCGCCGCCGGACCTGGACGCGGATCCGACACCTGAGACCGAGCCCCCGTCCGTCGCGCCACCTCGCCACCCACGCAAGCGCCTGCTCCTGATCCCGGCCGCCGCGGTGATCGCCCTCGGCGCCGTCGCGGCGTTCGTACTCGTCCCGTCCGCTTCCCGGCTCAACGGCGCCGCGCATCCGTCCGGCAGCGCGTCGGTCAGCGCCGGTCCTGCGGCCGGGGCGACACGGACGTCCTCCGGGAGGCCGCGCCGTTCGGCCTCGCCCACCGCGGAGTCCGGGCGCCCCACCCCGGTCGTCCCGGCGGGTACGGACACAGCCGGCCCGCCGAGCGGGTCCAGCGCGCGTCCACCCTCCGGCCCCGCCGCGACCGCCCCGTCCTCAGCAGCCGCCACCCACGTCACCTCGTCGTCGATCAGTGGCATCAACGGCAGCGACGACCCAGCACAGGTCAAGGGTTCCGAGGCGGACACTTCCTGGGTAGGCAACGACGCCGCCTGCTCCGCCTGGCTGGACGACAACGGCTCCGGCGAGCTCGCGGGCGTGCTCAATACCTCCCTGAACCAGAACTGCGACGCCGAGCTGCACCGCAGCGACGGCATCGCGTACACGTTCCGCGCCTCCTGGGGCGCTGCGAAGACAAGTTTCATCTCAGACGTCGGCCACACGATGTGGATCTGCGTCTGGAACGCGAGCGACCGATCCGACGAGCAGTGCTCCGCCCGCTTCGCCATGCACGGCGATACCCCGGTCAAGGCGTGAAACAAACGGCGTGCGGGACTCCTGTCACAGGCTTGGCCGGAATGCGTTGCCACCCCGGCTCCTCGGGTGGCTGCTGACTTCCGTGCCCGACCTCGATGCTCGCGGGGCCGCGACCGGAACCGGGGACCGTGCTGCCGGGGCTCAGGCGTCGATGATGACGGGGATGATGAGGGGCTTGCGGCGGTGGGTGCGGAACGCCCAGTTCGCCACAGCGCGGGCGAGGAGCTGTTCGAGTTGGCGCGCGTCCCCGACGCCTTCCTCAGCCGCGGTGGACAGGGTCTTCTCGATGACGGGGACGACCGGCTCGAAGGTGGTGTCGTCGTGGACGAAGCCGCGGGCCAGGAAGTCGGGGGCCTCGGCGAGGGCGCCGGTGTCCGCGTCGACGATCGCCACCACCGTGACCACGCCTTCGGCGGCGAGGGTGAGGCGGTCCTTGAGGGACGCTTCGGTGGCGCCGCCGACTTCCATGCCGTCCACGTAGACGTTGCCGGCGGGGACCTTGCCGGTGATGGACGCGCGCCCGTCGACGAGGTCGACGACGACGCCGTCCTCGGCGATGACGACCCGGTCTGGGTCGACACCGGTACGGATGGCGAGGTCGCCGTTGGCCCGCAGGTGGCGCCATTCGCCGTGCACGGGCATGACATTGCGGGGTTTGACGATGTTGTAGCAGTAGACGAGTTCGCCAGCGCTGGCGTGCCCGGAGACGTGGACCTTGGCGTTGCCCTTGTGGACCACGTGGGCGCCCCACCGGGTAAGTCCGTTGATGACGCGGTAGATGGCGCTCTCGTTGCCGGGGATGAGGGAGCTGGCGAGCAGGACGGTGTCGCCCTTGCCGATGCGGATCTGGTGGTCGCGGTTGGCCATCCGTGACAGCGCGGCCATCGGTTCGCCCTGGGAGCCGGTGCACACCAGAGTGATCTTGTGGTCCGGGAGCTTCTCCAGCTCCTTCGTGCTCACGACCAGACCGGACGGGACCTTCAAATAGCCCAGTTCACGGGCGATGCCCATGTTGCGGACCATCGACCGGCCGACGAAGGCGACCTTGCGGCCGTGCTGGTGGGCGGCGTCCAGGACCTGTTGGATGCGGTGCACATGGCTGGCGAAGCTGGAGACGATGACCCGGCGCGGCGCGGTGCGCATCACCTGCTCGATCGCCGGGTTCAGCTCACGCTCGGAGGTGGTGAAGCCGGGTACTTCGGCGTTGGTGGAGTCGGTGAGGAACAGGTCCACGCCCTCCTCGCCGAGGCGGGCGAAGGCGCGCAGATCGGTGATGCGGTCGTCGAGAGGGAACTGGTCCATCTTGAAGTCGCCGGTGTGCAGCACCATCCCGGCGCCGGTGCGGATCGCGACCGCGAGGCTGTCCGGGATGGAGTGGTTGACCGCAACGAACTCGCAGTCGAAGGGCCCGAAGCCGCGCCGGTCGCCCTCCTGCACCCGCACCGTGCGCGGCCGGATGCCGTGTTCCTTGAGCTTGGCCTCCAGGAATGCCAGCGTCAGCTTGGAGCCGACGACGGGAATGTCGGACCGCTCGCGCAGCAGGTACGGCACGCCGCCGATGTGGTCCTCGTGGCCGTGGGTGAGTACCACGGCCACGATGTCGTCCAGCCGGTCCCGGATCGAGGTGAAGTCCGGCAGGATTACGTCCACGCCGGGCTGGGTCTCCTCGGGAAACAGCACGCCGCAGTCGACGATGAGCAGCTTGTCGGCGTGCTCGAAGACGGTCATGTTGCGGCCGATCTCACCTAGGCCGCCCAGGGCGATGACCCGCAGCCCTCCTTCGGGAAGGGGCGGGGCGGCTTTCAGCTCGGGGTGCGGATGACTCATACCTTGACGTTACCCGGGGGCGGGGTGATCCACTGCCTGTGTGATCTCTTCTTCCCGACGGAGCGGGGCACCCGCAGCGGCTGCCGCGGGTCAATCGGATTACGCCGGCGGATGGTACAGGGAGTGGTGAAGGCGCAGCTTGCCCCACACCAGCCCGGCGCCCAGATGCTCGAACAGCCCGAGCACGAGCACGAAGTCCACCCCGACGGGAGAGGGGAGGCTCCGCATTCGTTGCTCACGTGCCCCGGTCTCCTCCACTACGGCATCTAGCAACTCTGGCGGGACGACCTGCGTTAACTCTGCGCCTGGCGAAGAGTCCATCCATGCTGTTCAGGCGGCATGTAGGTATTCGTGGAGGACTCCGCCGAGGCGGTCTCTTCGGCGTACGTCGAGGTGGGAGATCTGTGCAGGGGGGAGCGGTTCGCCCTCCCCGCTTGCCGAACGCCCAGGATCGATCACCTTCGAACAGGACATGCGGGAGGCCCGCTCAACTACGAGCGTCACGAGGCAATCCGCGTAACGAAAGTCTCTACGCTCTCAGGGGAGTGACAGTGAGGGTCTGACCTCGTGTTCTTTGGGGCTCCGGAGGCTACCGTTTGGTAGCCCGGACTGTTAGCTTCCGGCTGTGCGCAAACTCCGTCGAATACTTGTCGTCGCCGCCGTCTTTGTGGTCGTGGCGACCGCCGCCGGTACCGGTGTCTACCGGTGGCAGCGGCCCATGATCCTCACCGGCACCGGTTATGCGGCGCACAACGACTGCGCGGTCACCGAGATCGGTGGCCGCCGCGACGCAGCGAGCGACCTGCCCGCGAACCCGATCAAGTCCTATCTGCGGTACGGCTCCGACGGGTCCGCCGAGACCACCGGCTCGCTGCTGGGCGTGCTCGCGAAGCAGAAGGCCTGGTACACGAAGGGGTTCGGCTGCACGCTTGCTGACGAGCGCCCCCGGCTCGGCGCGGCCTCGAGCGTCTCGGCCGACGGCAACCCCTTCACGCACGCCCCGGCGCCCAAGTCGTCGGCGAAGCTGGACGCCGCGCTCGCGCGCGCCTTCGGCAAGGGGCTGTCGGCCTCGGACGCCGCCGCGCTCGGCACCCGGGCGGTCGTCGTGGTGAAGAACGGCAAGCTCGTCGCCGAGCGCTACGCCAAGGGGTTCGACGCCACGACCCCGCAGCTCGGCTGGTCGATGTCGAAGAGTGCTACCGCCCTGATCACCGGCATGCTCGTGCAGCAGGGCAAGGTCACGCTCGACGACCACGAGCTGCGTCCCGAGTGGAAGAAGGACGGCCGTGCGGACATCACCGTCGAGCAGCTACTGCGGATGACGAGCGGTCTGGAATGGGACGAGACCTACGACCTGGGCACGCCCATCACGCAGATGCTCTACGGCGAGTCCGACATGGGCGCCTATGTGGCCGGCCGTCCGGCCGAGCACAAGCCAGGCACCGTGCAGGAGTATTCGAGTGGCTCGACGACCCTGCTCTGCTCGGTCCTCGCGCAACGCACCGGGCTCGGCGCCGACCTTCCGCGGCAGACGCTGTTCCGCGCCCTCGGTCTCTCCTCGGCCGTGCTCGAACCGGACGCCGCAGGCACGCCGGTGTGCTCCTCGTACCTGTGGGCCACACCCCGTGACTGGGCCACGATCGGCCAGTTCGCGCTGCAGAACGGCAAGTGGCACGGCAAGCAGCTGCTGCCCGAGGACTGGATGAAGCGCTCGCTCGAGGTCGAGCCCGTCGACAAGACGGACGACCCCGGTTACGGCATGACGTGGCGCGTCAACGTACTGCCCGACGGCAGCCTGCGATGGCCCGAGCTGCCCAAAGACACCTACTACGCCTCGGGACACGACGGCCAGAAGGTTATCGTCGTGCCGTCGCAGGACCTCGTCGTCGTACGTATGGGATTCACTCCCGACGCCGACGACGAGCCCAGCGAGGTGGCCCTGGTCAAGGAGGTCATCGGCGCGGGCTCCCGATGACCCGAGCAGTGGCCGGAATGTGGCAACCAACGGCGGCGAATGTCGGTGTACCGCGCAGAGGGTCTGCGTAGCGCGGCCAGCGGTGCCTCGTTGCACTCGACCTGGGGGTCAAGGGGTCGCAGGTTCAAATCCTGTCGTCCCGACCAGCTTTTTGCAGGTCGGAGGTCGTTTCTGCCGTTAGGCAGAAACGACCTTTTTCGTTGGTGGTCGTGGGGTGGTCGTCGTTTGGTCGGTGCGACCCCGGCGTGTGCCGCTTGTGGTCATGCCGCATCTAGTAGCCGTGTGTTCTGGACCGGGTCTTGGTGGACCGGGTCTTGGTGGGCCGGAGTGGTGGTCGTGTTGTGGTCGCGGTGTTGTTCCTCGCGGTTGAGGGCGGCGGCGATGGCGTCGACGGCCTGGTGGGCGGTGCGTCGGGTGAGGTGGGCGTAGATGTTCGCGGTGGTAGAGACGGTGGAGTGCCATGCGGTCTGGGAGACGGCCCACAGGCTGACGCCTTCGCTGATGGCCGTGGTTACGGCGAGGTGGCGCAGGTCGTGGACGGCGCAGCGGGGGACGCCGGCTTGATCGGTGAGGTTGTGGAAGTGATTGAGGCCCCTGTGGGGCTCATTTATTCGTTGTTGCAGGTCAAGCGCGGTATATCGATACTCGTTGTTGATTGCGCCTCCCAGTACGCGGGTGCGCAGCAGTCGGGGGTTCTGGATGCTGGCGGCGGGTGATGTCTGCTGTGTCGCGTCTGGTGGCAGTTGTCCTCGGGATCGGTGGGGTCTGTGCTGGTTGTAATGATCGGCAAATTCGGCGAGAACCTTGGTGGCGTGGGGTGTGTTCATGATCAGGACGTGGTCGAGGGCTTCACGCAGGATGGTGCCGATCACGCGTTCGCAGTGGGCATTCATCTTGGGTGTGCATGGGGCGCTGAGGAGGATGTCGACGTCGTCGGCGGTGAAGACGGCATCGAAGGATGGGGTGTACTTCGCGTCCCGGTCGCGGATCAGGAACCCGACCTGTGCGCCGTGTTCGGCCAGCGCCCTGGCGACTTCGCGGGCCTGCTGGACGGCCCACTGTCCGGTGGGATGCGCGGTTGCGGGCGTGATGTGCAGTCGGCGGGTTCCGTGTTCCAGGAAGGCCATGGCGTACAGGCGTTGGCCGAGCGCGGTGTCGAGGTGGAAGAAGTCTGCCGCGACGATACCGTTGGCCTGAGCGGTCAGAAATTCCCTCCAACTCGGCCCCTGCCTCCTTGGTGCCGGGTCGATCCCGGCCGCGTGCAGAATGTTCCACACCGTGCCGGATGTCACCGAGTGCCCCAGTCGCGCTATCTCGCCCTGAATGCGCCGGTGCCCCCATCGAGGATTCTCGTCGGCCGGGCGCAGGACCAGTTTCTTCAACGCCACCGACGAGGGCGGCCGACCGATGCGCGTTCGGCGCGCGCTGTAGTCCCATTGGCGGGCGATCAGTCTGCGATGCCAGGCCAGCACAGTGCCTGGGGTGACGAGGAAGACGCGGGCCCAGCGCTGCCGGGGTATCAACGAGGACAGAACGGAGAACCAGAACCGGTCCGCCGGCTCGTAGCGCACGGGCGAGATCAACTGCCGTTACAGCACCGTGTTCTCGTGCCGCAAGACCAGCACCTCGGCCTCCACCGACGCCTCCCGCCGGAGTAGAAGCTCCGGCGGTGACAGCAGTCCCCTAACGGCGCGGTACACCAGCGAAACGATCATTGCCACGGCGTCGCAGACTATTGATCCGCCCGTAACTCACCTGCAGTGATGGCTTATTGAGCCCCTCCGCGCCTGGACCCGGGCGCAGACGGCGTCCATCACCAGGTCGAGACAGGCCGGGTCGCTCGGGAGGGGCTGCGCGATCTGCAGGAGTTCTTGCGGGGTGACCCGCAGTCGGGCCCGGCTGAGCTGCGGCGTTCGCCGCGCGCCGGGTGGGACGAGCGGTGTCGGGACGGCGGCCGGTGGACGCCCAGCTCCTCCGGGACAACGGCGGTGTCGGGTAGCCGAATAACGGCGACGACGAGCCGTGATGGTGCCGGTACTGGTGATGCCGGGGGCGGCGTGTCTCCTGCCCTACGGTCACCCCCCCGACGCGGCACGCCAGCCGTGCCACCGGCGGACGGCGATCACGAGCGCCGGACCGGTCGGCGGTCGCTGCCGGTACGGCGCGTACTTCTCCTGCAACTGGGCGACGGCCGTCGGGTACTCGCCCTGGGTGCCGGGCGGCAGCACGCGGGCGTCACCGTCCGCGCGGACCCACCACAGCCGCTCCCAGTCCTCGTCGTACGCGTCGACGAGCAGGCAGACAGCCGGGTGGGCCGCGATGTTGTCCAACCGTTTCAGCTGCTGCGACCTCTTCGGCTTCCAGTCGACGGCGGTGACGATCTCCTCGCCGTGGGCCGCGAAGACGACCGGCACCAGATGCGGGCACAGGCCCGCGTCCACCGTCGCCAGGCGCGCCACCCGCGCGGTCATGAACCGGCGGCGCGCCTCGTCCCGGGCCATGTCCGGCACGGTCAGCTCCTATTCAGCGGCAGCCGCGAGCCGTCACCGGTGGCCGGACGTGGCCTCGGCCAGTTCGTCCAGGGTGCGCAGCGTCTCGTTCTCCGGCAGGGTCGGCAGATACAGCAGGACGCGTTCGACGCCGAGTTCGGCGTAGGTGTCGAGCGCCTTCCGGTCGTGCCGGCCCGCGTACACCACGACGGACGGGCGGTCACCGGCCGTCCGCCGCATACGCGCGATGCGTTCACCCAGTTTCTCGAGCGGCAGAGCGCTCGGCATCCACGCCGCACCGTACGCGGCGACGCGTTCGAAAGCGCGCTCGCTGTCGCCCCCGACCCAGATGGGCGGATGGGGCTTCCGGACCGGCTTGGGCCAGGCGTAGACGGGATCGAAGTCGACGAAGTCGCCATGGAACTCGGCCTCCTCCTTGGTCCACAGCTCGATCATCGCGCGGATGCGTTCGTCCATGAGCCGCCCGCGGACGGCCGGATCCGTCCCGTGGTTGCGCATCTCCTCGCGGTTCCAGCCCGCGCCGACCCCGAACACGGCCCGGCCGCCGGAGATCAGATCGAGGGAGGCGACCTCCTTCGCGGTGTGGATCGGATCGCGCTGGATCACCAGAGCGATGCCGGTGCCCAGGAGCAGGTCACGGGTCACCGAGGCGGCCGCGGCGAGCGCCACGAACGGGTCGAGCGTTCGGTAGTAGATCCGCGGCAGCTCACCGCCCCCCGGGTACGGGGACTCCCGCTTGACCGGAATGTGCGAGTGCTCGGCCAGCAGCAGGGAGTCGAACCCACGCTCCTCCACGGCGGGTCCCAACGCCTTGGGGCCAATGCCCTCATCAGTGACAAATGTCGATACTCCGAACTTCATCCGCGACCACCTCGTCTCGTCGGCACCCCTGCTGTCAGTGTGACGCGGTCGGTCGCTCCTCGTCGGGCATGACCTCCCGCGGCGTGGCGTCCGGACCCTATGCCCACTGTCACTGCCCGACCCATGCGTGCGGACGGAGGTGACTGTGCGAGGGCGGCCGGGACGCGGGTTGCGGCTGAGGCGGACGTGACGGTTATTCATGAAGTTGCGCTGCCAGCGCAGGACCCACGTGTGCCGGGTGCCGACGCAACGCCGTCGGCACCTCACGGCAGGCCGCGGCCGCCGCCTCGCGCGCGCGGGACGCGGCCTCCGACTGCGAGAACCATGACGCCTGCGCCCTCGAGTGGGGCGTGCTGCTACGTCTGGTCGATCGGACCGCGCCGGACCGCAAGGACGGCGGCCTCCCGTCCACGGCCGCGCGAAAAGATCGGATCTCTTGCTTCAATACCCCTTGTGACTCAGGGGTGTTGACTGCATCATTCCCGAGACGCGGGTTCACCTCCGAGTATGGGAGTCACTTATATGAACGAGAGACACATCTCGGCCGCACTCTCCCGCCCATCCCGGCGGACCGCTCTCACTCTGGCCACCGGAATGGGCGCAGCCACGCTTCTCCCGCAGACCGCCTCCGCCTGGGCCGCTTCTGCCGCCACCGTGGGGGCGAGCGCGCATTCCACCGATGTCTCGCCCCATGAACGGGTCGCGCGCGAGGCCTCGTTGCGTTGGCGCACGCTGCCCGCTGACTGGAAGGACGGCGCACTGCTCGGCAACGGGCTGCTGGGCGCCGTCGTCTCCAAGGGCGCCGCCGCGAACACCCTCCAGGTGATGCTCAGCCACACCAAGGTGCAGGACCAGCGCGGGCAGTGGCGTGCGGCCATCGGCTACTCCCGGCTGCCGATCGGCTGTCTCACCCTCAGCCTCTCCGGCGAGATCACCGCCGTCGACTGGACCCTTGACCTGTACGACGCCGAACTGCGCGGCACCATCACCACGGCCCGGGGCAGCGTCGCGTTCAGTATCCTGGTGCACAACTCCCGTGACGCGCTGGTGGCGTTCACCGAGCCGAGCCCGGGGGAAGAGGACGCGGCGTGGTCCTTCACCTGGATGCCCGCCACCACGTCGCGCACGAAGGACAAGCCCGCCGACTACGTGGGCAACCCGGACCCCGCGACCGGCACTGCCGAGGGCACCTCCTATGTCGAGCAGCCGCTGATAGCGGGCGGCGGCTGGACCACGGCCTGGCGCGAGCGCCGCGACGGCACCCGCCGGGTGCTGGCCGCCCATGTCGTGTACCGGCACCCGGAGGAGCTGAGCTGCACCACGCGCCTCGCCCTCGCCGCGGTCGACCGCACCCTCGCCGCCTCCACCACGGGCCTGCTGCGCGAACACCGATCCTGGTGGCACCGCTACTACCGCCGCAGCTTCGTCTCCGTGCCCGACAAGCGAATCCAGGACTTCTACTGGATCCAGCTGTACAAGCTCGCCAGCGCCACCCGCGCGAACGGGCCGTCCCTGTCCGAGTGGGGGCCGTGGTATCCGGAGACCGGCGGCAGCTGGACCGCCGTCTGGTGGAACCTGAACGTGCAGATCGCCAGCTGGCTGCTGCAGGGCTCCAACCATCCCGAACTCGACTCCGTCACCTCGACGTTCAAGGCCTTCGAGGCAGAACTCCCCACCTCCGTCCCCGCGGAGTACCGTGACGGCGATACCTACGCCCTCGCGCACCCCTCGGACTGGATGCTGCGCACCGGCGGAAAGACGGTCGGCGTCCCCGGCACCGCCTCCAAGACCGACAACACGGGCAACCTGCTGTGGGCGCTGCACAACATCTGGCTCAGCTACCGCCATTCCATGGACCTGGCGATCGTCCGCGACGTGCTCTACCCGATCCTCACCCGCGCGGTGAACTTCTACGACCACTTCCTGTACGAGGGTTCGGACGGCGCCCTGCATCTGCCGCTGACCCGCTCACCGGAGTGGGCCGACGCCGAGGACTGCACCTACGACCTGTCCCTGGTGCGCTGGGGCTGCACCACCCTCCTGCAGTGCCTGAAGCTGCTGCGCACGACGCACCCCAAGGCGGCGCGCTGGCAGGAGATCCTGGACCGGCTCACTCCCTACCCGCAGGACGCGACCGGGGTGATGGTCGGCGCGAACAAGCCGCTCACCGAGTCGCACCGGCACTTCTCGCACATGCTCTGGCTCTTTCCGCTAGCCGAGTACGACCACGCGCGCCCCGCCGACCGCGCCCTGATCGACGCCACCTTCGACCACTGGGTCAAGGACCGTACGCAGTGGGCGGGTTACAGCTTCGCCGCCGCGTCCTCGATGGCCGCCCGGATCGGCCGTCCCGAGCAGGCCCTCGACCTGCTGACGTACTTCACCGATGGCAACGTGTTCCGCAACTCCCGGATGACCGAGAACACCATGTACGTCGAGGGCGGCAACCTGGCCGTCGAATCCCCGCTCACCGCAGGCCAGTCCGTGCTCGACATGATGATCCAGAGCCACTCCGGGCCGGTGCGGGTCTTCCCCGGTGTGTCGGCGAGCTGGCCCGACGCCAGTGTCCAGGGCCTGCGCGCCCAGGGCGCCTTCCTCATCGACGCCGACCGGGCCGACGGCGCCACCCGATGGGTACGGGTGCACAGCGAGGCCGGCGCGCCGCTCGACCTGGAGCACGGGATCAGCGGGGACATCGACGTACGGGACGAGCGGGGGCGACGTTTGCCGTACCGCACGACGGGTGTCGGGCGCGCTGTGATCCAACTCCCGAAAGGCGCCGCAGTGTTGGTGACCCCTGCCGGCAAGAGGGTCACCGGTCCCGCACCGCGGGACGTGCCCGCACTGTCGGCGCGGCGCCCCTGGGGACTGCCGGACTGAACGCGGAGTCAGTGCACCGGCGCGGCGGACTCGGGAGGGATGTTCTTGTTGAAGCGGAGCAGGCTGTTGGTCGGCGCCTGGCGGTAGTTGGTTGCGGGCCCGGCGGGGGCGGTGCTCGTTGTCGTGCGGTGCGTAGGCGGCCAGGACCTGTCGGGCGTGGGCCTCGTTCATGATGAGGAGATGGTCGAGGGCCTCGCGCCGGATGCTGCCGATCACCCTCTCGCCGTGAGCGTTCATCCGAGGGGCCCGCGGCGCGCTCATGAGGATCTCCATCTCCTCGGCTTTGAAGGCGGCCGTTTTCCGTCGAGTTGCCGTTGCGGGAAACTGAGTTGGTGGCGAAGCGGCAGGATCTCGGCGTCCTTCTCGCGGTCGGTCATCGGCAGCAAACGTAGTGGTGCGAAGGTCTGGGTCACGGCGAGGTAGGCGAGGCGAGGCCTGTGACCGTCCCTCGCGGTGCTGGTCGCGACCGGGGGTGGGGCAGCCCTGGGCCGGATGTCGGGGCCGCCGGGCGGCCTATAGTCGATCTCATGAGTCGTTGGCAGGAACTGACCGGTGGCACATCGGGAGATGCGTACGCCGCGCGCTTTGCTGCGCTGGCCCGCAACGGCAGGGATGTGCATGGTGAGGCGCGTTTCTGTGCGGCCCTGGTGCCCGCTGGGGCACGGGTGCTTGATGCCGGATGCGGTACCGGACGGATTGCGATCCGGCTGGCGGAGCTGGGGTACGACTGCGTCGGGGTCGACCTCGACGCCTCGATGCTGGACGTGGCGCGGGCTCACGGACCTCAGCTGCCGTGGTTCCGGGCCGATCTCGCCGAGTTCGATCCGGCCCGGCTCGGCATCGCCGCGGACTTTGACCTCGTCGTCGCTGCCGGCAATGTCTTCCCGCTGCTGGCCGCCGGTACCGAGGGCGCGGTGGTCAAGCGCCTGGCCGGGGCCCTGCGTCCGGGCGGCCTGTTGGTCGCGGGTTTCGGCCTGGACGCCGCCCACCTGCCCGTGCCGCCCGGTATCACGCTGCCGGAGTACGACGCGAGTTGCACTGCGGCGGGTCTCGCCCTCGTCGACCGCTTTGCCACCTGGGACGCTGACGCCTACGACGGTGGTGGCTACACCGTCAGTATCCACAGGGCCAGCCCCTGACTCAGTTGTCCAGCTTCATGACCACGGGGGGCAAGCCCGCTGCGGCGGAGTCCTGAGAGCCGAGAAGGAGCCGGCGCCCGTTACGAGAGCGTGACTGCCACGAGTGGCACGTAAGGGGGCTGAGGACTCGAAGTGGACGTGAGTGAGTGGGCGACCCAGCAGGCCCGCAATCTGACCGCCGACCTTGGCGCCCGCGTCGAGTCGCTCCGCTTCGTTCTCCGCGACCGCGACAGCAAGTACACCGGCTCCTTCGACGCCATCTTCGACGCCGAAGGCATGGGACGTGCTGCTCAGCGCACCCCGGGCGCCGCGCATGAACGCCCATCGCGAGCGAGTGATCGGCACGATCTGCCGGGAGGTGCTCGATCACATTCTGATCATGAACGAGTCCCCTGCCCGACAGGACCTCGCCGAGTACCAGGACCACTACAGCAGACATCGGCCGCACAGATCCCGAGCCCAACGGCCGCCCGATGCCCAGGACCTCTCCGCTCCCGGGCAGGACCCCGACGCCCAAGGACTCCTACGCACCCGCATACTCGGCGGAGCAATCAACAAGTACCGACATGCCGCCTGAGCTGCAGCGATGACTTTTCGAGCCCCACACGATCGGGTAGCCGAGCCGGATGAGTTCGCGCTGTATCCGGAGGGGGCCCCAGTTGCTGTTCTCCCGGGCCAGGCGCAGGATGAAGTGTTCGAGCGTCACAGGGTCGGGACCAACCGCTTCGCAACGGGGGCGGAGCTGGTCAACCCGCGAGGTCGGGGCGGCCGACCGGTCTGGAAGGGCACCGTTACGGCCGAACAGATCGTCTTGGGCGCCGCTAAGGATGTGGACCACAGTCGGGAGCTGCTCTCGCCGAGTGGCTGACCAGGAGCTGGTGACCAGTACGTGAGACGCCAGTGGTGGCGGTCACCACCGTTCACGCGGACTGGCGCTTGCGTACGCCTTGATCGGGCGCGGGCCGGCCGTCTCTACCGCACGCTTCTGGGCATCCCACGCCGCCTGGAGATGTGAGGAGGGATGGCAATGCGAACGAACATCATCCGGCACGAGAACATGATGGTGAGCTACGACGTGGTCAACGGCTGGACCGTCATCGAGGTCGATGGTGAGGTCGACGCCCACACCGCCCCCGTGATCCGCGAAGGAGTGATCAAGCTCCTCAACGAGGGACACCGCCATTTCGTCCTGGACCTGGGCTTTGTCGCCTTCATGGATTCGATGGGGCTGGGCATGATCGTGGCGATCACCAAACGCCTCCGTGAACAGGAGGGCGCACTGCGTATTGTGTCCGCCTCCAGCCGGGTACTGAAGATCTTCGACCTGAGCGGCATGCGCAAGAGCTACGAGATCCTCCCCTCGACAGCGGAAGCGACGGCGTCTGCTCCCTTGCCTGGCAGCCTCGCGGACTGGCCGCATCCATCCTCCGGCTGAGGAGGGCGCCACTGTGTGTCGGGTGTGCGGCAACTTGGAGGTCTCGGCAGCCCTGCGCTTGCCGGAAAGCTGCGGGAACATGATCGATCGTGCTGCTTCGACTGGCCTACCTGGGTGTCGCGAACGTGTTCGCGATGCTGCGCTTGCTATCGATGAGCGATCGCGACAAGGACGTGGAACTCCTGGCGCTGCGTCATCAGATCACGGTTCTGGAGCGGCAACTGGGCGGGGACAGGCCGCGGTTCGGGCCGGGTGATCGGGCCTTCCTGGCGGCGTTGCTGCACCAGGTCCCGCGTGATGTACCGCGTCGGCTGCGGTTGCTCGTGCGCCCCGACACGGTGCTGCGATGGCACCGCGACCTGGTTTCGCGCCACCACGCGGCCCGTTCTCGGCCGAAGTGCTCGGGCCGGCCGCGCACCGTGCACTCCATGTGTCCTGGTTCTGCGCCTGGCGCGGGTGAATCCTGCGTGGGGCTACAGGTGGGTGCACGGCGAACTGCCTTTGCTGGGGATCAAGGTGGCCGCTTCCACGGTATGGAGATCCTGCGGGATGCCGGGATCGACCGGCCGCCCGAGCGGAGTTCCAGCACGTGGGCCGACTTCTTGCGTTCCCATGCGCGAGGCGTTGCTGGCGTGCGATTTCTTCGAGACGGTCACCCTGACTGGAGCGCGGCTGTACGTGTTCGCAGTGATCGGGCATGCCAACCGACGGATTCGGATCCTGGGCGCGCCCCCGCGCCCGTCGGGAGCCTGGGTGGTGCAGGCCGCGAAGAATCTCGTCATGGACCTGGAGGACGCGGGCTGCCGAGCTAGGTTCTTGATCCGGGACAGGGACGGCAGGTTCTCTGAGCTGTTCGACGCCATCTTGAAGGACGCGGGCATCGAGGTCGTGCTCAGCGGAGTCCAGATTCCGCGAATGAACTCGATTATGGAGAGGTGGGTGTGGACCTGTCGGCGTGAGCTGCTGGACCGCACGTTGATCTGGAACCAGCGCCACCTCTGCCATGTTCTGCGGGAGTTCGAGCGGTTCTATAACTCCCATAGGGCCCCATCAGGGCATCGCGACGCCCGACCGCCACACCCGCTGCCTGGGTGATCGCCGATCCAGGGCAGATCACCCGCCTCGACATACGCAGGCGTGAACGCCTGGGCGGCATCCTCCACGCATACAAACATGACTCGTGACCTGGGCGGACGAGGTTTCCGGCAAGAGCAGGGCCGCATGCAGGAATCGGGCGGAATCCGCAGGGGAGCAGTGCTCCCTGCGACTTCGCGGCGGACCGCCGGGGAGGCGCTCGCCTTGTGGGCGTACGGGCAACACAGGACGTCGTACAGCTCACAGATCCGATCCGGGTGCAACAGCCGTCGTGTCACACCCAGTTGTTGCGCATCGCGTACCAGCCGAGCTGCACGCGTGACGACACGGCGGCCAGGTCCATCAGGGCGCGCAGCCGCCGCTGGACGGTGCGCGACGACATGCCGACCTGGTGCGCCGTCGCCGCGTCCGTCAGGCCGGACAGCATCAGCTGCAGGATGCGGCGGTCCGTCGGAGCCAGGTCGCCGTCCTCGCGCAGGTACGGGCGCGAGCGGCGCCACACCGACTCGAACAGCTCGGTGGCCAGCAGCACCAGCGGCGGCCGCAGCTCCAGGGTGCGGCCCGGCTCCAGCTGGACCAGGGCCGTCTCCTCGTCCGCGATGAGCAGTTTGATCAACGGCTGGTCGACGACACGGACGTGATGGCCGGCCGCGAGGCGATCGTCGAGCGCGCGAATGGCCGCGGGCTCGGCCAGGAACGCGCGGTCGACGACCACGCGATAGGCGGCGTCCGGATTACCGTCCTTGCGCAGAGCGACCCCCGTCGGCTCCTCCGACCCGGGCACCGTCGTCGGAACGGGGGTGATGGTGTTGGCCCCGGACTGGAAACCGGACAGCGACCTGCGGGCCCCGTACTCCACCTCGTAGACGCGACGCGCCTGGTCCTCGCGCTGCTCCCAGAGCCGCACCAGACCGTCTGACTGCCGCGGGCCCGTGGCGGCCCACTGCCCGAGGAGACGGGTCAACTCGTCGTCGGCCCGGCGCAGTTCGTCCTGCAGCCCGGCGAAACGGTCGCGCAGCGAGTCGGTGACGGGGGCGGCTGCCCGTGCGGACGGCGGTTCAAGATCGGAGGGCATCGCACCAGTGTGCCCCAACGGGTCGATGGTCCCCAGGGGTGGCGGCGGCGCTGTCGAGATTGCGCCAAGGCAGGAGCTCGCCACCGCGAAGGCCCCCGCAGCACGCGCGCATTGGTCACCCTGCTCCTCCACCCCCTCCTTTTCCCTGGAGACTTCCTGTGAGACGCAGCAGACCGTGGCGGGGCAGCACCGCCGCCTCACTGGCAGCCGTGGCCCTGTTGGCCGCCGGCGTTCCCGCGGCGACGGCCGACACCGGGCAGACCTCCTCGCCCGCCGGGCCGAGAGGCCGTTCCGTGACCGTCACCCTGATCACCGGTGATGTCGTCGATGCCCGCGTCGGCACCGACGGCCGGGTGCTGTCCGCGGCGCCGCGTGCCGACGCCACCACCGACCACCCCGCCGCCGTCTGGCAGGACGGCACGCGCACCTACGTGTTCCCGCAGGGCGCCGAGCAGTTGGTGGACGCGGGCCTGGCCGATCCCCGGCTCTTCGACATCGGGTTGCTCGTCGCCGACGGCTACGACGACGCGCACCGCGACTCCGTCCCCGTGGTCGCCGAGTACGCGGGCGGGCGGCTGCCGCGCAGCACCGCACCCGGCACCGAGGTCACCGCGGACCTCGACTCCATCGGCGGCGCCGGGCTCACCGTCGCCAAGGACTCCGCCGCCGACGCCTGGAAGTCCCTCGCCCCGAAGGCCGGTTCGTCGGCCCGCGCGGCCGGCGGCGTCACCAAGCTCTGGCTCGACGCCAAGGTCAAGGGCAGCGCCGTCACCGGCCTCGGCACCCCGACCGTGCCGCTCACCGGGGCCGACGTCGCACACCGGGCCGGGCTCGACGGCTCCGGCGTCAAGGTCGCCGTCCTCGACACCGGCGTCGACGCGGACCACCCCGACCTCGCCGGGCGGATCACCGCGACCAAGGTCTTCGTCACCGGCGCGGACGCGGACGACCGCACCGGCCACGGCACCCACACCGCCTCGACCGTGGCAGGGACGGGCGCCGCCTCCGACGGGAGGTACGCGGGGATGGCGCCCAAGGCCGACCTCCTCATCGGCAAGGTCCTCGGCGACGACGGCTCCGGCACCCTCAGCGGCATCGTCAACGGCATGGAGTGGGCCGTCGCGCAGGGTGCCGACGTCGTCTCCATGTCGCTCGGCGCGGCCGGCGCGACGAGCTGCGCCGGCCCCGACGTGGACGCGGTGCAACGCCTCGGCGACAAAGCCCTGTTCGTGATCGCCGCGGGCAACGCCTCCCTGCGCGGCACTGTCTCCACGCCCGGCTGCGCCCCGGCGGCGCTCACCGTGGGAGCGGTGGACCGGCACGACGACACCGCGTCCTTCTCCAGCCGCGGCCCCTCCGCGGACGGGCAGAGCGCCAAGCCTGACATCGCCTCGCAGGGCGTCGAGGTCGTCGCCGCACGCGCCGGGGGCCGCGGCGACCAGGCGTACCGGGCGATGTCCGGCACCTCGATGGCCACCCCCCACGTGGCGGGCGGCGCGGCGCTGCTGTTCCAGCGGCACCCCGACTACACGCCCGCCCGGATCAAGGCCCTGCTGACGTCGTCCGCGACCGCGACCGGCGCCCCCGTCCTGGAGCAGGGCGCGGGCCCGATGGACGTGGCGCGCGCGGTGACCCAGCCCGTGACCGCCGAACCCGCAGCGCTGCTCGCCGAGTTCGCGTACCCGCAGTCCGGCCTGAACCCCGTCGACAAGCCGGTCACCCTGACGAACCTCACCGACGAGGACGTCGACCTCGCGCTCACCGTGCAGGACGTGCGCGGCGACGACGGCTCCCGGCTCTCCGGGTTCGCGGCCCCGGCCCGGCGCACCGTCTCCGTCCCGGCGGGCGGTACCGCGGACGTCCCGGTGCGCATATCCCCGGCCTCCCGCCTCGACGCGGGTGACTACGGCACGGTCACCGGCCGGCTCGTCGCCGTCGGCGCCCACGGCACACGGGTCACCGTCCCGTTCGGTGTGTACATGGAGGAGCCCTCGGCCGACCTGACGGTCAAGGGCCTCGACCGGCACGGTGATCCGGCGGCCACGCCGTCCGCGTTCCAGCTGTTCGACGACCACCGCGACACCGCGAGGCGGTACACGCTCGGCTATCCCGACGCGGGCTCCACCACGGTCCGGGTGCCGCTCGGCACGTACTCCCTCAGCGGCGTGATCATGACGAGGGACGAGCCCGGGAACGTCGGAAGTGTCGCTTCCGTGTCCCAGCTCTACGACTCGAAGGTCACCGTCGACGGGGACACCAGCGTCACCCTCGACGCCCGCGACGCCGAGCGGATCTCCTGGGACACCGACCGGCCCAGCCAGTCGGGCGGCTTCGCGCTCGGCCTCGCCGTCGGACTCGACGACAGCAGGCAGCTGAAGGCGGGCTACCTCACCTCCGTCCCCTCGTACACGAAGGGCATCTACGCGCAACGGGTCGCCCACGCCGACGACCTCACCTTCCTGGCGTCCGCACGGCAGACCGCCCCGCTCGCCGAACTCACCACCGGCGGCGGCCGCACCCTGGACACACTCCCGATACAGAAGGCCACCGAGTTCGACGGCAAGGGCTCGGCCGAGGTGGTCGCCATCGGCAAGGGCACGGACGCCGCCTTCGCCGGCCAGGACCTCAAGGGCAAGGTCGCCCTGGTCGACGCGGGAATCGGCGGCGGCAACGCCTTCGGGTGGGGCCCGGCCGCCGTGAAGGCCGGAGCGGTCGGTGTACTCGCCGCCGTGCCGGACAGCGTGGGCCGCTTCCAGGTGACCGGCCCCGAGGGGGTGCCGCAGGCCACCATCACCTGGGCCGACTCCCTCGCGCTCAAGGCGGAGGCCGCCGAGCGGGGCACGGCCACGGTGTCCTGGTCGGGCACCGCGACCGCCGACAGCCCGTATCTCTACAACCTCGCCACGACCTCGCGGAACGCGATCCGCCCCGGCAAGATCCGCGTCCACGACGACGACCTGGCCGTCACCGACGCCCGCTACCACGTGCAGAACACCGGCGAAGCGACGTACTGGTCGGACGTCCAGGTAGGCCTGCCGGGCATCGGCTCGGTGTGGGCGGGCGGCACGACGCTGCCGCTGCACGCACCGCAGCAGCGCACCGAGCTGTTCACACCGTCCGGCGACGCCGGGCTGACCTGGACGACGCTGATGCGCCGCGACCTCGGCCCGTACGGCAGCACCGGTTACGACGGCCCGCACACCCTCGGCAAGGGGCACACGACCGCCCAGTGGTACAAGGCGCCGTACGGACCGGTGCGCAACACCTACAGTCAGGCGCTCATGACGCGCGACAGCAACCGCCTCAGCTACGCGCTCGCGCCGTTCGGCGACGCGGGCGGGCACGACAACACGCTCGCCCTGGGTGACACGGGCACCCGCCAGGTCCTCGTGAACGGCGAGGCGCAGGCCGCCACTTCGGGCATGTTCACACTGCCGCAGGAACGGGCTGAGGTGACGTTCCGGCAGACCTGGCGGCGCCCGGCGACGGCCGGCAACCGCACGGGTCTCGCCTACGCCACCGAGTGGACCTTCCCGTCGAGCGCCGCGGACCAGGGCGCGCAGCGGCTCCTCGTCCCCGTCGTCGGCCTCCCGTCGGACCTGCGCAACACCCGCCCGGCGGGCGAGGCCACGAACGTGGGCCTGGGCGCGGTGGCCGACGGCGTCAGCGGTCAGGTCGCGCTGGACGACGTACGCCTGGACTACGCGTACGGCAACCAGACCACCGTCGACGCTGTCACGGACTGGCACCAGGCCGACGTCGCGCACGCCCACGGCGCCTGGCGGGCGACCGTCCCGGGCGACCTTCCCACGGGCACGTTCGTGCACCTGCGCGTCACGCTCGCCGACGGACACGGGGCGAGGACGACGCAGACGATGGTCAGGGCGTACGAAGTGCGCTGACGCGCCTCCCGCAGCAGACGGCCCGGTTCCCCGCGAAGGGAACCGGGCCGTCTCATGAGCCGGGCCGTCTTATGAGCGAGGTGATCCGGTCAGTCCGGCAGGTCCGCGACGACGATCCTCGTCGAACCGCCGTCCTGGGTGTCCGTTGGGCGTCCGTGGCGTAGAAGGCCGTCCCGAACACCGGCCGGTACACCGACGTCATCCGCGTCACGGAGGGCCCGACGTACACGTACAAGCTGTGTGACGTGGGCACGAATCACTGCTCCAACACGGAGCAGGTCGACTTCACCGGCCCGACGGACGACGGGTCCGCCGACTGATCCCACGCACGCCGCGAGGCGGCCGACGGATCGGCGACCCGGTGCCCTCCCGGTGGAGGGAGAGCACCCCGGTCGTTCCAGATCTCGTCCGGCGACGACGGCGACCTGTACGTGTACCCGACCGACGCGCTCGTCGCGATCGCGGCCGGCACCGTCGACCGCGAACTGTTCAACGTCACACAGCTGCTCAAGGACGGGTACGGCGACGCGAATACCGATGCCCTGCCCGCCGGACCTCAGCGGCAAGCCGTCCGCACCCGAACTGCGGGAGCGGGGCGACGACCTGCCGGGGCAGCGAACGCGGCGCCGTCATACCGGAGTTGGGCCTGGCGTCCGTGAAGGTCGACAAGGCAGGTCCGGCAGAACGCTGACGAGGGGTGCCCTGGTCCGTTCTTATGCGTCCCTCACCCGCCGACGACGGCGCGCAGGGTCACGTACAGCAGGGACGGGCCGAGCAGGCAGCCGACGCCGGTGTAGAAGGTGGCGGTCATTGCGCCGTACGGGACGAGGCGCTTGTCGGTCGCCGCGAGGCCGCCGGCCACACCGGACGTGGTGCCGAGCAGCCCGCCGAACGCCATCGCGGACTTCGGGTTGTTGAGGCCGATGAATGGGGCGACGAGCGGGGTGCCCACCATGACCACCACGGACTTCACCAGTCCCGCCGCCACCGACAGCGCGATCACGTCCGAGCTCGCGCCGACCGCCGTGCCGGTCACGGGCCCGACGATGTACGTGGCAGCACCCGCGCCGATCGTCGCCATCGACGCGGCGTCGGTGTAGCCGAACAGCGCGGCGACGACGGACCCGATGAGGAACGACACCAGTACGCCCAGCAGGATCGACAGGACGCCGGTGAGTCCGGCCCGCTTGATCTCACGCAGATCGACGCCGTACGCGGTGGAGACGATCGCGAAGTCCCGCAGCATCGCCCCGCCCATCAGGCTCAGCCCGGACAGCGCGGTGAAGTCGGCGAGTCCGCTCTCGCCGCCCGACGCCTTGCCGCCCACATAGGCAAGGACCAGGCCCAGCATGATGGCGATGGCCGAGCCTTGGAGGCGGCCGCGGGTCAGGGCCTTGGACAGCCATGCGGACAGCAGCATCAGCCCGCCGATGAGCGCGAACGCCACGATCAGGCCGTTGTCTTCGCAGACGGAGACGAGCACATCGAAGTCCATGTCAGGCCCCCTGCTTCTGCGCGGCGGTGTCGCCCGCGACGTCGTCCGCGGTATCGGTGTCAGCTGTCAGCGGCGGCAGCGGTTCGGCGGGATCGCCGATCCGGGCGAGGACGGGCACCAGGGCGCCCGTCGCGACGACGGCGCCGAGGCCGGCCAGCAGCGCCATCGGCCCTCCGGTGACGGCCTTGGCCACGTTCTGGGTGGAGGCCATGGCGATGACGATGGGTATGTACATCGCGCTCCAGAAGAGCACGCCTTGCTCGGAGGCCTGGGGGAACTTGCCCTTCTGGCGCAGCCAGTGGGTGACGAGCACCAGCATGATCATGGCGAAGCCGACTCCGCCGACGTTCGCGTCGACGCCGAGGGCGTCACCGAGCAGTTCACCGACGAGCGTGCCTGCGAGCATGCACGCAGCCAGCGCTGCCACTCCATAGAGGACCATCGTCTTCTCCACACTGAGAGACTTGGGGACTTGGGGACTTGGGACTTGAATCACGGGAGGGGTTGAAGCGGGCGGACGGGGGCGGTTACGCATCCGTTTCGTTGAACAAGTCGGCGTACAGCTTGCGCAGTTCGGCCTTCTGCACCTTGCCCATGACGTTGCGCGGCAGCGCCTCGACGATGCGTACCGCGCGCGGGTGCTTGAACCGGGCGAGGTCGCCCGCGATGGCGTCGAGCAGCTCGCCGGCCTCGGGCTCCTGACCCGGTTGCGGGACGACGACGGCGACGACGGTCTCGCCGAAGTCCGGGTGGGGCACGCCGATCACGGCGGACTCCAGGACCTTCGGGTGGGCGTCGAGCAGTTCCTCGATCTCCTTCGGGTAGACGTTGAAGCCGCCGGAGATGATCAGGTCCTTGCCGCGGCCGGAGATGCAGAGGTAGCCGTCCTCGTCGATCCGGCCGAGGTCACCGGTGATGAAGAAGCCGTCCGTGCGGAACTCGGCGGCGGTCTTCTCCGGCATCTGCCAGTAGCCGGTGAAGACGTTCGGGCCGCGCACCTCGATGCTGCCGACCTCGCCGTCGGGCAGCGCCTTGCCGCTCTCGGGGTCGACCACGCGGATCTCGGTGCCGGGCAGCGGCATGCCGACGGTGCCGGGCTTGCGCGGGCCGCCCGCGTACGGGTTGGTGGTGTTCATGCCGGTCTCGGTCATCCCGTAGCGCTCCAGGATGGCGTGTCCGGTGCGCGCCTCGAACGCCTCGTGGTCACTGGCGAGCAGCGGCGCCGAGCCGGAGACGAACAGGCGCATCGAAGCGCAGGCCTCGGGGGTGAGGCGGTCGCTCTTGAGGAGCCGGGTGTAGAAGGTCGGTACGCCCATGAGCACCGTGGCCTCGGGCAGCAGGTCGAGGATCTGCTCCGCGTCGAACTTCGGCAGGTAGTACATCGAGGCGCCCGCGGCGAGGGTCATGTTGGCGGCGACGAACAGGCCGTGCACATGGAAGATCGGCAGGGCGTGGATCAGCCGGTCGTCCTCGGTGAACCGCCAGGAGTCGAGCAGGGCACGGCAGTTGGAGGCGAGGTTGCCGTGAGAGAGCACGGCGCCCTTGGAGCGACCGGTGGTGCCGGAGGTGTAGAGGATGGCGGCCGGTTCGTCGGCCGTGGCCTCGTACACGTCGTCGTGGTGGTCCTCGCCCTGCAGCAGGGTGCCGTCGCCGACGGTGCCGAGGGTCTCGACGACGAGGCCGGTGCCCGCGCGGTGGGCGTGCTCGGCCAGGCGCTTCGGGGAGCAGACCAGGACGCGAGGCTCTGCGTCGCCGATGAAGTACTCCATCTCGGCGCCGGTGTAGGCGGTGTTGAGCGGCAGGAAGACACCGCCGACGCGCAGCGTCGCCAGGTACAGCGCGATCGCCTCGGGCGACTTGTCGACCTGCATGGCGACCCGGTCGCCGGGGACGACCCCGTCGGCGACGAGCCGGGCCGCGATCCGGGCCACCGTGCGTTCGGTCTCCCGGTAGCTGATGGACCGTCCGTCGGGCAGCTCGAAGAGCGCCTTGTCCGGGTGGCGCGTCACCTGCTCGGTGAAGGCCCGGTGAAGGGTCGGGAAGGGGGCGGTCGGGGTTCCCGTGGGGGCCATCGGGGTCGTTCCTCTCTCGTGCTGTTCTGTGCGTGTCGTCCCTGCTGCCCGCATCGGGCCGCCCAGGGCGACGGTGCGGCGCCGGACGAAGTCCTCGTGGCGGCGTTCGAGCAGCTCCGGCTCGTAGCGGTAGTTGATCATCGCGCCGTAGGACTGCCGCCATGCCTCGGCCGAGGCGTTCGCCGGCCAGTTCAGGCGCCAGGCCGCGGCGCCGTTGCCCAGGTGGAAGCGGGCGACCGGGTCCAGGGGGCGCCCGTCGTCGCGGCGCTCGACCGCGATGTAGCGGGTCAGGGCGTCGAAGAGCCGGGGGCGGACGCCGTCGACGTCGATGTCCGAAGCCGTCAACTCTGCGACCAGGGCACTCAGTTCGGGCTCCCGCCCGGCCCGCCCCTCCAGCCAGCCGCGGAACCCGGGGATGGGGGAGAGCGTGGCGAACTGCGTCAGATGCGGGAGCTGCTCGCCGACCTGCTCGATGACCTGCTTGATCAGGAAACTGCCGAAGGAGACTCCGGCGAGTCCGTCCAGGGCGTTGTTGATGGAGTAGAGCGCGGCCGTGTCGGCGTGGGCCGGATCGAGCGCCGGTCCGGGTTCGAGCAGCGGGGCCATGCTGTCCGGCAGCCCGCGGACCAGGGCCACCTCCACGAAGATCAGGGGGACGTCGCCGGTGGCCGGGTGGAAGAAGGCGTAGACGCGGCGGTCCTCGGGCTCCATTCGGCGGCGCAGCTCCGCACGGTCGGCGATGGGGTGGACCCGCTCGCCGCGCAGCACATGCGCGTGGAGCTCCTCGGGATCGTCCCAGGTCACCTCGGCCATGTGCAGGAAGCCCCGGTTGAACCAGGACGTCAGCAGGTGGTGGAAGTCGTGGTCCAGGGGCCGCAGTTCGGGTTCCTCGCGCATCAGGCGGCGCAGGTCCGCCCGCATGCCGACGAGCGCGAGCGTGGCGTCGGGCGCGTGGTTCATCCGGCGCAGCAGCTGCTGGCGTGCGGGTTCGACGGCGCCGAAGAGGTGGACCAGCTCCGGTGCGCCCTGCGAGCCGGCGGCGCGGGCCGCCTCCCAGCTGCGGTAGGCGGCGCGGACCTGGTCGGCGTCGGCGTCGTAGGCCCGGGTGATGTGCCGGAAGAAGGCGCCCTTGGCGTCGTCGTCGAGGAGGCCGTATGCGGCGAGTGCCTGCGCGGCGACCGCGCGCATCGAGGCCTCGCCGACATCGGTCATCAGGACGTCGCAGGCGGCGAGCAGCTCGTCGAGCGGGGTACCCCCACCGCCTCCGCGACTGGTGCAGGCAGTCTCATCGAGGCACCGCTGTCCCCGTGCCCGGCGCAGAGCGGCCACCAGCCGACCGTCGTCGCGTGCCGTGTCGTGCCGAGGGTGACGCTCCATGCTTGCCCCTCCCCGCTCCTTGCTCCTTCGCGCAGCAGATATGCATCGTGGCGCGTGATGTATATAACAGTCGCACCGTAGATCACGGAACGACGGCGCACCACCCCCTGGAGGCGCCGGATAATGTGATCGTTCGGAGGTGCACATGGCTCGAGTACCGGAAGCCAGGCGCGTGCGCGACGCGCTGGAGAACGCCGTCGTGGACGGCCGCTACCGCCCCGGCGAGCGCCTGGACCCGGCGCAGCTGGAGCGGGAGTTCGGCTGCTCGCGCACACCGGTCCGCGAAGCGCTGCAGGCGCTGGAGCGTTCGGGCCTCGTCCAGATCCGCCCCAAGCAGGGCACATACGTGACCGAACTGAGCGTCCATGAACTGGCCGAGCGGTTCGAAGTCATGGCGGAGCTGGAAGGGATGGCCGCGCGCCTGTCCGCCCGCCGCATCGAGCGTGAAGCCCTCGACGGGCTGGAGGACGCCCTCGAGGAATGCGAGCAGCACGCGCGCGCGGGCGACGCCGACCCTTACTACTACGCCAACGCGCGCTTCCACGGCATCGTCTACGACGCCTGCGGCAACGCCTACTTGTCCGACCAGGCCCACGCCCTCAAGCGTGCCCTCCAGCCCTACCGGCGCCTGCAGTTGAGGGTGCCGGACCGGATGCGGCGCTCCCTCGCCGAGCACCGCGCGATCGCCGACGCCATCGCCGTGGGCGACGCCGAGCGCGCCGAGAACGCGGCCCGCGACCATGTTCTCGTTCAGGTCAAGGAGTTCAGTCAACTGGTGCGCACCTGGCGGCACCTGACCGAACAGGAGCCGACCGGGCGCAGCGCCAGGTGAGCAGCGACATTCTCAGACCGGACGACTCCCATTCCGGGCAGCTGGAGCGAGACTGCACCGAAGCGGTCCGAGCGGCCTGAATCGTCAACATGGCATATCAGTTCTGATGGTGGCCCATTCGGTGGTAATCGGGGCAGTACTCGCATCGGCGACTGAGGATCCGCTGCACGGCTACCGAAGATCATCTACATGAGAGCTTCTGTGATGCGCCGCGCGAGTGGTGCGGCCCTGTTCCTGGCGACGGCTCTGACTCCCGCGGTGGCTGCGGCTGCCCCGGAGCCTGGTGACTCCGCCCGACCTTCCCGGCCCGCGGCTCATGCGCGCCTGCTGGGCGAGAAGATCGTTCCGTACAAGCTGGACTTCAACGGCACCACGGTCGGGGGCCTGTCCGGCATCGACCGTGACCGGTGCACCGGCCAGTACGTGTTCATCAGCGACGACCGCTCGTTCCAGCAACCCGCCCGCTTCTACACCGCCGCGGTGGACGTGGACGCCGACGGCGTGCACTCCGTCCGTCTCACCGGGACCCGTCCCTTCCTGCAGCCGGACGGGGCGGTCTATCCGTCACCGGCCGCCGACCCGGCCAAGGCCGTGGATCCGGAAGAGATCCGCGTGGACCCGCGGACCTGCCGCTACTGGTGGGCGCAGGAGGGCGACCGGCCCACCGCGGACGACGCGCCGCTGGTGCAGCCGTCGATCCAGTTCGCCTCCCGTGCGGGTGCCTACCGGGGCCGGCTGCGGTTGCCGAGCAACTACGCGGTCACGAGAGGCGAGCGCGGGCCGCGCCGCAACCAGTCGCTCGAGGCGTTCACCTTCGGGGCGCGGGGCCAGGTGGTGACCAGTGCCATCGAGGGGCCGCTGATCCAGGACGGGCCGGTGCCCGACACGCATCACGGCGCGCTCGTCCGCCTCACGCAGCAGAGCCGTACGGGCCGGGTGCTCGGCCAGTACGCCTACCCGATCGAGAAGATCTTCGCCGAGTCCGATCCGACCAGCCCGTGGGGCCCGGACACCGGAGTCCCGTCGATCCTCGCCTTCCCCGACGACCCGCACCGCTTCCTCGTGCTGGAACGCACGTGGGTCGCCGGTTCCGGATACAAGATCCGCCTCTACGACGCCACGACGCGCGGTGCGAGTGATGTGCGGGCGATCCAGTCCCTGGCCGGGCGGCACGTCGCGGTGATGCGCAAGAAGCTCGTCGCGGACTTCGACAACCTCGGCCTGTCCACGGTCGACAACACCGAGGGCATGACCTGGGGTCCGCAACTTCCTACCGGTGAAAGGGCGTTGATTCTGGTCAGCGACGACAACTTCGACAAGGGTGCGGTCACCCAGGTGGTCGCCCTCGCTCTTCGCTGAGCCGGAACGCGACAAGGCGCGGGCAGGACGGTTCCTCCGCCCTGCCCGCGCCTTGTCGTACACCGCGGAGCACGTCCGGGCCCTCCGCGAGCAGCCGAACGGGCATCTGCATCGGCAGCCGTCAAAGGTTCCCGCCGGCGTCGCCTGCGGATGGGTCCTGCGCGTTCCACCCGACATGTTCCTCGTCGCCCGCCGGTGAGCGGGCCGCGCTGTACAGCGCAATCCTGAACGCCTCAGGGAGAACGACGAGCGGCTGCGCGGGACGGGCCGGTTGCTGCACATGCACAACGATCGGCGGAAGCACTGCTGTTGCGCTGTCGCCCTCGAGAGCCCGACCCGATCCGCCCCGACTCCGTCACGTCGCGCTGCGTTCGCTGGCCTCGCGGTACTCGCGTGCCAAGGTCGGCGCGCACTTCTCCTCCGGCCGTCCCGTACAGAGGAGTTCACGCCATTGCGCGAGGCTCCAGTCGCCTGGAGTCGTGGTGGCGATGAACTCCTCCAGCACATGGATGAAGCGGGCGGGGTCGGCGTGGTGCGGGAAGTGCCCGGCGCCCGGGAAGATCTCGAGCCGACTGCCGGGCATTGCTTCGTGGGCGGTGTGAGCGTGTGCCACGGGCAGCACGCTGTCGCGGTCGCCCCAGACGAGGAGGGTGGGCACGCCCTGGGCGAGGTAGCAGCGGTCCAGCATGGTGACCACCTGGCCGCGCCAGTCGACGACGGCTCGCAGCGTGCGGGTGAAGGCGTTGCGGGAGTTCTGGTCGGGCAGGGCGTCGACCAGGTTGACGAGGTCGGGTGCGTCCACGCCGAGTCCGGTGTCCAGGAGTTGGAGGGCGCGGACGAATGCCGTGATCTGCCACCGTGCGCCTGCGACTTTCAGCAGGCCGAGTGCGAGTCCCGCGCCGGGCAGGGTCGCGGCCCGCAGAACGGGGGTGACCTGGCGTCCGACCCCGCCGGTGGAGATCAGGACGAGCCGGTCGACGCGCTCGGGGAACTGGTAGGCGAATTGCATCGCGACACCACCGCCGAAGGAGTGCCCGACGAGGGTGACACGTTCGACATCGAGGACGCCGAGGAGGTCGCGCAGGCCGTTCGCGTACGCGGCGACCGAGTAGTCGGCGCGCGGTTTTGCCGAGTGGCCGTGGCCGAGCAGGTCGGGGGCGATGACGGTATGGCGGCGCGCGAGGGTCTCGATGCAGTCCTCCCAGTGCGCGGAGCTCGCCCCGACGCCGTGGATGAGGAGCAGCGCCGGTCCTTGGCCCGCGATCCGGTAGGCGCGGCGGTAGCCGTGGACGGTGGAGAAGGTGAGCGTGCTGTCGGTCTCCGGCGCGGGTGCGGCCGGGCCGTGAACCGGAAAGATGTGCGCCATGGCCGTTCTCCCCGTACGCGGTTTTCCGCAGGTGCGTGCCGGATCCCGGTGCCGCAAGCGGTGCGTCGAGTGTACGGAGCGCGGTACGGCGGAGGGTTTCGCGCTGGTTGCGGATGTATTCCGCCTTGTCGGCGGGGCGGGGAAGTGGCGTGCTGTGTGGGCGATGTGCTGCGCTCAGCGCCGGGCGTAGGCGCGCTTGAGGTCTGGACGATGCCACCGTCTGTCGGGATCGCGACATGACGCAGCCTCGCCATCGTCAACTTCTTGCCGTAGCCGCGAAGTTGGCCGAAGCATGGTGGCCGTCGGGCCGGGTGGCTGCTGCGGTCGCCGCTCGGCCCTGACATCCGTACGTGTCCGTGGTCCGGCAGCCGGCGCAGCGGCCGCCTCCCGCCGTCCCGCCTGGAGTCCGCCATGCCGACCGCTGTCGTCCCGCGCAGAGCCACCGTGCTCGGTGCCGCGTTCATCCTGGCTCTCATCGGCCCGGCGCTGCCCGTCTCGGCGGACGCAGCCGTGCCCGTCACCGTCACCACACAGGCCGCCGACCGGGGCGCACACACCGACACCGTCACCCTCGTGACCGGCGACACGGTCACCGTCACCACCGGCGCCGACGGGCGGGCAGCGGTCGACGCCGAGCCCGCGCCCGGGACTTCGGCCTCCTTCCACACCGAGGAGACGCCCGCCGGTGACACCTACGTCATCCCGGACAGCGCGGGGGAGGGGCTCGCGGACGGGCGGCTCGACCGGGAGCTGTTCAACGTCACGCGACTCGCCGCCGACCAGCAGGGCGATGCCGACCGTGACACGCTGCCGCTGATCGTCGACTACCCGGGCAGCCCGGCCCGTTCGACGCTCGCCGCCTGTGCCGACGACGCCCCCGGCGTCACTCACCACACCGCCCTCACCTCGCTCGGCGCCACCGCCGTCGACGTGGACAAGGACAAGTTGCACGCCTTCTACCGCGACGTACTCGACGGGCCGAAGGCGGTCGTCCGACCCGACCGCACCGTGCACGCCACCCTCGACGAGAGCGTCCCGCAGATCGGCGCGCCCGAGGTGTGGAAGAGCGGCTACGACGGCAGCGGTGTCAAGGTCGCCGTCCTGGACACCGGCATCGACCTCACCCACCCCGACCTCGCCGACCGCGTCCTCGACTCCAGGAGCTTCATCGCCGGGCAGAGTGTGCAGGACGGGAAGGGCCACGGCACCCACGTGGCGAGCACCGTCGCGGGCAGCGGCGCCGCATCCGACGGAAAGTACAAGGGAGTTGCCCCGGGCGCCGAGCTGCTCGTCGGCAAGGTGCTGGACAACCGGGGCAGCGGCGACGAGTCCAGTGTGATCGCCGGGATGGAGTGGGCCGTTGCCCAGGGTGCCGACGTCGTCTCCATGAGCCTGGGCGCCGCCACCGAGGAGGGCAGCGACATGCTGTCCGACGCGGTCGACGCGCTCAGCGAGTCCTCCGGTGCCCTGTTCGTGATCGCCGCGGGAAACACCGGTCCCGGCCGCGCCACCGTGGCCAGCCCCGGCACCGCCCGCACCGCGCTGACCGTCGGCGCGGTCGACAAGCAGGACCGGCTCGCCGACTTCTCCGGGCGCGGTCCGACGGTCAGCGGTGCGCTCAAGCCCGAGATCACCGCGCCCGGCGTCGGCATCGTCGCGGCCCGCGCCGCGGGCACCAGCCTCGGCGCGGTCGTCGACGCCCATTACACCTCCCTGGACGGTACGTCGATGGCGACCCCGCACGTCGCGGGCGCGGCCGCCCTCCTCGTACAGCAGCACCCGCAGTGGCGGGCCGCCCGCCTCAAGGACGCGCTCGTCTCGGCGGCGCACACCAGCCCCGACTACGACGTCTACGAACAGGGCGCCGGACGGCTCGCCGTCGACCGGGCCTCCGCCCAGTCGGTGACCGCCTCCGGCACCGCCGACTTCGGCGACCTGCGCGAGCAACAGCAGCCCGGCACCCGTGACATCACGTACACCAACGACGGCGACCACGACGTCACCCTCGCCCTCGACCTGGACCTGAGCCGCGGCACCGCCGTCCCCGACGGGGCGGCGACGCTCTCCAGCGACAAGGTCACCGTCCCCGCGCACGCCACCGCGACCACCACCCTCACCGTCGACCCGTCCCGCACCGGCACCGGCCGCTTCGACGGCTACCTGACCGCCACCGGCGACGGCACCACGCTCACCACCGCCGTCGGCTGGACCGAGCAACCCCCGCGCCACACCGTCGACTTCACCTTCACCGGCCGCGACGGCAAGGCGGCCGGCCAGACCAACCTGCAGATCCTCAACCTCACCACCGGCGAGGCCGAACTGCAGAGCGTCACGTTCCTGCGTGAGGGCACCTGGCAGACGAAGCTGCGAGAGGGCCGGTACGCACTGCAGGCTCTCATCACGACGTACGACGGCCAGGGTTATGTGCACTCTCTGGACACCTTCGCCGAACCGGAGTTGACCGTCGGCGACGACAGCACGGTCGGGATCGACGCCCGCGAGGCGCAGCCGCTGGCTGTCCGCGTCGACGGCGAGGACCGGCCGCTCGAGCGCGCCGCCCTGTCCGTCACCGCGCGCCGCACCCTCGACGACGGGGCCAGTGCCGCCATCGGCACCTCGTCCGTGACAGGTGACCGCACCACCGCGTACGGGGCGATCGCCTCGCACACCACCGCCGCGCACGGCACCTTCGACCTCACCGCCGAACACCGGCTGCGCGACCCCCTCGTCCGCGGATCGTGGAGGGCCGCGGGGCGGACGACACCGCTCGACCTGCTCACCCCGGACCTCGGTCAACGCCTGGACGGCACAAGGAAGTTGACAGCCGTCGACGTGGGCACCGGCAGCGCCGCCGACTACGCGAACCACGACGTCAGCGGCAAGCTCGCCGTCGTCCGCGCCAACGGCTGGCTGGTGCCCGCCCTGGCTGCCGCGGCTCAGCACGGCGCCGTCGCCGTCCTCGCGATCCGTGCCACCGACGGCACCACCCTCGCCCAGGACAACGGCGACAGCACCATCCCGGCCGTCGCCGTCCCCCGCGACCAGGGCACGGCCCTCCTCGCCGCCATGGCCGACAGCGACGTCACGGTCACCCTCGCCGGCCGCCTCGACAGCCGCTTCACGTACACGCTGCCGTTCCACGCCACCGGAGCCATCCCGGCGCACACCACCGTCACGGAGAAGGCCGACCGGTTCGCCCGCCTCGTCAACACCTTCCACGCCGACGGCACGGCCCGGATCGCCGAGGACGTGCTGACGACCTGGCACACCTGGGAGAAGACGACCTTCCGCACCGGCGCCCGCCACCTCGCCCCCGGCACCCGCACCGACTTCGTGCACGCCGCCGACAGCCGCTACCTCCAGACGGTCCGCGCCTCCGACCTGTCCAGCACGTACCTGGAGGAGTACCCGGCGACGTACAAGACAGGCACGACCGTGCGTCGTGACTGGGGTCGCGCTCCCATGCACCCCACCCTGCCGCGCCGCATCAGCTGCCCGCTGTGCCGCGCCGACAACGGCGCCAGCTTCCTGCTCGCCCCCTACGGCGACGGCGACCCCGCTCACTTCGGCATGGGCGCCGCCACGAGCACGTTCAGCTACCGCCGTGACGGTCAACAGGTTCCCCCGGCCCAGCTGTTCGCCCCGGAAGAGGCCGAGTACCGCATCGACCAGACGGTGCGGCGCAACACCAACACCCTGGAGACCCTCGGCACCCGCACCGATACTTCGTACACCTTCCGCTCGAAGGCACCCGAGGCGGGCGACACGGCCCCCGGCTGCACGGACGTCTACGGCAAGGACCACTCCTGTGCCGCCCTGCCGGTGATCCTGCTCAGCTACGACCTCGACGTGGACGGCGCCAACACCGCCTCGGCCCGCCACGCCTTCCCGGTGCACATCGGCACGCTGCGTCCCGACGGCTACCGAGGCCCAGCGGTCACCGGCATCCGCGTCGAGGCCTCGTACGACGACGGTGCCACCTGGAGCGACCGCGTCGACCCACGGGTCCACGTCGACGGTTCGGCCACCACTGTCCTGAACCGCCACCCGCACGCGGAGACGGACACTGGCTATGTCACGTTGCGGGTCACCGCTTGGGACGCGGCCGGCAGCCGCACTCAGCAGACGGTGATACGTGCCTGCGCACTGCGCGGCTGAGGGGTGGCCGCAGGTTCACATCCTGTCGTCCCGAGTTCGACAGCCGATCGGGCTATGAGGTTCTCCGCCGTTCGCGGGACTGTCCTGCACCCATGAAGTCGTCGGCGTGAGTGAGGACTTCGATGTCCTGGCGGACATGGGTGTGTCATGCGGCCGAAACGGCCCGCGCCCGGTTTCTGTCGCTCGACAGGAACACTGATCCCAGGCAGGTGCGCCCGTGACCACCCTTGCCCCGTCCGACGCCCCTCCGGCGGCGATGCGCTCGCGGAGTTCGGCTCATGGCAGGAGCTGCACCGCAGCCTCGGTCGCTCCCCGTCGCGGCCGACGAGATGCGCTCGGGCCGCCCGTGCCGCCGGTCACCGTTCCACCCTGTCCCTGGGCTCTGCGGCGGTGTTCAGGGAGCACAGCTCCAGGGGCACCCTGGTGTCGCGGTACCGATGAGTGTTGCGGAACGGGCTCGCTCATCAAGGTGATGCCCACCCTGCTCCTTCGGGTCGTGACCGATTTCGCCTGGTTTTCGGGTGCATGATGGCAGCTTACGGCCGCCCGTCTTCCACATGTGCAGTGCATGGGGGTTCAGCTTGTCCGCACACGCCCGTCGTACCTGGACCGTCATCGGATCCACACTTGCCGCGCTCGCACTGGCGGCGGGGTGTGCCACGCGTAGCGACACGAGCGCGCTAGGCCACCCGGAAGGGTCGACGGTTCCCCTGCAGACCGTGTCCCCGTCGCCGGCCCTCACCGCGCGGGCAACGGAAGATCTGCGCGACCCCCAGCAGATCGTGAGCAGGAACGGACTGCTCAGGACCAGGATCGTCGTCAAACGCGAGAAGGTGCGCCTGGCAGGCCGCGATCTGTGGGCTCTGACGTACAACGGGATGTACATGCCGCCCACTCTGCGGCTACGGCCGGGGGACCGGATGGAGATCTCCTTCGAGAACAAGCTCGACCAGCAGACGAACCTGCACGTGCATGGCATGCATGTCTCACCCGTCGGCGACTCGGACAACATCTTCCTCAAGATCGAGCCAGGGAAGACGTTCACCTACAAGTACGCCTTCCCCAAGAGCCTGGAGCCGGGGACGTACTGGTACCACCCGCACCCGCACACGCTCTCCGCCGCCCAGACCGCCGGTGGCATGTCCGGCCTGATCGTGGTCGACGGTCTTGACACGTATCTGCCCGCGGCGCTCCGTGGGATCACACAACACGTCGTCGCGCTCAAGGACTTCCAACTCGTGGGCGACCAGATCAAGACCTCGAACCTCAAGATCGGTGCACCCACGACGCGCACCGTCAACGGACAACTCAACCCACGGATCCGGATCAGGCCGGGCGAGACCCAGCTGTGGCGCCTCGCGAACATCGGGGCCAACATCTTCTACAAAGTGAGGCTGCCGGGCACCAAGTTCCACATCGTCGCCAAGGACGGCTACCCGGTGAACAAGGTCTACTCCGTCGACTCCCTGGTCATCCCCGCCGGTGCCCGCTACGACGTTCTCGTACAGGGCCCGAAGGCGGGCGTGTCGGAACTGCAGACCCTGCCGTACAACACCGGCAAGGCCGGCAACCAGTTCCCCCGGGCGACACTGGCCACGGTCGAGTCCGACGGCGAACCGATGCGACCCGCGGCCTTGCCCACAGCCTTCGCCCCGGTGGACGACCTCGCGAAGGAGGCCGTCGCGGGACGCAAGACGGTCACCTTCACGGAGAACAAGGCAGGCACGCTCTTCTACATCAACCACAAGCAGTTCGACCACAGCCGCATCGACTTCCGGGCCAAGCTCAACACCGTCGAAGAGTGGACGATCAAGAACGACAGCGACGAGGTCCACTCGTTCCATATCCACACCAACGACTTCCAGGTGATGAGCATCAACGGCAGGCCGCAGACCAACTACGGCTTGCAGGACACCGTCGACGTCCCTCCGCGCGGAAACATGGTCATCCGGATCCGGTTCCTCGACTATCCGGGCAAGACGGTCCTGCACTGCCACATCCTCAATCATGAGGACGCGGGGATGATGGCGGTACTCCAGATCGAGAAGTAACCACCCCGACGACATCACGGGGCGGGGCAGCCGACGTGTGATGACGGTCCCGCAGCTCCGATCTCATGTGCCGCATGTCTGCCCCGCCCGGGCACCAGCGCGTTGCGCGGCTTGTCGAACGCGCCCCGGGTGAGGCAACGATCCGGAGGCGGTGGCTGTGCCCCTGCCGAAAAGTCCATTCGCGGAGTTCAGTCTGCATGCTGGTGTTCACCGTCCACATCCTCGGCGTCACCACCCGCCCCACCGCCGCCCGGGCAACCCAACTCGCCCGCAACCTGCTGTTCGACCTCGGCGAGCGCGCCGCAGACTTCCGCTACCTGCTGCGCGACCGGGACGCGTAGTACACCGCCGCCTTCGATGCCGTCGTCACGAGCGAGAACATAGCGATCTTGAAGAGCGCGCCGCAGGCGCCGACGATGAACGCCCACGCCGAGAGATCTTCATTCGCAGCGTCCGCGCCGAGTGCACCGATCGGATCCTGATCTACCACGAGCAGCATGCCCGGCGGGTCCTGGACGAGTACGCGGAGCACCACGACTCCGGAAGGCCCCACCGGGCCCTGCACTCCGAGCCCCTACAGACGACCCGAACGTCATCCCGTTTCCCGGCGCAGCGCATTCACCGCCGCGACGTTCTCGCCGGACTCATCCACGAGTACGCCGCGACCGCCTAACCAAGATCCACAAGCTGGCTGACGAAATACCCAGGTCAACGATGGTGCACGACTTCTGGCATCCCGCAGGCGTGCGGGTCCCGGACCTTGGGGACGGCCCAGCAAGGGTCTGGTTGAACAGCCGGAAGGTGTGCTCACGATCGAATCTGCGGAGGAATGCCTGCCGGCACGAGTCGACTCTGCGCCCGACGTGCTGGTCTTGGAACACCACGGCCTGAGGGCGTGATCGTGGCCTGTGAGCCGGGCTGGGCGCGTGACGTGGGTAACGCGGGCGGGCCTGGGGCTGTGAGGCGGCCCATAGGGGCCAGATCACATACTAGGGGCGGTAGTGGTCCGTGGGGTCGTCTGGCGGCTCAAGGAAGCCACCCTAAGCCACCTTATTCGGTCATTTCAGACATTTCTCCGATGTGGGGTAGTACGTCACATCCTTGCGCCCCCGTTCCGCCATCGCTAACTATGGCTGTCGTCCCGGTGAGCGGGTCGGAGCA
>NZ_JBVJPM010000028.1:0-95295 GCF_055582645.1 Streptomyces sp. NPDC107517 | reverse complement strand
GTTGCGGTAGGCGGTCTCGACGTCCCGCAGTGACTGCCGGAGGACGACGGCGGAGACCTCACCCAGCCAGGACCGCCCGGCTGTCCGCTTCGCCTGAGTGATCAGACGGGTGGACAGCTCACCGGCCGTCGGGAACGGCCGCCCGGCCTCACGGGCGTCTTCCCGCGCGCGGACCGCGTCGTTGAACACGACACGGGCACACCCGAACGCCCTGGCCAGCGCTGCCTGCTGAGCGGCGTCGGGGTACAACCTGAAGGCGTACCGGAGCTGCATGACGATCACACTAGACAAGTCGAACCCACGTCGTCACCAGGAACATACGAGCGATCCATCACCGTCACAAAGCAGGGTCCAGCTCCGCCGGAACGCCACCGCGACGCCCCGCGTCGCAACCATAGGATTCGCTTCACCCCCCGGCCTGAAGGCCGGAGCACTGCGAATGAATCCCGGTAGCAGCACAGCAACCCGTGGGACGGCCAGAATCCCAGGGCGTCAGCCCGAGGAGCATGTCAAGAACGGGTCCTCGACCTCACCATGTAGGACGCGGTCCTACTGTCGTTCGACGGCCCATCAGACGGGTCAGTCTGACTCCTGTCGAAGGACGCGGCGAGCCGCCTCAGCCTCGGCTTCGGGCGGGGACACCTCGTCGAGGACATCAAGCTCGTCATCCCCCTCCAACTCCCGTTCCCAGGCTGCGGCGAGCCGCTCCTGCTCCTCTGCGGGCATGGCCACGACGGTCTCTCTGTCCTCGGGCGCCAGGGCTGTCAGGAAGCGTGCGACTGAGTCGTTCGGCATGCTAAACACCCTTCGCTGGGCATGGTGCTGGTCCGGGCTCAGCATGATCAATCAGTGCGGCGACCGCGGCTCGACACAGCCACAGCACACCCGTATGGCGCCCATCTCGAGTGCCGAGCCTCGCCCGACTCGTACCGCCCGGAGCACGCCCTGCAGGCTTCCTTGCACACCCACTCGTGCGGGCGATCGCCGAGGATTCCCCAGACCGCAAGAACGCGGCGAGCCTCGATCAGCCCCCGAGACCCGTTCTTGGCGCCCAGTGGCGGACGGTCGATGACGACAGACCGCAGTCCTGGTCGATCTGCGCGACGGCCGGGGCAAGTCCTGGGCCAAGCTCTGGCTGTCCGTTGCGGTCACCCAAGGGGCGGTCGTTGGTCGGGCCCGGTCCAAGAATGCGGACGATCGCGCATTTCGCCTCTGGCGAAGATCTCGTGTCGGAAGGCCCAGTTCACCGCGCTGCGCTACTTCACCGTCGACGGCACCGATCACGCCAGCCACAAGGAGCAGGGCAGCATGATCCGCCGCAATATCGTCTGGCGAAAGCGCCATGCCGACGACCGGCGCCCACGCGCCGTTGTCGACAGGGCCAACGCTGCCTGATCCGGCACTACACGCCGGTAGTGCCGTCGATGCGTTCCCTGACCAGGTCGGCGTGGCCGTTGTGGCGGGCGTACTCCTCGATCATGTGGACGTAGATCCAGCGAAGGTTGACGTCCTGCTCCATGAAGCGACCCGTATCAGTCAGTGAACGCTCGGCGCAGTGCTCACGGGCGCGGGCGATCTCCGCGCGCCAAGTGGCGAGGGCGTCGCTCAGGGCGGCGCCCTCAGCCACATCGAAACCACCGTCGGGGCCATCCGGGTCGGCCTGCGGGGCGTAGATGGGCGGAGCCTGCTCTCCGGCGAACACGCGACGGAACCAATTCCGCTCCACCTCCGCCATGTGCTGGACCAGGCCGGTCAACGTGAAGCCGGACGGCGGCACGGACGCCACGGCGGCCTGCTCATCGTCCAGCCCCTCGCACTTTATGGCCAGTGTGGTGCGGTGGAAGTCGAGCCAGCTTTCAAGCGTCGTGCGCTCGTCGGCGTTCAGGGGCGGCATAGGGCGATCGATGGCGCTCATCGGTTGATTATCACCAGCAGCCGAAGCCCTCGGCAGGCAGGGCCTCACTACAGGGCGAACGTTGCCTGATGCGGCACTGGCGGATCACAGGGCTGGCCTGATGAAGATGCCGGCGATGTGGACTCCGGCCAGGTAGACGGTCGCGGTCGCCGCATGTCGGTGAGCGCGCACGATCGTAGGCTCCCCGGACACGGACACGGACCAGGACCAGGACCAGGTCAGGTCAGGTCCCCAACGGCATCAGCCTCCGCCATCAGCCCGCTGAACATCCGCTCCCAGGTGCCATCGGCAGCCCACATCCGCAGCCGGCTGCAGACGCACCGCCAGTTGCCGTACTTCTCCAGCAGGTGGATTCGCCGAGTGACTGTCTGGAACTTGAAAGCGATCGCATCGATCACCTCTCGGGGGTCCCGCCACCGGCCCCCCGCCCTCGGCGTCCGCTCCGGGAAGCAACGGCTCAACCCGCGCCCATCACACATCAGCCAACGGCAACCCGGACCAACAACCAGCTGTTCCCACCGGAACTGCCTAGCGCCCCCCGCCTTCTCGCGACGGCGGTCGCCCCGCGCTCTCCCGTACCACCAACTGTGTCGGCACCAGCGTGGTACCCGGTTGCGCCTCGCCCTGCCGGACCTGACGCAGTGCGCTCTGTACGCAGCGGCGGCCGACCTCGGCGAAGTCCTGGTGGACCGTGGTGAGCGGCGGCTGGAACGAGCCGGAGTCGGGGATGTCGTCGAAGCCGATGACCGAGACGTCCTCGGGGACCTTGCGGCCCCGCTCTTCCAGGGCCCGCAGGAGGCCGAGCGCCATCTGGTCGTTCGCCGCGAACACTGCCGTGCAGTCGCCCTGTTCGGCCAGGCGCAGGCCCGCGCGGTAGCCCGAATCGGCCGACCAGTCGCCGCGCACCAGCGGTGGGACCGCGCGGCCGGCGGCCTCAAGTGCTGTGCGCCATGCGTCCGTTCGGCGCTGCGCGGCGAACGATTCTGAGGGGCCCGCAAGATGCCAGACCGTGCGGTGGCCGAGGTCGAGGAGGTGGCGTACCGCGTCGCGGGTGCCGCCCGCCTGGTCCGTGTCCACCACCGCGTAGCGGTCATCGGCGTCCGAGTCCGCTACCACGACCTTCACGTGCGGCGGCAGGGTGAGGCTCGCCGAGTCGAGCAGATGGACCTCCATGATGACGATGACCGCATCCACGGCCAGTTCGCCGAGGCGCGAGAACGCGCCGCGCACCTCGTCCTGGGTGGGCACCGCGACGGGGAGGAGCGTGACCGCATAGCCTTCCTGTGCGGCCGACGTCGCGATGGCCTCCAGCGTGCGCATGTTGCCCGTCGTGGAGAGCGTGAACGTGATCACGCCGATGGTGCGGAAGTCGCCCCGCTTCAGCGCCCGCGCCGCGCTGTTGGGGCGGTAGCCGAGCTCCTTCATGGCGGCGAGGACCCGCTCACGCGTCTCGTCGTTGACACCGGGAAAGCCGTTCGAGACGCGGGAGACCGTCTGGGAAGAGACACCGGCGACCCGGGCGACGTCGGCCATCGACGCGTTCTGTGTACGGCGCCGGGCGTCGGTCCTGCCGCGCTCCGGGGCGCTGTCGGTTACTCCCACCGTTGGCCTCACCAGTCGAGTTGATCGTTCACGGGCGGCTCTTGACCGTCCTCTGCGAGGCAGTGTAGACATGCCGCCATCGAATGTTTACGCAAACATAATACCTGTCGGTCGCTTGCGCGCCGGAATGTTTACGCAAACATCCGAGCAGTATCCGCGAGGCACGTACGAGCGAGGGACGCGAGATGACGACGCTTCAACCGCCGGCCGCCGCAAGGCCACGACCGGCCGGGCCACCGGTACGCAGGGCGCGCCGCTCGTGGACGGGGTGGGGGTTCATCGGCCCCTTCGTGCTCGTCTTCGCCCTGGTCTTCCTGGCGCCCCTCGCGTACTCGGTCTATCTGAGCCTGTTTCGCACACAACTCATCGGCGGCACCACCTTCGTGGGCCTGGACAACTACCAACAGGCCTTGCAAGACAGCCAGTTCTGGGAGGGAGTCCTCCGGGTCGCACTGTTTCTGCTGATCCAGGTGCCCGTCATGCTCGGCATCGCCCTGCTCGTCGCCCTCGCGATCGACAGCGGCCGCCTCTACGGCAAGGACTTCTTCCGGATCACCGTCTTCCTGCCCTACGCGGTACCCGCCGTCGTCGCGACACTCATGTGGGGCTTCATGTACGGCACCCGCTACGGCCTGGTCGGCGACGTCAACGACGCGTTCGGCGTGAAACTGCCCGACCCACTGTCCGCCGACCTGGTCCTCGCGTCCATCGGCAACATCGTGACCTGGGAGTTCGTCGGCTACAACATGCTGATCTTCTTCGCCGCGCTGCGCGTCGTACCGCACTCGCTGTACGAGGCGGCCGAGATCGACGGCGCCGGACAGTGGCGCGTCATCACGGCCATCAAGCTCCCCGCGATCCGCGGCGCCCTCGTCATCGCCACGATCTTCTCGATCATCGGCAGCTTCCAGCTCTTCAACGAGCCCGCCATCCTCCAGAAGCTCGCGCCGAACGCGATCACCACCGACTACACGCCGAACTTCTACACGTACTCGCTGTCCTTCGCGGGCCAGCAGCAGAACTACTCCGCGACGGTCGCCATCGTCATGGGCGTGATCACGATGATCGTCGCCTACGTGGTCCAGCTGCGCGGCATGCGCAAGGGAGCGTGAGCGCGATGACCACCACCACCGACTCCGTGCGGCCGGCCGCACCGCTCAGGTCCGCCGCCCCGCGCCTGCGTTCACCGCGCCGCCGGACACCCGGCCGCCCCCGGCGCAGCGTCCTGCTGACCGTGCTCACCGGCGTCGTCCTCGTCTACAGTCTGCTGCCGCTCGTGTGGCTCCTGATCAGTGCCACCAAGTCCCAGCAGGGCCTGGCCCGTTCGTTCGGCCTGTGGTTCGACGGAGACTTCGACCTCTGGCACAACATCGGCGAGACCTTCACGTATCAGGACGGTGTCTTCGGCCGCTGGCTCCTCAACACCCTCCTGTACGTGGTGGTGGGCGCGGGCGGCGCCACCTTCCTCGCGGTCCTCGGCGGATACGCGCTCGCCAAGTTCGCCTTCCCCGGCAAGCGTGCCGTGTTCGCCGTCGTCATCGGGGCGGTCGCGGTGCCCGGCACGGCCCTCGCCGTCCCCACGTTCCTGATGTTCAGCAACATGGGGCTCACCGACACCCCGTGGGCCGTCATCATCCCGTCGCTGATCTCGCCGTTCGGCCTGTATCTGATGTGGGTGTTCGCCACGGAGGCGATTCCCACCGAGCTGATGGAGGCCGCCCGCATCGACGGCGCGAGCGAGCTGCGTACCTTCTTCCAGGTCGCCCTGCCGCTGCTCGCGCCCGGCACCGTCACCGTCCTGCTCTTCACCACGGTCGCGACCTGGAACAACTACTTCCTGCCGTTGATCATGCTGAAGGACCCCGACTGGTATCCGCTCACGCTCGGCCTGGACTCCTGGAACAAGCAGGCGCAGACGGCCGGCGGCGAGGCCATACCCCACCTGGTGCTCACCGGCTCACTGCTCACCATCGTGCCGCTGATCGCCGCCTTCCTGCTGCTCCAGAAGTACTGGCAGTCCGGGCTCTCCGCCGGAAGCGTCAAGGAGTAGGACAGCACCGCAGTTCACATCGCATATCGCGCACACCCTCTGTAGGACCACGAAGAAGTGGAAGCATGCCCATGCCCAAGAACTCCCGCCGCCTGCTGCGCGGCATAGGTCTCCTCTGCGCCCTCGCCCTGGGGGCCACCGCCTGCGGCGGGTCCGACGACGACACCTCGAGCGACAAACAGGTCGGTTCGGCCGACATCCAGTCGGCCCTGAAGAAGGGCGGCACCGTCACGGTCTGGGCGTGGGAGCCCACCCTGAAGCAGGTCGCCGCCGACTTCGAGAAGAAGTACCCGAAGGTCGACATCAAGCTGGTCAACGCGGGCACCAACAACGACCAGTACAAGGCTCTGTCGAACGCGATCTCGGCGAAGAAGGGTGTCCCTGACGTCGCGCAGATCGAGTACTACGCGCTCGGTCAGTACGCCCTGACGAAGCAGATCGCCGACCTCAAGACGTACGGCGCCGAGAAGCTCGCGAACTCGTACTCGCCCGGGCCGTGGAACTCGGTGAAGTCCGGCGCCGGCGTGTACGGCCTGCCGATGGACTCCGGCCCGATGGCGCTCTTCTACAACAAGAAGGTCTTCGACAAGTACAAGATCGCCGTCCCGACGACGTGGGACGAGTACGTCGCGGCCGCCCGCAAGCTGCACAAGGCCGACCCCAAGGCGTACATCACCAGCGACGTCGGCGACGCGGGCCTGACCACCAGCCTGCTGTGGCAGGCAGGCTCGCACCCGTACAAGGTCGACGGCACCAAGGTCGGCATCGACTTCACGGACGCGGGCGCGAAGAAGTACACCGACACCTGGCAGAAGCTGGTCGACGAGAAGCTCCTCTCGCCCGTCACCGGCTGGACCGACGACTGGTACAAGGGCCTCGGCGACGGAACCATCGCCACGCTGCCCACCGGCGCCTGGATGCCCGCCAACTTCGCCTCCGGCGTGAAGGGCGCCTCCGGCGACTGGCGCGTCGCCCCCATGCCGCAGTGGGAGAAGGGCGCGCACGCCAGCTCCGAGAACGGCGGCAGCTCGCTCGCGCTGCCCGAGCTCGGCAAGAACAAGGAACTCGCCTACGCGTTCGTCGAGTACGCCAACTCCGGTGCGGGCGTGCAGACCCGCATCAAGAACGGTGCGTTCCCGGCGACGACGAAGGACCTGAACTCCTCGTCGTTCCAGAACACCGAGTTCCCGTACTTCGGCGGCCAGAAGGCCAACAAGATCTTCGCCGAGTCCGCGAAGAGCGTTCCCACCGACTGGAAGTACCTGCCGTACCAGGTGTACGCCAACTCGATCTTCAACGACACCGTCGGCAAGGCGTACGTCTCCTCGACCAAGCTCACCGCCGGGCTGAAGTCCTGGCAGGACGCGTCGGTCAAGTACGGCACCGAGCAGGGCTTCACCGTCGAGAAGTAGCCCGCCGCCTCCCACGACCGCACCTGTGGACGACCGCTCCCCCGAAAGGACGCGCATGACCGCCCCCCTCACCTCCCGTTTCCCGTACGCGAAGGGCTCGGACGGCACCCGCCGCCTCGGCTACGGAGCCGACTACAACCCCGAGCAGTGGTCACGGGAGGTGTGGGCGGACGACATCCGGCTGATGCGTGAGGCCGGGGTGAACGTCGTCTCCCTCGCCATCTTCTCCTGGGCGCGGCTCCAACCCACCGCCGACACCTGGGACTTCGGCTGGCTCGACGAGATCATGGACCTGCTGCACGCGGGCGGCATCGGCGTCGACCTGGCCACCGCCACCGCGTCCCCGCCGCCCTGGCTCACCACCGCGCACCCGGAGATCCTGCCGGTGACCGCGAGCGGCGAGACACTGTGGCCCGGCGCCCGCCAGCACTGGCGGCCCACCTCGCCCGTCTTCCGCGAGCACGCCCTGAACCTCGTCCGCAAGATCGCCTCCCGCTACGCCGACCACCCGGCCCTGATCGCCTGGCACGTCAACAACGAACTGGGCTGCCACAACGTCTACGACTACTCCGACGACGCCGCCCGCGCCTTCCGGACCTGGCTGCGCCGCCGCTACACCACGCTCGACGCCCTCAACAACGCCTGGGGCACGGCCTTCTGGTCCCAGCGCTACAGCGACTGGGAGCAGGTACTGCCGCCGCGGCTCGCCGCCTCGCACCCGAACCCGACCCAGCAGCTCGACTTCAAGCGCTTCTCGTCCCACGCCCTCAAGGACCACCTGCTCGCCGAGCGGGAGATCCTGCGTGAGCTCACGCCGGACACGCCGGTCACCACCAACTTCATGGTGATGCCGGGAACCAAGGGCATGGACTACGCGGACTGGGCGGAGGAGGTCGACTTCGTGGCCAACGACCACTACGTCACCCCCGGGCCGCAGGACCGCGACGAACTCTCCTTCTCCGCCAACCTCACCAGCGGCGTCGCCGGACACCGCCCCTGGTTCCTGATGGAGCACTCCACCAGCGCCGTGAACTGGCAGCCCGTCAACCCGCCGAAGACGCCGGGCGAGCTGGCCCGCGACTCGCTGCTGCACGTCGCACACGGCGCCGACGCCGTCTGCTTCTTCCAGTGGCGCCAGTCGGCGGCCGGAGCCGAGAAGTACCACTCGGCGATGGTCCCGCACGCCGGAGCCGACAGTGAACTCTTCCGCTCCGTCGTCGAGTTGGGACGCACCCTCGACGCGCTCGCCCCCATCGCGGGCAGCGAACGCGAACCCGCCCGCGTGGCGATCCTCTTCGACTGGGACTCCTGGTGGGCCGGCGAACAGGACTCCCACCCCACCTCCCGCCTCGACTACCACCGCGAGGCCCTCGACTGGTACTCGGCGCTGCTTCGTCTCGGCCACCGCGCCGACGTGGTGCCCGCGCACCGCACCGACCTGTCCGCGTACGACGTCGTCATCGCGCCCGTCCTGCACGTGGTGCCACAGCCCCTCGCCAAGGAACTCACCCGGTACGTCGAGGGCGGCGGCCACCTCGTCACCACGTACTTCTCCGCGATCGTCGACGAGAACGACCACGTCTGGCTCGGCGGCTATCCGGGCGCGCTGCGCGACGTCCTCGGCATCCGCATCGAGGAGTTCGGGCCACTGCTCGACGGCGACACCGTCGACCTGGACAACGGCACCACCGGCAGCCTGTGGACCGACCGGATCTCCGTCACCGGCACGGACGTCGAGGTCCTGGCGGGCTACCGCACCGGCACCTACGCGTCGCGCCCTGCCGTCACCCGGCGCGGCACGGGCCGTGGCTCGGCCACGTACGTGTCCACCCGGCTCGGCCCCGACGGTCTGGCAGTCCTGCTGCCCGAGCTGCTCGCGCCCGCCGGGGTGGTCAGCGAGCTCCCGGAAGACGCACGGGGGTCGGTGGAGCTTGTCGTGCGGCGCGACGCGGAGCACCGCTATCTGTTCCTGGTCAACCGCAGCGACGAGCAGGTGGCGCTGCCAGGGATGACCGGCGACGTGCTCGTCGGGCCGCGGGCCGACGGCGACGGCGACGGCCTCGTTCTGGCGCCCCGCCAGGTCGCCGTCCTGCGGCAGGCCGCCTCCTGAATCCATCCGCTCACTCGCACCACCGACACCCCACCCACACAACGACATCGGGAGCACACGTTGGCGCGCTTGACCCGCAGACGGTTCATCGGCATCGCCGTGGCCACGGCCGCGGCCGCAGGAACCCAGCTCTCAGCCGCACCGCTCGTCGCCGCGGCCGCCGGCGCGACGGTCACGGTCACCCCCGACCCCTCGTACCGGCAGGAGCGGTTCGAGGGGTGGGGCACCAGCCTGGTCTGGTTCGCGAACGCGACCGGGCACTACCCGCACGAGATCCGCGAGCGGATAGCCGACCTCGTCTTCGGCCGTGACGGCCTCGCCCTCAACATCGCCCGCTACAACATAGGCGGCGGCAACGCCCCCGACGTACCCGACTACTTGAGGCCGGGCGGCGCCGTCGAGGGCTGGTGGAAGGCGCCCGAGGGCACCACCCGCACCGACACCGACTGGTGGGACCCCGACAACGGAGACCACTGGAACGAGGACGCCGACGCCACCCAGCGATGGTGGGTCGACCGGATCAAGAAGGACATCACCCACTGGGAGACGTTCTCCAACTCGCCGCCGTACTTCATGACGGTCAGCGGCTACGTCTCCGGCGGCTTCGACGCGTCGAGAGACCAGTTGAAGGAGGAGTCCGTCGACGACTTCGCCACCTATCTGGCCGGGGCGACGCGACGCCTGGAGAAGGCGCACGGCATCAAGGTGAAGACCGTCGACCCGTGCAACGAGCCCAACACCAGTTACTGGGGTACGAAGTTGGGCGCCGACGGGAATCCGACCGGCGGCCGTCAGGAGGGCTGCCACATCGGCCCCGCCCTCCAGCAGAAGATCGTGCCCGCGCTGCACGCCGCGCTCAAGAAGGCGCGGACGACAGCGGTCGTCTCGGCCATGGACGAGACCAACCCGACGACCTTCACCACGAACTGGACCAGCTACCCGGCCGACGTGAAGAGCCACGTCGCCCAGATGAACGTCCACACATACGGCACCGGCGGCCGGACCTCCGTCCGCGACCTCGCCAAGGCCGACGACAAGCCGCTGTGGATGAGCGAGGTCGAGGGCGACTGGGGCGACGGCCAGTCCTTCACCGACATGCGGCCCGGCCTCGGGCTCGCCCAGCACATCGTCGACGACCTGCGCGAACTGGAGCCCAGCGCCTGGGTGTTCTGGCAGCCCGTCGAGGACTTGGACAACATGAAGCCCGGCGGGGAATCCGCCAAGGGAGGCAACTGGGGCGAGATCCAGGTCTCCTTCAGCGCCGGCCCCGACGACACCCTGGAGACCTGCCCGGTCCACACCAACACGAAGTACGACACCGCCCGGAACTTCACCCACTACATCCGTCCCGGCGACCACCTCATCAAGACCGACGACACGAGCAGCACCGCGGCCGTCACCCGTGGCGGCAACGGCGCCACCGTCGTCCACGTCAACAGCACCACGTCCGCCCGCACAGTGACCCTCGACCTGTCGAAGTTCGCGACCGTACGCCAAGGCGCGACCGTCACCCCGGTCGTGACCAGCACGGACGGCAAGCTGGCCGAGCAACCACCGGTCACAATATCGGGCCGAACGGCCACCTTCACGGTGCCCGCGCAGTCGGTGACCACGTTCGTGATCAAGGGCGTGTCCGGGGTCGCGAAGGACGCCGCGACGCTGCGCAAGGGACGAACGTACGAGCTGACCGGCGTGCAGAGCGGCAAGGACCTCACCGTCGCCGACGGCGGCAGCACACTCGTCATCACGTCCGGGACGGGCGCGGCCGGTCAGCGGTGGCAACTTGCGCAGATCAGCGGTGAAGGACCTGCGAACCGCGGGCGGTACGTCTTCACCAGCGCCGCCGACGGCAGGCGGCTGGCCGTCCGCGACGGTGCGCCGGTCGTCGAACCCGACAAGGACGAGCGGGACGCGGCCGCGCAGTGGATCCTGTCGACGACGGGCGACGGCACGTACACGCTCGTCAACGCCGGTACGGGCCGCCTCCTCGAGGTCGGCGGACAGGCCACGCAGGAGGGCGCGCCCGTCGGGACCTGGCAGCCCAACTCCGGCTCCAACCAACGGTGGAAGGTCACCGACGTGGCGTCCTGAGTACCGCGTCGGCGCGCCCCACGGCCACGTGCCGTGGAGCGCGTCCCTCGCAGGTTTGCTCCGCTGTTGCCATCTGCTCCCGAGACCGACGGCGAGGCCCGTGAGCCCAAGGCCGACAGAGCGGGCCTCGGACGTCCCACCGCGTGAGTATCGAGTGAAATTCCCGCCTCAACCTGGGCTGGTGCCGGAACACCGAGTCGGTCTGACATGCCGGACACCACGAGCGGAGCTGTGCGGGGCGGCCACACGATGGCGACGTCGTTGGCCCTGCCGTAGTCGCCGGTTCCGGTCTTGTCGGCCACCGTCCATTAAGCCGGTGTTGCATCCACTGGTTGAACCTGGTCAGTACAGCGCGGCCGCCTTCGCCGAGGTCTGCCGCCGGCACGGCTTCCGCCGCAGCATGGGCCGGGTCGGCTCGAGCTACGACAACGCCCTCGCCGAGTCGTTCTTCCAGGGCCTGAAGCGGGAGCTGCTGCACGGACGCCACTGGGTTTCGAAGGCTCAGACTCGGCTCGAGCTATTCCGCTGGATGTTGTACTACAAGAGGCGTCGCCGTCACTCGGCCCTCGGCTACCTCACACCAGCCGAGTTCGAACAACAACTGACCGCATCACATACGCTGTCACTCGTCGCATGAAACCCGGTGTCCACTCCCGAGGTTCAGCCTCACCGGTGAACTACACCTCCGCGATCCTCGCCAGCGGCATGCCCTGCGCCGCCAACAGGACCATCTGGGCCCGCCGCCATGTCACCACTGACCCGGTCCCTCTGCGAATGATCCGCAGCAGACGCTGCCCCTCGTCGTCGTCGATCTGTCGAGCCTGAACTCTGTCGGCCATGCCGACCCGTTTCAGTGAAACGCGCCGATCGGGATCCGGTTCCCGCTCGGCGCGTCGCGGGCCGCGGTATCAGCCGAGGTGCCGGGCGAAGAACCTCAGCGTACTTTCCAGCTCGAATGCTGGGATCTCCCCGTGCTTGCCGGGGTTGGCGTGCAACGTTTTCTCGGCCGAGGCCAAGGCGTCGAACAGCGCCAAGCTCTGAACCCGCGGCACCCGCTCATCGTCCCACTGCACCAAGAACTCCACTGGGACGGTGATCCGCGCGGCGGCCTCGGCCGACGCCAGCACCCCGCCCAAGCCCAGTACCGCCGCGCGGACCCGCGGTTCGGCAGCGACGAACGGAACACCGAGTCCGCATCCCAGCGAGACCCCCCAGTAGCCAACCGGACCGGCGCCAACGTGCTCGAGTTGCTGAACCGCGTCCAGAACCGCCCGCCATTCCGGCACGGTCTGGCGGGCCACGAGCGCCTGGAAACCGGCGATCAGCGGGGCCAACTCTTCACCGGCTTCCACGCGAGCCTGGTTCTCAGTCGCGATCCGGTCGTAGTGCTCAACCTTCGGCCGGTCGCCATGGGCGGGAACGTCGACCGCCACGACCGCAAAACCGCATTCGGTCACGAAGCGGCGTGCACGAGCCAGGACGTCAGGGGCCTTCTTGTGCTGACCGCCACCGTGTCCCATCAAGACGAGCGGACGAGTAGCGACGGAACACTCCGGCGTCCACAACACGCCAGGAATCTCACCGAGAGTGAAGAGCTGTTCGCGGACGCCGCCGGACGACGTCTCAGAGATGAAGCGCATAGCGATTCATGCCTTTCGGGATGCCTCTGCGGGCGCCCCCTAGGCCATACGAGGGAGGGAGGCCGCCCGACCTGTCAAAGCGTTGATCGGTCTCACCTCCTCAGTTCGCAACGGTGCACGGCGGCAGGAAGGTATCACGAAGGACTCCACCCTGACCCAGGCGGGGATCCCGACGGGGCGAATATTGTCTGATCCGGCACTAGGCCATGCGATCGACCGCGTCCTTGGCCTCCTTCAGACCAGCCCCCGTGATCTCGCGGTACACCTTGATTGCCTGGATCTTCTTCCCGTTCCGCAGGTGTGCGGCAACCTGCTCCAGTTCCGGGTCGACTTCGCAGAGGCCCAGATGTTCGAGGATCAGGTCGAGCTTGTGCTCAACTCGGCCGATTCTGCGCTCGGTTCGCTTTAGCCAGCTTTCGATTCCTCCCACGGAGACCAGCACGACAAGAGCGACGCCAACACCCAGTATTTCCATGGTTCGCGATCCTAGGCCCACTCCGAGGAAGATCACGTATGCGCCTGGTGGCCGACTCGGCAAGACGCCGACCTGCGTCCTCACAAGCGGCTCGCCGTTCGTCCTCGCGGCTCCCCGTGGCGTGCCCTCCAATTGAGCGTGCGAGGTGAGCCTGCGTCGCCTCATTGACGTGCAACCTCTCCCTGAAGGGAGAGGATTCTGGCCTTCCGGTCCGGTGCTGCGCCGCTACGCGGCGCGGGCATCGGTATGGATTCCTTGGCTTCCCGCGTCTTCACACCCCGCCACAGCCTGGGGCTGTGGTCTTCCGGGCGCTCGGCGGGCATGTACCGCTCGTCCAACGGCGTGTTTCACGTTGATCGCTGCGCTGATGTCCCGGTGGAGGTGCCACAGGCCGGACAATCCCACTCCCGGACGTGGAGGGGTTTGAGGCCGTCCACATGTCCGCAGGCCGAGCAGCGTCGGGTGGTCGGCTCGTACCGGTCGATCTGCACGAACACCCGCCCGTACCGCTCGCATTTGTACCTGCGCATGTCCACGAACATGGCCCAGCCCGCGTCGTGCACGCTCTTGGCCAGCCTTCCGCGTGCCATCCCGTGCACGGCCAGGTTCTCCACGGCGACCGCTTGGTGTTCGCGGACGATGCGGGTGGACAGCTGGTGCAGGAACTCACGGCGCGCGTCGGCGACCTGGGCATGAGCGCGGGCGACTTTCTGGCGGGTTTTGTCCCGCCGTCTGGATCCCTTCTGTTGACGATCCAGCTCGCGCTGGGCCTTCTTCAGCTTCTTCTCCACGCGGCGCAGGAACCGCGGGGAGGCGATCTTCGTGCCGTCCGACAGCACGGCGAAGTGCTTGAGGCCCAGGTCGATGCCGACGGCGGGCAGGTGATCGGCGTCCGGGGCGGCCTGCAGGTCGGTGTCCGGGTCGGTTTCGATGACGAAGCTGGCGAAGTACCGTCCGGCCGCATCCTTACACGGTGCTCTTCCAGCGCGCGAAGGGTGAAGTGGGAGGAGTCAGCAGTGCCGGTCGGCCAGTGTTCTTCCCCGGCAACGACCATCGCCTCGCGGGTGATCTCCCCGATCCTGCGGGCGGTCGCGGCGTCAGGTCGCATGACGACGGACATGACCCAGCGATTCCCCCCGTCCACAGGCGGCACCTGGCACTCAACCGCACCGGCCAGTACCGCTTCCCGGCCGCGTGCGAACAGCGCATCGAACCTCGTTGCGTACATACCGAACGATCATGCCGCAGCAACGCCCGGCTGCGGCCGGGTTCGTGTGCTCCAGCGGGCTAGAGAGGGACCGGCAGCGCCCAGCGCCGCGAAGAACAACGCCAGCAGCAGCCAGCCCGCTGTCCCGAGGCCGAGCACCACCGTGGTGAGGATCGCGGGGGCAAGAGCCTGGCCCGCGCTGAAGCCGAGGCCGAGGACACCTTGGTACTGACCCTGGGCATGGTCTGGGGCAAGTCCGAACCCCAGGACGAAGCCCGCCGAGGACTCCCAGACCTCTCCCAGGCTATGAACGAAGATCGCTGCCAGGACCAGTCCCGCCGCCGCCCAGACAGGGGTGTACGCCGCCAGCGCCATCATCGGGCAGCTGACGAGGAAGAGCAGCCCCGCAGTGCGAAACGCCCTGCCACCGTCGTGCAGGGTTTCGATACGGGAGCCGATCCTGGTCTGCATCAGCACGCAGAAGGCCGCATTGACGGCGAACAGTGCGGCCACCGTCCAGCGCGGCACTTCGGTGTGTTCGGAGATCCAGATCGGCAAGAGCAGGGAGACCACCGGGTATTGCAGCCCCATGGCCCCGTAGAGGGCGGTGAACGTCAGGAACGGGCGGTCCGTGAAAGCGAGCCAGCGACGCTGCTGCGGCGATACTGCCGGCACCGAATAGCGGGGCAGCAGGAGCAGGAGCGCCGCGCACAGGGCGAAGCTCGCCGCGTTGCCGAGGATCAGCGTGACATAGGCGCCACGGGTGTCCGCGGCCAGCGCCAGCCCGGCACCCACCGTTCCGAGAACGACGCCCAGGTTGACGAAGGTGCGCAACCTCGCCCGGAACAGGGCCGGGCGATCACCCCCGACCCGGACCACCAGAGCGCCCCAGGCCGCCCCACCGGCCGCCGCGGCCATCTGATCGACCGTCACGATGATCGTGAGCGCACCCCAGCTCTCGACGAGGACGAGAGCCGCCATCGACATCGCCTGGACCGTCAGGGCCAGCATCATGATCATGCGCGCCCCGCGTCGGTCGGCGAGATGCCCTCCGGGTATTCCCGCGCACAAGCCGATCACTCCGGCGATGGTGAGCGCGGCGCCGACCTGCACCGCGGGCAGGCCCACGACCAACGTGAAATAGAGCGCCGACGCAGCGTTGAACAAACCGTTGCCGACCCGATTGACGAAACTGGCGCCGATCAGCACGCGCTCCGGCCCGCTGTCCCCCGTCATGCGGCCTATTCGGCCTGCCAGGCCACCCTTGATCACGGACTGTAGGCTAGCAGCGGCCGCAGAACCCGCCGCAGTCGTACCAAGACCGGGTGCCATAACTGCGAGGCGGGCCCCGACGAGTGCTCCATGCCGAAGGCCGTGTCGGCAAACGAAGGCACCCTCAAGTGACCTGCGCGGTCGCGGCATCGGGCTCGCCCCAAGTGGCCGATCTGGTGAAGCGCAACTCCTTGCCGTGGTTCGGCGACCGCCCGCCCTGCGGCGGTGCAGGCTTGAGCAGATACCCAACCAGCCTCGGCGCGGGGCCGGTTGCGTGGACGGGGCGTCGCAGGGCCTGCGGGCGGTCGACGCTCCTCCGAAGAGGGGGCGGTGCCGCTCAGCACAGGAGCGCTCCCGGCGAGACGGTTCCCGCGAGCGGCGGGCGTGACGTCAGGAGCGGTGCAGCCATCATGGCGACGGAGCAGGGCCGCCATGCACCAGCTGATCTCGGTGCCGGACCCGGTGCGCTGGAGTATTTCCGAAGTCCTGACGGTGGTCACGATGTCGACTCGGCGCGCCAGTAGACGGAACGGACCCAGAGCGTGGCCAGGGTGTCCACCGCTTGCTGCTCGTCGAAGGGTGCGGTGGCGCCGCCGACGCGCTCGCCGCCCTGCCCGAGCCAGATGTAGCAGAAGTGCTCGAGCATGGCGGAGAGCGCGGAGGCGGTGAGCTGCGGGTCCATGCCGGGGCAGTAGCCCTCGTGCTGGGCCCGGCGGATCTCGGCGGCGATGCGCTCCACGGCCTCGGCTCGGATGTCCAGCCAACGGTCGAGGAACTCCTCTTCCAGCATCGATGCCTGGAACACCCCGATCAGCTCGCCGCGTCGTTTGGCGTAGGTGCGCCAGAACCCGGCGACCGCCTCTCTCAGCGCGTCCGGCCGACTGAGGCCCTGGCGGTAGGGCAGCACCGCCAGTTCGGTCGCCTCCTGGTGGAACTCCTCGGCGAGCACGGCGAGCAGATCGGCCTTGGTGTCGTAGTAGTTGTAGAAGGAGGCCACGGACTTGCCCGCCTCGGCCGCGATGTCGCTGATCTTGGCGTTGAGGTAGCCGTCCCGGGCGAAGACGGTCCGGGCGGCGGCTCGGAACGCCTCGTCGGTCTCGCGGCCCTTGCGGGTGGCCTTCTCGGTACGCTGCGCGGCAGCCGCCGTCTTGCGGGCGCGGGAGACGGTGTGTCTTCTCATGTGCCTTCTGTCCTTTGGAACCTGGTAGCGGCGCCAGCTTAAGGTTCAGGACACCCGTCGTTGGTGGCCGGTCCAGAAGGGCTCGCGGAGCGGCTTCTTGAGGATCTTTCCGGCGGCGTTGCGCGGGAGCTGGTCGGCGAAGGTGACACCGGTGGGGCACTTGTAGCCGGCCAAGCGTTCATGGGCCCAGGCGATGAGCGCCTTCTCGTCGGTATGCGCGGCGCCGGTGGGGACCACGACCGCGTGCACGCTCTCGCCCCAGGTCTCGTGGGGCACCCCGATGACCGCGCAGTCCTGTATTGCTGGGTGCTGGGCGATGACGGTCTCCACCTCGCCGGGGTACACGTTCTCGCCGCCGGAGACGATCAGGTCGTGGAGCCGGTCCACGATGGTGAGGTAGCCGTCGGTGTCGACTGTGGCGATGTCACCGGTGCGGTAGAAGCCGTCTTCGGTGAGGACGCGGCGGGTGGCTTCCGGATCGTTCCAGTAGCCCGGGAACGGGATCGCGCCGCGCACCTGGATCTCGCCGTGTTCGCCGAGTCGTACCTCCGAACCCAGGGAGGGGCGGCCCGCGGTGGCGAGTCGGCCGCGCGTCGGATCGTGGTCGGCGGGGGACAGCGACGTGACCGGCAGCGGGCCGGTCTCGGTGCTGGCGTAGTGCTGGCGGAAGCGGCAGCCCAGGGTGCGTACGGCGTGCTCCAGTACCTGGGCGCGGATCGGGGAGGCGCCGTACACCACCTCGACCAAGGCCGCGAGGTCCGGGGGTTCGGGGCGTGCGGCCACCTCGGCGGAGACCGCGGCGATCAGGGTGGGCACGAGTTGGGTGAGCTGGATGCGCCGGGCGGCGAGCTCGTCGACGAAGCCGGCCGGGGTGAAACCGTCCAGCAGGTGCAGATGGCCGCCGGTGAAGAGCGCGTACATCAGGTTGACCAGGCCGGCGGCGTGGAAGAGTGGCAGCGCGCTCAGATGCCGGGTTCCGGGGGCGGCCTCGGGGACTTCCAGCTTCATGAAGGTGGCCGCTGAGATCAGCATCTCGTGGCTGATCGGGACCAGTTTGGGATGTCCGGTGGTGCCGCTGGTGTGCAGCAGCACACAGGGCTGGTTTCCGCGCAGGCGGTCCACCGGGCGCTCGGGTGGGGGGAGTTCGGCGGTGTGTTGACCGAGCGGGACTATGGTGACCGGGGCGCTGATCCGCTCGGCGCAGCTCTGGTCCGCGATCGCGTGCCGGGGCTGTAGCAGCTCCAGCAGTGTGGTGATCTCCGTGGTGGAGAGCCGCCAGTTGACTGCGGCGGGCAGTGCGCCGAGGCGGATCAGTCCGAACAGGGCGATCGCCCAGTCGACGCGGTTGCGGGCCGCGATCGGCACCACGTCGCCCGGCCGGACACCGGCGGCGGCCAGGCGGGCGGCCTCGTGCCGGACGGCATCGGCCAATGCCGCATAGCCGAGTTCGGTGCCGTACTGGTCGCTCAGGGCGGGGTGGTCGGGGGTGACGGCTGCGCGCCATTCGAGGACGTGGATCCACGAGAGCACGGGATCACCCCATCGGTCCGGCCGGGTGCACCCGGTCGGCTTCGGTCTTCGGTACGTGGCGGGTGTCGTCGGGTTTCCCCAACTCGCGGCGCCAGCAGGCGAATTCCAGCAGGATGCCGTCGGGGTCCTGGAAGTAGAAGGAGCGGACGAAGACGCCGTCGTGCAGTTCGGTGGCGTATCCCGATTCGCTGTCGTCGTGGTCGATGATCGGGCTGACCCGAACTCCCTTGGCCTTGAGCTTGGCGCGGTACTCCAGGAATCGCTCCTGGGGAACGGTGATCGCCACATGGTTCATGGTGCCGACGGCCGAGGTCCACTCGCCGATGCCGGGGACGGTGACGGGCCGGGTGACGCCGGGTACCGGGTCGGGGGCGTCGGGGAACCAGAAGAAGGCCAGCGCGTTGCCGCCGCCCATGTCGAAGAAGAAGTGCTGGCCCGCGCCGCCGGGGAACTCGATCGTCTTGATCAGGCGCATGCCGAGGACCTGGGTGTAGAAGTCGACGGTGCGCTGCATGTCCGAGCAGACCAGCGCGAGATGGTTGACTCCGCCGAGCTCGAACTCCGGATTGCGCCACTGCATCGAAGCTCCTGACGATTCGCCGCCTCATGCTTGCAATGAAGCCGAATCTAAACTTAGTTTCAGTTCTGCGCCAGGGTTCGGACCAACCGGGTCCACTCGCTCCACCATCGGAGGTCGGGATGCTCGAGGTCGTCAGGGAGTTCGTCGGACTGCCGTCTCCGGTCGTCGGCAGGGCGGGGGCGGGCGGCCACCCCTGCCAGGGGCTCTACCACCGGCCCAAGGGGATCCGGCCGACCACGGCCTTCATCGCCACCCATTACAACGTGGACTTCGCAGAGCACTACCTCGCCCCCTACCTGGCCGCCCGCGGCTTCGGCTTCCTCGGCTGGAACACCCGATTCCGCGGTGCGGAGCCGTACTTCCTGCTCGACCACGCGCTCGCCGAGATCGGGGTGGGCGTGCGCTGGCTCAAGGAGCAGGCAGGCGTGGAGCGGGTGGTACTGCTCGGCAACTCCGGTGGGGGCTCGCTGATGGCCGCCTACCAGTCGCAGGCCGTCGAGCCCAATGTGCTGCCCACCGCCGGCGGCCGCCCGGTGACGGCGATCGAGAACCTGGAGGCCGGGGACCTCTTCGTGGCGCTTGCCGCCCATTCGGGCCGGCCCGAGGTGCTCACCGCATGGCTGGACCCGTCCGTCACCGACGAGTCGGACCCGCTCTCCGTCGACCCCGACCTCGACCCCTACGACCCACTCAACGCCGCCCCGTACACCGAGGCGTTCCAGCTCCGCTACCGGGCTGCGCAGCGCGCCCGCAACGAGCGGATCACCGACTGGGCGTTGGAGCAACTGAATGCGCTGCGCGGCTCCCGGGCCAGGGACCGGCTGTTCAGTGTCCACAGGACCTGGGCGGACCTGCGGATGATCGATCCCGCCATCGAGCCCTCCGACCGCCGGCCCAACCAGTGCTACCTGGGCGATCCTGCCCAGGCCAACTACGGCGTCTTCGGCATCGGCACCCTGAGCACGCTGCGCACCTGGCTGTCGATGTGGAGCCTGCGCACGTCCCAGTGCGTGGCCGCCCCGCACCTGGCGCGGATCACCGTACCGTCGCTGGTGGTGCACGCGACGGCGGACTCGTGCGTCTACGACAGCGACGCACGGTCGGTGCTGGAGCACCTGGCCGCAGACGACAAGCGGCTGGAGCTGCTGAAGGCGGACCACTACCTCCGGGAGCCGGACGACGCCCGCGAGCATGCGGCCGATCTGATCGCCGACTGGGTCGCGGAGCGCACGCCCTGACCGGCCCGCCCCTACAATTCTGCTATGCAGAAAGTCAGCCCCGAGGGTGGACCTGGATACAGCACGCCGGAGTCCGCCCGGGAGCGCCCCGCGTACCCGATCTCGTCGGTGGACAACGCGCTGCGGCTGCTGGGCCTGTTCCGCGACCACGAGCGGGTCCGGCTGTCGGACGCCAAGGAGTACCTCGGCGTCGCCCACTCCACGGCGCACCGGCTGCTGGCGATGCTGGCCTACCACGACTTCGTGCGCCAGGAGCCGGACGCGCGCGACTATGTGGCGGGCCCGGCGCTGGTGGAGATCGGGCTGGCGGCAGTGGCCCAGATGGACGTCCGGGCGTTGGCGCGCCCCCTGGTGGAGGAGTTGGCGGCCGCCTGCGGGGAGACCGTGCACCTGGTGAGCCTCGAAGGCGCCATGGTGCGCTATCTGGACTCGGTCGAGAGTCCGCTGGCGCTGCGCGTCGGCTCCCGTACCGGTACCTCGCTGACGGCGCACTGCACCGCCTCCGGCAAGGCCCTGCTGGCGCAGTTGACCGACCGCCGCCTGGACGCCCTCTTCCCGCCCGGCGCCCGGCCGGCCGCGCACACGTCCAGCTCCATTACCGAAGCGGAGCAACTGCGAAAGGAGTTGGCGGCGGTGCGCGTCCGGGGTTACGCCGTCAACCGCGAGGAGAGCGAGAGCGGCGTCTGCTCGATCGCCGTCGCCGTGCCGGCCGGCGGCCGCATCCCGGCGGTGGCACTCACGGTGTCGGCGCCGCTGGCCCGGCTGCCCGAGCCGCGGGTCGTACAGCTGGCGGCGCTGCTGCAGAAAACGGCGGCCCGGCTCGCGAGCTGACCCGCGGGCCGGGCGCAGGGGACGGTCCGTACGGGTTCAGGCGACCCCCACCCCGCCGTCCGAGTGCACGACGGTCCCGGTGATGCCGCGGGCCCGGTCGGACGCGAGGAAGACGTAGCTCGCGGCGTGGTCCTCCCCGGTCAGGGCGACCGACAGTGGGGTGCGGCCCTTGAGTTCCGCTGCCCGGTTCGGGGTGGCGCCGAGCTCGCGGTCAGCCTGGCCCAGGCTGTGCGGGCCGCGCAGCTGGGTGGCGAGGGTGCCGCCGGGGGCGACGCCGTTGACCCGGATGTCGGGGGCGAGTTCGTGCGCGAGGGCGGTGACGCAGCCGCGTACCGCGAACTTGGAGCCGACGTAGAGGATGCCGCCGCGCCCCGGGTAGAAGCCGGAGGTCGAGACGGTGAGCACGATCGACCCGCCGTTCTCTTGCAGCTGTGGCAGGGCGGCCTTGGCGGGCACCAGTTGGCTGAGCACGTTGGCGCGGTAGAGCTCGGCGAAGCCGTCCTCGAGTTCGTCGTCGCCGAGGTCGGACAGGCCCCGGTAGAAGTCGAAGATCCCGACGCAGTTGACGAGGGTGTCCAGGCCGCCCCAGGCCGTGCCGGCGGCCCGCACCGCCTGCCGGGCGTCGGCCGCCGAGGTGGCGTCGCCCTGGGTGACGACCTCGCAGGGCAGTTGCTCGCACTTGGCGGGGTCCAGTTCCATGGCGGCCACCCGGGCGCCCTCGGCGGCGAAGGCGTCGACCACGGCGCGGCCGATGCCCGAGCCTGCGCCGACGACCAGGGCGCGCCTGCCTGCCAGCCAGCCGGCCATCAGCGGGCCGGTCCGTGCGGGGTGGCCAGAAAGCCGGAGAAGACCTCGTGGTCCTGCCAGGTGAGGGATTCCAGTTCCAGCGGGCACAGCCGGATGCTGCGCCCGGAGCGCGGGCAGGAGATCTGCAGCCTGACGCCGTTGCGCGTGTGCACCACCTCCACCTCGACTTCGGTGTACTCGTTGGCCAGCTTCACAGGGCCGTCCACTACACGCTCCTCACAGAAAGATCGCCAGGTTCTGGGTGCGCAGCACCGACTCGTCGACCAGCACCTCGCGCCGGGCCAGCCGCAGTTCGCCGTGCGGGTCGCGGCGTAGCCGGTCGGTGCGGCCGGCCGAGACCAGGTCGGCCGGCCGCTAGTCGCCGCGGCTGCGGAAGAGCAGCACCGCGGACTCCACGCGCAGCTCGGCATCGTCCGTGCGGAAGGTACGGACGTTGGTGATGAAGTGCCGGATCCGTGAGGGTGGGTCCTCCGTCCAGGCGTGCTCGGTGGCGAAGCGTTCGACGCGCTTGCGCAGCGCGTAGCGGTCCTCGTCGAAGTGGCCCATGTCGGGCAGGGTGTCGAAGCCGGCGCCGCGTGCCGCGGAGACGCGCACCGGCATGGTGTAGCGGACGTCCTCGGTCAGCAGTTCCAGCCAGCCGGTGAAGTCGTGGCGGTCCAGTAGGGCGGCCTCCTCGACGAGGAACTGGTGGGCGTCGAGGTGGTCGGGGTCGGCGTAGCGCAGTGGCTTCATGCGCGGGCTCCCAGGTCCACGGTGCGGGCGGCGGGTGGCGGCGTCTGGAGGTGGTCGCTCCACATCCGCAGCCAGTGACGCTGGTTGAACTCGCCGAAGCCCTGCCGGGCCGACCCGGGCCCGGAGAAGTCCGCCAGCGGCGGGGTGAGGGGCTCGTCGTCGAAGGTGAGGCCCATGCGGCTGTTGAGATTGAGGCGGTGGGCCATCGACCCGGCGGCCATCTCCGTGATCGACACCCAGTTCTCGACGTCGTCCTGCTCGAACATGCCGGAGCTGCCGAAGCACATCAGATACGCCTTGTAGGAGTCCTGCTTGAACTGCTCGGGCGCCTCCGCGTCGACGGCGAACCAGGACAGCACCTCGGTCTCGTTCTGCGACACGGGCTGCCACTGGCGTAGCGACAGGAACGGGACGACGGTGCCTGCCTCGTCGATCTGCGGCCAGTTGTGGACGAAGCTGAGATTGGGAAAGAGCGTGGCGGCGGAGACCATGAAGCCGTCGTCCTCGACCAGCGCGCGCTGCCGCGGTGACCACAGCGTCCGCATCCGCGCGATCATCTCGTCGGGGTAGCCGACATAGCGCAGTTTCTCGCCCAGGTCGCCGGGTGGCAGTTTGTACGTGGTCCCGGCGCCCGGCCCGGCGAAGTAGAGCGCTCCCTCCTTGCGCTTGCTGGCCTTGGGCTCGCGGAAGAGCCCGATGTCGACCACGCTGGCGTGGGTGTGTGGCGTGTGGTAGCTGTCGCCGGCGAAGTTCTCCGCGCCGATCTTCCAGTTGGACTTCACCCGCCAGCGCTGCGGGCCGCGCAGCTCCAGGCCGCTCTCGCTCTGCCGGGTGTAGAGGTCGAGGTAGAAGGCGAAGTCGCCGAGATACTCACGAAGCGGCGGGGCGTCGGGGTCCAGGCTGACGAAGACCATTCCCCGGTAGGTCTCCATGGACGGGGCGGGCAGCAGCCCCTGCCCTTTCTTGGCGAAGCCGCGCTCGCCGCCGTATGCCGACTGGTGGAACGGCAGTCCGACCAGTTCGCCGTCGTTGCGGTAGGTCCAGGCGTGGTACGGGCAACGGAAGTGCGAGGCGTTGCCCAGTTCGGCCCGGCACATCTGCATCCCGCGGTGCAGGCACATGTTGAACATCGCCCGGACCACGCCGTCCTCGCCCCGCGCGACGATGAAGGAGTCGGCCAGGACGCGCCGCACCACGTAGTCCCCGGGCTGCGGGATCTCGGACTCGTGCGCGAGGAAGACCCAGGAGCGGGCGAACAGCCGGTCCCGTTCGAGGGCGAAGACCTCCTGGTTGTTGTAGACATAGGCAGGGATCATGCCCCTGCGCACCTCGGAGACCATCGCTTCGAGGTCGACCGCCATCAGCGTTCCTCCTTCACTCGCGCCACCGGCCCGGCCGGGCTGTGCAGTCCGGCGAGTACGAGCCTGGCGAGGTGGTGGCGCCAGACGGACTCCTCGTTGAGGGGTGCGCCCAGGTCGGGCAGCTCCGCGAGGTCCTCGGGCGACAGCGGTGCCGGATGTCCGCCCGCCTGGGCGACGTTGAGCGTCATCCGGGCCAGCGCCTCGGTGTTGAGGGCCCGGACCACCGCCTGCTGCACGGTGGTGCCGACGGCGGTCAGGCCGTGGCCTCGCAGCACGCAGACGGGCCGGTCGCCCATCGAGTCGAGCATCTCCTCGGCGAGATCCGCGCGCCGGATCAGCACCCCGCGCGGATGGACCGGAATCCCTTCCAGGGCCAGGCGCATGGCCGGGATGTTGTAGGCGCCGACGATCGGCCGGAGCGCCAGCCCGGCCAGATCGGCGGCGACCAGGGCCGGCGGGTGGGCGTGCACCACGGCCTGAACCTCGGGGTGCCGGCGCATCGTCTCGGCGTGGATGGGCAGTTCGCTCGGTACGGCGTAGCCGTCCGGCAGCTCATGCGGGCCGTCCAGAGCCACCGGGTGCACATCGGCGGCGGTGGTGAAGAGCAGTCCGCGCTCCTGGGGCCCTCGGCAGCGGACCAGCATCCGGTCCGGCCCTATGCGCACGCTCACATGGCCGAGGACGTCCTCGGCCAGACCTTGGTGGGCCAGTACCCGGCAGGCCAGGGCGACGGTGCGCCGAAGCTCGTCAAGGTCCACACAGCTCCTCGAATCTGACATCCAGAAATTTTCGATGCCGCGAGTCTGCTCTGAAGAAATCAAATCTGCAATCATCCCTGCACCAGAACCCGACGGAGGGTCAGGGGATGCAGAGCTTCATCCATGTCCTGGAATGGCGGGCCACGACACGACCCGAGGTACTCGCCCTCGCAGACGACCGGGGCCGGCGACTGACCTACGCACAGCTGCTGGCCACCGTGGAGCGTCGGGCGGGCGGCTGGGCGGAACAGGGAGTGCGCCCAGGCGACGTGGTGGCGGTCGTCGCCCGCAACAGCGCCGACTTCCTTCTCCACGCCTTCGCACTGATGCGCGCCGGGGCTCTGCCGGCACTGGTCAACTGGCGGCTCTCACAGGCCGAGTTGACCCAGCTGTTCGCACTGCTGGAACCGGTCGCTCTGGCCGCCGACGCCGAGTTCACGGCCCAGCACCTGCCCGGCCCGGCATTGCGCGTACGAATCGGAGGCGGCCGGGTGCCCGAGGGATGGCTGGACGGCGACCGGCTGGACGCGCCGCCTCCACCCCGCCCGACGGAGCAACTCACAGGTGAGGCCCCGATGGCCCTGGTCCACACCAGCGGCACCACCGGGCGTGCCAAGGCCATCCCGCTGCGCCACGGGGCGGTCTGCCAGAGCGTGGCCGCCTTCGCCTTGGAGATCGGCGACCAGGTGGCCGGCTCCCGGCATCTGCAGCTGATGCCACTGTTCCACCTGGGCGGCTTCGGTCAAGCGCTCCAGGTCCTGCTCACCGCGGGCACGCTGCACATCCACACGGCGGTCGACCCGGCCTCCGCGATCGACGCCGTCGCGAGCGACCGGATCCAGTTCTTCACCGCGGGACCCTCGCTGATCCAGCTGCTGATCCGAGAGGTCCGGCGGCGGGAGGCGCCCCCCGATGTGTCCAGTCTCGTGGAAATCGCCTACGGCTCCGCCCCGATCACACCGACGACGCTCGGCGCGGCCCTGGACACCTTCGACTGCCGGTTCCGGCAGATCTACGGCAACACCGAGTGCCAGAGCATGGTGAGCCTGCTCGCCCCGGAGGACCACCGGCCCGGGCACCCTCATCTGGCCAGCGCGGGCCGGATCTCCTTCGGCTGGGAGGCGAAGATCGTCGACCGGGAGGGCAACCGGCTCCCCGCAGGTGCCGCGGGCGAATTACTCATCCGCGGCGACTGCCTCTTCCACGGTTACTGGCGCGACCCCGAGTCGACGGCCGAGGCCTTCACCCCCGACGGCTGGTACCGCACCGGCGACATCGCGCGGCTCACCCCCGACCGCTACCTCTACATACTCGACCGCGCCAAGGACATGATCATCAGCGGTGAGGAGAACATCTACCCGGCCGAGGTCGAGGCGGTGCTGGCCCGGCATCCCCAGGTCGCCGAGGCCGCCGTCGTCGGCCGGCCGGACGCGACGTGGGGCGAGACCGTCCACGCGGTCGTGGTCACCACCCCCGGCACCACGCTCACCGGCCCCGAGCTGATCGCCTGGTGCCGGGAGCGGCTGGCGCACTACAAGTGCCCCAAATCCGCGGAGTTCGCCGCCACCCTCCCGCGCACCACGACCGGCAAGGTCCTCAAGCGGATGCTCCGCGCCCGCTGCACGACCGTCTCCACGGCATCCGACGTCCCCAGAAGGGAAGCCCCATGAGCGACCAACTCCTCGACCGATTCTTCGCCGCCATCGAGGCCGGCGACATCGACACCGTTCGCGACCTCTACTCCCCCGATGCCGTGGTCTGGCACAACGACGACCTGGTCGAGCAATCGGTCGAGGACAACCTGAAGGTGCTGGGCGCGCTCAGCCGCGTGATCGAAGGTCTCCACTACGAGGTCGTTCGCCGCGCCCCACTGCCTGACGGCGCCCTCCAGCAGCACATCCTGCACGGGCGACTTCCGGACGGCACCGAAGTGGCGCTGCACGCCGCGATGTACCTGCGGGTGCAGGACGGCCGGGTCAGCCGCATCGAGGAGTACCTCGACTCCGCGCAGCGGTCGGCGATCCGCGCCGCCCGGGAGGCCGCATCCCCGTCCTGACCACCGACCGCTGTCCTCCCGCGCGGGCGAGTGAACTTGACGAGTTGTCTGGACGTACTCGCAGTCGGCCCGGTGCGGACTCGGCACTCTCCACCCGGCCCTGCTCCGCAACGCAGCCCGCCCTGCCTCGCAGCGGGGACATCGTGCAAGGAAGGCTGGGGAATGGTGAGCCCGCCAGCTCCGAGGCCGTGATCCACGTCGCCTCGATCGACAACCTCACCACGCGCATCACGGACGAGACGACATCCACCCCGCGAGGAACTTACTAGTTAGGGACACCAGGCCGCCGGTGCCCGCCTCCTTCGTCGGCCGGGATGCGCCGTCGCGGCGGCAGACGAGGCGTCAAGGTGATCGGCGGTCGCCCGAGACAGAGCGCGCACCCGTGCGTCGCGGCCGGTGCCCCTGCCAGGCCCTGCGGGTGCACCCCTCTCGACCAGCTCCACGACCCGGACCCGGACTTGCTGGAGTGGATCCGTTGCCGCTTCCGTTCGAGCTGGAGGGAGACGCGGCGAAGGAGTTGGCTGGTCTTGTCGCGCCATCGACAGCGGCCTCGGACGGCGAGGACGGCCAAGGTCAGGACGGCCGTAAAACCGTGCATCGCGCCGGTTAAGATCCCGGCATGGCTCTGACCCTGAGTGACGTGGACCGGTTCGAGGCGGCCAGGCCCCGTCTCGAGGCCATCGCCTACCGCATGCTCGGCTCGGCGAGCGAGGCGGAGGACGCCGCACAGGAGACCTATCTGCGCTGGCAGGCCGCCGATGCCGAGCACATCGAGGTGCCCGAGGCCTGGCTGACGAAGGTACTCACCAACCTCTGCCTCAACCAGCTCACTTCGGCCCGTGCGCGCCGCGAGACATACGTCGGCCAGTGGCTGCCCGAACCGCTGCTCGACGGGGACCCGATGCTGGGCCCGGCGGAGACGGCCGAGCAGCGCGAGTCGGTGTCGTACGCCGTGCTGGTCCTTTTGGAGCGGCTCTCGCCCAACGAGCGTGCGGTGTACGTGCTGCGCGAGGCGTTCGCCTACTCCCACCGGGAGATTGCCGCGATCTTGGACCTCAGCGAGGCGGCCAGCCAGCAGATCTTCCATCGCGCGAAGAAGCATGTGGCGCAGGGGAGGGCGCAGGCGGCTTCGGGCGAGGGTGCTGCCGGCGGGGCACTGGCCGCAATCGACGAGGCGGCCGCGCGCCGTGTCGTCGAGGAGTTCCTCGCTGCGGCGACCAGTGGTGAGACCGGGCCGCTGATCAGGCTGCTCACTTCAGACGCCATCGCGGTCGGCGACGGTGGCGGGAAGGTGCCGGCCCGGGCCAGCGCCTTCGAGGGCGCACTCGCGGTGGCGAAGTTCCTGCGCGGGCTGTTCAAGCCGGCCCAGGCCAAGCGGGATCTGGTGGGCGGTTCGCCCGATCTCTACGCAACCACCGCCAACGGCAGCCCCGCGGTCGTCGCGGTGATCGACGGGCGAGTCTTCGGCATCATGTGCCTGGAGCGGACACGGGAGGGCATCGTCGCGGTCCGCAGCCAGGTCAACCCGGACAAGCTGGAGCGCGCGACCGAGCGGTGGGCCGCGGGCGATTTCGGTACTCCGGTCCTGGCCGAAGCCCTCTGAACCGCTGCGTGACGCAGGTCACACGTCTCTCCTGTCAGGAATCCGCGGGCTGCCCGGTTCAAGGGGCGTGACCGGGCCACAAGGCGCCGGACCCGCGCAGACAGGAGCCAAGAAAATGCAGCACCGCATCATCGTCCTCGGCGGCGGCTACAGCGGAGCGATCGCGGCAGGCCGGCTCGCCAAGCGGCTGCGCCGCGAGGACGTCGCCATCACCCTCGTCAACGCCGAACCCGATTTCGTCGAGCGGGTCCGGATGCACCAGCTGGCCGTGGGCCAGGAACTGACGCCGCGCCCGCTGCGTGAGATGTTCGCGGGCACAGGCATCGAACTGAAGCTCGCGAAGGCCACGGCGATCGACGTGGACCGCAAGACGGTCACCGTCAAGAGCGCCGGCAGCCCGGAACAACTGTCGTACGACACCCTCGTCTACGCCCTCGGCAGCGGATGGAACGCAGGCGGCGTCCCGGGCGCCGCCGAGCACGGCCACCAGATCGCGGGCCGCCCCGGCGCGCTCCGGCTGCGCGAGCGCCTGGCCCAGCTCACCGAGGGCGAGACCGTGGCCGTCGTGGGTGGCGGCCTGACCGGACTGGAGTTCGCCACGGAGGTGGCCGAGGCCCGCCCCGACCTCGATGTCGCGCTCGCCGCGCGCGGCGAACTGGGCGACTGGCTCTCCCCCAAGGGCCGCACACACCTGCGCAAGGTCACCGACAAGCTCGGCATCACCGTGTACGAGAACGCGCCGGTGACCACGGTCGAGGCGGACCGGATCACGACCGCCGACGGCCAGGCCATTGCGGCCGCCGTCACCGTCTGGACCACCGGCTTCGCGGTCCACCCACTGGCGAAGGCCACGAGCCTCGAGCTCGCGGACACCGGCCGGATCGCGGTCGACGCGACGATGCGCTCACTCTCACACCCGGACGTGTACGCGATCGGCGACGCCGCTCACGCGCTGGGCGCCGGCGACAAGCCACTGCGTATGTCCTGCGCCTCGGGCGCCCCCATGGCATGGCGGGCCGCGGACTCCATCGCAGCCCGCCTCAGCGGCGGCACGCCGGCAAGCGCCCCGCTGCGCTACTTCAACCAGTGCATCTCGCTCGGCCGCATGGAAGGACTCATCCAGTTCGTCACCGCCGACGACCGCTCCGTCAACCACACCCTGGCCGGCCGCTTCGCAGCCCGCTACAAGGAGTTGGTCTGCAAGGGCGCCCTCTGGGGCGTCGCCAACCCGACACTGGGCATTCCGGCACGACGACGGCGAGTAGTGGCCGACCACCTGGCGGCAAAGGGGACGACACGGGCGGCAGCCTGAAGCACGCACCACCTTGCGCACGACACGCAAAACCCGGACAACTCCGAGGCCTTCCGCCTGCACCCGACCACACCACCAGCCATGTTCAGACAGATGAAGGGGAGCAACGGCGTGGACTTCCTGTTCACCTGCCGATGATGCGGCGAAGAGAACGTCCCGCCCCCGCGCTGGAGTTGCCCACACCTGAACTCCCGGGAACTGCACGGGGAAAAGGGAGGTTCCGCCTGTCATGCACCGGCATCAGGCGGGCGGACGCCGCTTCGTCGCGCCGCCGCCGTATCTGTTCAACGCAATCAGCGTGACCCCGCCGGGCTTCTTCGACCCAGCAGTCCAACAGGTCAAGGGCAGCCTTCTTGAATCCTCCCCCTCCTCGAGGAGGGGGGGATTCCTGGCTCACGTCAGCTGCGGGCCTGCGACCTCGCAGCTCTCCCACGATCAGCACACCAGCCGGGTTGAGACCAGCCCGCACCGGCATCACGCGGGCGGAGTTCTTGTCCCTGGGCGAGACGGCTCCGCACACGGTGCAGCTGTAGGTACATTCCGAAAGAGGCAGCGCGTGCTTGGTTCTCCCTCCGCACAGCCCTCGCGGACCACAAGCGGTCAGCTGCGGTAGCAGTACGAATCCGAGGAGGCGTCGCCGCCTTGCAGGCGCGTCTGATGCACGCGCAAACCCAGGAAGTCCGGGCCGTGCGGGTAGAAGCGGCTGTCGGCACAGAGCCCGCCGTGCGAGGTGTCGGCGTCGAGTTTGACCATCCACGGGTCGATACCTGCGGGATAGAACTGCGCGTCCCAGGTGCTGTACAAGGAGTTCGTCAGGTACACGCGCCGCCCATCGCGGCTGAGCTCGACCATCTGCGCTCCGCCGGTCAGTGGAGTGTCCGGCTCGGCGGGATGCGGCTGTCGGCTGACGATGCCGCCCAGACGCACGGCCGCGGTCTGCCTCGGATGGAACGGGTCGCTCACATCGTATTGGTGCAGATCACCGGTTCCCCATGTGGATACGTACAGCCACTGGTCGTCCACCGACAGGTCGATGTCGGTGATCAGTGGAGGAACGGCGCCGAACGGCTGCAGCGCCGGCGGCAGGTCCTCCGTTCGTGCGGGCTCGGCAGGGATGGTGATCACCTTGCGGACCACGAATTCCTCGCCTTCCCGGTTCCACAGCCACACCGACGCCGACAGGTCCTCGACGTTGACCACGGCGTGTGCGAACCCCCACGTCGCCCCGGGGTCGTGCGCGGGACGCAGCTCCAGCACCATCTGGTTCTCGTCCCCCAGATCGACGCGCTGCAGGTGCCGACCGGAGTCCAGCTCCCAAAAGTGCAGCGAGTGGCCGTACTGGCGATCCAGCAACTGTTCGGGAACGAGGCCGTTCTCGTACATCGAGGGGGTGCCCCACTCGCTGGTCACAGCGATGTTCTGGCGCAGATGCCACCAGAGGTCGTAGGCGAACCGCTGCGGTCCGCGCTCACTCTCCCAGGCACGCAGCACCTCGAAGCTTTCATGGCCCAGCAGCGCGACGCCGCCAGGCCCGTCCGCGCCGTCCGCGCCGCCCAGGCAGGACAGGAACACCCCGTCGGGACCGCAGTGGAGTGTGTGCGGACGTGAGTACTCGGCCTTGGCGGCCAGCTCCTCGGACTCGACCACCTTGACCAGGCGCGGGTGGGCGGGATCGGGACCGGTGTCAAAGATGTGCAGCCGCGACGAGCGCAGTCCCGGGATGATGAGGTAGCGCCGCGCAGCGTGATGATGACCGGCATGGGCCAGCGCGCTCGAGCAGGCGTTCCAGCCGAAATGGTGCAGTTCGTTGCCCAGGCCAGGCAGCTCGGCATGGGAAATCACGCGGCCGTATTCGGGGGATTCAGGGTCGGTGCCGATGGTGAACAACGCGTCCGCGCGTCGTGCGGCCGGGTCGAAACCGACGACGTAGGCGAGCTTCTCCGGCGGCGCAGCGACGGCATCCGCCGGGGTGCGGTACAAGGTGGAGTCACGGTGGCCGTCGCGGTCGTGAGCGTGCTCAGTCGCCCTCATGGCTGTTCCTTACTCCCGAACGGGAGCCTGGATCCGGGGGACTTCCGACAGACAGCCGGACTCAACCGTTCGAGATCTACGTGCCGACGCGGGACAGGTATGCCATGAAATGAGCGTTTCACAGTCCCGAAGCCCTGCCAAACCGACAGCGCGAGGGACGCGAACCGCCTCAACGCACGGCTCGCTCGCGGCACACCCGAAAGCGACGGCACCGAGGGGACACAGCCCTCCCGACCGCCTTGCGCACTCTCCAGCGCCTCGGCCTCACCGGAGCGCCCCACGCTCCCGAGCAGACCACCACAGCAGCACAGTGCCGGAAACCACGACTACCCCTCCCCCCGGACACGGGCACGGGTACAGACACGGGCACAGACGCAGACGCGGGCGCGGGCGCGGGCGCGGACAGGGCAACCCCCAGACGACCGCTCGTAACTCGACCGGAGGTCGAGAGATCACTCAAGCATCCGTCCAGGCTCCACTCCAGTGGCGGCATTCCCTCACTCATCCAGACCTCCAAGGACTGCGCCACAAGCCGGGCCTTCACCGCACTACGACCACCACACCCCACCGGCCCACCGGCCCACCGGCCCACCGGCCAGAGAAGGACAAGGCCGCCACCCCCAGCCCGCACCCCCACCCTCGCGGCAGAACCTGTCCCGCCTGCCAAACGCCCCGCCCATGGCATCAGGCGGGACAGCCACGCACGTCGAGCCCTCCGCCACCCACACTTCCCAAAAGGATCACGGCCCGTCACCTTCGAATCGAAGACGCCGACCCGCACACAAGCCTTCACATCCCACGCCAGATACACAGAGGAGACCGATGACAAGCACGACCGTGTGAAGGCGGCAGGAATCACTGACGCCAGGTCACAAAGTGACCGCCCCTCACCACCCCCAAGACCCACAGGGGTTCATTGCCGGCCGGGCGCTTCACACAATCGAGGTGCGGCCAGAACCCCGCTGCACCTGCAACGTCGCCCTCGCGCCCCCTGTCACACCGCACGGAAAGCCCGGGTGACCCGGCGGCCCTTCAGCCGGCCCCGGGGGAAATGCTCTTCGGCATGGCCACGACGTCGCCCTCCCCGCCCGCCGGACTGGCAGGGATGTCTGCCTCTATCCCTGGGGCGCCGGCGTCGACGTAGGTGTCGACCTAGGCGTACGCGGACACGACGGGGCCCATGCGGACTCCCTCACCCCCCTCCGGCCATGCAGCTGGCCCGGCCCGTGACAGGCCCCGTGCCGTCACCGGTTCGCGGAGTTGTCCTCCTCGAGGATCTCGCCCGTGTGAGCGTTGAGCTCGATCCACCACACCACCCCGGCAGCATCCTCGACCTCGACGGCGAACCGGTAGCGGCCAGGCGCAGACTCGTCCTCCCCGTACTCGAACCCAAGGACGTCCTTCCTCGCCGGATGCCGAGCAGCGGCGATCCGCTCAAGCTCGTCACGCGGCATCACCTGGCCGGCTTCAACGATCTGCCGCGCCTGCTCCCTGTCGATGCGTCTCATACCGCCACGGTATGGCGCCCTCCCCCACCCGGCGACCGGTGCACACCCCCCGGCTCGACGACGGCTGGTGGAAATTCGCCAAGCAGGTCGACACCCTCAACGCCGGTGAGGCCTTCGGATCGGGCAAGGCCGCCATGACCATCGAGGGCAGCTGGCTCGACGGCCGGCTCGCCCACGACTACCCAGACACCAAATACAAGCTCCTCGACCTGCCCAAGGGCCCCGGCGGCGCCGGCAGCCTGGCCTTCAGCACCTGCTGGGGCGTCGCGCAGAAGTCGAGGCACCACTCGGCAGCCGTCGACCTCGTCCAGTACCTGTCCGCATCCGAACAGCAGACGGCCATGGCGGAGAAGTTCGGCGCCCTTCCGGTCCGCAAGGCCGCCGCCGCCACCTATTTCGCCGAGCACCCCGAGTTCAAGCCCTGGTCACCCAGGGCCAAGGGGCTGCAGGGCCCGGTGACCGTCAAAGGCATGGACAAGGCGCTCAGCCAGTTCAACAGCGAGCTGCTCAACCTGAAGACCGCCGACCCGAAGACGATCCTCGGCAACCTGCAGCGCAACGGCGCACCGATTCTGAAGGAGGCCACCCAGTGACCTCCCGTACGACCGCCGCGGGCCCCTCCCTGCGCCGCCGTGAGGGCGCCTGGGGCTGGCTGTTCGTCAGCCCCATGGTCCTCGTCCTCGGGCTGTTCCTCGCACTGCCGATCCTCATGGCGCTGTGGGTGTCGTTCCTGCACTGGGACGGCCAGTCCAACCCGTTCACCGGCGGCAAGGCCACTTTCGCCGGCCTGGACAACTACAAGGCGCTGCTCACCCAGGACGGTCTGGACCGCACCCTGTTCGCCACCTCGCTGCGCAACAACGCCTACTACGTACTCCTCTCCGTGCCTCTGGCCACCGGCGTCGCCCTCGCCCTCGCCATGATCGTCAACCAGCGCATGCTCAAGGGCCGCAGCGCCCTGCGCACCGCCTTCTACTTCCCCTCGGTCACCTCCACGATCGCCGTGTCCACGGTCTTCCTCTTCCTTTTCCAGGGCAGCGGCGCCGTCAACAACCTGCTGTCGTGGGTGGGTATCAAGGGCCCGAACTGGCTCAACGACTCCCGCGGCGTGATCTGGGCCGTACTCGGCGGCCTCGGCCTGATCGACCCGGCCAACCCACCGGGGGCCCATCACATGCTCATGGGCCCGCCACTGAGCGAATGGCTGGCCGGACCGTCCATCGCCCTGCTCACCATGATCCTCATGACGACCTGGACCAGCTCCGGCACCTTCATGCTGATCTTCCTCGCAGCCCTGCAGAACGTGCCGCGCGAACTGGAGGAGGCCGCGGCCCTCGACGGCGTCACCCGCCGCCGCATGCTGTGGCACGTCACGCTGCCCGCCATCCGCCCGGTCCTCTTCCTCGTCCTCACCCTGGCACTGATCGGCAGCTGGCAGGTCTTCGACATGGTGTACGTCATGGGCCACGGCGCTCCCGCGAACACCACCCTCACTCCCGCCTACCTCTCCCACGAAGCCGCCTTCTCCAACGCCGACTTCGGCCAGGGAGCGGCCATCGCCTTCCTCCTCTTCGCGCTCATCCTCGTGCTCGTCGGAGCCCAGCGCTGGCTCCTTCGCGAGCGCCCTGCCAAGGAAGGGAGCCCGGCATGACAACGGTCACCGAAACCCCGGCCCATACCGACGACACCCCGGCCACCGCCTCGCCCCTTCCCGTACGGCGCCCACCCCACAAGGAGAAGAAGACTCCCGACCGCCCCGTCCTCAAGCGCTTCCCACCGGCTGCCCGCGCCCTGGGCTACGCCGTCGTCATCGGGATCGGCCTGCTGTACCTGCTCCCCTTCGTGCTGCAGTTGGCCAACAGCCTCAAGACCGACACGGCGGCCTCCGCCAACCCGCTCGCCCTGTGGTCCACCACCCCGACCACCGCCGCATACCAGCGCCTGTTCGGCCTGGCCGACTCGGCGGACAGCGTGCCCTTCCTGCGCTGGCTGTCCAACTCGTTCGTCGTCACCGTCCTGGTCACGGCCGGGCGTGTGCTCTTCGACTCGATGGCCGGCTACGCGCTGGCCCGGCTCCGCTTCCCCGGCCGAGGACTGCTGAGTGTCTGCGTCCTCGCGGTGATGGCGGTCCCCCGGCATCGTGCTCCTGATCCCCAAGTTCCTGGTCCTGAACACGTTCTACCTGTTCTGCAGCTACATGGGCATGGTGGTACCGCTGCTCGTGGACGCGGCCGGGATCTTCATCATGAAGCAGTTCTTCGAGCAGCTGCCGCGCGAAGTGGAGGAGGCGGCCCGCATCGACGGCGCCGGGGTCTTCCGTACGTTCTGGTCAGTGGTCCTTCCCATGGCCCGCCCGGCGCTCATCACCCTCACGATCCTGTCCTTCCAGGGCTCGTGGAACGAGTTCACCCACTTCCTCGTCGCCACCCAGTCCGAGCAGTACGAGACCCTGACCACCGGCCTCGCCAGGTTCGTCTCCGGCGGCCTGGGCGGCGGCAACCAGTACCCGCTGAAGCTCGCGGCGGCCGCCCTGTCGACCATCCCCGTCGCGGTCCTGTTCTTCCTCTTCCAACGCCACTTCATCCGCGGCGCCAATGCAGGCGCCGTCAAGGAATAACCCCGCGGCGCATCGCCGTCACGCGTCTCCGGGCCCCGCACGACCTGACCCGCACGGGGCCCGGTCGCGGTCCTCGGCCGTCCCTGCGTGCTGCTCGTGGCATCACGCCCCATGCTGACCCTCAAGCGCTCGCCGTCCGGCGTCGCGAGTCCGGCCACGCCGCCGACCCCGTCGCGATGAACCGTGCGGTCGACCTCGATCGGTTCGCCGGCGGCGAGGGCAGCCGTGCCGTTGCGCGCCCTGGGTCGTCAACCTGTCGGCCCAGCGGCAGGATGGATATGACAGCTCTCGGGCCATCAGAGAGGGAGCTGGCGAGATGAGCTCAGAAGAATCACCCCGGGACGAGATGCCGGAGCGCGATGCATGGCCTGTACCTCCGGGAGAGCTCCTCGACCTGCTCAGTGTGTCCGCGATCGTACTGGACGACGGCGGACGAATCGTGTTCTGGAGCCCCCAGGCGAGCGAGGTGTTCGGATACTCCGCCACCGAGGCTCTGGGCCGGTACGCAGCCGACCTCCTGGTCCAGGAGGAGCACCGTGAACTGGTGATCAAGCTGTACGCCGAGGTGATGGGCACCGGGGCGAGCTGGGCCGGGGCCTTCCCCATCCGGCACAAGGACGGCAGCGTCCGCCTGGTGGAGTTCCGCAATATGCGGCTGCTGGACGATCGCGGTGACGTGTACGCACTGGGCATCGCTGCCGATCAGAGCACGCTGCAGCGGATCGAGACTCAGCTGGCGTTGTCGGACCATCTGGTGTCGCAGTCCCCCGTCGGAATCGCGCTCCTGGACGCCGACCTGCGCTACCTTTTCGTCAATCCTGCGCTGGAACGTATCAATGGTGTCGCGGCGGCGGACCACATCGGCCGCCGGCCGCGGGACGTTCTTGCGCTGCTGGACATCGACACCATCGAGTCCGCGTTGCGACAGGTACTGATCACTGGCACTGCGTTGATCGACCAGTACCACGTCGGCCACACCGTCCTGGATCCCGACAACGATCATGCCTGGTCCGTGTCGTACTACCGCATCGACGGGCCCGGCGGGCGGGTGATCGGGGTAGCGATCTCGGTCATCGATGTCAGCGAACGTCACCGAGCCGCCGCCGAGGCCGACCGGGCACGGCGCCGTCTGGCCACCATCGCCGACGCCTCCGCGCGGGTGGGAACCAGCCTGGACGTGGAGCGGACCGCGCAGGAGCTGGCAAAGGTCGCGGTGTCCGATCTCGCCGATGTCGCGGCGGTGGACCTCCTCGACGACGTCCTGGCCTTCCGCCGGACGGAGAGCACTCATGAAGGCGCTGAGCTCTTCCGCGCTCTCGCCGTGGCCTCCGCCTACCCCACCGAGGCGACCTCGGCCGCAGACGAGGTCGGGCACATCGCCGCCTACGGCGCCAACAGACTGGTCACTCAGTGTGTCCACGCCGGACAGCCCATCGTTGTGGCCAACACCAGCAAAGCCGATCTTCTGCGGATCGCGCGCGACCGCGCAGCCGCGGCCGTCCTTGCCCGGGCAGGGGTCCACTCCTACCTTGCAGTGCCTTTGATAGCCCGCAACGAAGTCCTGGGCGCCTTCGATCTGCTGCGCGCGCACAACCCCCTCCCCTTCGACGAGGACGACGTGATCCTTGCCGGGGAACTCGCCGCCCGGGCAGCAATCGCCATCGACAACGCCCGCTGGCACGAAAGCGTGCGCAACTCCGCCGAGAGCCTCCAGCGCAGCCTGCTGCCAGGCCTCCCTCCCCGACTGACCGGACTGGAGGTCGACGCCTGCTACCAGCCCGCTCAAGCGTCCAGCGAGGTCGGCGGCGACTGGTACGACGTCATACCCCTGGCCGGCGATCGCACCGCACTCGTGGTCGGCGACGTGATGGGCAACGGCATCGACGCTGCCGCGACCATGGGACGCCTGCGCACCGCCACGTGCGCCTACGCCGACCTCGACCTCGCCCCCGACGAGGTGCTCCGGCATCTCGACAAGATCACACGCGGTCTCGAGCACTACATCGCCACGTGCCTGTACCTCGTCTACGACCCCCACCGGCACGAGTGCCGCATCGCCAACGCCGGGCACATGCCCCCCGTCCTCATCCCCAACGGGCATCATCCACAACTGCTGAGCCTGCCCACCGGCGTCCCCCTCGGCGTCGGCGAAGACCACTTCCGCACCACGTCATTCGCCCTCACCCAGGGCGACCGCCTCGTCCTCTACACCGACGGCCTCGTCGAAACCCGCCACCACCCCATCGACGAGCGCCTCGACACACTGCTTGAGATCCTCGAAGAACAGCATCCGCTTGAATCCACCGGGCAATGGCTCCTGAACGCACTGCGACACCCCGACGACCACGACGACGTCGCCCTCCTGATCGCACAGGCACAGCCCACCACCCCAGCCGACCGGCAATAGCCGAATTGAACCCAGCGGAAGCGGGTCAGACCGGCTCTCCCTCCCAGTGCCAGCGCACGGGAGCGTGCGGTGTCGCTGTGGCGGCGTCAGCCGTCGAAACGGAGTTACGGGTGTCCGTCCACGACGTTGGGCATGAGCGTGCCTGCCACGTCGAGGACGGTCGCCGCGATGTCGGTGGCGCTGTGGAACTGGGTCCGGACACCGCCTCGGTCCGTGATTGCCGCCGGCCAGTGCACGACCAGCGGCACCCGGGTGCCGCCTTCGTGGCAGAAGGACTTGTGGAGGCGGTTGGGGGTGTTGCCCGCCATCGCCCAGCCGGTCGCGTAGTGCTATCTGCCGTGTGTACAAGGCGTTCGTCGCCGGTCAGGTCCGCCCATGCGCGAACGCCGGGGTTGCGATCGGGCAGGACAGTACCGAGCGGCACGAGCCCCAGCTCGATCTGGCGCGCGAGCGTCTCCTGAACACATCGCCGCCGCATGGAAGTTGCTGTATCGCAGCCCATCGGTGGCCAGCACGTCGATCGCGGGGGTCTCGACCCGGCCGCCGAGTCCACCGAAACTGCCGAGCTGCGCGAAGCCCACGTCGTCGAGGACGACCATCACCACGTTCGGGGCGCCCTGTCCATGGGCGGGCAGGACCGGCCAGGCTTCCTCGGAGGTGGCCACATCCGGCCCGATGGTCCCCGGGAAGGACTCGCCCTCGGGGGGAAGTGCGCTGCGGAGCCTGGCTGTTGTGCGGTTCAATTTCCAAGGACACAACCCCGTCTCGAGTGATGAGGCCCGAAGCCGCGGCTGCGACCTGGGGCTACCAGAACGGTTGAGACACCTGGCTGTCCGCAAATCTCAGTTGATCTGGACCCTGGCGTCTGAATACTGGCTGTCGTCTCAGTTGATCCGGTCTGCTTCCTGCGTTTCGAATTGGACTAGTGGAAGGCCCTGCGATATTGACCATGCACGATGACCAAGTGGACGTGACCACCGAAATCGTTGCGACCTTGATCCAGGAGCAGTTCCCGCAGTGGAGCGGCAAGGCGCTCCCACTCGTGTCGTCGACCGGGACGGTCCATGCCATCTTCCGGATCGGGAACGACCTCTCTGCGCGTTTCCCACTGCGTCTGGCTGATGCTGCTGAGGTGCTGGCGGTCCTGGAACAGGAAGCCCAGGCGAGCGCGGAGCTGGCACAAGTATCTCGGTTCCCCGCCCCGGAACCCGTCGCCTTGGGAAGACCTGGAGCGGGTTACCCCATGCCGTGGTCGGTCCAGACATGGCTGCCGGGAACGGTCGCCTTTGATGCCGACCCGAGTGGGTCGGACGCTTTTGCCGAGGACCTTGCGGTCTTCATCTCCGCCCTGCGGGACGCCGAGACGCAGGGGCGGCTTTTCAGCGGCGAAAGTCGTGGCGGCGTTCTCGCTCACCACGACGATTGGATGGCGAAGTGCTTCGAGGAGAGTAAAGGGCTGCTCGACGTGCCCCGTCTGCGCCAGGTGTGGAGCTATTTTCGGGAGTTGCCACGTTCGGGTGCCGACGTGATGAGCCATGGTGACTTGATTCCCGGCAATGTACTGGTCGCGGGAGACCGGCTGAGCGGTGTACTCGACACCGGAGGCTTCGGCCCGGCCGACCGCGCGCTGGATCTGGTCAGTGCCTGGCACCTGCTGGAGCCAGGCCCGCGGGTAGTGCTCCGGCGGACACTGGACTGTGACGATCTGGAGTGGGAGCGCGGCAAGGCATGGGCATTTGAACAGGCGATGGGTGTTGTCTGGTACTACGTCGAGAGCAATCCGACGATGAGCAGAATGGGGCGTCAGACGCTCGACCGCATTCTGGAGTCCATGGAGTGATGTCGCCTCGATCGTAGGCCGTGGTAGAGACGATCGCTTGCCGCCTCCACTGGCAGCAGCACCAACGGAACAGATCGGCTGCCGATTGACGCCCTCCCCTGCCCGAGGGCAGGGGATTCCGGTCCGTTCCGCTACGCAGTACCACCTTGGGTTCCTGTTTCACAGGCCTCTGCCGACCGGTGCGGGTCGGTCTTACAAGGCCTCCAGGCCTGACTTTCCGCCCGTCCGGCGGTAGGCCCGACAACTCCGTTGTCGGGCAAGGTGATCCTGGCCATGCCGCCGCGCCCCTCCGGGCCGCTACGGGCAGGATTTCCTACACCTCCACCCTGAAGCGTGGAGCACTGGCAAGTGTTCGGTAGCACCGTGATCCACGCTCGGGCCGTCGCCGGGATCCTCGGTCACCGGCACGGCCTGGATCGGCGCCCGTCCAGCTCCGCCACCCGGTCCGCCAGCAGCACGCGCCGCGCCCGCCACGGCCGCCCCCGCACGTCCCCCCACTCCGGATGGGACTGGACATCCCACACCGAAGCGCGCGGGTTCGCGGAGTCCTGGACCTCGAACGAGCTGAACCCTCACCGTACTTCGGCATTGTGCTGGCTCGATGGTCAGGGTCTCCCCCGGGTCTACGCGACGATTTCCGGAATACCGGCAGGGAGGAGCGTGCCGCCCGTTGCCCCAGCACCCTCGCAGGGCCGCTCAATCTTCGAGTTCGTGGCGGACGCGCCGTGACGGGCTGAACGTGTAGAGGTCGAGGATGCCGGGCGGCTCGGCGAGGCCAGGACCGCCGTTGCGGACCCAGGCGGTGATGTCGGCTGCGGCGCCAGGGTCGTTGACCTGTCCGAGCCAGACCGGGCGTCCGCCGGCCCTGCGGCCTTCGGCTGAGGGCTGAATGACGATGACGTTGGCGCGCTCGCACGCATCCAGGCAGTCGGTGCGCCGGACCATCGCTACTCCGGCCAGCTGGGTGCGCAGGTCGGTGAGTTGGGCTTCGTGGTCCATGCGCGGCACCTTGGCCGCGGTGCCGCAGCAGCAGCCGCGGCAGACGGTGACGGTCGGTCGGGCCGCCCCCGACGCGGGGGCGGCCTTCTTGGCACGGCGGCTCACCGGATGTCCTGTGCGGCGCGGTTCCAGGCGGCGTCACGCAGCAGACGCAGCCCGTTGAGGCCGACGATGACGGTCGATCCCTCATGGCCGAGAACACCCAGCGGTAGCGGCAGGTTGCCCGCCAGGTCCCAGATGACGAGGCCGGAGATGAACACCCCGGCGATGATCAGGTTCTGCACCACCAGGCGTCTGGCCGCCCGCGAGAGGGCGATGACCTTGGGGACGGTGGCGAGGTCATCGCGGACGATGACGGCGTCGGCGGTCTCCAGTGCGAGGTCGGAGCCGGCACGGCCCATGGCGATGCCGGTGTGGGCGGCGGCCAGGGCCGGGGCGTCGTTGACGCCGTCGCCGATCACCAGCGTCTTGCGGCCGCGGGCCTCCAGGCGCCGTACGGCTTCGACCTTGTCCTGGGGCAGGAGTCCGGCGTTGACTTCGTCGCCGGTGATGCCGACCTCTGCGGCCAGGCGGGCGGCGGCGCGGGGGTTGTCACCCGTGACCAGGATCGGAGCGCTGCCGGTCAGGTCGGTCAGGTTGGCGACGGTCGCGGCGGCGTCGGGACGCAGCCGGTCGGCGATGCCCAGCACCCCGACCGGGGTGCTGTCGCGCAGGACCAGGACAGCGGTGCGGCCGCCGTCCTCCAGGTCGGCCGCGGCCTCGGCGGCGCGAACCGCCGCGGTGCCGTCGTCGCCGTCGAGGAGGCGGGCGGGTGCGCCGACCGTGACCGTGTGGCCGTCGACGGTGGCGGTGACACCGACGCCGGGCGTGGAGGTGAAGTCGCGCATGTCGGGGATGGCCAGACCGCGGGTGCGGGCGGCGTCGACGACGGCGCGGGCCAGGGGGTGTTCGCTGGGGTGCTCGGCCGCGGCCGCCAGCGCCAGGAGGGCGTCCTCGGCGAGCCCGGAGCCGGGCAATGGGCGGAGGTCGGTGATGCGGGGGGTGCCCTCGGTCAGGGTGCCGGTCTTGTCCAGGGCGACCGCGTCGACCTGCCCGAGACGCTCCATCACCACGGCGGACTTCACCAGGACGCCGTGGCGTCCGGCGTTGGCGATGGCCGACAGCAGCGGCGACATCGTCGCCAGGACCACCGCGCACGGCGAGGCCACGATCATGAAGGTCATCGCCCGCAGCAGCGAGGCGGTCAGATCCGCGCCGGACGCGAGGGGGACCAGGAAGACCGCCAGGGTCGCGAAGACCATGCCCAGGCTGTAGCGCTGCTCGACCTTCTCGATGAACAGCTGGGTGGGCGCCTTGGTCTCGGAGGCCTCCTCGACCATGGCCACGATCCGGGCGATCACCAAGTCCGAGGCATCCCGCTCGACCTTGACCCGCAGGGCACCGGTCCCGTTCAGGGTGCCGGCGAAGACCTCGTCCCCAGCCTCCTTCGCGACCGGCAGCGGCTCACCGGTGATGGTGGCCTGGTCCACCTCGCCGGCCCCGTCCAGGACGCGGCCGTCCGCGCCGACCCGCTCACCGGGGCGGACCAGGATGGTGTCCCCGACCACAAGATCCTGTGTCGGGACCGTCGACTCGCTCCCGTCGTCGGTCAGGCGGGTGGCGACGGTCGGCGCAAGGTCGAGCAGACCGCGCACCGCGTCCTGGGTACGGGCGGTGGCCAGGGCCTCCAGCGCCCCGGAGGTGGCAAAGATGACGATCAGCAGCGCGCCGTCCATCACCTGCCCGATCGCGGCCGCACCGATCGCGGCCACGATCATCAGCAAGTCCACATCCAGGGTCTTCTCCCGCAGCGCGGTCAGCCCCGCCCAGGCCGGCTCCCACCCGCCGGTGACGTAGGCGGCGGCGTACAGCGAACCCCAGGCCCAGGCGGGTGCGCCGGACAACTGGAGCGGCAGCGCGATCAGGAACAGCAGCGCCGCGGCGGCCCAGCGCGCCTCGGCCAGGGCGAACACCCGCGTACGCCGCCGTGGCGCCGTACGCGGCGGAGCCGGAACTGCCCGTTCAGGCCGCTGCATCAGGTCGGAAGGCATAACAAAACAACCCTTCAGGGCGGAAGACGGCGACACATCATCCACCGTACAGGAACATCTGAACAGGTCTTCAGGTGTGACCGCTAGGATGGGCGCCATGGGTCATGGAGCCGACGACAAGAACCACGCCACCGCTCGCGAGCGCCTGGACGCGGCGGGAGCCACCGACGTGGCCGCCACCCTCCAGGCCCTGGCCACCCCTTCGCGCCTGTACATCCTGGCCCGCCTCCAGGAAGGCCCCTGCGCGGTCGGCGACCTCGCCGAGGCCGTGGGCATGGAAGCCTCCGCCTGCTCCCACCAGCTGCGCCTGCTGCGCAATCTCGGACTCGTCACCGGAGAGCGCCGGGGCCGCTCCATCGTCTACGCCCTCCACGACAACCACGTCGCCGAGCTGCTGGAACAGGCTCTCTTCCACGTCGAGCACCTGCGCCTCGGCCTGCGCGACACCCCCGCCGCCGAAGCGACCCCAGCCGCGGCCCGGCCGTAGCTTTCCCTACCGCAACCACACGCGCTCGTCAGCCACTTGTGGCTGTGTGGGTTACGTAGGGTCGTGACGGCTGTTGTGGGCTGCGCTGTGCCGGAGGGATGAGGCATCCCGACGGCGGAGGGCTGACAGCCGCACTCGACGCCCGGCTGTGCTGCGAGGCTCACTCGCCCACACGGACCGGCACCGGCCTCACACCCGAACACCCCTAACAGGAGGTCTGCCATTCGGTAGGCCCGCTGCCGGGGCGGAGGCGTGTCAGCAGGTGCGGCGTAGGACAGCCCAGCTGCCCCAGCCGGCTTCGGACTCGGTCGCCTGCCAGGTTCCGGGCAGGGCTGCGACGGCAGTGGCGGGCAGGTACAGCGGGCCGTCGCTGCCGAGTTGGTTGATCCACAGCAGTACTCCGTCGTGCGCCAGGACGCGGGCGGTCTCGGTGGGGAACAGCAGCATGTCGATCGCGGCGATGACGGCGACGGAGGAATCGGGCAGAGGCAGTGTGCTTGCGTCGGCCTGGACGCGCACTGGTGAGCGGCCGTGTGCTTGCTGCAGCATGCACAGTGACAGGTCCATGCTGATCACCTGCGGGAAGACGGTGCTCAGCTGGGGAGTGAACAGGCCGGTGCCGGAGCCGAGTTCGAGGCATGGGGTCGCGGGCAGTGGTCCGCCGCGGGTGAGGGCGTCGCGCAGGGGGTCGTCGCGGCCGGTGGCGCGTGTGGTGTCCCAGTCGGCGGCGAGCTGGTCGAACCGCTCGGCGAGGAACTGAGCTGTCTCGGCCGTCCAGGGCCGCCGGCCTGCAGCCAGGTCGAGGGCGAAGGCCCGGAAGACGTCGGCGGTGCCGGTCGGTGGGATCGGTTTGCCGTCCGGGCTGGGCAGGACGCGCGGCAGGGTGGCAGTCACCGCACTACTCCAGCATGTCGACGGTGGTGCACGGATCGGCCTGTGGGCAGAACTGGCCCTCCACTCACGGGTGGAGGGCCACGCTCCAGTGGTGTCCGTGGTGCATGCGGCCGGCGTGGTCGTGGCCGGCGTCGGGTGAGCCGCCCATCATGCGGAGCATGGCCATGCCGCCGGTCCGCCAGAACCGCACCAGGAGTACAGCGGCCAGGAGGAGGAAGGCGATGTTGAGCCAGGTGGTGTAGTTCCAGCTGATGCCTTCCATGGGGACCTTCGCGTCGGCCTGGTCGGGGATCAGGCCGAGGCCGCCGAAGGAGAATTCCACGATGTATCCGGCGATGACCATCGCGAGGTAGAAGGTGCCGAGGATGAAGGCGGCCATCTTGGCGCCGTAGTACTTCCGGTAGATGTTGAGGATCGGCAGGATCAGCAGGTCGGCGAAGATGAACGCCACCACGCCGCCGAAGCTGATGCCGCCCTTCCACAGCACCACCGCCAACGGCACGTTGCCGATGGAGCACACGAACGAGGCCATCGCCACCAGGGGGCCGATGATGGGCCCCCACAGCTTGGCGGCGAGCGGGTGGCCGTCGAAGAAGAAGGTGCGCCAGAACGCGTCCGGGACCCAGGCGGCGATGGCGCCGGCGATGAGCAGGCCGACGACGAGGTCGCGCAGGATCGCCGCCCATTCCATGACGAATACGTGGCTGGTGGCGGTGAAGCCTTCGCGGGACAGGAGCCGGCGGGTGAAGGAGCCTTGGCGCCGGACGGACATGTCCATCGCGGCGTGGCCCTCCATCGACCCGGCAAGCCCTCGTTCCGCCTGCTCGCGCGCCGGGCGCAGCAGCCTGTCGCGCAGGAACAGCCGGAACAGGACGGCCAGCAGGATGATCATGATGGGGCCGCCGACGAATTCGGCGGCGGTGAACTGCCACCCCATCAGCAGCGCGAGGATGACGCCGAGCTCGATGACGAGGTTGGTGGAGGCGATCTCGAAGGCCATCGCGGCAGTGAAGTTCGCGCCCTTGCGGAACAGCGAGCGGGCCAGCGCCACCGCCGCGTAGGAGCAGGACGAGGACGCCGCGCCCAGGCCCGCGGCGACGGCGAGGGTGCGGGGCCGGTCGTCGCCGAGCAGGGAGACGACGGTGGATTTGCGGACCACGGCCTGGACGACGGCGGACAGTGCGAAGCCCAGGATCAGGGCCCAGGTGATCTCCCAGGTCATGGAACCGGTGATCGACAGTGCGTGCAGTACGGCGTGCATCTGACCAGCCTTCCTCGCACGATACGGCGTACGCCCTGCTGACGCGCCTCTTGCGGGGAGGCGAGGCGGGTCTGTGAGGCCGGGTGCGGGGCGCCGCCGCAGGGGGGCGCCCCGCTCGGGGTCAGCCGACGGGCAGGGTCAGGGCGGCGGTGTGGAGCGTGCCGCCGGTCCGGAACTGCAGGAACAGCCGCCAATTGCCGGAGGTGGGCAGCTCGGCGTGGAAGGCGAGGTCGGGGCCGCCTTGGTCGCCGGTCACCTTGGTCGTCGGGTGGAGGTGGGCGAACGCGGCGTCGCCTTCATGGAAGGCGGTCAGGTGAGCGTAGGTGCCCAGGTAGGGCTGCAGGTCGGTGACGGGCTTGCCGTCCTTGGCTATGGAGACGGTCAGCGGGTGGGCCATGCCGGCCATGGGCTCGCCCTTGACGGTGACGGTGTACCCGGCGACCCGGGTGCTGGTGGCGGCGGTGGGCAGCGGGGTCTTGGTCGCGGTGCCGGGCACGGTGAGGGTGCGCGAGAGCACGAAGTCCTTGCCCTTGCCGGGCCCGGCATCGGGGGTGAAGGAGGCGAACAGGCGCCAGGATCCCGGGGGGAGGGAGGCCAGGCCAGCGGTCCAGGTGCCGTTGGCGGTCATGGTGGGGTGGATGTGCTGGAAGCCGGTCAGGTCGGAGCGGATGGCGTAGAAGTGCATCCTCTTGGTCTGGTCGAGGGCGAAACCGGTGACCGGCTTGCCGTCCGGGCCCGTGACCGTGAACCGGTAGGTGGCCTTCCTGCCGGCCGGCAGGGTCGTGTCCTTGGAGGTGAGGCGGTAGCCGTCCTGGGTGTCGGACAGGCCGTTGCCGGAGGCCATGTGGTCCATGCCGGGCATGTCACCCATGGCTTGCGACGCGCTGGGCGAGGAGGAGGCGGAGGACTTGGTGCCGTGGTCCATGCCGGGCATGGACGAAGAGTCACTGGAGGAGCCGCAGGCGGCCAGGAGCAGCGCGAGAGCCGCTGCGGCGCCGGCCGCTGCAAGACTGCGGCGGCGGGCGGTGAAACGGGAAGAGGTGGCCATCGAGGTGAGTCTTTCCGGGGGGTGCCTCTATGTCTTTCGTCAAGCGAGGCGTGGGGTCCGGGGTTCGTAGAAGGTGCCGTCGCGGAGCATCGCGAAGAGCACGTTGATGCGTTGTCGGGCGAGGCGGAGGAGGGCTTGGGTGTGGGTCTTTCCTCTGGCTCGGCATTTGTCGTAGTAGGTGCGGGAGGCGGGGTCGTGCAGGGCGGCGAACGCGGACAGGAACATCGCGCGTTTGAGCTGGCGGTTGCCGCCGCGGGGTGCGTGTTCGCCGTGGATCGAGGTTCCGGACGACTTGGTGGTCGGGGCGAGTCCGGCGTAGGAGGCGAGATGGGCGGCGGTGGGGAAGCTGGTGCCGTCGCCGATGGTGACCAGCAGTGTGGCGGCGGTCCTGACCGCAATCCCCGGCATCGAGGTCAGGACCGCGTGAAGAGGGTGTGCCTCCAGCAGGGCGCTGATCTGAGCTTCTGCCGCGTGGCGTTGTTCGTGGACGGCGCCGAGCGAGCGGGCCAGGGACGGGATCACGATGTCGAGGGTGCCCGTGCCGGGAACGACGACGGTCTGCTCGTCGAGCGCGTCGAAGACGTCGTCGATCAGGCGCGTGGCCATGCGGGGCGCCTTGGGGCGGATGGCCTCAACGAGCCTGCGGCGTCCGGCCTTTCGCAGCGCGGCTGGGGATCCGTAGCGTTCGAGCAGCCAGGTGACGGCCTGGTGGTCCAGGCGCGGCCCGAGGACGCGTTCCAGGCTGGGGTGGAACTGGGTGAGCAGGCCGCGGATCCGGTTGCTGGTGCGGGTGGCCTCGGCCGCGAGATCTTGGTCGAAGCCGACAAGGACGGTGAGCGCGGCGGTGATCTCGTCGGTGAGTTCGAGCGAGCGCAGGGTGTGCGGCATGGTGCGGGCGGCGTCCGCGATCACAGCCGCGTCGCGGGCGTCGGTCTTGGCCTCGCCGGGGTAGAGGTCGGCGATCCGCCGCATCGACAGGCCGGGCAGATAGGCAACCTTGCAGCCGGTGTCCCTGGCGACTGTCAGGGGCAGGGCGCCGATCGAGGCGGGCTGGTCCACGATGACCAGGACGGTGCCGAACTTGTCGCGGAGCTTGTCGAAGACCTGCCGCAACTTCGGTTCGGTGTTGGGAAGTTGCTTGTCGAAGACCTTCTTGCCGGCCGGGGTGAGTCCGTGCCCGTGGTGGGCGCTCTTGCCGACGTCCAGGCCGAGGAAGACGCCTATCTCGTCACTGTCGTTCACGCCGTCCTCCCGAACGGGTTGGTGCGGTGCTGGCCGGGGCGTTGGCGTCGTGCGCGCATCCACGTTATGCAGACCTGCCGCCCACCAGGTGCCGGGCATTGCGCTCGGCGGGGCGGTAGCCGGACCTCTCATCAGCGTCTCCAACGGCGCCTCTCGGGCCCGGTGGCACCACCCCCCAGGTCATGCCCTCGACAGGGGGGAACAGCCATGCCGGGCCCGGAGGCCAGCGGCCCTCTTGCAGGACCGCGGAAAAGATAACGGGGGCGCACCACACCGGTGGTGCGCGGAATCGAGCAGGACGCGATGCCGGCTCCGGCCTGGGCCTGGATCCGGTGCGCGCCTGTCACGTCCGCGCGATACACACCTGAAGCAGGAGATCTCGCCCGCAGGCCGGTGGCCCGCGCCGCCCCATCCCGCCGGCTGCCACCCGCAGGCGGGCCGGCATCCACGGGGCGAGCACTGCGGCGCCTGCCACGCCGAGCAAGCCGGGCGCGGGCAGGTGGGTTCGCTCGTGGGCCGAGGTCGACACGCACAGTTCCCCGGACATCGCAGAGGCGTTGGCGGCCCGGGCAGCGGGGCCGGGATCGTGCGCGGCGGGCACATGAGTCGCGCGGAGCGCGGCGGCGTCGTGGCCGCCGGTCATCGGCGAGGCCGCCATCACGGGCATGGCGCTGTGGCAGCCCTCCGCGGCCGTGGCCGGGGCGCCGTGCATGAAGAACAGGCCGAAGAGCACCGCGCACACCGCCAGCAGCCGGGCGATGCCCCGCCTGCCTGTATGTCCGCTGCTGCCCACGTTCTGTTCCGTTCTGTTCCTCACCGTTTGGCGTGCCGCCTGCGACTACCACAGCATACCCAGGCGGGGTATCACCCGCATTGGGTGCATCGAGTCAGCGGCCGAGGACCTGGCGGGGTGATACCCGCCAAAGGGCAAACGGGATGATCTTGAAGTCCTGATGGGCGAGCCAGCAGCCAGACGAAGTCCCCCAGAGGGGGTGTGTCTGCGGTCAGGATCGCGTCTGGATTCGGCTCATGAATCGGTCGGTGGACGCTGGTGGGCGGCGTGACGCCAGGGGCCGTGCATCGGGGTGGACGATGAGCCGCCCGTCGCGGCGACGTGTTGAGGAGGCCGGGTGACACCGGCGACATCGGCCGCCGGCAGCGAGGGGCGCAACCCGGCCAGCGTGACCGCGACCAGCCGGTGAACGGCAGCCTTGGAGGGCAGGCCGCCGGCGGCACCCAGGACGTGCAGGCAGTAGGTCGCGATGGCAGGGGGCGACGTCGTCGCGGATGTCCCCGCCCTGCGCGGCTTCGGCGATGAGGTCACGCACGAGGGTGTTCAGGTGCCGCTCGGCGTGGGCGAGGTGCTCGCCCCGGTGCACCGGTGCCGCGAGTTCGGTGTGCTGCGGGCGCTCGTGAGTGATGTCCGCGTAGGCGTGCGTGAACTCGATCATCATGGGCGATTCAGAGCCCTGCATCCTCGGCTCGATGATGCTGACACTGCAGAACATGGCCAGACTTGAGGACCCGCGCCTGGCCCAGCCCGACGCTGGCCCGGCCGCGACGCTGTCCGTATTGCGCTCCGATGCCGCCCTAAACGATCCGTCGTTGCTGGGGGCCGCCGAGTCCCTCGACCATTGCCTGGTCCGCGGGTATGTCCACGGCGCGAACGCGATCGTGATCGGCGAGCCCGCCGAACCGCCCGTGGGAACACGCACGCCCCACGTCGCAGTCATGCCGCTGCCCGACTTTCAAGCGATCGTCACAGCCGCCACCCGCTACTGGGAAGAGGTCCAGCGCGATGCGCGGCTCAATACCCCCAACCGATGGGGCAGCACCTTGAGTTCACCCGGAACACACAGGTCGAAGCTCGCCAGAAATCCTCAACACCCGCCGGTTCCCGACGAAGAACCCGTTCCCGACGAAGAACCCTCAGTTTCGCTGAACCCGCGGGACTCGAGACCCTGATCTCGTACAGCTACGGCGAGGTGGCGCGTAGCACTCCGTGAAGCTCAGGGCTTCACGTGCTCCGGCCTTGGATCGGGGGCAACCTCGACGGCATTCAGAGAACCTTCGTTTCCTGAAATCCATCCCGACGGGTCATCAAGACCCCTCCACCGGAACAGTCACCACCGGCTACGCCACGGGGGCCATCTGCGAACGCATCCCGTACGCCCCCAGCCGCAGCCTCCCCGGCTGCCTCAACTCGAACATCACCCAGCAGACCGGACTCCTGACCGTCAACCGCGGCTGAGCCGGCAACGCCAGCCCACCGCACACAGATCCACCCAGCCAAGATCACCTTTCGCAACAGCCCCTGGTGCCTCCCCGTCCGGCTCCGCGAGCGGAACTTCGCCGAAGACCCACGAGACACGACGCACCCGCCCTTCACCCCGGCCAGGACGGACGCGGGCCGCCTCCCGCCCGCGACCTTGCCACGGGCGCACGCACTCCACTGCCTGTCAGTGGCTGCTGGCACCATGCGCGCATGAACACAGACGACGAAGAGAAGAAGGCACTGTCGGCGTTCCTCGCGGCGCAACGAACCAGTGTGCTGGCCATTGTCGACGGCCTAGACACGCAAGCCTTGACCACGCCGGTCCTGCCGTCCGGCTGGACGCCTCTCGGGCTCATAGAACATCTGGGGCACGCGGAGCGGCACTGGTTCCAGGAGGTCGCCACCGGGGCCGTCGAACCGTTGGACTGGCCAGACGACCATGCCCCGCTGACGACGCCCCGACCGCCTGAGGTCGTTTTCGCCTTCTACGAAAACCAGTGTTGGCGCTCCGATACCGTGATCGCCCGCACCCCACTGTCGGCACCCCCGCGAGGCCGTCACCCCGGCCCGCTGGAGGACGAAGTCACCGACCTGCGCTGGATCGTTCTACACGTGATCGAGGAAACCGCACGTCACGCCGGCCATCTGGACATCGCCCGCGAACTCCTCGACGGGCGGACCGGACTCGGGCCTCGCTGAGTCCCGCCCAGAGGCGTTTGGAAGCGTCATGCCAACATGCGCGCATGAACTTCGAGCTCGTCCCGCCCATAGGTATCGGTGCCCTGAGGATCGGTATGTCACGCGAGGACGCGGACATGGCGCTGGACTCGCTGCGTGACGTGACGGAGGTATCCACGGCCGACCAGGCTGGGCAGCACATCTTCCGGCCGAGCGGCCTGATGATCAGCATCGGGTGCATGCACAACCGTCTGGAATCCATTGAGTTGGGGCGCCCTTCAGACCCCTCGGACGTCGTGAGGTTTCGCGGCATCGACGTTTTCGGCCTGCCGGCCCGCGAGGTCGTGCGCCACATGGCCGAGGTCTTCGCCATCGAACCCGCCGACGACGACCCCGTCTCCTTCGTCGCAGCCGACCTGCTGCTCAGCTTCTGGCGACCGTTCGAGGCCGACGACGAACCGGACGAAGAACAGGGTTACTACTTCAACTCTGTTCTACTTGCCCGCCCCGGCTATTGCGACGACCCCACCCCTAAATGATCAAGCAGTCAGGGCCTACTCCCGTCCGGCGGGATACGCGCTGACCGCTTGATCACTGGACTGCCTTACGAACGGCGTCAAAGACCTGGTAGCCGAAAGCGACGCCTACTTGCCGAAGGGCATGTTCATCTTGCCGCCGGTGGTTGGTATGCCCGGTCGCGGGATCAGCGCGCCGAAGCTGATGAGCCCCGCGTACTTTGAGGTGAGGGCGGCGGGGTCGATGCTGCCGCGGACGGTGGAGCGAACGCCGTCGGCACCTATGAGCACGTCCCCGACGGCTGTGGTGCCGTCGCTGAAGCGGGCGGTCACGCCGTCGGCCGTCTCCTCGGCGCCGACAAGCCGTATCGAGGGCGACTTCATGGGCCAGGTCTATCCGGCGCCGGAGGGCGACCCTCACGGTTCGGAGCTTGTTGAGCGCTGTCCGACGGCCATCTGGGCAAACTTCGCCCAGTGCGGATATCGGCGTCTGAGCTATACGAACACCGTGAGTGTGCTGCCTGGGACGGCGGGCATGTTCGAGTGCGCCATGGGGGCAGACGTGCGGCTCATACGAGTTCTGCTCACCGTCTCAGACACCACCGTCCGCGAACGGCTGGCGGGCCGGGAGCTCGGCTCGGAACTGGAACAGGGGCTCGAGGCCAGCGCGCGTACAGCGCGGCTCCTGGACGAGCAGGCGCCCGCCGACACCGTGCGGGTGGTGACCGACAGGCGGCCTGTCGTGGACATCGCGCGGGAGGTAGTGGCCGCCACCGGCTGGTGCGAGTAACGCCCCAGGGCAGTTCGTGGCTCGCTGGTCGGATCCTGCGGGCCGACGAGCGCAGCCGCCGTTCGACTTGGGACCGGCTCCACAGACTCGTCGACGGGACATAAGCGTCGGCCGCCGTTCACTCTCCCCGCCTCGCCCCGCGCGTGACGCCCAGGACCAAGACATGAGTTCAGCGCCTGGTGCAGGCGGGAGATACTGGCGAGCCCAGATCGCGCACCGATGAGTTTCCCGCGCCGCGCTGGTCTATACGCCGGACACCCACGGACGGAAGGCTGGGCCATGCGGAAACTGATCTACGGCATGAACCTGACCCTGGACGGCTACATCGCCGCGGCCGGCGACGACATCGGCTGGAGCGGACCGCCGAGCGACGAGCTGTTCCAGTGGTGGCTCGACCACGAGCGGGCGAGTGGCCTGTCGCTGTATGGGCGCAAGCTGTGGGAGACGATGAGCTCCTACTGGCCGACCGGCGACCAGCAGCCCAACGCCACCCCGGCGGAGATCGAGTTCGCGCGGAACTGGCGGGACACGCCGAAGGTGGTGTTCTCATCGACGATCGACAAGGTCGACTGGAACACCCGCCTGGTCACCGGCGACTCGATCGCCGAGATCACCCGGCTCAAGGCCGAGGAAGGCGGCCCGATGAACATCGGCGGCGCAACGCTCGCCGGGGCGGCCATGCGCGCCGGGTTGATCGACGAGTACGCGATCGCCGCCCATCCGGTCCTGGTGGGCAGCGGCACGCCGTTCTTCACCGCTCTGGACAACTGGGTGAACCTGAACCTGGTGGAGACACGGACGTTTCCCGGCGGCGTGGTCCTGACCAGGTACGAGACGAGGCGCTGAGCAGCAGCACCCACGCGTCAACAACGCTCATGCTCAATACATCTAGTGGCTGTACGTGTTCCCATCGATGACGAGGTAGCTAGCAGGACAGTGATCATCGCAGGCTCCCCGTGGGCGTCATCCTCGCCTTCGAACGGGTCCTCGATGCTGGGCCCGCGCGTTGCTCACGGCGCATCCGTATTCTGTGCCGCCCTCGGCGACAGCAGGTACCAGTCGGCCTACGCCCACCACCGTCAGCGGACCAGGTCGCTCGGGTCCGTGTTGGCGCCGCAGAGTACGACGGCGACTTTCTCTCCGGAGGCGGGCCGGTAGGGGGTCTCAGCGCCGGTGAGGGCAGCCAGGGCGGTGGTGGCCGCGTGTTCTACGGCGAGTCGGCGGTGATCCCACAGCATGTGGCGGGCGCGGACGATCTCGCTGTCCGGTACGAGGACGGAGCGTACGTTGTCCTGCTGCGCCGCGTGCAGTGCCATCGCGGAGGCGCGGCGGGCGCCCAGGGGGTCGGCGGCGACGGAGGCCACGGAGACGTCGACCGGGTGACCGGCCTCCAGGGCGGCGTTCAGTGCCCTGCAGTTCTCCGGCTCGACGGCGACGACACGTGTGCCGTGCTGCCGGGCGGCGGTGGCGACACCGGCGAATAGCCCGCCGCGGCCGACGGCGACCACGACCGTGTCCAGACCGGGCAGCCGGTCGCGGATCTCATCCAGGAGAGTGCCTGACCCGGCGGCGATGAGGGGGTGGTCGTAGGCGTGGGAGGTGAGGGCACCGGTGGTGTCGGCGAACTCCTGGCAGGCGGTGAGCGCCTCGGCGTACTCGGTGCCGACGAGGCGGACGTCGGCACCGTACGCGCGCAGCTTCGCCACCTTCACGGCAGGGCCGTGGTGGGCAGGTAGACGGTCGCGGTGACGCCCTGCTGTCGCGCGGCCCACGCGCAGGCGAGTCCGGCGTTGCCGCCGGAGGCGATGGTCACCCCCACCTCGGGGAGAGTGCCGGCGTCGCGGTGGGCCTGAAGGAAGTTCTGCGCGCCACGGGCCTTGAACGAGCCGGTGTGCTGCATGAACTCCAATGCGAACCACAGCTCGCCCGACCCCGGCACGCTCGCGGCGTCGGCCGGAGCGAGAGTGACGGGGCGGACGCGGCCGGCGACCCGTTCGGTGGCGGCCTCGATGTCGTTCCGGTCGAGCTGATTGTCGTTGCTCCCGGTGGGGTGTGCGGCCCGGCGCGGGTCGGGTCGCGGGTGGCGCTCAGGGGGCGCGGGAGCGCCTTCGCACCCCACACCCCGTCTGGACTTTCCGTCCATAGGCTGGACGTTTACTATAGTTGGGCCTCGGGCGGGAAACGGAGAGATGAGGAATGGTGTGATGACCGACAGTGGTGCGGATGCGATCAGCAGTGCGGATGCGATTCTGGCGGCGTTGCTGCCGGTCACCGATGGACTGGCCGCGACGTTCGGACCGACGTGCGAGGTTGTCCTGCACGACTACCGGCGCGGTGAGCAGTCAGTCGTGGCGGTCTCCGGCGCCGTGACCGGCCGGAAGGTCGGCGGCGCCCTGAGTGAGATCGGTCTGGCCGTGCTCGCCGATGGGGACGCGGCGGCAAACGACATCAACTACGTGACACGCACCCCGGACGGCCGGATCGTCAAGTCCTCGACCATGCCGCTGCGCGATGGTTCGGGCCATGTGTTCGGGGCCCTGTGCATCAATGTCGACGTCACGGCTCTGCGGCAGGCCGGCGACCTGCTGACGGCACTGGCAGGCACCGCCCCCGTACAGGAGACGGCCACCACGTTCAGCAACGACTTCGACGACGTGGTCGACGCCCTGATCCGGACCGAGGAGATGTCCCGCGGCAAGCCCGTAAGCAGTCTGACTCGGCTGGAGCGGCTGGTCCTGCTCAAGGTCCTCGACGGGCGAGGTGTCTTCACCGTGCGCAACGCGGTGCCGCGGGTCGCCGAGCGGCTCGGCGTGTCCCGTTCTGCGGTCTACGCGGATCTCAACGAGTGCCGCAAGACACCACCGGCCGACCCCCAGCACCGCGGCGACGACGTGCCCGATTAGCACGGCAGCGAGAACCACCGCCACGAAGCGAGGAGCGTCACCATCATGCACTTTCTGCCCGAGGAGCGATCCGCCGCCCTCATCACCGAAGAGCTGGCCTTCACGGCCGTACGAGAGGCGTTGATCGCTGCCGCCGGCTCTGACACCGAGGTCTTCCCCGCCGTGCTCGGGCACGGCTCGCAGGTCGAGAACCGATTCACCGTGAAGTCCGCCGCATCGGCCCGGCATGCCGGAGTGAAGATCGGCAGCTACTGGCCGTGCAACGCCGACAAGGACATGCCCCGCCACAACTCCCTGGTCCTGCTCTTCGACCAGGAGCACGGCCGCATCGGCGCGGTCGTCGAGGCCGGCATCGTCAACGCCTACCGCACCGCCGCGGCCGACGCGGTCGCCGCCAGCGTCCTGGCGCGCGCCGACGCCACCATCCTGGCCGTCTTCGGCACAGGGAATCAGGCTCTGTACGAATGCGCGGCGGTGGCCCGAGTACGCCCCATCAGCACCATCAATGTCGTCGCTCGCTCTCGCGAACGCGGCGAACAGTTCCTGGCCCAGCTGGCCGAGCGAGGACTCACCGGCCAGCTCACCGATGCCGAACAGGCATGCCGAGCGGCCGACATCATCGTCACCGCCACCACCGCTAAGGCGCCCCTGTTCGACGGAGGGTGGGTACGTCCCGGTACCCACATCGCCAGCATGGGCTCCGACGCACAGGGCAAGCAGGAACTGCCGCCGCAACTCCTCAAGGATGCGCGCCTGTTCTGTGACCTTCCCTCACAATCGGTGCGCATCGGGGAACTGCAGCACGTAGCCGACCTCATCGACGACGGCTCCCTCACCGTCACCGCCCTGGGCGATGTCCTGACCAGGCAGGCGGAGGGGCGCCGCAGCGAGCAGGACATGACCGTGTTCGACAGCTCCGGCATCGCCCTGCAGGACCTCTTCGTCGCCGACGCCATCATGCACGCCGCCGCACTCGCTACCGGAGCCACCTCATGACGCACACCGATCACCCCGCACTGGACACCATGACGCTGCAGTGTGCCGCCTGCGGCCACACCCACCCGCTGGGCGACCTGGCCTGGCGGTGCGCGAACTGCCACGGCGTCCTCGATCTCGCCGGCTTCACACCGGGCATGCCCAAGGCCGCCGACCTCACTTCCCGCCGCCCCAGCCTGTGGCGGTACGCGGAAGCCCTGCCGATCGGCGAGCCGCGCGACATCACCATGGGCGAGGGCATGACGCCTCTGGTCACGGCGCCCGGCCGACCCGACGTCCAGCTCAAGATCGACCACCTGATGCCGACGGGATCCTTCAAGGACCGTGGCGCGGTCATGCTGGCCGCCCTCGCGGCCCGCCTCGGCGTGTCCCGCCTCATGACCGACAGCAGCGGCAACGCGGGAACCGCTGTTGCCGCCTATGCCGCGCGGGCCGGTATCACATGCGACGTCTACGTCCCCGAGGCCACCTCAGCGGGCAAGGTCGCCCAACTGCGCGCCTACGGCGCCACCGTGCACCAGATCCCGGGCACCCGCGAGGACACCGCCCAGGCCGCGGCCCGGGTCGCCGACGAGCCCGGCGTCTTCTACGCCAGCCACGTCTACCACCCCTTCTTCCTGCACGGCACCAAGACCTACACCCTGGAGCTGTGGGAACAGCTCGGTGGCCGGCTGCCCGACACCCTGGTCCTGCCCGTCGGCAACGGCACCCTCGTACTCGGTGCATACCTCGGCTGCGTCCAGCTGCTCGACCTGGGCCTTGTCGACCGGCTACCGCGGATCGTCGCGGTCCAGGCCGCCGGGTGTGCACCGCTGGCCACCGCCTTCGCCAACGGCCTGCCTGTACCGAGCGATATCACCGCGGTCGGCACTGTGGCCGAGGGCATCGCCATCGCGCGTCCCGCCCGCGGCGCGCAGATCCTCTCCGCCGTCCGGGCCACCGGCGGATCCATCGTCACCGTCCCCGACGACGCCGTGCACGCCGCCCACGCCTCCCTGGCCCGCGCGGGCCTGTACGTCGAACCAACTTCCGCCGTGTGCTGGGCCGCCATCCAGGCCGGACGGATCCCCACCACTCCCCGACCCGATGGCCTTCCCACCGCCGTCGCACCCCTGTGCGGCAGCGGCCTCAAGTCCAAGCCCCCGGCCTGAGCCACTACCTCGGCTGGCGGCTGCCAGCCGCCGCTACGTAATGGACCTCGCCGGCAGCGCGCCGGAGCGACCTCAGTTACGCGTCGCCGCCCAGGTGAACCGGTGAGGCGGTCGCGGCGGCCGCAGCCTCGGTGAAGACACGTACATCCCAGGGTTTCAGGGCGAGTTGATGCCCGGACGGGTACGTCGCTGAGCCGACGGCCTCCGCGAGCGTGACCGGCAACCGCACACTCACCGGCTCCCCCGACCAGTTGTGGACGAAGCGCAGACGTCGTCCGTCCCGGGCGGTGGCGCCGGTCGCCGTCACCATCTGCGGCAGGTCGCGCCACGGGGCGTTGCCGTCCGGGCAGGCCCAGGTCAGCAAGGCCTGGGCGAAGGAAGGGCCCGGGACCGTACCGACGTACGTGATCCGTCCGGAGCCCGCGCGGCGGGTGGTCGCGGCAGGCCAGCGGCCGAAGTGCGGGTGGCGGTACTCGGCCAGGACGGTCGTGGAGTCGTCGGCGTGCAGGCCGTCGACCGAGCGGGTCGCCGTGGCCGTGTCGTCGAGTACGAGGCCACGGTCCCGGGAGACCACCGTCACATCGTCCGCGAGGGTGCTGAACTCGTCATAGTGGACCCCGGCCGCCGCGGCGAGGCGAGCTGGCATGACGTCCGTGCGGGCGCGCCCCTCCTCGTCGCCGTAGCCGGTGCGCGGGCCCAGGATCAGGTGCCCGCCCGCTTCAGCGTAGGCCCGCATCCAGTCGAGGGTCGTATCGTCAGCGAGGTAGAGGCCGGGCACGACGAGAACAGGCTTCTCGCGGGCCGCCGCCTCAGGCGACTGCTCCGCCAGCTTCGCGGCGTGCACGATCCGCGTCTGGAGTCCGGCGTCGAAGGCCCCTTGGTGGAACGGGTCGAACAGGCCGTCGTACGCGGCCGGGTCGGCGACGCCGTCCGGGCCCGCGAGGTGCGGGAAGCGCTGCATGAACCACTTGGTGGGCCGCGAATAGACGAGCGTGACGTCGGCGTCCGGAATCAGGCCCGCTACCAGTTCGCCCGTCGCCTCCAACTCGGCGCCCAGTCGGGCGACTTCGCCGTAGATCCGTCCGGGGCGCCCGTTGTGCGGGAGCACACCGCCCCAGTAGGTCTCCGAGCCGAAGTGCAGTGAGTGCCAGTGCCAGTACTCGACCATCTGAGCACCACGCGATACCAACGCCCATGCAACTTGCCGCAGTTGACCGTCATACGGGGGCCGGGAGTCGCAGGCGCCGCCGATGCTGGTCGCGTTGGTCTCGGTGACCAGGAACGGCTCCTGGCGCGAGGAGTACATGCGGTCGGCGCGGTGATAGAGCCCCCATGGGCCGGTCCGGCGCCAGCCCGGTCGCGGATTGGCGCCGCCGGGCAGGGCGAGTTCGTCCTGCGCCCAGTAATAGCAGTTGCCCGCCGTGACATCGAGGGCGTCGGTCAGCTCGTCGTCCTCCACGGCCTGGCGCCCGTAGTCGACGCACGTGGTGACGAACTGCCCGGGGCGGGCGTACTCGCGGACGATGTCCGCCTGCCAGGTGATGAACTCGGTGGTGAGGCGAGCCTGGAAGCGCCGCCAGGCCAGGTCGTACTGCGGCTGGGCGTTGCCGTCGGGCCGCCACAGGTCGGACCACGTCGACAGGCGGTGCGACCAGTAGACCAGGCCCCACTCCTTGTTCAGGTTCTCCACGTCCCCGTACACCGCCCGCAGATGGTCGACGAACTGCTCAAACACTCCGTTGTTGTGGAGGAGTTCGTTGCCGGGTTCATTGTCGACCTGGAAGCCGATGACCGCGGGGTGGGAGGCGTACCGGCCGACGATCTTCCGGATCACCCGCTCGGCGTGGAAACGGAACGCCGGGTGCGTGAAGTCGACCTCCTGCCGGGCTCCCCAGCCGATCCGCTCGCCGGTGCGGCGCTCCCCCGCGATCTCCGGGTACTGGCGGGCCAGCCACGGCGGGACGGCGTAGGTCGGGGTGCCGAGGACTACGGAGATGCCGCGCTCGTGGGCACCGTCGAGTACGGGCTGGAGCCAGTCGAGGTCGAAGCGGCCGTTCTCGGGCTCCCAGGTGGACCAGACCGATTCGCCGACCCTGATGACCGAGAAGCGGGCCTGTGTCATCAGGTCGAGGTCGTCCTTGAGGCGTTCGTGGGGCTGGTACTCGTGGTAGTAGGCGGCGCCGAACAGGACGCGGGGCGGCAGTGCGGCGCCGGTCATGAGTCTCCCTTGCCGTGGTAGCGGAAGTCGGCGAAGTGGACCGTGCCGCATTCCGTGTACATGCCGGTGACCCGCCCGGTGAAGGGGGCCGCCGTCTCCACCGACCACAATCGGCCGTCGAGGCAGGTGAGTTCGGTCTCGGTGCCGGTCTCCGGGTCGATGGCGCTCAGTCGGATGCGGTCGCCCGGCGCCAGCCAGGGCGCGCGGTCGGACGGCTGGGTGGCGTCGGTGGTGATCCGCAGCCGTACCCGGTCGCGCGCGACGTCGGCCGTCCAGGACTGGATCAGAGACTGTGCGCGCGCCCGCGCGGTGATGAGCAGGCCCTTCCCGTCCAGGGCATCCGGGGACCGCTCGGCGGTCAAGGTGATCGCGAACTCCTCGTCGAGGCGCAGGGCGAGGCCGCCGCGGCCACCGTCCGCCGGTTCGACGACGGTCTCGACGGACGAGTTCAAGTGACGCTGGCGCCGACCGACGAAGGCGGGGTGCGGCGTGTCGAGTCCCGCGCCCTCGGCCGTCCGAAGGGTGAGCAAACCGGGTCGTTCGGTGAGCGAGGCAGTCTCGGCGGGGGTGCGGCGTACAGCGAGCCATCCGGGGTCGGTGAGCTCCTGTGGGGCGCCGAACTGCACATATTCCTCGCGGTGTTCGGGCCGTGGCGCGAGTCCCACCGGCGCCGGAACCGGCCAGCCGTCTGCTGTCCACTCCACGGTCGTCACGTACGTCTCCCGGCCCAGCGGCGAGGTCCGGCCCACGCGGCGGGTGCCGAGGAGCACCATCAGGTCGGTGCCGTCCGGGCCACGCACCAGGTCACCGTGGCCGGTGCACTGGACGGCGCGGTCCGTGCCGGAGGCGGACAGGACCGGGTTGTGCGGGGCACCCTCGAAGGGGCCCTCGATGCTCGGGCCGCGCGCGACACTGACGGAGTGCCCGTACTCGGTGCCGCCTTCGGCGATCAGCAGGTACCAGTGGCCGTCGCGGTGGTAGAGGTGCGGGGCCTCGGGAGCGACCAGGCCGGTGCCGGACCACAACTCCCTAGGTACCTCAAGGCACTTGCCCGCATCCAGGTCCACTCGTGCCTGAAGAATGCCCCGGTTCGCGACGATCTGGTGGTCGACGATGTGCAGCCCGCTGTATGTCACGTAGGCGGCGCCCGACTCGTCCCAGGACAGGTCGGGGTCGATGCCCTCGATACCGTCGAGCGTGACGCCGTCGCTCCACGGCCCGGCCGGATCCTCGGCAGTGAACACGACGCAGCCGCGCGGGCTGCCCACCACCGTGACGATCACGTGGAAACGGCCGTCGTGATGCCGGATGGTAGGGGCCCAGGCGCCACCGGACGACGCCGCGTCGGCGAGCACGACCTGCTCCGCCCGCGTGGCCACGTCACCGATGTGCTCCCAGGAGACGAAGTCGGTACTGCGGTAGACCGGGAGGGCGGGAAGGTACTCGAAGGACGAGGTCACCAGGTAGTAGGTGCCGTCGGCGAGGACGACGCTCGGGTCGGGGTTGAAGCCCGGAACCAGTGGGTTGGGGAGGTTCGTCGTCACGGCTGCTCCACCTCGGCCACCTCGGCGTCCGACAGGAACGCCCGCTCACAGGCTGCCAACACTCGCTTGTCGCCGACGAGTTCGAAGGCGCCCTCGACGCCCCGGTCGTCGGCGTCGAAGCCGAGGAAGAAGTCGACGCGCGCCGGCTCGACGGCGAACTCCCTCGCCATGTTGGTGTATCCGAGCTGCGTGGCAGCCAGTTCGAACGTCACCCGGCGCGACTCGCCCGCCGCAAGGTCGACCCTGGCGAAGCCCGCCAGCTGCTGGGCGGGCCGGGTGACCCCGGAGGTGTTGACCCGTACATACAGCTGGAGGACGGACGCGCCGTCCCTCTGCCCGGTGTTGGTGACGGTCGTCGCGATGCGCACGCTGCCGTGCAGATCCGTCTCGGTGTCGGAGGTCAGGTCGGCCAGCGTGAAGTCGGTGTAGCTCAGGCCGTGTCCGAAGGTGTAGAGCGGCGTGGCCGGCATGTCCAGGTACAGCTCGTCGGAGCCCGGCGGGAGCGGGTTGCGGTAGCCGGTGCCCGAGTGCTGGTGGTGGTAGACGGGGATCTGCCCGGTGTGGCGCGGAATGCTGTACGGCATCTTGCCGCTCGGATTGACCTCGCCGAACAGCACATCGGCCACCGCCTGCGGGCCGAACGGGCCGGCGTAGGGCGCCACGACGATCGCGTTCGCGCCACGCACCGCCTCCGGCAGGGTGTAGGCCCGGCCCTGGTGCAGGACGACGACGTACGGCTTGCCGCTCGCGGCGACCGCCTCGGCAAGCCGGACCTGGGCCTCGGGCAGCGCGATGTCGGCGGTGTCGCTGCCCTCGCCCTCGGTGCGCTCGCCGTTGAACCACAGACTCGCCCCGCCGAGCGCCAGGACGACGACGTCCGAGCGGTCGGCGACCTCGACGACGCGGGCCAGGGCGGCGCCGTCGTCGTCGAGCGGGCGGGTCAGGGTGGAGCCCTGCTCGGTCAGGACGCTGGTGGCGAACTCGGCGAGCGTCTCGTGCAAGGGGCGCGCACCATACCGCTCGCGGCCGAAGGTGTGCCGGTCGGCGTCGGTGAAGATGGCCTGGTTCCAGGCTGTCTGCGGGGTCTCCACGCCGACCGCGTTCATCGCCTCGCCGAGCTCGACGGCCTTGACCGCGTCGCGCCACGCCGGGTAGGCGTACGTCGGGAACTGCAGCCAGGCGGCGTCCGCGTGCGGGCCGATGACGCCGACGGTCAGGTCGGTGCCGGGCGCCAGCGGCAGGACGCCGTCGTTCTCGACCAGGACGACCGAGCGGCGGGCCAGCTCGACAGAGGTTTCCTTGCCCTCCTCGGCGATGGCAGCAACGTCGATGTGCTCCTGCGGGTACGGGTTCTCGAACAAGCCGGAGGCGAACTTGGCCCGCAGTACGCGCAGCACGCAGACATCGACGGCGCTCTCGTCGAGCCGGCCCGAGCGGACCTCCTCGGCAAGGGTCTCCCCGTACGCGTACGGGACGGGCAGCTCGACATCGAGGCCCGCCGTGATGGCGATCCTGGCCGCCTCGCCGGGATCGACGGCGACCTTCTGGCGGTTGACAAGCTGATTCGTCGTCTCGTAGTCCGAGGAGACGAAGCCGTCGAAGCCGAGGGTGTCGCGGAGCAGGCCGGTGAGGACCTCGCGGGAGGCACCAACGGGGACGCCGTCCACATCGGCGTAGGAGTTCATCACCGAGCGCAGGCCCGCGAGTTGGATCGCGGCCTCGAAGGGGTAGGCGAACAGGTCGCGGGTGCGACGGTCGCCGCCTTCGTAGGCGGAGAGGTTGACGCCGCCGGCGGCCAGTCCGTAGCCGAGGAAGTGCTTGGCGGTGGCGATGACGCCGGTCGCCGGGTCGGTGCCCTGCAGGCCCTGGGTGTACGCGACGGAGAACGCGGCGCACAGGTACGGGTCCTCGCCGTACGTCTCGTGCACGCGGCCCCAACGGGGGTCGAGGGCGACGTCCATGACCGGGGAGAGCGCATGGCTGTAGCCGAGGCGACGCATCTGGCGGCGAATCAAGTCCGTCATGTCGCTGACGAGCTCGGGGCTGAACGTGCCGGCGAGAGCGATGGCAGTGGGGAACACCATGTGGCCACCGGTCATCACGCCGCTCAGCGCCTCCTGGTGGATGAGCGCCGGGATGCCGAGGCGAGTGCGGGTGACCAGTTGGCGCTGGATGGCGCCGGTGAGGCGGGCGACTCGGGCCGGGTCGTCGGCCGCGAGTGCGGGGATGTGTCCGGGCGCCACCTTGAGGACCTCGTCGGCGGTGTCGGCGTCGGCTCCGTGTGCGTCCACGAGCCGCCACGGCCATACGGCAGTCAGCTGAGCGCACTTCTCCTCGAGGGTCATCTCGCTCAGCAGGAGGTCGGCGCGGGTGGCGGCGGGGAGGGTGGCGTCGAGGTGGGCGCGGCCGGGCGTGGTTGAGCTGGTCGACATGGCGATCCGTTCTCTACGGGGCGGGAAGGCAAGTGCAAGCGGTTCAGCGAGCAGCGCGGCGCGCCAGGATGTCGCGGACCTGCCGCTGGAACTCCTTGGCGGCGGGGGGCCCGAACTCGGGCTGTGCGACGCCGTGCCACAGCTGGTCCGCGGCGTCGTCCAGGCGCGTGGCGCACAGCGTGGCGATCTCCTCCTCGCCGCCGCGGGCGACGCCGGTGCCGATCCCCGCCTCGACCACGGCCGCCCATGCCTCGGCGTCGTCGAAGACATCGCGCACAGTGACAAGTTGACGACCCGCCATGACCGGGTCGGAAACCTCCCATCTGTACGTTCCGTGCGTGACGCTCTCGCGCAGACCGGGCAGCTGTACGTGGGCAGCCGTGCCGACGGGGACGGTCACCTCCAACTGCAGTTTCCCGTGCGCGCGTTGCCAGGCCACCCGCGCCTCCCCGTACGGGGTGAGGTGGCGGGCCGACGCCGAGGTGAGGTCCGCGGGCGGCTCGGGCGCGACGGTGATCTCGCGGTAGCCGGGGGCCGCCGGGGCGAGGCCCGCGACCTTGCGGTGCAGCCAGTCGGCTACGGCACCGAGGGCGTAGTGGTTGAAGGAGGTCATGTCGCCGGAGTTGATGGAGCCGTCCGGCAGCATGCTGTCCCAGCGCTCCCAGATGGTGGTCGCGCCCATCGTCACCGGGTACAGCCAGGACGGGCAGCCGGTCTGGAACAGCAGACGGTGGGCGACGTCGGCGTGGCCGGTGGAGGTGAGGGCGTCGGCGACGAGCGGCGTACCCACGAAGCCCGTTGCGATGCGGAAGCCGGAGGTGCGGACCAGATCGGCGAGGCGCCGTCCGGCCCCCGCGCGCTGCTCGGCGTCCGGCAGCAGCGCCCACTCGATGGCGAGGGCGTAGACCGTCTGAGCGTCGGAGTGGATCCGGCCGTCGGGGGTGACGTAGGCGCGGGCGAAGGCCGCGCGTACGTCGGCGGCCAGTGCGCCGTAGTGCTCGGCTTCGTCCGCACGGCCGAGGATGCGGCAGGTCTCGGCGACGATCTCGGCGGAGCGGGCCAGATGCGCGGTGGCGACGACGTCCGGGTCGGCCTTGGCGCTGGCCGGGAAGTTCGGCGGCGCGGTGGGATCGAGCCAGTCGCCGAACTGGAAGTCGCCGGTCCACAGGCGGTCGGCGCCCGCGCGCTCGGCGAGGCGGTCGACCCAACGACGCATGCTCGGCAGTTGGCGTTCGAGGATGCCGCGGTCGGCGTACCGCTGGTACAGCACCCACGGCACCACGGTCGCGGCGTCGCCCCAGGCTGCGGCCGTGGGCGCGGCCGTCCGGAGCACGTCCGGGATCACAAACGGCACCGAGCCGTCTGCGCCTTGTTCGGCCGCGAGGTCCGCGAGCCAGGAGTCAAGGAAACCGGCCGAGTCGTAGAGGAAGGACGCGGTCGGCGCGAAAACCTGAATGTCGCCGGTCCAGCCGAGGCGCTCGTCGCGCTGCGGGCAGTCTGTGGGCACCTCGAGGAAGTTGCCGCGCATCGACCAGACGACGTTCTCGTGGAGGCGGTTGAGCAGCTCGTGCGAGGAGTCGAACCAGCCGGTGCGGGTGAGGTCGGAGCCTATGACGACCGCCTCGACATCGCCGGCGGCCAGATTTTCGATGCCCTTGATCTCCGCGTAACGGAAGCCGTGGAAGGTGAGGGCAGGCTCGAGAACCTCCTCGTCCGGGCCCGCGAGGAGATAGCTGTCGGTGGCCTTCGCGGCACGCAGCGGGCGGGTGCCGAGCTCGCCGTTCTCCAGGACCTCGGCGTGCCGGACGACGACCTCGGCGCCGGGGGCCAGCCCACGCACGCGCAACCGGACCCAGCCGACCGCGACCTGCCCGAAATCGACCAGGGTCCGCCCGGAGCGAGAGGTCCATACGCGCTGGGCCGGGAGGACGCCCGTGACCCGCACGGGCAGCGCGGACGGCGCGACGAGGGTGGTGACGTCGGTGTCGACGACCTCGGTGGCCGCCACTCCCGTGAGACCGCGTCGGCGCAGGTCGGTGCGCTGGCCGTCGTAGAGGTCGTCCGCGACGATCGCGCTCTCGCGCGCCGTCCACGTGCCGTCGGACGCGAGGGTGTGCACGGTGCCGTCGGCGGTGGTGACCTCCAGCTGTGCGAGTGCGGAGATCCGGTCGCCGTAGAACGCGCGGGCCTCGTGGAAGCCGATGCGGCCGCGGTACCAGCCGTTACCGATCAGCACGTCGAGCTCGTTGCGGCCGGCGCGAACCAGGTCAGTGACGTCATACGTCTGGTAGGCGAGGCGGTGCCGGTAGGAGGTCCAACCAGGCGTGAGGTGCAGGTCACCGACACGGTGGCCGTTGAGCGTCGCCTCGTACAGGCCGTGGGCGGTGGCGTACAGGCGGGCGCTCACCACGTCGCCGGGTAGGTCAAGGGTGCCGGACACGATCGGCGCGCTCTGGTGCAGCCCGCCTATGTCGACCGGAGAGATGAAGGCAGCCGACCAGTCAGCGGCATCCAGCAGTCCCGCCTCGACGACGGCCGGTGCGCTCCACTCGCTCCACTCCTCACCCGTGCCGCCCTTGGCTGCGACACGAACACGTACGGCAGCGGACTCGCGGCTGGTCAGCGGCTCTGCCGGCCAGGGCACCAGGATCTGATCCGGCCCGTCCACCCGGTAGGTCTCGGCCGTGCCGCCCCTTCCGATCTCGATCTCGTACGCCGTCTGCTCGTATTCCGCGTCGGCGCTCGGCACCGACCAGCTCAGACGGGGTGCGGCGGTGCCGACGCCGAGCACTGCGGGCGCGGCCGCATGGTGATCGAAACGCGGGGCATGCGGGGCAGCTGCCACGACCATGCAAGTCTCCTGGGGTGTCGAAAGCTGAGTCGTCGAAAGACTTGGTGACCGGGTCGAACCGGCCGTAGCGTGCGGTGTGCAACGTTCTACATTCGGGAGACTAGGAACGCGTTTGAACGGGTGTCAAGACTCCGGCACCCTGTCCAGGAGGCATCGCAACGTGAAACATCGATCACCGGCAGCCCGAACCGCACGTCTCGAACCGGCGGCGACGGCACCGACCCAGGGCTGTGAGGCGGCATGAGCGCAACGTCGGCGTCCCGACGAGTGACCATTCAGGACGTGGCGAACGAGGCCCAGGTCTCGGTCTCGGCGGTCTCCAAGGTGCTGCGCGAGGCCTACGGGGTCAGCCCGCAGATGCAGGCCAAGGTGACCGCAGCGATCGACAAGCTCGGCTACCGCCCGCAGGCCGGCGCCCGCGCCATGCGGGGCCGCTCGTTCACCATCGGCGTGATGCTCACCGAGCTCTCCTCGCCCTTTCAGCAGCAGATCGCCGAAGGGATCGCCGACGAGCTGGGACCCAGCCGCTACCAGGAGATTCTCGTCACGGGCGGGCTCACCGCCGAGCGCCAGGAGCGCAGCGTGGAGGCCCTGGTGGACCGGCAGATCGACGGGCTCGTCGTGATCGCCCCCGTGGTGAAGACGTCCTGGCTGGAACGGCTCGCCGCGATCGTGCCCACGGTGGTCGTCGCGCGGCACGGCGGCGGTACGAACTACGACACCGTGGTGAATGACGACCGCGGCGGCGCCCGTCTGGTCATCGACCATCTCGTAGGCCTTGGCCACCGGCGCATCGCACACACCAGCCACCCCTCGGCCGACCTGAAACCACCGGCGGTGCTGTCCCACACCGCCCGCTGCGAGGGCTACGTCACCTCCATGCAGCGGCACAGCTGCACACCTGACGTCATCGAGACGGCGTACTCGGAGGAGGGCGGCTACCGGGCCGCATGCGAGGCGCTCGACCGGGACACTCCTCCGACGGCGATCTTCGCCGGCGCCGACATCGCGGCGCTCGGTGTCCTGCGTGCCGCGGAGGAGCGCGGGCTGCACGTTCCCGGCGACCTCACCGTGGCCGGATACGACAACATCTACCTCTCCACGATCGGCCGGATCTCGCTCACCACGGTCGACCAGTCCGGCGAACTGACGGGCCAGATGAGCGCGCGGCTGCTCCTGGAGCGGATCAGCGGGCGTACTCAGCCTGTGCACTACGTCGTCGCACCCCGGCTCGTCCCGCGCTCCACCAGCGCGGCACCCGGCGCCTAGAGGGACCTCTTAACCGCCCAGAACGCCATCTAATCCCCCCGGGTTTGACGCCCGGGGAACAGGCGCGTTGCGGAACCGTTACCGGCCAAGACAACCCACGACTCTTGACGCGATCCGCACGACGTCCGTACGTTCCCGGCGTAGAACGTTGCACACACGCTTCGTACCTCTCTTCCTGTAGTCCGCAGATGCGCGCCTTCTCCTGAGTGCGGGGGTCTCACCTCCCACCGGCCGACGCAGCCCGGACCGCCATCGCTCTCCTCCGAAGGAGTAGTCCATGATGCGGCGCACCACTCGTTCCGCCCGCCTGGCACTGACCTTGTCGACCTCCGCCACTTCCCTGGCCCTGCTCAGCGCCTGCACCGGCGCCGGTGCCACGGCCGACAACACGGGGGCCACCAGCACGAACAAGGGAACACTCACCCTGGCCATGTCCCAGGACATCCAGGGCTGGGACCCCACCAGCCAGCCCGGCTACCAGGGCTGGGCGGCCTCCGCGGTCTACGACACCGCACTGCGCTGCGACGCCGACGGCAAGCCGCACGCCTCGGCCGCCGAGTCGTTCGAGTTCAAGCCGGACAACACCGGTGTCACCCTGCACTTCCGCTCCGGAATGAAGTTCTCCGACGGCACCGCACTCGACGCGGCCGCGTTCAAGAAGAACGTCGAATACGCGCAGACCCACAACGGCGGCTCCTCGCGCATCGCCGACTTCAAGGTCTCCGCGACCGATGCGCTGACCGCGGTGATCAAGCTGTCGAAGCCCAATCCGCTGCTCGCCGACCGCGTGTGCAGTCTGCGGATCGGCAGCCCGAAGTACCTGGCCGCCGGCAAGACCAACAAGGCGCCGGTCGGCTCGGGCCCCTACACGCTCGACGCGAAGTCCACGACGAACGGCTCCACGTATTCCTTCGTCAAGAACGCCAAGTTCTGGGACTCGAAGTCCTTCCCGTACAAGAAGCTCACGATCAAGGTTCTCTCCAATGAGACCGCCGCGATCAACGCCCTCAAGACCAAGCAGGTCGACGGCTCCCTCATCACCCAGGCCACCTACAACCAGGCGAAGTCCTCCGGCCTGAAGATCTGGTCGAAGAAGAGCCAGGTGGCACGTCTGCTGATCACGGACCACCTCGGCAAGAAGGTCCCCGCGCTCGGCAGCCTGGACGTGCGTCGCGCGATGAACATGGTCTTCGACAAGGACGCCATGTCGAAGAACCTGTACAAGGGCCTCGCCAAGCCGACCGCGCAGATCTTCCGGCCGGGTTCGTCCGCGTACATCGACGACCTGAAGGACCCGTACGCGTACGACGTGGCCGCGGCGAAGAAGCTGATGAAGAAGGCGGGTTACGGGGCCGGCTTCACGCTCGAGATCCCGTACATGCAGGGCCAGAACCTGGAATCCCTGATGCCGGTCATCAAGCAGCAGCTCGGCCTCATCAACATCAAGGTCAAGCAGGTCACCCTGTCCGGCTCCAACGCGATCACCGACCTGCTCAGCGGCAAGTACCCCGTGCCCGTCTGGCAGCTGGGCAACTACGGCGACTCGCAGCAGGACATCACCGATTACGTCCTTGACGACGGTATCTGGAACGTGGAGCACCAGAAGGACAAGAAGGTCACCGCTCTCTGGAGCAAGATCCTCACCTCGACCAGTGACGAGTCGACCCAGCTGCAACAGGAGTTGAACCGGTACGTCGTCGACCAGGCGTGGTTCGTTCCGATGGCGCAGACCAGCATGTTCTACGCCTACAACCCCGACAAGGTCTCCATCCCGAAGGTCACTGATGCGTCCGGTCTGAACCCGATGCTGTGGGACTTCAAGTAGGCCGCGGACAGCTCGGCAGACAAGGAACCTGAAGCAACTGAGGGATGGGAGCCGCAGATGTTCGTCTCTGTGGTCAAGAAGCTGGTGCGGTCGATCGCCGTGCTGCTGCTGGTCAGTTTTGTGACCTTCACACTGATGTACGGCAACGGGCTCGGCATCGCCCGAGGGGTGCTCGGCACCCAGGCCAGCGAGGCCAATGTTCGAGCCAAGGCCGCTGAACTCGGCCTGGACAGACCCCTGTTCGTGCAGTACGGCGACTGGCTCAAGGGGGTCGTCACCGGCAACCTGGGTGAGTCGTTCTTCACGGGCCAGTCGGTCAACTCCGTGCTGTCCACCCGCGTTCCGGTGACGCTCACACTGATCTTCATCGCCCTCGCCCTGACCGCCGCGGTGAGCGTCCTCCTGGGCGTCACCGCGGCGGTGCGCGGCGGCTGGGTGGACAAGGTCGTGCAGTTTCTGGCGGTGCTCGGGAACGCTGTGCCGCCGTTCATCGTCGGGATCGTGCTGGTCTTCGCCTTCGCCATCGCGGTGCGCATGCTCCCGGCGACCGGCTACGTCTCGCCCGACCAGAGCCTGACCGGCTGGGCGGAGTCGATCACTCTACCGGTGGTCGCTCTGCTCATCGGCTCGGTCGCGAGTTCGGCCTCGCAGTTCCGCGGAGCGGTCATGGACACCCTGTCCAAGGATTTCGTCCGCACGCTGCGGGCCCGCGGGATCAGCGAGTCGAAGGTCGTGTTCCGCCACGTGCTGCGCAACGCCGGCGGCCCGGGCCTTGCCGCCCTGAATCTTCAGGTGACCGCGCTGATCGGTGGCGCGATCTTCATCGAGTCGGTATTCGCGCTGCCCGGACTCGGCGACCTCGGCACCACGTCGGCACGGCAGGGCGACGTCCCGGTGGTGATGGGCGCGGTCGTCGTGACGATGCTGGTCGTCCTCGTCGTCAACATCCTTGCAGATCTCGTGAATTCGGCACTCAACCCCAAAGCGAGGATGCGATGACCGCGCATGACTCTTCCGCGGCCAAGGTGTCCGTCCTGCGCCGCCTCCTGAGCAATCCCCTGGCCGCGTGCTGTCTGCTCTTCCTGCTGCTCGTCACGGTCGTCGGGCTCGCCGCGTCCTGGCTGGCGCCGACCGGGCCGAACGTCACGGACCTGGCCGGCGTCGACGCGGCGCCGTTCACTTCTGGCCATCCACTGGGCGGCGACGCGTCGGGCCGGGACATCCTGTCGCGGCTCCTGTTCGGCACGCGCCAGACGATGATCGCTTGTGTGGTGATCCTGGCTGTGTCCGTCAGCCTCGGCGTCACGAGCGGGCTCGCCGCCGGCTTCTACCGGGGCCGCTTCGAGACCGTCTCGAACTGGATCTCCGACGTCGTGATGTCGCTGCCCAGCATCGTGCTGCTCATCGCGCTCTACGCCCGTACGGGACCGAACATTGTCCTGGCCATGGCAGTTTTCGGCCTGCTCGTCGCCCCCACGTACTTCCGGCTCGTCCGGTCGGTCGTGGTGAGTGTCCGGGGGGAGCTGTACGTGGACGCAGCCAAGGTCGTCGGCCTGTCCGACCTGCGCATCGTGGGGCGGCATGTGCTGTGGGCGGTCCGCGCGCCGGTGATCATCTACAGCTCGTTCGTGCTCGGCGGCGGTATCGGCCTGGAGGCCGGTGTCAGCTTCCTCGGGCTCGGCGACCCGGACACTCCCTCGTGGGGCGGGGTCCTGCAGGACTCCTTCGGCGACATCTACAACAACAAGTGGGCGGTGCTCTGGCCGGCCCTGCTCATCAGCCTGACGATCCTCGCGCTGGTACTGCTCGGTAACGCTCTGCGGGACGTGCTCCAGTCGTCCGGCAGCGCCAAGTCCTTTACGGCGCGTGAGCGTCAGGAGGCGGTCCGCGCGGCGCGCGAGGCGTCGCCGGTCGAGCCCGCGGCCCCTGCGGCGGACGACGCCGTGCTGTCGATCCGGGGCCTGCGCCTCGGCTACCCGGACGGCGAGGGCGGTGTCCGTGAGGTCGTGCACGGCGTCGACCTCGACGTGCGGCGCGGTGAGATCCGCGGCCTGGTCGGAGAATCAGGTTCCGGAAAGTCGCAGATCGCGTTCTCCACGCTGGGCATCCTGCCCCGCGAGGCGGTGATCCTCGGCGGCAGCGTCGCCCTGGACGGCGAGGATCTTCTCGCCGACGACGACCGGATGCGGGCGGCACGCGGCCGGCGCATCGCATACATCCCACAGGAACCGATGTCGAACCTCGACCCGTGCTTCACCATCGGAGCCCAGCTCGTCCACGGGCTGCGCGCGGTGAAGGAGATCTCCCGCAAAGAGGCACAGCAGGAACTCCTCTCCCTGCTCGCCCGGGTCGGCATCAAGGCCCCGGAGAAGGTGTTCCGCCAGTACCCGCACGAAATCTCCGGCGGCATGGCGCAGCGCGTGCTGATCTGCGGTGCGGTCGCCGCGGACCCGGAGCTGATCGTCGCCGACGAGCCGACGACGGCGCTGGACGTGACGGTGCAGGCGGAGGTTCTGGAGCTGCTGCGCGAACTGCGCGACGAACGCGGCCTCGCCATGATCCTCGTCACCCACAACCTGGGTGTCGTCGCCGACATCTGCGACACGGTCAGCGTGATGAAGGACGGCCGGATCGTCGAACTCAACGATGTGAACGCCTTGTTCGGCGCTCCCGAGCAGGCGTACACGCAGGAACTGCTCGCGTCGTCGCGCCGCGTCGAGATTGTGGAGGTGTGACCGATGGCCACGGTTGAGGACCCCATACTCCGGGTCGAGCACCTGGTCGTCCGCTACGGCGGCCGACGCGGCGGTACCACCGTCATCGACGACGTCTCCTTCGACCTCGCCGCCGGCGAGACGCTGAGCCTGGTCGGCGAGTCCGGCTCCGGCAAGACGACGATCGGCCGGGCGATCCTCGGCCTCGCGCCGGTCACGGAGGGCACCGTCACCTTCCGCGGCGAGACCGTCAGCAACATCCCGCGGGCCCGCAGGCGCAAGCTCGCCCATGACCTGCAGGTCGTGTTCCAGGACCCGTACTCGTCGCTCAACCCGTCGATGACGGTCGAGTCGATCCTCGCCGAGCCGCTGATCGCGGCAGGCGAACAGGGTGGACTCGCGCGGGTACGCGAACTGCTCGACGCGGTCGGGCTTCCGGCCGACTCGGGCCGCCGCTACCCGCGCGAGTTCTCCGGCGGTCAGCGCCAGCGCATCGCGATCGCACGCGCCCTGGCCCTGGACCCGGCGGTGGTGATCTGCGACGAGCCGACCAGCGCCCTCGACGTCACCACCCAGGCCAAGGTGCTCACGCTGCTGAAGGAACTCCAGCAGGAGCGCGGCGTGGCCTATCTGTTCATCAGTCACGACCTGGGGGTCGTGCACGAGGTCAGCGACCGCATCGCCGTCCTCAACCACGGCGGCATCGTCGAGATCGGCAAGGCACACGACGTGGCGACGAACCCCCAGCATCCCTACACCCGCAAGCTCCAGATGGCTGCCCCCGTGGCGGACCCGCAGCGCCAGCGCGAACGCCGCGCCAAGCGCCTTGCGCTCACCGCCGCGTCAGGAAGGGAATCATGACCAGATCGAGCACTCCCCGCCCGCTGTCCCGGCGCCGCTTCGTGCGAAACTCGGCCGTTGGTTCGGCCGTACTGCTCGGCACGCCGACGCTGGGGACGGCGACCGCCTCCGCCACCGACGGGTCGAGCGCCTTGTACGAGCCGGACCCGGCGTACAGCAAGCCGGTCATCGACAGCACCGAGGACCTCGTGACGCCGGTCCCGCACCGCAAGGTGGTGGGTCACTTCGAGGGCACGGAGAAGAAGTTCGCGTTCTACTTCCCGCCGAAGAACCAGTGGCGTGGGCGCTTCTTCCAGAAGGTGTATCCGTCGTTCGACGAGGTCGCGGAGGACAAGAACGTCGCGTTCGGCGCCGCCTCGGGCGCGTACACGGTGCAGTGCAAGAGCGGCGGCGGTTTCGCCGTCGACGCCGCCGCCGCCGCGTACTCGAGGAAGGTCGCGGCCGAGTACTACGGCACGTCGCGTCGAATCCACGGCTATATCTACGGCGGCAGCGGCGGCTCCTTCCAGACCGTCGGCGCCATGGAGAACACGAGCGGCGTGTGGGACGGCGCAGTGCCGTTCATCCTGGGTGGACCCGCGGCGATACCGAACTACTTCCTGGTGCGCGGCATGGCCTGGTTCGTGCTGCGGGAGAAGGCCGAGAAGATCGCCGAGGCCGTGCGTCCCGGCGGCAGCGGCGACCCGTACGCCGGGCTGAACGCGACCGAGCGGGCGGTCCTGCGCGAGGTCTCGGGCATGGGCATCCAGCTGCGGGCCTGGGACAACTACGCGTACGTGCTCGGGCTCGCGGACCCGGTGTTCCTCACCGGCATCGGGGCGATCGCCCGCGGCATGGACCCGACGTACGCCGACGACTTCTGGAACGCGGACGGCTATCTCGGTACGGAGAAGTCGGGGCTCGGCGACCTGTTCCGTTCGGCGCTCATCGACCACACGGCCAGGATCACCGAAGTCGCCGACGGCGCGGCGTCGTTCACGCTCGACACGGCCGTGCCGGACAAAGATCTGACCGGCACCGAGTTCACGCTGTACCCCGCCGACGGCATGACGTCGATCGGCACGCTGAAGGGTTCCCTGGACGGGACCCGCCGCTTGTTCACGCTCGCGACGAGTGGCAACGACGCGGACGTCGTCGGCAAGATCGCGGCGGGTGCCAAGCTGCGCACGGACAACCGCTGGTTCCTGGCCCTGCTCGCCTACTACCGTCACCAGATCCCGTCGCGGTCCGGTTTCCATGTCTGGGACCAGTTCCTCGATGCGGAAGGCAAGCCGATCCACCCGCAGCGCTCCATCGAAGTGGGCCCGCTCATCTCGCAGGGCGCCAGCGGCGGCGGCACCTGGAACGGCAAGTCCACTGCCAAAGCGATAGCCGTGTGCAACCTGATCGACTCCGACGCCTTCCCCTGGGACGGCGACTGGTACGCCGCGCAGGTGCGGGCGGCATTCGGTGACGCGTACGACGACACCTTCCGGCTCTGGTACAACGACAACGCCGACCACCACGACGACCTCGAACTCACCCCCGACCGTGCGCGCCGGCTGGTCGACTTCGTGCCGATGCTGCAGCAGGCGCTGCGCGATGTCGCCGCGTGGGTGGAGCGCGGGGTCGTGCCGCCCCTGTCGACGCAGCACGACGTGGTGGCCGGGCAGGTCACGGTCCCGGCCACGGCGGCGGAGCGGCGCGGCATCCAGCCGGTCGTGCGGCAGAGCACGGACCGGATCGAGACTGCGGTGGGACGCCGGGTCGTCTTCCGCGCCACCATCGATGTCCCTCCGGGCGCTGGCCCGTTGGTGGCCACGGAGTGGGACGTGGAGGGTGACGGCACCTTCGTCGAGGCCCCGTTCGGCTCGGCCCGCCGGAGCGTGGAGGTGCAGCACACGCACATGTACACCGCGCCCGGCACGTACTACGCGGTGCTGCGCGCGACCGTGCAGCGGGACGGTGACGCGAAGACACCGTTCGCGCGCGTGCAGAACCTGGGGCGGGTACGGGTCGTAGTCCGCTGACCCGTGCCAACCCTATGGTCCCGGCACCGCTCCCCCGGTGCCGGGACCTGCCATTCCCTTCCTCTTACTGGAGAAGCGATGCCCTACGGCCCCGATTCCGTCCTGCGTGACGTACTGAGCAATGAGCAGGCTACGGCCGTCGTCCGCAAGCACCTGCCCGACCTTGAACAGGACTGGGTCTTCCCGCAGTTCCTGCACGGCACTCTGCGTCAGGTCACCGGCATGGCGCTGCCCACGCGCCGCGACCCGGCGGCGCGCGAGCGCCTGTACGCCGAGCTGGCCATGCTGCCTGCTTACCCGGCCGGCACGGCGGCCGTCACCGAAGCGGCGGACGCGGCGCACCCCGAAACGGCCCCGCAATGGGGGATCTTCGAGGTGGAGCTGTCCGGCCCTTCGGCCGGCAATCCGTTCACGGATGTCGCGGTCAGCGCCGCATTCCGTTGCGGTGAACGCGAGTTGACGGCGAGCGGCTTCTATGATGGTGACGGTACGTACCGGATCCGCCTGATGCCGGACGAAGAGGGCGAGTGGACCTTCCGTACCACGAGCAACGCCGCAGCGCTCGACGCGATCACCGGCACGTTCACCTGCACCCCAGCGCTCCCCGGTGGTCACGGCCCGGTCCGCGTCCACGACCGCTTCCACTTCCGATACGCCGACGGCACCCGTCATCTGCCGCTCGGCACGACGGCGTACGCATGGACGCACCAGGGCGAGAAGCTGGAGCAGCAGACGCTCGACTCGCTCGCGGGCAGCCCGTACAACAAGATCCGGATGTGCGTCTTCCCCAAGTCGTACATCCACAACACCAAGGAGCCGGCCCGTTACCCCTTCGCCGGTTCGGTGGAGGACGGCTGGGACTTCACCCGACCGGAACCGGAGTTCTTCCGGCACCTGGAGCAACGCATCACACAGCTCGGTGAGTTGGGTATCGAGGCCGACCTGATCCTGTTCCACCCGTACGACCGCTGGGGCTTCTCCACGATGGACCAGGCCGCCGACGAGCGCTATCTGCGCTACGTGGTGGCGCGTCTGGCCGCGCACGCCAATGTGTGGTGGTCGCTGGCGAACGAGTACGACCTGCTGTGGTCGAAGGACGCCGGGCACTGGCACCGGTCCGCGGCCCTGATCCGCGCGGCCGACCCGCACGAGCACCTGGTGAGCGTGCACAACTGCGTGGAGTTGTACGACAACAGCGCCGCCTGGGTCACCCACTCCAGCATCCAGCGCCCGCCGGAGCGCACCCCGCAGTGGCGCGAGCAGTGGGGCAAGCCGGTCACGCTCGACGAGATGGGCTACGAGGGCGACATCGAGTGGGGCTGGGGCAACCTGACGGCCCAGGAGATGGTCCGTCGTGCCTGGGAGGGCGCGGTGCGCGGCGCGTACGTCACGCACGGCGAGTGCTTCGTCGACCCCGATGGCGATGTGCTGTGGTGGTCGAAGGGCGGTGCGCTGAAGGGTGACAGCACGACGCGTCTCGCCTTCCTGCGGACGGTCCTGGATGACCTCCCGCCCGACGCCTCCGGAGTCGACCCACTGCCCTCGGACTTCGACTTCCCGACGGGCGGCGTCGTGGGCCGCTGGCGGCTCACGTACTTCGGAGTGAGTCAGCCCCGGCAGCGCACCTTCTTCGCACCAGAGGGCACGCGCTGGCGCGCCGAGGTCATCGACACCTGGAACATGACGATCGAGGAGGTGCCCGGAACACAGGAGGGCACGTTCACGGTGGCGCTGCCGGGGCGGCCGTATGTCGCTGTGCGGTTGAGCGTGGTGGAGTAGCGGAGTGGCGCGGCCCCGTGGTCACACCGTCCACACGTCGATGAAGCGGCGCAGTTCGTGGCGGATGTCGACGGGGGTCCCGCCGAGCAGCCACTGCAACTGCAGCCCGTCGAGCAGGGCGATGAGCGTACGAGCGAGGGCGGCTGCGTCGGCGTCGGCGCGCAGGACGCCCTGGTGGTGGAGGCGGCCGAACGACTCGGTCGCCTTCGCAATGCCGCGGGCGTAGCGGTCCTTGACTACACACTCCTGTACGCCGCCGCCGCGTTCGCCGTCGTCGGTGGACTCGTGGTGATACGCCGCGTCACTTCTGTGCGGTGAGGCCGGACGTGCCGGTTCGTACAAGGGTGAGGCCGTGGCGTCCCGCGGCCAGCAGGTCGGCGCCATGCCGCACCTGCCAGCCGGTGGGCGCCTCGAACCGGCACTCGGCACCGACCGGCACGTCCACGGTGACGTGGGCCTCCCGTCCGGTGCTACGCCAGTCGACGGCCGCGCGGCCGAGCGGGGTGTCGATGTGCGCGCTCGCCCAGTCGAGCGGGCCGTTGAGGTCGGGCTCGACGCGCAGCCCTCGGTATCCGGACCGTACGACGTCGAGTCCGGCGACGCGGCGCATCATCCAGTCGACGACGCAGCCGAACGCGTAGTGGTTCATGGAGGTCTTCTCGACCGAACCATCCGGTCGCACCGCCGACCAGCCCTCCCAGATGGTCGTGGCGCCCTGCTCGACCTGGTAGAGCCAGGACGGGACGGTGTTCTGGGTCAACAGGGCCAGGGCAAGGTCGCGCTCACCGTGGTTCCACAGGACGTCGAGCAGATGGGCCACCGAGAGGAAACCCGTGTCGAGATGCGTGTCGGCCTTCTCGATGAGGGCCACGAGCCGCTGCACCAGCAGAGGGCGCCGCTCCTCGGGCACCATGTCGAAGGCGAGCGCCAGGACGTAGACCCCCTGCAGGTCACCGGGGAGCGAGCCGTCGGCCGCGAGGTACTGGCGGGTGAAGGCGGCACGGACGTGCTCGGCTTCCTCACGCAGCGCGTCGGCCCTCGGCTCCTGCGCGAGCGCCGCCTCGGCGTCGGCCAGCAGATCCAGCGAGCGGGCCTGGAACATCGGGCCGATGACTTCCGCCGTCAGCCGTGAGGCCCGTTGGATCGATTCGAGGAGGTTGTCCTCGGAGTCGAAGAGCGTGGAGGGGGCGAGCCAGTCGCCGAAGTTGCGGCGCCCGTTCCACAGGACGCGGTGGTCGGCCAGGTCGTCCGGCCGGGCGTGCGGCGGCTGCACCGCCCGCGCTTCGGCACGCTGGTTCGCCACCCAGGTGCGCATGGCGTCGATGTTGTCGCTGAGGAAGCGCCTGTCGCCGGTCCGCCGGTGGAGCTCGACCGGCAGGACCGTGATCACGTCTGCCCAGCCGGCCGCCCCGGAGTTGGGGATCTCGTCTTCCGCGGTCGGCCGGTCGAGCGCCGGCGGCATAGGCACGATGTTGGGCACGCGACCCTCATGTGCCGCCTGGTCCGCCCGTACGTTGCGCAGCCAGCGCTCCATGAACGCCGCGACGTTCATCAGTGTGGCCGCCGCGGGGGCGAAGATCTGGATGTCACCAGTCCAGCCCGCCCGTTCGCGCTGGGGGCAGTCGGTGGGCACGGCGAGGAAGTTGCCTCGCTGCGACCACACTGCGTTCTCGAACAGGCGGGTGAGGCGTGCGTCGGAGCAGCGGAACGCGGCGGTCCGCTCGATGTCACTGCCGATGACGACGGCGGTGAAGTCGTCAGGGGTGATCGGTCCCGGGTGGCCGGACACCTTGACGTAGCGGAAGCCGTGGAAGGTGAAGAGCGGCTCCCAGGTCTCGCCGTCGGTGGCGCCCTTGAGTACGTACTCGTCGGTCTGGTCCTTGTTGACACCGATGATGTTGTGCATGAAATTGCCGTCCGCGTCGATCACTTCGGCGTGTTCGAGGCGCACGACGGTGCCGGCGGTTCCGCATACCCGCATACGCACCCGACCGGCGATGACCTGCCCGAAGTCGAGGACGGTGTCCCCGGCCGGGGTGATGAGGACTTCTCTCACGGGCAGAAGTTCGGTGCGCCGTACCGGCTCGCCGACAAACGCCTGCAGCGGCTCCGTGACGGGCCGCGTCCGGCACGCGGTCCAGCCCCCGTCCCGCCCGCCGCCCGGGGAGGCCCAGCCCGGGACTTCGGCGCGCGCGTCGTGGCGTTCGCCGATGAAGAGGTCCGCGTAGTCGATGGGGCCGCGCCGGCTGGTCACTGTCGCGTCCGGGTGAACGGTCCAGGTCTCGCCCTCCGGGCCGAGTCCCTCGATCTCCCAGGTGACGCGCAGGATGTCGCCGTACTGTGCGCTGCGGCCCAGCATCGAGATGCGGCCCGCGTACCAGCCGTCGGCGAGGACGACACCCAGGGCGTTCTCACCTTCGCGCAGGAGCCCGGTGATGTCGTGGGTGACGACAGATGTGCCCAGGTGGTAACTCTCGTAACCGGGGGCGAGCAGGTCGGGGCCGATCTCTTCCCCGTTGACGTACGGCTGGTGCACGCCCTGGCTGGTGATGCGCAACCGCGCCCGTACGGGGGCGTGGTCGAGGTGGAAGACGTGCCTCAGCAGCCGGGGCGGGTGCAGGCGCTCCCTCGGTGGTGTCGTGACGGCCGTGAAGATGTCGGGGCCGATCTCCTCCGGGCCGTCGGCCATGACCGGGGTCTGCTCCGGCTCGATCCACGGTGCGCTCCACTCGGTCCTGGCGATCCCGAAGGTGGATCGTGCCGTGAGCGGTTCGGACAGCGTCGCAGTCGTCCGGACTTCGAGTTGCCAGATGTAGTCCGCGCCTGGCGTCCCCACGAAGCCGGGCACGGACACAGCGATGCACTCGTGTGACGGCACGTGGCCTGTGTCGGCCACGGTGCTGCCGTCGCACGAGGTCACCACGATTCTGAAGTGGGTCTGCCGCAGGCCGTTGATGCCGCCCGGTGCCCCGGTGATCTGCCAGCTGAAGCCCGGTGAGGTTCGGTCGAGGGCGAGCGGTTCGACGAGGTGGTCGACGCGCAGGCCGGAGAGACGGGGCTGCTGGACGGGTTCCGTGGCAGTCATCGTGTTCCTTCGGAGACGGGCGGTCAGGCGGGGCAGAAGGCTGCGCGGGGCACAACCCTCTGACGCCTGCTACGGACCGTCCGTCGGGACACGCCGGGCCACGCTCTCGGGCCCGTCACGCCGTGGTGGCCTGACAGGCTCATTTTGTGCAACGTTCTACACATGAGCGTATGGAGCCCCCCACAAGCACGTCAAGGGTCAACGGCCGCCGGTGCCGTACGTCGCGCGCAGTTTGGCGAAGAAGTCATGGAACATCATCCGGGTGTCGATTCCTGTGTAGGCACGGATCTTCCGGCCGTCGGTGCGCGCGGCATACGTCCCGTCACGATTGAGGTTCGGCGCGTGGATCAGGTCGTACGAGCTCGAATCCGTCTTCTCGTACGTGAACGGTCGCACCCCTGTCGGTATCCAGCCGGTCAGGGCGGTGACGAGCACCAGCGGGCTGTCACCGAGAGTCCAGGTCTCGCCGGTGTTCAGGGCGGTCAATGTCCTGATCACCGATGTCGAGGTGGCCCGGGAGCTGCTGCGGGGCTGAACCGGCCTCAGGAGTCGACCACGATACGGACCCGCGCGAGGTTGTCGAGCCGGGCGTACGGTGCGTCGCCGCCTTCCTCGGGGCGCCTGGATGACACCCGTACGGTGACGAAGTGTGTGCCGGGTTCCGTGACGGCGTGGCGGTGCTCCAGCGTCAGCTGTTCCGCACTCTGCACCAGCTCCGCCTGGCCGAAATCGCCGCTGCCGTCGAAGTCCCAGGCCAGTTCGGTGATCAGGCCCGCGCCGGGCGGCGTCTCGGCTTCCACACGCAGCAGCACCTCGGCGCCCGGCCGGACGTCGGCCCTCGCACCGCCGTCCGCGCTCAGCCGTACGACGGGCTGCACGCCGAGCCGATCCGTCGCCCCGGCCGGCACCTCGACCTGGCCGCCGCGCACCTCGTACGCCGTGGTGGCGGGGGGCACACGACCGTTCTCCACCCAGGCGGCGAGGTCGCGTAGCGCCCGATGGAGGACGCCGAGGTAGGAAACGGTGCGGGTGGGGTGTTCCTGGCGTTCCTCGTCGCCGTGCAGGGCGTTGTCGACGTACCAGAGGCGGAAGTGGTCGTCGGTGGCCACACCGAGATGCTCGCGGACACGTTCACGGAACCAGTCGCCCTGCCAGGGGAACGCCTCGCGGTCGAGCAGGCCGCAGACCACGATCACCTTCCCCGTGACACGCCCGGTCTGGATCGCTCCGGCCGCGGCCGCGCCGAAGAGCGGGCCGAGGAGCTGCGGGCGCTGCGGTGTCACCGGGTCGCCGTGGGCGTCGCGGAACCTGTCGTACGCGCCGTACGCGCGGCCCGGTACCTGGTGGCGGTGGAAGGTCTGCGCAGCGAGGAAGTTGCTGTTGTCGACACGGACCCGGTCGCCCGCGCGCAGGCCGTCGGGCAGCCCGCCCGCGTCCAGCTGGTCGAGCACGGCCAGGTCGCCGCGGACGTGGGCCAGCGCGTACCTGGTGCCCTCCAACTCACCATCTAGGACGCTAAGTTCGGCTCCATACGTGTCCGTGGGTACGGGCTGCGCTAGCCGGACGACGGCGCCGCCGAGCCCGGCGAAGGAGTTGTCGACGCCGCCGCGCGCGGTTTCCGTAGCGCTGTCACGAGTGAGTACGTCGGCCACCGTGGACTCGTGGCGAACCCGGTCGCGGTGGACGGATGCGTCCGCATCGGCGCCCAGGTAGCCGTCCTTCGTCCAGAAGTCCTCGAAGTAGCCGGGATCCATCGCCACCACACCCGGGTAGACGACTGAGAACGCCTGCGTGCCCATCGTACGGTGGCCGAACCACGCGCGCGGCGGGAAGCCGAGTCCGGTCGCCTCCTCCAGGGCCTCCCGCTCCTCCGCGTTCAGGATGGCGTACGGGTCGCCGCTACCGCCCGGTTCCAGGGCGTCGACGATGCCGTCGAGGCGGTCGCGCAACACGCGTTGGGCGTGCATGCGGACGCTGAACACGTTCGGGATGGCCATCGGGCTGCCGATGACGTACGGGACGAATCCGTCCCACACATCCCTGGTGTGCTCCGCCGCGGCGATCGTCCGGTAGCCGCCTCCGCTGCCGCCGTAGAGGTAGCCGTACGGGCGGTGGTCACGGCCGTAGACCTCGACGGCGAGGACGCGGGAGTGGCGGGCGGCGGCGGCGTTGGCACGGTAGGCGGCAACGGTCGGGTCCGCCTCGCTGCCGGGGCTGCCGTACGCCGGGCCGCCGCCGTTCGTCTCGACGAAGTACGCGCCGCTGGCGGCCGCGAAACCGATGCGGTCCTCGGCGCCCTGCGCACTCTGCGCGAGGTGCTCGCTCTGCGGTACGGGGGTCACGTGCTGGAAGAACCGGCCCTCGTAGCAGTCAGCAGGCGGGAAGTAGACGGAGAAGCGAGTGTCCGTGCCCTCGAAGCCGCCGTGCACATAGCGGTGGCGGACCGGGGTGTCACGCCACTCGTCGATGTCGACGTACGGCTTGTCGAACATCGGGTCGTGGTCGGACGCGTCGGGCATCGGATTCCTTCCGTTGTACATGTGCGTGTGCGGGGCTACAGGCCCACGGTGGGCGCGTCCAGCAACGCCCGTACCTGCATGAAGTTTTCGCCGGTCAGGCGGCGGATGCCGTCCGCGAGGAGCGGGCCGGTGTCCAGGTCGGGGCGGCTCAGCGCGAGCAGGGTCAGGCCCTCCCAGAGCGCGAGGATCTGTACGGCGGCCTCCTCGGGGTCCAGGCCCGGGTGGGCCAGGCCCGCCTCCTGCCGGCGCCTCACCATGCGCGTGTAGATCGCCGTCTGGCGCCGCGCGCGCTGCTCGTAGTAGTCGGCGGCCGGGTGGCCGGGGGTGGCTGCCTGCCCGCGCAGCAGTTGCATCAGGCGGGTCCGGGCGTCGGCCGCGGCTGCGCCGGAGCGCAGGGCGTCCAGGTCGAGCTCGATCTCGCTCGACTCGACATCGAATGCCTGCGCGTCGAGGTCGTCGGCGCGCTCGGCGGCGGCCACGAGGAGGTGGTCCTTGGTCGGGTAGTGGTACAGGACGGTCGGCTCGGCGGTGCCGCTGAGACGGGCCACGCGTGCGGTCGTGACGGCGGTGTGCCCTTCCTCGTCGATCAGCTCAAGGACGGCCTGGGCGATCTGTTCACGGCGCTTGCGGCCGCGGGCGTACGGGCCGCGCTTGCTCTGTTCGGGGACGCTGTCGTTCATCGCACCCCCCGCAGCACCGTGGTGCAGGCGACCGAGGCGAACGCGGCGAGCGCGGCCACCCAGAGGACCACTGTGTAGTCGGCTCCGCCGAGCGCGAGGAGCACTGTTCCCACGGCAGGCGCGAGGGTCTGTGGCAGCGTGGAAGCCAGTTGGATCAAGCCCATGTCCCGGCCCGTGGTCGACGATTCGGGCAGCACGTCGGAGGCGAGTGCACTGTCCACGCCGACGAAGGTGCCGAAGGCCAGCGACACGACGCCCCAGGCGAGCGAAAGCTGAGTGGCGCTGGTGACCTGGGACGTGAGCAGCAGCCCTAGCCCTGCGACGACACCACCGAAGTAGACGAAGGGACGCCGGCCGAAGCGGTCGGACAGCGGTCCCGAGATCACCAGGCCGAGGACCGTGAAGATGCCCGCGGCAGCGGTCACGGAGGCGACGGTCTCGGCGGCCTGGTGGACGTTCTGACCGAACCGGTCCTGCGCGAAGTACAGCATCCGTACCAGGAGCAACTGGTAGCTGAGCATCATCAGGAAGCGGCCGATCCACATCCAGCGGAAGTTGTGGGCGCGGAACGCCGTGAACATCGAACGCGGGGCGACGCCGCGCGAGCTGGTGTCCTCCTCGGGCGGACTCGACCGGTCGGGGGCGATGAGGGGGAAAAGCACGGCGCCGATCAGGACAAGGACGCCGAAGAAGGTGAATCCGGCGAGCGGGTGCGGCAGCAGGGCCGCGCCGAGGAACCCGGCCATGGCGGCGGCGACGGTAGTGGCGAGTCCGGTGACTCCGGAGAGCATGCCGCGTCGCTTCAGCGGCACCCGTTCCGGCAGGACGGACGCGGTGGGCAGGCTCATCGCCACGTATGACACCTGAATCACGGTCCACACCGCGGTGAGGGCGTATGGCCCTGGCGCCAGAGCCAGGAACGGCATCGCGACGCAGGCGCCTGCGCCGCCCGCGATCAGCCAGGGCGCGCGGCGCCCGAGGCGGTGCCGGGTGCGGTCCGAGGCCCGGCCGATGAGCGGGCCGAGGACCGCGCCCGCCACGGACGCCACGGTGGTGATCACTCCGAGCCAGCTCTCCTTACGGCCCTCGCCGACCATCATGACGATCTGCGCAGGCAGCATGACGGAGAGCACCGCGTTGAGCGCCACATACGCCGCGGTCTGGGTGACGGTGAGGGCCGCCCCTATACGAACAAGACCGACTCCAGATTGGGGCGATATGTTCGGTATTGGTGGTGCGAGTTGACGCATGTCGGGCTCCCTTGCCACACGCGACGGTTCAAGGATCCGCGGATCAGCGTGCGCGCCGCCGCCCGGCGAATGCCGAGTAGATCACCAGTTCAGTGCGGTAACAAGGGGTGCCGCCTGGCAATTGCGCAAGGATTTCCTGGCTCTTACTAAGAGACACTCAGGTTTGAGGCCGGCTCCTGGCCGGCTTTGCGACGCAGGCGTTTGATGGTTGCCTCGCTGTCCAGCAGCGCGGCGACTATGTCGCCGTGATCAGCGGAATCCTGGCGGCGGACCGTGACGAAGTCGCCCTCGCAGATCGCCGCTGCTTCGAAGGAGCTCACCCCTTCTCGGTGCCGTTGAGTTGGAAGTGCCAGATGACCACGATCGGGGAATCGTCCAAGGCCGCGGCCGACGCCTCCGAGCACCAGTGCAACAGGTCCCAGGACATGTAGGTCGGGAGTGGCTCCGGGGCGGTGAGGGGGTCGAGGGAGTGGCGTGGGCGGCGGGGTTCCTCGCAGTGCCGGACCTGGAAGCCCAGTGGGAGGGCTGCGGCGAGGTAGGCGCTGAGCGGGCGGTGGTATTCGGCGAGGAGGGTCGGGCGGCCGTCCGGGCCGGGACGGCGGGCCAGGGTCGGCCGCAGGTAAGACACCAGCAAGTGGGCATCTGAGATCACCAGGTTCCCGCCCGGGCGCAGAACACGAGCGAACTCGGCCAGCACGGCGTCCAGGTCGGGGACGTGAGTCAGGGCGAGCGCGCAGACGACGGTGTCGACCGCGTTGTCGGGAAGCGGCAACCGGTGCAACTCGGCCTCGTGAAAGTCGGCATCTGGCAGGCCCTTGCGGGCCTGGGCAAGCATTTCGGGCGAGGCGTCGACGCCAATCACATCGTGGCCGAGTTCATGCAGGTAGACGGTGTGGCGGCCGGTCCCGCAGGCCGCGTCCAACGCCGAGCCGACGGGCAGGCTGTCCAGGATGCGCCGGACAACGGGCTGCTCGACGTCGATCATCTGGTTGCCGGGTGCGTCATAGTGCGGCGCCCAATCCTGGTAGACGTCGGCCGCGCTGATCGTGCCCGGACTCGCCGTGACTCCCTCGGCATGCGCGAGGGCAGGCACATCCAGCAGGGCGCGGATCTCGGCGATCCGGGCCTCGACGAACGCCCGGTCGGCCCTCCCCTCGCTGATGCCGCGCAGCAAAGCAGCGCCCTCGATGCCCAGCAGATATCCCAAGGGGCTCAGATAGGTCATCCCACGGACGGTACGGACTCATGCTCCGACGGCTCCACCGCATTTCCGGCGCGCTTCGAGCGTCCGTCATCAGGGGACCAGATCACCTGGGACCACTGCCGGTCAGGGGATCGACCCGCATCATCGTGGCGGTGCAAGCCCGCCACACGGAGCCCGCGGAGCTGCCCAGCGCGTCGAATTCACCACTCTGCACGGGACGTTCCCGGTTTCGGCAGTGCACGCCTTTCGGAGAGTGACAGGACGGAGTCGAATTCGGGCCGCACGGTGACGCCTTGGCGACCGTGAGGCCGATACGCCTGTGACAGAACGAAGACGGCGCGGGCAACCACCTGTGACTCGGTGCGAGATACAAATATCTCCGACCGCATGCACCGCGCTCCACCTGGGGGATCACCGTGAAGTACACCCGCATCGCTGCTCTGGCTGCCGTCGGCGTCGCCGCGACCCTGTCGCTCACCGCTTGTGGCGGCGACGGCTCCGCGACAGGCTCGTCCGCCAAGGGCTCCTCGTCCTCGCCTTCTTCGTCTTCTTCATCCTCGGACGATGGCTCGAAGCCGGAGGACGGTGCGACGTCCGAGGACAGTTCGGGCTCCGGTGGTACGCAGGCCGGCAATGCGAACTCGGGCTCCGGGAAGGACGCCGAGACAGTGGCAACCGGGAACGGCGCGGCGAAGACCGGCGGCAAGGTGACGTTCTGCAAGACGGAGGACCTGGCCATCGACGCCACGGACGCCGCGCCCGACGCGAGCTCCGGCAGGATCAACATCACCATGATCAACCGGGGTTCGACCACCTGCTCGGCGACGGGCTTCGCGGGCGTCGACATCAAGGACGCCGACCACACCACAAGCCCGATCGAGCGCGGCCCCGCCCAGCCGCGTATCACCACCCTGAAGCCTGGCGACGCGGCTGTCTTCAATCTCGCGTACACCATCGACACCAGTGGCAACAGCCTCGCGTCCCCGACCAAGATCCTGGTGACGCCCCCGAACGAGACTCACACCGTGACCCTGAACTGGCCCGCGGGCGCGGGCGACATCAAGGGCGCCTACACCGACGTTCAGGTCTACCCCACCCACACAACCAAGTAGAGGCGGCGCGCGCGGCCGGACCCGATGGCCAACACCCGTATCCGGCTGGCGTGCACCTACTGAGCTTTTCGATGGGTTGTCGGGTGGGTTGGTCTGGTTGGTGTGAGGCTGAGTGTGGTGCTCTGGAGGCACCCGTCAATCAGGTGGGGCGGTGCTGGATTCTGCGCAGACGACGCCCGATGGCTCGGAAGCTTCTTGAACTCACCAGCCCTGTCGCGATGGTGGAGCTCTCCGAAGGCGCTGGGGACCTGAGGCAGCACTTCCTGCGCTCGCCCGAATCCGCCCGCCGGCTCCTCGAGCGTGCGGCGATACCGCGCGGAGCTCAGATCCTGGCGGTCGGCGGGCCTGGGCACGCTGTCCGCGACGATCGGCTCGACGCGCCACCACAGAGTTGCGCGGTGGCCACCCCATGACCAGGGGCTGGGGCTACGCGGAGATCGCTGTCACACCACTCGGCGGGACACCATCGCGGCCCGGTGGCCACGGGTTTCCCCTGGTCACCGGACCGGACTGAGCGGAATTCCCCACGGGGTTTTCAGGTGCCCCGCTCTCAGCTTCGAGGTCGACGCTGTGACAGCCGTGGAGGCCGTGGAAGCGAAGGTTGGAGCGGGCGGCCTTGCGGCCGCTCATGGAGGGTGCGGTTGTCGGCCGTCGGCTGGAGATGGCTCAGCGGCTGAGAGACTCACGGACGGTGCCGCCGGTCAGCGCACACCACGTGCTGAGGTCGACCTTGCCGTCGGGGTGGAGGCTGTGCAGGCGCTGCATGTCCTGGACCGCCTTCATGGTGTTGTGGTCATAGGTGCCGGTGATGCTGACGGTGTCGGCGTAGCCCTTGATGGTGAGCAGATACTGCACGGCCTCGACAGGCAGCCCGGAGGCATCCTTGTCCAGGGAGGGCGCGAGTGCTTCCCAGGTGGCCGTGTCGAATGTGGCGTCGGGGGTGACGGCGAGACCGTGGCTGGTCTGGAAGTCGGCGACGACGGTGTTCATCTCGGTGCTGAACACGCCGTCGATGGAAAGGTCGCTGTAGCCGGCGTTCACCAGCAGGTACTGGGCGACCTGTACCACCTGGCTGTTGACGAACCGCCAGATGTCCGGCCAGCGACGTGCCGGTGCCGCGGCCGGCGACACGCCCATGGAATGCAGTACCCCCTTGCGGATCTGGGGGAAGAGTCGGTAGAAGGCGATGCCGGGGCAGTCGGTGCCCAGGCGGAAGTCCCAGTGACCGAAGATGTCCCACGCGTTCAGGTGGAACTGCTGGCACACCGTGGTGCACAACTTCACCAGCGAGTGCAGCAGTGCCGCGGGCGGGGTCTCGGTTATGTATGTGCCCTCGTTCTCGATCCCGATGGCGTTGCCGTTCTCCCCGGGACAGTGGGCGGCCGTCACTTGGTGCTCGCCGGCGGCAAGGGTCTCCAGGCTGCGGTGGCGGCCCTCCAGGACGTAACCACCGCGGCTGACGGTGAAGTGCTGGCCGGTGTCCGCCCAGCCGTTCGTGTCCATGTGCAGGTCCTGGCAGTCACGCGCCAACTGCATGGCGTGCTCACGGGAGTAGTCCGTGACGTTGGGGAAATCCATGTGATGCAGGATGATCTTGTTGGTGGTGTTGCCGGTGATCTGGGTCGGGCTGGCCGGCGGCCGCGCACCCCAGGTGTCGCAGTCGATGATCCAGGGGAACTGTGGCAAGGGGGTCGCACCGGCAGCGGCGGGGAACGCCACCTCCGTGCCGACGACAGCGGCGACTGCCGTGCCGAGGCCGACCCGGAACAGGGTGCGGCGATCGACTTCGTGCTCGTGCATCACCATGGGGACTCCGAAGTAAGTGGAAAGACCAGGGTCGAGGGGGCGACCCGTCGGAGAATATGCGGCGAACGGCACTCCCACCAGGCGTAGTTCATGAGTTTCTCCGGCAACAGCCCTGTCGCCGCCGAGCTGATCCGGCGACTGCGCAGCCAAGCCCTCACTGGGCGGAGAACCGCAGGATTCCGACAGTGGACTAGACCATTTTGTGGTTGCCGCCAAAGCGTGAACGGGCCCATTATCGGCGGACCGTGATGGAGGATCAGGAGGCACACATGGAGAGAATCTCGCGTAGAACCTTCACCGCCGCGGCCGCGGGCACGCTCGCTGCCGTGACACTGCCGGCCAACGCACAGGCGGCGGACACACCGGCTGCGGGTGCCGGGACGGAGCACGCGTCGGTAGCCGGCGGCCACGGCGCCGGGCACAGGCAACTGCGTGGCATGTGGATTGCCACCGTGGCCAACACCGACTGGCCTTCGGCGCCGGGCCTTTCGCCCGAGGAGCAGCGGCAGGAGCTGTGCGACCTGCTGGACGTGGCGGTCGAACGGCGCCTGAACGCCGTGATGTTCCAGGTACGGCCGACCGCCGATGCCCTGTGGCCCTCGCCCTACGAGCCGTGGTCGAAGTACCTCACCGGCGTCCAGGGGCGCGACCCGGGCTGGGACCCGCTGGGGACGGCCGTGCACGAGGCGCACCGCCGCGGCCTGGAGCTGCACGCCTGGTTCAACCCCTACCGCGTCTCGCTCACGACCGATGTCACCGCGCTGACGCCCACTCACCCGGCCCGCCTCCACCCGGAGTGGATCGTGCCGTTCGGCGGCAAGCTCTACTACAACCCGGGCTTGCCCGAGGTGCGCCGCTTCGTCGAGGACGCCATGCTCGACGCGGTCCGCCGCTACCCGATCGACGCGGTCCACTGGGACGACTACTTCTACCCGTATCCCGTCGCCGGGCAGACGTTCCAGGACGACGACGCATACGCCCGCTACGGCACAGGCTTTCCCGACCGCGACGCCTGGCGCCGCAACAACACCGACCTGCTGGTGCGTGAGATGGCCGAGCGCATCAAGCGGATCCGGCCACAGACGCGGTTCGGCATCAGCCCGTTCGGCGTGTGGCGCAACGCGGGCACCGACCCGCTGGGCTCGGCAACCACTGCCGGCGTGCAGACCTACGACGATCTGCACGCCGACACCCGCAAGTGGGTTCAGGAGGAGTGGATCGACTACATCGTTCCGCAGGTGTACTGGAACATAGGGTTCGCCGCCGCCGACTACGGCGTGCTGGTGCCCTGGTGGTCCAACGTCGTCTCCGGCACCCGTGTCCAGCTCTACGTAGGCGAGGCGTTGTACAAGGTCGGTGTCGCCGGACAGCCCGCCGCGTGGCAGGACCAGGCCGAGCTCTCCCGTCACCTCGACTTCGACACGCACTACCCACAGGTGCGCGGCAACGTCTACTTCTCGGCCACGCAGGTCGCCGCTGATCCGCTCGGCGCGATGAGCCGGGTGGTCGCCGACCACTACCCGACTCGGGTGCGCACACCATGAGTTGAGCACCTGACGGACTGCACGAGGTGCGCCGACGTCACCCGGACCTTCCGGCCGATCAGCGCGGCCATCCTCGCCGCGGTCCACGCCCGGTCCCCCACCCAGCCGTGCGCCGTCGGCCCCTGCTCCAGCGCGGCGGACCAGATCTCCTCGTGATCGCGGCGCGCCCGACCGGTACGCGCAATCGCGGCAGCGCCGACGCACGGGACGGCGGGCCGGACCTCACCGCGGCTGCTGGGGGGCCGGCCGTTCCGGAGAGGGGTCAGTGCGGACTGGGGCGGAAGCGGCGTAGCCATTCCTCGGTGTGGGTGATGTGCGCCCCCGCGGCGAGCGCGGCGGCCATGGGGTCGCGTGCCGTGATCGCCGCCGCGATCGCCCGGTGGCCGGCGTCGCTGCCCCGGCGGACTTCCTCGATCGAGTAGATGTCGTAGTGACTGCCGCGTGAGCGGAACACATCGACCAGAGCGGCCAGCGACTCGTTCCCGCCCGCGTCGCAGATCCGCTGGTGGAAACGGGCGTCCAGGTGGCTCAGCGCGGTGTGGTCGGTCTCGCGCTCCATGGACGTGAGCAACTCGGACAGCTCGGTGTCGAGTTCGGCAGTGGCACGGGCTGCGGCCTGCCCGGCGGCGTGCGACTCCAGGACGCGGCGGATCTCGACGAGTTCGAGGAGGCCGTCCAGCGGGATCAGGTCCACGGTGGCCGAGAAGCCTCGCATCATCTCGGCCGGGCGCAATTGGGAGACATAGGTGCCGGATCCATGCCGGGCCTGGAGCACGCCGAGCGCCTCGAGTTCGCGGACAGCCTCGCGCAGCGAGCCGCGGGAGGCTCCGAGCTGATCGCAGAGCGCGGGCTCCGCGGGCAGCTTCTGACCGGGCGTGAGCTCGCCGGAGGCGATCAGAGCCCGGAGTTTGGCCACTACGTCCTGTTTGGCAGTCATCCGCTCCCCCGTTTCCCTGCGCCATGATCCTATCGCTCTCGAAGTCATCGTATGACTCTGTGCTCTACCCGTTCCATCGCGCCTATCCGTGCTGCTAGTTTCCCACTACCCCATGAACTCATCGGACAACTTTGAGGGAGCCTTGCTATGCCTCAGGCCGACCTCCGTCCCCTTGCACCGAATCCGGTGCTCCGGCCGGACGGCCTCCCCGCACGGGACGACTGGTCACTCGACCCAGCGGTGCGACACCTGAACCACGGATCCTTCGGCGCGGTGCCATCGGCGACCGGGGCGTTGCAGCAGACACTGCGCGATGAGGCCGAACACGATCCGGTCGCGTGGTTCCGCCACCTTCCGGCGCGCGTGGCACAGGCCCGGTGCGCCATCGCCGACTGGCTGCACGCACCCCGGGAGGCGACGGCGCTGGTCCCCAACGCGAGTGCGGGCGTCACGACCGTGCTCTCCTCCCTGCCGCTGCGCGCCGGTGAACGAATCGTGGTCACCGACCACGCCTACGGCGCCGTCGACATGGCGGTGCAGCGACATGCGGCACGGGCCGGCGCCCAGGTCGACACCGTGCACATCCCGCTGGCCGCGGACGCCGAGCAGAGCGCGGCGCTGATCCGCGCGGCGGTGGACGCACACGACCGAACAGCCCTCGTCGTGGTGGACCACATCACCTCCGCCACCGCCCGGCTGATGCCGGTTCAACAGATCGCCGAGGACTGCCGCGAGCGCGGCGTCGCGCTGCTGATCGACGGCGCACACGCACCAGGCATGCTCGCCGAGCCGCTGATCGGCCTTCAGGGCACGTACTGGGTCGGAAACCTGCACAAGTGGCCATGTGCCCCGCGCGGTACCGCAGCCGTGGTCGCCCAGCCGGCCGATCCTGCCGATCGGCAGCGGCTGTTCCCACCGATCGACTCCTGGGGCGCCCCGGACGACTATCCTCAGCGCTTCGACCAGCAAGGCACACTGGATCTGGCCGGCTGGCTGGCGACCCCCCATGCGCTGGACTTCATCGAGGACCGCTACGGCTGGGATGCCGCCCGGACACATATGTCCACTCTGGCCGACTACGCCCAGCAGTACGTCGCCGAGCGCTGGGGTGTCCGCCTCGACGGGCTTCCCCCTGAACCAGCTCCCGCCATGCGGCTGGTCCCCCTCCCCGACGGCATCGCCGCCGACCAGGCCGCCGCGCACGCCCTGCAGCACACCATCGCCGACCGGCACGCCTGCGCCACGTCCGTCACCACCTGGCGCGGCCGCGGGTTCCTGCGCCTGTCGGCCCACCTGTACAACACGCCCGCCGACTACCAGGACTTCGCCGACCGCTTCGACGTGCTCCACCCCTGACGCCCGCCGACCGTGCACCACTTCACCCCCCACAGGGACGCCATGACGCGCAGAAAGACGATCGAAGCCACCATCGCCGAAGCCGGCACCGACACCACCCGGCTCACCCGCGCACTCGGACCGCTCCAGATGACGCTCATGGGTATCGGCGTCACCGTGGGAGCCGGAATCTTCGTCCTCACCGGCACCGCCGCAGCCCGGTTCGCCGGGCCGGGCATCGTGCTGTCCTACGTCCTCGGCGCCGTGACCACCTTTCTGGTCGCGCTGTGCTACACCGAGTTCGCCAGTACGGTCCCGGTCGCGGGCAGCGCCTACACCTATGCCTACGTCTCGCTCGGCGAACTCGTCGCCTGGATCATCGGCTGGGACCTGATCCTGGACATGACCATGGGCGCCGGAGCGGTGGCCACCGGCTGGTCCCAGTACTTCACCGACTTCCTGGGCACCTTCGGAGTGCACCTGCCATCGGCCATCGCCGGGCCGACCGCGGCCGTGAACGTTCCCGCAGTGGTCGTCATACTCGTCCTCACCGCGATCCTGTCCTCGGGTATCCGCACCACCGCGCGGATCAACATGGCCATGACCCTTGTGAAACTGGCCGCCGTGGCCCTGTTCCTGGTCATCGGAGTGCAGCACCTGCATGCCGCGAACTGGTCACCGTTCATTCCGGAAGCCAAGTCCGCCGCCGCGAGCGGAGGATTCTGGCAGGAGCCGATCCTGAGCAAGCTGGGCCTGGGGCTGAACGCCACCTTCGGTGCCGCGGGTGTGCTCACGGGCGGGGCCATCATCTTCGGCGCCTACTCCGGCTTCGACATCATGGCGTCCGGCGCGGAAGAGGCCCGCGACCCACGCCGCACCATGCCCCGCGCGCTGAGCGCCACGGTCGCCGTGTGCGCCCTGCTCTACGTGGCAGTCGCCCTGGTCGTCACGGGGATGGAGCACTACACCAAGCTCGACAACGCCGCACCCATCACCGGTGCGCTGCAGGCCGTGGGCGCCCAGTGGGCGACCCGGATCATCGGGCTGGGTGCGATCTGCGGACTGACCACCGTCATCATGATCATGATGCTGGGGCAGTCCCGGGTCTTCCTGGCCATGAGCCGCGACCGACTGCTTCCGGAATGGTTCGCGCACGTGCACCCGATCACCCGCAGCCCTCGCCGGATCGTCTGGCCCCTCGGTATCGCGGTGGCGCTCATGACCGCGCTGCTGCCCATCAACGACCTCGCCGAACTGGGCAACATCGGGATGCTCTTCTCTTTCATCATCGTCTGCCTCGGCGTCCTGCGGCTCCGACGCACCCAGCCCTCCTTGCCCCGAGGCTTCCGCACCCCCTGGGTACCACTCGTCCCCATCCTGGGCACCGTTCTGTGTGTGGTGCTGATCCTCAGCCTTCCGACCATCACCTGGGCCCGGTTCCTGGCCTGGATGGCCGCCGGTCTGGCCATCTACTTCCTGTGGGGTCGCCACAACAGCCGATTCGCCACCGCCAGGAAACCGTCGGCATCAGATGTGGACGCGGAACTCAGTCCGGACCCGTCGGGCCGCGTGTGAGCCCTGGAACATTGCGCCAGCCGAAGGTCCCGGGTCCGTGCCGGTCAGTAAAACGGGTGTCGCCGGTCCTGGCATGAGGGAGAGGCGAGGGGCACTGCGCACTTCGGGCGCTGCGAAGCGGCCGAAGTGCGCAGTGCCCCTCCCCCGTACTCGGGCCGCTCCAAGTCCTGCGACCCCTTCAACGCCCCCGTCGCCGTTCGGCCGAGCCGGAGCCGAACCGGTAAGGGGGTCTCGGGCAATCCGCGAGCCCACATAGCAACCACCGGAGAGCGCTGAAGCCGAGGCCTCGGCGCCGTGAAGACAATTTGTCGCCGAGCTCGACGAACGCGGACGCGACTTCCTCAGCGGCGCCCGAAGAAGTGGCGGACGATCGGCTCCAGGTAGCCCGAGTGTGGACGGCCCAGACCAGCCAGTTCCTCCGGTGAGCGCACCAGGGCGATGTCGTCCAGTGCCGATCCGCCGATGAACGACTATTGTTAAAGGATGGGTAAAAAAGAGCACGAGGCCGGACAGCAAGGCTCACTGCAATGCCCGGTCTGCAAAAACCGCGTGGACAGAATCATCAAAGGACGGCACAAGTCGCTCGGGATCTACGTACCGGTATGGGGCCCGGGTCCCTGCGAAAACCCGGACTGCCCCGGGCATGAGCAGGCCCCTGAGCACACCAGGACTCGGAACCACTCGTAGAGGGCGCACAGCTCCACCCAGACACGCCCGTCTCGCCCCTCCGGCCGGCCGACCCCAAAAGGCCGCGCGGCGGCGACCCCCAGCCGCAGTCTCAAGCCGCAGGGAACCGTGCCCACAGCGGAGTCAAGGGGAGTTGGAGTCTCGGAGCGTCAGCAGGATCGTCGGCCCCACGCCATGGGCCCGACGGAGACACGCAACATTCGTTCCATCTGAGGCGCACTACCCTGCTGCAGGTCAGGCCGTTTGTTCAGTCACCAGTTCGCCAACCGCGTCTGGGCCGGACACGCCACCGTTCACGCGTTACTGGAAGCCGGCCACAGCCGCCGATCCATCGGCCGCCAACTACACATCACGCGCCTTTGATCTGCCCCACCAGCCCCAGCACCCATCCCGTTCGCCGGTCACGTCCGCTGGAGTGGTGTATCGACGGCCACTCGGTGATCTCGTTTTGAGGCTATGCGGTGAGTTCCGTGGGCAGGTCGGTCTCGTCGGTTTCTGACTCGATCGGGTGGAGGCGGGTCTTGGCGAGTAGGTCGAGTCCCATGTAGCGGCGGGCTTCGGTCCA
>NZ_JBVJPM010000027.1:0-97741 GCF_055582645.1 Streptomyces sp. NPDC107517 | reverse complement strand
CCGGCCCACCGCGTGCCGCGCCGCCTCGACCGAGACGACGAACAGGATCGGGATGACGGCGTGCATGCCGACGCCGAGCGGGTCCGGCCACGCGGCCGCGCCGTTGAACGCGATCGTCGCGGCGGTCAGCAGCCACGCCGTCTGGCGCAGCAGCGGGAACGGTATCCGGATCCAGGTCAGCAGCAGGTCCAGGGCGAGGAGTACGCAGATACCCGCGTCGATGCCGATCGGGAACACATAGCTGAAGTTCCCGAACCCCTTCTGGAGCGCGAGCGAGCGAACGGCCGCGTACGAACCCGCGAAACCGATGCCGGCGATGACCACCGCACCGGCGACGACCACGCCGATGAGTATGCGGTGCGTCCGTGTCAGCTGTGGCGCGGCCACACGTGCTCCCCTCCCTGTACGCCTTGTTGCGCGCAACAGCCTCGCACATCGGCGTGGCGGCCCGTGGCCGGGTTCGGCGGGAGCCCGGCCCCATAAGGGACCGGGCTCCGCAAAAGGCGTGTCCGGAAAGCGAGTTGGGGCCTGCCGGGTGCCGACCGGCGGCCACGGAGGGTCACTTGGCGGCCGGATGCCTACGGGGTCACGACTTCGAGGACGCCTTGTCCGAGGGCTCGTCCGAAGGCTTCGGGGAAGTCTTCGCGGAGGACTTCTCGGACGGCTTGCCGGAAGTCTTGGCCGACGGCTTCGAGGAGGTCTTGTCCGACGGCTTCGCCGAGGCGGAACCGGCGGTGTCCGAGCCACCCGCCCCGTTCGCCGCGACGACCGCCGCGACGGCTTCCTTCGCGGCCTTCTCGGCGTCCTTCACCAGCTCGTCGGCGCCCGGCGTCTGCTCGCCCGCGAGACCCGCGCCGTTGTAGTCGATCGTCACGACGACGTTCTCGACCCGCGCGACGACCGTCTGCTGCTTGAAGGTGCCTTCCTTCTTCTTCAGCTCGTACGTGACCGCCGTCGCCTCGTCGCCCGTGCCGCTGACCGGCTCCGACTTCGGGGACTTCGCGCCGTCCGTGGACTGCGCGTCGGTCACCTGCTTGGTGAAGTACGCGTGGGCCAGCTTGTTGCCGCTGCCGCGCGCCGCGTCCGAGTCGAAGCGCATCAGCGACGCGTTCAGCCAGCGGAACTGCGAACCCTTCACGCCCTTGTTGTCGAGGCTCGACCAGGAGCAGGTGCCCCGCACCGACTCGTCGTCGGAGGAGCCCGCCTTGCCCGACTTCGCCTCCGGCACGAGAGATTCGAGCGTCTTCTTCGAGACCGCGGCACACGGCTGCGGCAGCGAGTCGTACGCCGCCGCCTTCACCTTGGCCGCCGCGTCACTCGCGGACGCCGACGCCTTCGAAGGGCCCTTGTCGGCCCCGTCGCCGGAGTCCGAGCCGGAGGAGCAGCCGGATGCCACGAGGATCACCGGCACGGCGGCTGCGCAGACAAATATGCGGGTGAGTCGCTTGGTCGGTCGGTGCATGGTTCCTTATTCTCCGGTTTGCCTGGTACGTACCCGAGGGGTGCGGCCCGGGTCCGATGGGCCACCGTACGCCCAAGCCGGGCCGCGCGGCTCCGCTTCCACGGACCCGCGCGCCCGCCGTACCGCCGGTTACTCGCTCAGCGTCCCGGCCAGCTTGCGGGCCAGTTCCCGCGCCCTGTCCTGCATTTCCTTGCTGTCCGGCGTCTTCGTGGAGGTGCCCTGCTGCTGCTCGTACTCGACGGTCACGATGACGTTGGACGTGCGGAACACCACAGTCACCGTGCGGTGGCCGCCCGCGGACGCGGACGCCGTCAGCTGGTCGTTGAGGAACGCCTCGTCGGCCAGTCCCTGGAGAGTGCGGGGCTGCAGGTCGGCGCCGGGCACGGAGTCGTCCGACGGGCTCGACGAGGCGTCGGTCGACGCCTCGTCGGGGGTCTCTTCATCCGTCTTGCCCGAGTTCTTCTCTTCGTCCGCCGTGCCCTTATCGGTGCCGTTCTCGGCGTCCGCGGTGTCCTTGTTGGTGGCGGCGGAGGAGTGGGAGGTGGTCGGCGACGTCGGGTCCGTGGGGACCGGGTTCGGCAGATGCGCCTCGGTCTGCTTCGAAGCGAAGACCTGGCGGGCTTCCGTGTCGTCGCTCACCGTGTTGTCGTAGGACACGACCCGCTCGAAGTCGACCAGCAGAAGATGCGTCGCGTCCGTCCCGTCGTCCTTCCAGCGGCAGCCCACGCGCCGGTCCGTGTCGTACGTGACCGTGGCCGCGCCCTCGTACGCCCTGTCGCGCTGCTCGCCCTCGGGGAGCTCCTTGATGCCCGGCAGCATCTTGTTGAGGGTGCCCGTGTCGGGCTGACGGCACGGCTCGGGCAGGGTGCGGTACTTGCCGGGCCGGGCGGCCACGGCGGTGGTGCCGACGTCGCCGGGCTTGGAGTCGGTCGCGTCACCGGCGGCACCCGAACCTCCGGTGCAGCCGGTGAGCAGCGCTGCGAGGAGCGCGGCGACGCCGGGTACGTACGCCTTCCGCTGCACGGTGATGGCCCCTCTCGACAAGGTGACACGTCGTCGGACGCGCTTATTCGGTTGCCGTCACAGGACGGCCGGTGGACACAATGTGTATCGCACGCACTGCTGTGAACGCCGGTCCGATATCCCATTCGTCGACCTTGGCGCCGGTATTTGCGATTACTTACTTCTGATCGGGTACGCGAACATACGGGAGCGTACGGGGGAAACGAGGACACCATGTCGTATGTAGAGGTTCCGGGGGCGAAGGTCCCGATCCGGATGTGGACGGATCCGGCGTCGGTCGAGGACGTGGCGATGCAGCAGCTGCGCAATGTCTCGACGCTGCCGTGGATCAAGGGTCTGGCAGTGATGCCCGATGTGCACTTCGGCAAGGGCGCGACGGTCGGCTCGGTCATCGCGATGCACGGCGCGGTCTGCCCGGCGGCGGTGGGCGTGGACATCGGCTGCGGCATGTCGGCGGTGAAGACGTCCCTCACGGCGAACGACCTGCCTGGCGACCTGTCCCGGCTCCGCTCGAAGATCGAACAGGCGATCCCGGTGGGTCGCGGCATGCACGACGACCCGGTGGATCCGGGGCGGCTGCACGGCTTCGGCGTGGGGGCCTGGGACGACTTCTGGGGCCGGTTCGAGGGCATCGCGGACGCGGTGAAGTTCCGCGAGGAGCGCGCCGCCAAGCAGATGGGCACGCTCGGCTCCGGAAATCATTTCTGGGAGTTCTGCCTCGATACGGACGATTCTGTCTGGGTCATGCTCCATTCGGGTTCGCGGAACATCGGCAAGGAGCTGGCCGACCACCACATCGGCGTCGCGCAGAAGCTCGCGCACAACCAGGGTCTGGTCGACCGCGACCTCGCGGTGTTCATCGCGCAGACCCCGCAGATGGCGGCGTACCGGAACGACCTGTTCTGGGCGCAGGAGTACGCGAAGTACAACCGCGCGGTCATGATGGCGCTCTCCCTCGACGTGATTCGCCGCGAGTTCAAGAAGGCGAGGCCGACGTTCGAGCCGGTCATCTCCTGCCACCACAACTACGTGTCGGAGGAGCGCTACGACGGCATGGACCTGCTCGTCACCCGGAAGGGCGCGATCCGCGCGGGTTCCGGTGAGTACGGGATCATCCCGGGCTCGATGGGCACGGGCTCGTACATCGTGAAGGGCCTCGGGAACGCGGCGTCGTTCAACTCGGCGTCGCACGGTGCCGGCCGCAGGATGAGCCGGAACGCCGCGAAGAAGCAGTTCTCGACGAAGGACCTGGAGGAGCAGACGCGGGGCGTGGAGTGCCGTAAGGACTCCGGCGTCGTGGACGAGATCCCGGGCGCGTACAAGCCGATCGAGAAGGTCATCGACCAGCAGCGCGATCTGGTCGAGGTCGTCGCGAAGCTGAAGCAGGTCGTCTGCGTCAAGGGCTGAACCGCCCCCGGCCCGCGCGCCTACTTCGCGTGCGTGACCGCGTAGATCATGACCAGGGCGACCAGGTGGATGCCGAAGAGGAAGTAGGCCAGGTACCACCACATGTGGCGTTCGCCGCGCTTTTCCTCTGCGCGGCGGCGCTCGTCCGCCTCGCGCTCCAGGATCTGCAGCGGGTCCGGGGGCTCCGGGGGCATCACAGCTCCCTGTGGACCTTGGTGTTGGAGGCCTGGGCGCGGGGGCGGACGACGAGCAGGTCGATGTTCACGTGGCTGGGGCGGGTGACCGCCCAGGTGATGGTGTCGGCCACGTCGTCCGCCGAGAGCGGTTCGGCGACGCCCGCGTAGACCTTCTCGGCCTTCTCGGTGTCGCCGCCGAAGCGCGTCAGGGCGAACTCCTCGGTCTTGACCATGCCGGGCGCGACCTCGATGACGCGGACCGGGGTGCCGACGATCTCCAGGCGCAGGGTCTCGGCGAGGACGTGCTCGGCGTGCTTGGCCGCCACATAGCCGGCGCCTCCCTCGTACGTGCCGTGTCCGGCCGTGGAGGAGAGGACGACGACGGTGCCGTCGCCGCTCGCGGTGAGCGCGGGGAGCAGGGCCTGCGTGACGTTCAGCGTGCCGATGACGTTCGTCTCGTACATCTGGCGCCACTCGGCGGGGTCGCCCGTCGCCACGGGGTCCGCTCCGAGCGCGCCGCCCGCGTTGTTGACGAGGACGCCGATGGTCTTGAAGGCCGTGGCGAACTCGTCGACCGCGGCGCGGTCCGTGACGTCGAGCGCGTAGGCCGCGGCCTGGTGGCCCGCGTCGTTGATCTCCGCGGCCAGCGCCTCGATCCGGTCCTTGCGGCGCGCGGTGAGCACGACCCGGTATCCGGCCGCCGCCAGCTGACGTGCGGTGGCTGCGCCGATTCCGCTGCTCGCGCCGGTGATGACGGCGATGCGGGAAGCGGCTGCGGGCGCGGCGGCGGTCATGGCTTGTCTCCTCGGACGGGCGATCGACTCCCGCCAGGATAGGCAGGCGGCGCGCGGTGGTGTCACCGGCCGCCGCGGGGCGCGTACATGATCACGGCCATGCCGGCCAGGCAGATGAGGGCTCCGGTGACGTCCCAGCGGTCGGGCCGGTAGCCGTCCGCGACCATGCCCCAGGCGATCGAGCCCGCGACGAAGACGCCTCCGTAGGCCGCGAGGATGCGGCCGAACTCGGCGTCGGGCTGGAGCGTGGCCACGAAGCCGTAGATGCCGAGGGCGATGACGCCCGCGCCGATCCACGCCCATCCCCGGTGTTCGCGTACGCCTTGCCAGACGAGCCAGGCACCGCCGATCTCGAAGAGGGCGGCGACGACGAAGAGGAGCGCGGAGCGGGCGACGAGCATGGGGGACAGGCTGCCACGGCGCTCGTGCGCGGCCGCCGCACCGTCACCTGTTGGACGGCGCCTGACGGGCGGGATGCGTGGGATACATCAGGAGACCCGCCTGACCGTGACCGGTGATTCGTGACCGGCGCCTCGTGGTCGGTGATCTGCGGCGATGGACGAGAGGGCGGAGAGAACATGCTGGTCAGGCGTGGAATCGGGTGTGGGATCCGGCGCGGTGCAGGCCGTGGAGCCGGGCGTGGGCTCGGGGTCGCGGGGCTGAGCGCCGTCGTGCTGCTGGGGGCTGGTCCCGCCGTTGCCGACGGGCCTGTGCCGCGGTCCGTTCCGGAGGTCGATCTGGCGTATCACGGGCAGGTCACGATGGACCGGGGCCGGGTGGAGACCTGGCTGATCCCGCAGAACCACGGTCCGACGGCGGTGGCCGACGCCACGGTGCGGCTGCGCTGGTCGGCGCCGGTCGCGGACGCGCGGCGGCTGCCGCCGATGTGCGTGCGGGCGGCCGCGCGGACGGTGCTGTGCCGTACGGGCGCGCTGCCGGCGGACAGCAGGGGCCGGCGGATCAGGGTGCCGGTGCGGCTGGCGGGGGCGCCTTCGGAGGTGACGGTGCGGATCGACACGATGTGGAGCGGCGGGTCGGCGGACCACAATCCGCAGAACAGCACCCATCGGGTCCTGGCCCTGGACACCGGGGATGTCTACTACTTCTGACCTCCTGCACTTCTCACACCCCTGACGCCTCTGTGCTTCTCACACCCCTGACGCTTCTGAGCCGGTGCCGCTTCTGAGACAGGGGTGTGAGGTCGGAGCCGTGGCTCCTATCGTTCGGGTATGAAGATCACTGACATGGAGCCCGGCGATCCGCGCCTCGGCGCCGAGGTCCTGCCCGTGCTCCAGGAGCTGCGCCCGCACCTGACCGGCGAGCTGTTCTCCGAGGTGTACGCGGAGGGGTATCCGCAGGGGCTGCGGTTCACGGCCGCGTACACCGACGACGGGTCGTGCGCGGGCGTCGCGGGGTGGCGCGTGGCGGCCAGCACGAGCGCGCTGCGCAAGCTGTACGTCGACGATCTGGTGACCGCCGAGCGGGCCAGGTCGGGCGGTGTGGGCCGGGCACTGCTCGCGTATCTGGAGGACCGGGCGCGCGAGCTGGGCTGCCGCACGCTCCAGTTGGACTCGGGGACGCGCCGGACGGACGCGCACCGCTTCTATCTGCGGGAGCGTATGGACATCACGGCGTTCCACTTCACGAAGAAGCTCGGCTGAGGGTCCGCAGGTCGAGGTGCCAGTCGTGGCAGCGGATCGCGCGGCCCTTCGGGTACTCGAGGTCGCAGGGGCCGCGCAGGGTGAAGCCCGCGCTGCGGCAGACGCCGTTCGACGCGATGTGGTCGACGGGCGGGAACGCGTGCAGATGGCGCAGGCGCGCCCGGTCGGCGGCCGCGTGGGCGGCGACGAGGCGGGCGGCCGCGGCGGCGATGCCGCGGCCCTGGTAGCCGGGCAGGACGCCCCAGCCGGTCTCCCAGACCCGTTCGCCCTGCCACGGTGTCGCCCAGTAGCCGATGGAGCCGGCCGCGGGGGTGTCGGGTCCCGCGGTGATGCGGAACATCCGGCCGTGCCCGTCGAGCGTGGACAGCGCGAGGTAGCGGCGGTGGCGGTCCATGAGCTGGTCGAGGGTCTCGGGGCCGCCGAGGTGGGCCGTCATCTCGGGCGCGTTGTTCTTGAGCAGCAGATCGAAGTCGTCGTCCGTCCAGGGCACGAGGTCTATGTCCGTCATCGAACGTTCCGCTCTTTCGTCTCTTTCGTCTCAGAATCAGGCCCGTCATCTCTTCCGCGGCCGTCCTGGGTCCGGTGCTGTGCGTCACGGGCCGTCGGCTCGTCGGCTCATCGGTGACGAGCCGGATCGTATGTCGCCGTTCTTCGGCGCGGGCCGGGTTCCGGCTCGTAGCTTGGCGGCGTGAATGACACCCATGAGAACAACGAGCGTCACGAGCACGACGACAGCCAGGAGAAGCCGCGCGGCATCGGTGAACTTCTGGGCGTGGCCGCGGAGCGGGCCGTCCCGGTCGTCCGCGCCCTGCCCGACGACCGTCTCGAAGCGGCGACGCCGTGCGCGGAGTACGACGTGAAGGCCCTGGTCAACCACGTCTTCCAGGTGATGGAGCAGTTCCAGCGGCTGGCCGCGAAGCAGGACTCCGACTTCACGCAGTCCGCCGCGGACCGGGTGGCCGAGGGGCCCGACTGGCGTGAGCGGTTCGGTGAGGAGGCGCGGAAGCTGGTGGCGGCCTGGTCGGTGCCGGGCGCCGAGGAGGGGAAGACCGGTGCGATGAGCATGCCGGCGGCCACGGTCGGCTCCATGGTGCTGCTCGATCTGACCGTGCACATCTGGGACCTGGCGCGGGCGACCGGGCAGGAGTACGTGCCCGAGGGGGAGGCGCTCGCCGTCGTGGAGCGGCTGGCCGGGGCCGTCGCGCAGCTGGCGCCGACGGCGCGGTCGATGGGGGTGTTCGGGGAGGCGGTGCCGGAGCCCGCGGACGCGTCGGCGTTCGAGCGGCTGCTCGCGGCGACGGGGCGTGATCCGCGGTGGGCCCCGCCCGGGCGCTGAAGGTCTGGGGAAGGCGCAGGGGCTGAGGTCGAGGCCAGGGAATAGGGGCGGCACCGTCACCGTTCGAGGGTATAGTTGAATCGTCAACAACCTCGGAGGGTGAGCAGTCATGCAGTTCGGGATCTTCAGCGTCGGTGACGTCACGGCCGATCCGACGACGGGCCGTACGCCGAGTGAGCACGAGCGCATCAAGGCCATGCTCGCCATCGCCCTGAAGGCGGAGGAGGTCGGGCTCGACGTCTTCGCCACCGGCGAGCACCACAACCCGCCCTTCGTGCCGTCGTCGCCGACCACGATGCTCGGCTACCTCGCCGCCCGCACCGAGAACCTGATCCTCTCCACCTCCACGACGCTGATCACCACGAACGACCCGGTGAAGATCGCCGAGGACTTCGCGATGCTCCAGCACGTCGCGGACGGCCGCGTCGACCTGATGATGGGCCGCGGCAACACCGGCCCCGTCTACCCCTGGTTCGGCAAGGACATCCGCGAGGGCATCAACCTCGCTGTCGAGAACTACGCCCTGCTGCGCCGCCTGTGGGACGAGGACGTCGTGACGTGGGAGGGCAAGTTCCGCACGCCGCTGCAGTCCTTCACCTCGACGCCGCGCCCGCTCGACGGGGTCGCGCCCTTCGTGTGGCACGGCTCGATCCGCTCGCCGGAGATCGCCGAACAGGCCGCGTTCTACGGCGACGGGTTCTTCCACAACAACATCTTCTGGCCGATGGAGCACACCAAGCAGATGGTGAACCTCTACCGCCGGCGCTTCGCCCACTACGGGCACGGCGCCCCCGAGCAGGCGATCGTCGGGCTCGGCGGCCAGGTGTTCATGCGCAAGAACTCGCAGGACGCGGTGCGGGAGTTCCGCCCGTACTTCGACAACGCGCCCGTCTACGGACACGGCCCCTCCCTGGAGGACTTCACCTCGCAGACCCCGCTGACCGTGGGATCCCCGCAACAGGTGATCGAGCGCACCCTCGGCTTCCGGGAGCACGTCGGTGACTACCAGCGCCAGCTGTTCCTGATGGACCATGCCGGTCTGCCGCTGAAGACCGTCCTGGAGCAGCTCGACATCCTCGGCGAGGAGGTCGTGCCGGTGCTGCGCAAGGAGTTCGCCAACAGCCGCCCGGCAAACGTGCCGGACGCGCCGACGCACGCCTCGCGCGTCGCGGAGGCGGGGCTGAAGGCTCAGCAGGAGAACGAGAAGGAGGTGCCGTCCGTATGAAGCTCGTCGTCGTGTCGGCGGGGCTGAGCGCCCCGTCGTCGAGCAGGATCCTCGCGGACCGGCTCACGCAGGCGGTGACCTCGCAGGTCGCGGGCGCCGATGCCGAGGTGACCGTCGTCGAACTGCGTGACCTGGCCGTCGAGATCGCGCACAACCTGGTCACCGGGTTCCCCGGGCCCGCCCTCAAGGAGGCGCTCGACGCGGTGGCCGGGGCGGACGGCCTGATCGCCGTGTCGCCGGTGTTCTCGGCCTCGTACAGCGGTCTGTTCAAGTCGTTCTTCGACGTGCTCGACAAGGACGCGCTCACCGGGAAGCCGGTGCTCGTCGGGGCGACCGGCGGCACGCCGCGGCACTCGCTCGTCCTGGAGCACGCGATGCGTCCGCTGTTCGCGCATCTGCGGGCCGTGGTCGTGCCGACCGCCGTGTACGCGGCGTCGCAGGACTGGGGAGCGGAAGGGCTCGAGCAGCGCGTCGAACGGGCGGGCGGTGAGCTCGCGCGGCTCATGACCGGCCTCGCGGCGGCCCGCCCGGCGCCGGTGGAGTGGGGCGACGACGTCATCCCCTTCGAGCGGCAGCTTGCCGCGCTGCGGACGTAGTAAGAAGCTGCGGCCGTAGCAAGAAGAGGTCAAGGGCCCTGCGGGACGGCCGGCGCGAGCCAGGCCGTCCAGCCGCGGGTGTGGGGCAGGGGGTACGGCGTCCAGTCGCGCGCATAGTGCGGTGGGCGCTGTCCCTTTTTCGTGAGGACGGCGGTCGGCACCTTCGCGGCGCGCCGGAGGATGCCCGCGACGGTTGTCGAGACGTTGTTGCCGTCGATCTGGGCGGAGGCGCAGCCCGCGTCGTAGGCGATGGGGAGGGCGCGTGGGCCCGAGACCAGGCAGGGCGGGCGCAGGCCGAGGGTGCGCAGGCTGTCGGCGGCGGCGCGGTAGCGCTGGTTCGTGCCGGCGGTCGCCGCGGTGACCTCGGTCAGGACGGTGGACTGCGAGAGGCACTGCGCCGCGACGATCAGTCCTACGAGGATGAGGGCGCGTCGCGAGGTCAGGCGCGTGACCAGGCTCGCGACCGGCAGGGCGAGGAGCGCGTAGGCCGGGAGCAGGAAGCGCGGGGCCGAGTAGCCGATCATCAGCAGATACGGCACGGCGAGCGCGGCGGCGACGGCCACGGGGAGCGCGGTCGCCAGGAGCCGGCGCTCGCGCGCCGCGTAGGCGAGTGCGGCGGCGCCGAGGACGGGCAGGGCCAGCCACCACAGGGTGAGGCCGGGGGACTGCAGGGTCACCGTGCACGGGCGGCACAACAGGGGGCCGTTGAGGCTGGACCAGGCGTTGTCGAAATTGAGGTGCAGGCCCATGTCGCCCTCGGTGGCGCTCGACACGTGCAGCCGTTCCTGTACGGAGCCGAAGCGGATGTACGCCTCCGCGACCCACTGGGCGAGGCCGATCGCGAGTCCGCCGACCAGGTAGGGCAGGGTGCGGCGGCCGCGGAACAGGGCCGTGGCGATCAGGGGCAGGGCGAGCCAGACGGCGTCCGGAGCGCGGAACAGGGCGGTCACGGCGACGCAGCCCGCGAGCCACCTGTACGCGCGGGGTTCGCGCCGGATCACCGCGCGCAGGAACCAGCCGGTGGCGGCGACCGAGCCGAACGCCACCCAGAGGTTGGGCATGGCCTGCGGCCCGGAGATCTGGGTGATCCACAGCCCCGCGAACAGCAGCGCGGCGAGGGCGGTGGTACGGGCCCCGACGACGGGACGCCATACACGGAACGCGGCGTACAGAGCGGCCGAGGAGAGCAGCGTGAGCGCGATGCGCAGGACGAGCACGGACGGGGTGACCGCGATGAACGGCGCGGTCAGGAAGCTGACGCCACGGGAGCGCGGCGCGCTGAAGAAGGCGGCGGGGACGCGCGGGTCGTACTGCGACACATAGACGGCCTCGTCCCACCCGAGCGCGTGCGCGAACGCCGGCACGACGAGCACGAACTGAACGAGGGCGTAGACGACAGCGACGAGAGCCAGCCAGGGCCTGGCGCGGGGGCGCCGCTTTGGGGCGTCAGATGTGGTGGCGGGGGAGGACGGGGGGTGGGGGATGGCGGTGGCGCCGATGGGGGCGGGGGCGCCGGGGGCCGCTGTGGCGGTTCGGGGGCCGGGCTCGGTGTGTCGGCCGGGGGTGGTGGCCGGGGTGCCGGCCTTGGGCGGGGCTGTGGTGACTGCCGGACTTGTGTCCGGTCGGGCAGTCGTGGCTGCCGTGCCCGGCTGGGGGTCGGGCCGGGGGGCGGGCCGCCGCCGGTTTTGGTCGGCCCGCCTGCCCCGGCCCTCGGTGGCCCGGTCCCGTTTGGCTCCGGGGGCCTTGGGGCCTTGCGGGCGGGCCGGTTCAGGGGTGAGTTGGGTGTCGTTGGTCGTCATGTGCCTTCCCGCTCGTGCGTCACGTGGGGCGTGGGTCCGAGCGGGCGCCGCGCGCGGACGCGGCCCGCGCCGGGCCGTGGGTCGACCGGGCCTTGCGGCGGGCCCATTCGGCCGCGCGTGAGCGCAGCCGTTGCCACGAACGCTGGCGCCGCGTCTCACGGAGTTCGGCGAACAGGAGCTCGTACCGGGCGACGATCGGATCGGGGTCGTAGCGGCGGGCGGACGCGAACGCGGCGCGAGCCATGGCGTGCCGGCGCGGCGCGTCGTGGATGAGGCCGACGACCGCCTCGGAGAGAGCCTGCGCGTCCCCGACCGGCACGAGCAGGCCGTCGGCGCCGTCGGTGATGATCTCGGCGGGGCCGAGCGGCGCGTCGGTGCTGACCACCGGAACCCCGCACCGCATCGCCTCGACGAGCGTCATCCCGAAGGACTCCGCATCTGACGCGGACACCACGATCGAGGCCTTCGCGAACTCCGGCTCGATGGGCGAGCGCGCCCCCATCAGGTGGGCGCGCCCGGTCAGTCCGAGCCCGGCGACGAGATCGCGCAGCTTCGCTTCCTCGGGCCCGCCGCCGTAGATCCGCAGCTGCCACTCGGGCTCCTGCGCGGCGACGGCCGCGAACGCCTCCAGGAGCAGGTCGAAGCGCTTGCCCGGCGCGAGACGCCCGGCGCTCGCGATGACCTTGGCGGCGCCGTCGGACGGCGGGCAGGGTGCCTCCGGCACGATGTTGGGGACCGACAGGACCCGTACGCCCGGCAGGGCCATGCGCGCCCGGTACACCTCGGCGTCCGCCGCGGTCATGGTGACGACGGCGTCGAGGGAGCGGTAGTGGCGGGCGAGCACCGCCCGGAGCTTCTTGCTGTGCGCGTCGTGGCGCAGGTGCTCCTGCCCGATCCGCAGTGCGGTGCGCGGGCCGTACATCGCCAGATAGACGTTGATGCCGGGGCGCGTACCGATCACGACGTCGGCGTCACAGCGCTCCAGGTACTCGCGCACGCGCAGATCATGCAGACGGGTGTACTGCTTGTGCCGCTTCTCGGCGGCGGGAAAGTCCCGCGCGGGCTCCTCGTACGCCGGGTACCGCGTGTCGACGCCGCCGATACGCGTGTCGACGAGTGGGACCAGTGAGACGGCGGGGTCGACCGTGAAGCGCGGCACCTCGCGATGCCGGGACATCGACACGATCTCCACCTCGTGGCCGCCGCGCCCGGCGAGCGCCGAGGCGAGGTTGAGCGTGGTTCGCACGGTCCCGCCGATCGCGTACGCGTTGTGCAGCAGGAACACGATCTTCATGGACAACCCTCCCGGCGGGCGCTGTGCCCGCAACATACGGCGGCAGCCTGGTCCAGCCAGGTAAGCCACCGTTCGCGCCCGGGTGAGATGCAGGTAAGAAGGCGCCGGGCGGGCCCCCGGGCAGGGGGGAGGCCGCCGGTCGAGGGGGGCACACTGGAACGCGTGTCCCCTACCGCTGCGTCCGCCACGCCCCACGCCGCGTCCTCGACCGTGCTGCTCGCCGAGGACGACCGTGCCATCCGCCATGCCCTGGAGCGGGCCCTGACTCTGGAGGGTTACGAGGTCACGGCCGTCGCCGACGGGGTGGAGGCGATCGCGCAGGCGCACCGCAGCGCGCCCGACATCCTCGTCCTGGACGTGATGATGCCGGGCATCGACGGTCTTCAGGTGTGCCGGGTGCTGCGCGCCGAGGGGGACCGCACGCCGATCCTGATGCTGACGGCGCTCGTCGAGACGCCGGACCGGATCGCGGGCCTGGACGCGGGCGCCGACGACTATGTCGTGAAGCCGTTCGACGTGGATGAGGTCTTCGCCCGGCTCCGTGCCCTGCTGCGCCGCAGCGACGGCGCCTCCTCCGATGACGGGAGCGGCGGGCGCGAGGAGTCGCCCGAGCCGGACGGGCAGGTCGTGGCGGCGGACCTCAGAATGGACCCGCAGGCGCGGCGGGCCTGGCGCGGGGAGCGCGAACTGGAGCTCACCCGTACCGAGTTCGACCTCCTGGAGCTGCTCGTGCGCAACGCGGGCATCGTCCTCGACCACGCCACGATCTACGACCGCATCTGGGGCTACGACTTCGGTCCCGGGTCGAAGAACCTCGCCGTCTACGTCGGCTATCTGCGCCGCAAGGTCGACGAACCCGGTGCCACCTCCCTCATCCACACCGTCCGCGGCGTCGGCTACGTGCTGCGGGAGGACTGAGGATGCCGCGTCGCCGCCTGCGCGCGTTCCTGCACGGGCGACCGCGCGCCCGGTCACTGCGGACGACGCTGGCCGTGTCGTTCGCGGCCGTCGCGGCGGCCGTCACCGTCCTGGTCGGTTTCCTCTCCTACGACGCCGCGGCGCGGCTCGTCCGCGTGGACCAGCAGGCCGTGTTCGACGAGGTCGTCACCGATCTGCGGCAGCAGGTGAAGGAGGCCAGGCTCACTCCGTACGACTTCGCGTCGGGGGACCCCGACCACGACGGGCCGCGCGACGACCTGATCCGGCCGGCCCGCACGGACGTCCAGGTGCTCGGGCCCGGCGGCCGGGTCGTCGACCGCGGCAGCCCGCAGCTGCCGGTGAACGCGGCGGACCGGCGCACCGCCGACGAGGCGCACGCCGGTGTGACGGAGAAGGCCGAGGGGGCGGAGAAGGGCGGCTCGCGGCGCGATGTGGAGATCGGCGGGGACGAGTACCGGATGACGGCCGTGTCGCTGGGCGGCGGGCGCGGCGCCGTGCAGGTCGCGCAGGAGTTCAGTGACACGGAGGACCTGCTGCGTGAACTCCAGCAGCGCACGGGCCTGCTGGCGGGTTCCGTGATCGTGGCGGCGGGACTTGTCGGCTGGTGGCTGGCGCGCCGGATCACGGGGCGTCTGGTGAGGCTCGCGGAGGCGGCGGAGGACGTGGCGGGGACGGGGCACCTCGATGTGCGGGTGCCGGTCGCCGGCGGTGACGAGGTGGGCAGCCTGGGGCGCTCCTTCGACCGGATGCTGGGGCGGCTTGCGCGCTCGATGGAGGACCAGCGCCGCCTGGTGCAGGACGCCGGTCACGAACTGCGCACGCCGCTCACCTCACTGCGTACGAACATCTCGCTGCTGCGCCGTATCGAGGACCTGCCGCCCGCCGCCCGCGAGGAGCTGATCGCCGACCTGGCTCAGGAGTCGCGTGAACTGACCGATCTGGTCAACGAGTTGGTGGAGCTGGCCGCGGGCAAGGAGGACGACGAGCCGGTCGTCGAGGTGGCGCTCGCCGAGACCGCGGAGGACACGGCGGTCCTCGCGCGCCGCCGTACGGGCCGCACGATCGCGGTGCGTTCGCGGGGCGACACGGTGGTCCGGGGCCGGCCGGCCTCGCTCCAGCGCGCGGTGTCGAACCTGGTGGAGAACGCCGCCAAGTTCGACCGCGACGGCACGGAGCCGATCGAGATCGTGGTCACGGGAGGCCTCCCGGACGGCGTGCGTGTCGAGGTGCTCGACCGGGGTCCCGGTGTCGCGGACTCGGATCTGGACCGGGTCTTCGACCGCTTCTACCGCGCGCCGGCCGCCCGCAGCCTGCCGGGCTCCGGCCTCGGCCTGTCCATCGTCCAGGAGGTGGCTGCGGCCCACGGGGGCGTGCCGTTCGCGAAGGCGCGTACGGGCGGGGGAGCGGCGATCGGGTTCACGGTGCGGGGTGTGCTGCCCGGCGAGGAGTGAGGGTCAGGGCCAGACGAGGCAGTAGGCCTGGTGTCCCGCGTCGTGCAGCCGGTGGCTGAAGTCCTGCCATTCGTGCAGCAGTTGGTACACGTAGAACGCGTCGCGCGGGCCGCCGCGGTCAGGGACCGTCGACCAGATGAACGCCGCGGCGCCCACGGCCTCCTCGCCGACTCCGCGCAGCGGGTCGACGACCGTCATGGGCAGCTTCACGACCGCGTAGTCGGGATGCAGGACGACCAGTTCCAGCGGGGGGACCTTGTGCAGTGGTATGCCCTCGATGCCGGTGAGGACCATCGCGGCCATCGTCTCCGGCTTGATCTTGGTGAACATGCCGCCCATGCCGAGCTCGTCGCCGCCGAGCTCCTCGGGGCGCATCGAGATGGGGACACGGGCCGCCGTGGCGCCGTCGGGCGCGCCGAAGTATTTGTACGTCACCCCCACCCGGCCACCATTCCTGCTCCCGGTCCCGCCCAGTGCCTGCCCGGCGTCCGCTTCCTCCGCCGGTGCCGCTGCCGCCTCCGCGTCGCGCCGGTGCTTTCCCCGCCGGGCACGCCGGGGGCCCAGATCGTCGGTCCCCTCGCCCAGTCCGCCACCGCGATGCATATCTCCACCCGACTGCTTTTCCAGGGCGCCTCGCCCCTTTTCTAGGCCGCGCGGCCACCACCGCGCAACCCGATCATCGTGTCAGTGACCTCCCCCACGGTCACTCGCCGAAACGTGCGGTGAAACACCTGCGCGGGCCGGGGAGCGAACCCCGTGCCGGCGTGCAGCGTGAACGGTCCGCGAGCGGCCCATCCCCTGGGAGTTTAGGTAGTCGGTTCCCGCCGTGGCCAGAGAAGCAGGGGATGAGCCGGGCTCCGGGGAGCCTGCCCGTACGCTGAGAGGCATGGCAGAGGCGAACAACATCCCCGGGTCCGCGGCGCCGCCGTCGGGCGCGACCGCACCGTATCCCTATGAAGCACCGGTCTCGCAGGGTCTCTTCGACCGTGCGGCCCTCGTGACGCCGGGCGGCGTGAATTCGCCCGTACGCGCGTTCCGTGCCGTGGGCGGTACGCCCCGGTTCATGGTGTCCGGTACCGGTCCGTACCTCACGGATGCCGACGGTCGCGAGTACGTCGACCTCGTCTGCTCCTGGGGGCCGATGATCCTCGGCCATTCCCGTCCCGAGGTCGTCGCGGCCGTCCAGGAAGCCGTCGCGCGCGGCACGTCCTTCGGTACGCCGGGTGAGGGCGAGGTCGCCCTGGCCGAGGAGATCGTCGCGCGGATCGCGCCGGTCGAGCAGGTGCGGCTGGTGTCCAGCGGCACCGAGGCGACCATGTCCGCGATCAGGCTCGCCCGCGGGTTCACCGGACGCGCCAAGGTGATCAAGTTCGCCGGCTGTTACCACGGGCACGTGGACGCGCTGCTCGCCGCCGCGGGTTCGGGTGTGGCGACCTTCGGGCTGCCGGACACCCCGGGTGTCACCGGCGCCCAGGCGGGCGACACCATCGTCGTCCCGTACAACGACCTCGACGCCGTGCGGGCCGCGTTCGCCGCGAACGAGGGCCAGATCGCCTGTGTCATCACCGAGGCGTCGCCGGGCAACATGGGCGTCGTGCCGCCGCTCGCCGGCTTCAACCAGGGACTCGCGGACCTGTGCCGGGCGAACGGCGCGCTGTACATCTCCGACGAGGTCATGACCGGCTTCCGCACGTCGAAGGCCGGCTGGTACGGCGTCGACGGTGTGGTGCCCGACCTGATGACGTTCGGCAAGGTCATGGGCGGTGGCTTCCCGGCCGCCGCGTTCGGTGGCCGCGCGGACGTCATGGGGCACCTCGCCCCGGCCGGACCCGTCTACCAGGCGGGCACGCTGTCCGGGAACCCGGTCGCGACGGCGGCCGGCGTCGCGCAGCTGCGGCTGCTCGACGACGCCGCGTACGCGAAGATCGACGCGGTCTCCGAGCAGCTGCGCACCCTGGTGGGCGCCGCGCTCACGAAGGAGGGCGTCGCGCACCGCGTACAGAGCGCCTCCAACATGTTCTCGGTGTTCTTCACGGAGAACGAGGTACGCAACTACGAGGACGCGAAGGCGCAGGAGTCCTTCCGCTTCACCGCGTTCTTCCACTCGATGCTGGAGCAGGGCGTCTATCTGCCGCCGTCGGCCTTCGAGTCCTGGTTCGTCTCCACTGCCCATGACGAGCGGGCGGTCGAGCGCATCGCCGCCGCGCTCCCCGGTGCCGCGCGCGCGGCTGCGGAGGCCACGCAAGCATGACCACTGCCGGCAAGTCCGACCAGGACATCACCGTCGTCCACGTGATGCGGCACGGAGAGGTGCACAACCCGGAGGGGATCCTGTACGGGCGCCTGCCCGACTACCACCTCTCCGAGCTCGGCCGGCAGATGGCCGACCGGGTCGCAGAGCACCTGTCCTCGCGTGATGTGACCCACGTCGTGGCCTCCCCGCTGGACCGGGCGCAGGAGACGGCGACGCCGATCGCGAAGGCGCACGGGCTCGACCTGGCGACCGACGACCGGCTCATCGAGGCGGGCAACGTCTTCCAGGGCAAGACGTTCGGCGTCGGCGACGGCGCGCTGCGCAAGCCGGAGAACTGGAAGCACCTCGTCAACCCGTTCAAGCCGTCGTGGGGCGAGCCGTACGTCGAGCAGGTCGTGCGGATGATGGGCGCCCTCGACGCAGCGAAGGAAGCGGCGCGCGGTCACGAGGCGGTGTGCGTCAGCCATCAGCTGCCGATCTGGATCGTGCGCAGCTTCGTGGAGAAGCGCCGGCTGTGGCACGACCCGCGCAAGCGGCAGTGCACGCTCGCCTCGCTCACGACGTTCACCTATCGCGGGGACAAGATCGTGTCCGTCGGCTACACGGAGCCCGCGCGCGATCTCGTGCCCGCCCATCTCCTCGCGGGTGCCAAGCCCGTGAAGGGGAAGGACAAGGCGTTCGGCGCGTAGCGCCTTCGGTCCTGAGCACCTTCGGTCCGGAGCGGATTCGGCACCCGGAACATACGGCGCAAAGCCGTCGGCATTGCCCAACTTTGTTCTCCGTGCCGGAACCGCAGTGTTCGTCGCGCCCTCTAAGGGAGTGCCCGTCTCGTACGGGAACGGGGCGCGACGAATGGGGACCAGGCAATGCCGGACATCACACGAAGGGGACTGATCGGGCTCGGAGCGGGGGCGGCGGCCGCCGCGCTCGCCGGGTGCGGTACCAGGAACGGGCAAGGTGGCGAGGGGTCCGTGCCGCCGGGCGGCAAGGGTGAGGGCGGCCCCGGTAAGCCCGCCAAGCCCGACAAGCCCGCGGCCCGGCCGATCGGCGACGGCTCGACGTCGTACACCGGCAGGCAGCCGAACCAGCCGGGCAAGCCCGTCCCCCTCGAACCCGGCGAGACGCCGCCGCAGTTCGTGATCTTCTCCTGGGACGGCGCGGGCGAGGTCGGCAACGGCCTCTTCCCGCGCTTCCTCGAACTGGCCGAGAACCATGGCGCGCACATGACGTTCTTCCTCTCCGGCCTCTATCTGCTGCCGGAGTCGAAGAAGCGGCTCTACCGCCCGCCGAACAACGGGGTCGGCGCCTCCGACATCGGTTATCTCACCGATGCCCACATCGAGGAGACGCTGAAGTGCGTCCGCCAGGCCTGGCTGGAAGGCCATGAGATCGGCACGCACTTCAACGGCCACTTCTGCGCGGGCACCGGCACCGTCGCCAACTGGACCCCGGCGCAGTGGCGCAGCGAGATCGACCAGGCCAAGTCGTTCGTCAAGGAGTGGCGCACGAACACGGGCCGGCACGACCTGCCCTCGCTGCCCTTCGACTACGAGAAGGAACTCGTCGGCGGCCGCACGCCCTGTCTGCTCGGCCAGGACAATCTGCTGCCCACGGCCCGCGAGCTCGGCTGGCGCTATGACGCCTCCTCGCCGGGCGGCCGGCAGCGCTGGCCCTGCAAGCGCGGCGGGGTGTGGGATCTGCCGCTGCAGGCCGTGCCGTTCCCCGGGCGCAGCTTCGAGGTCCTCTCGATGGACTACAACATGCTGGCCAATCAGTCGGTGAACACGACCAGGGCACCCGCCTACAACTACCCGCGCTGGCGCAAGCAGTCGGCCGAGGCCTACATAGCCGGCTTCAACCGGGCATACGAGACGAACCGGGCGCCGTTCTTCATAGGCAACCACTTCGAGGAGTGGAACGGCGGGATCTATATGGACGCCGTCGAAGAGGCACTCAAGCACATAGCCGGCCAGAAGGACGTACGCCTCGTCTCCTTCCGGCAGTTCGTCGACTGGCTGGACGTCCAGGACCCGAAGGTCCTCGACAAGCTGCGCTCGCTCGACGTCGGAGTGCGCCCCGACGGCGGCTGGAAGAGCTATCTGAAAGCCGCGGCGTGAGCCTCGCGCAGCGCCCTGAATGACCCCTCCTGAAATGGGGTTTTCCGTACGCAAGGGGGGTGCGGAAGATCCCCTAAACAGACATGCGAAACTTTTCACATGAGTGCCGACTGCCGCGTTTCCCCCCTCGCTGCATCCAAGCGCCGTACCGCCCTCCTCGCCGCGGGAGCCGCGGTCGCCGCGCTGACGCTCTCCGCATGCAGCTCCGGCGGAACGTCGGGCGGCGGCAACAACACCAACTTCGTGACGAACTCCGGCGGCATCTCCACCGTCGACAAGGGCGACCGGCACGACGCCCCGAAGCTGGACGGCAAGGACCTGGAGGGCAAGCCCCTCGACCTCGCCGACTACAAGGGCAAGGTCATCGTGCTGAACGTGTGGGGCTCCTGGTGCCCGCCGTGCCGCGCCGAGGCCAACTACTTCGCCAAGGTCGCGAACGAGACCAAGGGCAAGGACGCCCAGTTCATCGGGATCAACACCCGTGATCCGCAGACCGAACCGGCCCTCCAGTTCGAGAAGGACCACAACATCCCGTACCCGAGCTTCTACGACCCCTCGGGAAAGCTGATGCTGCGGTTCGACAAGGGCACCCTCAACCCGCAGTCCATCCCGTCCACGCTCGTCATCGACCGCGACGGCAAGATCGCCGCCCGCTCGCTGCGCGCGCTCAGCGAGGACAAGCTGCGCAAGATGGTCGACCCCGTGATCGCGGAGAAGTGAGCGACGGTGCACGTCACGCTCACCGCTCTCGCCGCTGAAGGCGGAGTGAGCAACACCGTCGAGAGCGGTACGCTCCTGCTCGCTCTGCCGATCGCCGTGCTCGGCGGTCTCCTCTCGTTCTTCTCGCCCTGCGTCCTGCCTCTCGTGCCCGGCTACCTGTCCTACGTGACAGGGGTCAGCGGCACCGACCTGGCCGACGCGCGGCGCGGCCGGATGGCGCTCGGCGCCGGACTCTTCGTCCTCGGCTTCACCGCCGTCTTCGTCTCCGGCGGGGCCCTCTTCGGCTACTTCGGCGAGACGCTCCAGGAGTACCAGGACACCCTCACCAAGATCCTCGGTGTCCTGATGGTCCTCATGGGGATCTTTTTCATGGGCATGATGCCCTGGCTCACGCAGCGCGAATTCCGCTTCCACAAGCGGCCGGTGACCGGGCTGATCGGTGCCCCGGTGCTCGGCGCCCTGTTCGGCATCGGCTGGACCCCCTGCATCGGTCCGACGCTCGCCTCCGTGACCGCCCTGTCGTTCAACGAGGCGAGCGCGGGGCGCGGGGCCATACTGACCGTTGCGTACTGCGCCGGGCTCGGTGTCCCCTTCGTGCTCGCCGCGGTCGCCTTCCGCAAGGCGCTCGGTGCCTTCGGCTGGGTCAAGAAGCACTACGCCTGGGTGATGCGGATCGGCGGCATCATGATGATCTTTACCGGAGTGCTGCTGCTCACAGGAGCCTGGGACACCCTCGTCCAGCAGATGCAGACCTGGTCCAACGGCTTCACGGTGGGAATCTGATCCATGAGCACGACTGAATCCGGCAAGACCGGCGAGGTGCGCGGCGACGAGCTCGGCGCGGCCGGCTCGCACCTGTCCACCGCTCCGCAGGAGGACCGCGACCCGACCCTGCCCCGGCTGGGCGTCATCGGCTGGATCCGCTGGTTCTGGCGGCAGCTCACCTCGATGCGCGTCGCGCTGATCCTGCTCTTCATGCTCTCGCTCGGGGCGATCCCCGGCTCGCTGATCCCGCAGTCCGGGGTCGACGAGATGAAGGTGCAGACGTTCAAGGACGCGCACACGACGGTCGCGCCGGTCTACGACAAGCTGGGTCTGTTCCACGTCTACAGCTCGGTGTGGTTCTCCGCGATCTACATCCTGCTGTTCATCTCCCTCATCGGCTGCATCGTCCCGCGCACCTGGCAGTTCGTCGGGCAGCTGCGCGGCCGCGCCCCGGGCGCACCCAAGCGCTTCACGCACCTGCCCGCGTCCGCGACCTGGCGCACCGACGCCGAGCCCGAGCAGGTCCGCGCGGCGGCCCTCGAGATCCTCCGCAAGCGCCGCTTCCGCGCCCACGTCTCCGGTGACTCCGTCGCCTCCGAGAAGGGCTATCTGCGCGAGGCCGGCAACCTGGTCTTCCACATCGCGCTGATCGTGATGCTGATCGCCTTCGCCTGGGGCCAGCTCTTCAAGTCCGAGGGCGGCAAGCTGATGGTCGAGGGTGACGGAGGCTTCTCCAACGCCCTGCCGATGTACGACGACTTCAAGTCGGGCAACCTCTTCAACTCCGACACCGATCTGACGCCGTTCAGCTTCCAGCTCGACAAGTTCGACGGGACGTACGAGCGCAACGGGCCGAACCAGGGGAGCCCGCGCGTCTACCGCGCCAACGTGACCTACAGCGTCGGCGCGACCGGCAAGGAGCAGAAGACCGCGATCCAGGTCAACGAGCCCCTTGAGATCAACGGCACCAAGGTCTACCTCAACGGCCACGGCTACGCGCCCACCGTCACCGTCCGGGACGGCCGCGGCAAGATCGTCTCCCGGCAGGCCGTGCCACTGCTGCCCATCGACTCGAACGTCACCTCCACCGGTGCCATCAAGGTCATGGACGGCTACCGCGACAAGAACGGCAAGCGGGAACAGCTCGGCTTCAACGCCTTCTTCGTGCCGACCTTCGCGGGGTCCGGGAAGGGCAACATGTTCTCCCAGTTCCCCGCGCTCGACTATCCGGTCCTCGCGCTGTCCGCGTACCACGGAAGCCTGGGTGTCGACTCCGGTATCCCGCAGAACGTGTACCAACTGGACACCTCCAAGATGAAGAAGTTCACGGACTCGAAGGGGGAGCTGCTCAAGACGCGGCTGCGGCCCGGCGAGACCATGAAGCTTCCGAACGGTGCCGGGTCGATCACGTTCGACAAGGACATCAAGCAGTGGGCGAGCTTCCAGATCACCCATCAGCCCGGCGACGGCTGGGCCCTCGCCGGAGCGCTCGCCGCCATCGCGGGCCTCGCCGGCTCCCTGTTCATCCAGCGCCGCCGCGTCTGGGTCCGGGCGACGCCCGGGGCCGACGGAGTCACCGTCGTCGAGATGGGCGGTCTCGGCCGCAGTGAGTCCTCGAAGGTGGCCGAAGAGCTCGGCGACCTGGCCGCACACCTCCACGAACAGGCGCCCAGCGCCGCCGATCCCCAACCTGCTGTTCCTGCCGAAGGGGCTGAGAAGTGAATCTCGCCGCCGCAACCAACGAGAATCTCGCGCACATCAGCAATGTGCTGATCTACTCGTCGATGGCCGTGTACCTCCTGGCCTTCTTCGCGCACATGGCCGAGTGGCTCTTCGGCAGCCGCAGCAAGGTCGGCCGCACCGCTGCCGCGCTGACGCAGAAGGCCACCGCGCAGGCCACGGCCGGCTCCGTGAAGGTGCAGGTCAAGGAGAAGAACGGCGGCACCGCCGTCCTGGAGCGGCCCAGTGTCGTCACGCGCGCCGTCTCCGGCACGCGTGACGTGCCGGACGGCCCCGGCGCCTCCGGCGGCGACGAGCAGGGCGACCTCTACGGCCGTATCGCGGTGTCCCTCACCGTGCTCGCGTTCCTCGTGGAGGCGAGCGGTGTGCTCACCCGCGCGCTCTCCGTGCAGCGCGCGCCGTGGGGCAACATGTACGAGTTCAACATCACCTTCTCCACCGTCGCAGTCGCCGTGTACCTCGGCCTGCTCGTGGCGAAGAAGAACATCGGCTGGCTCGGCCTCCCGCTGGTCACCACGGTCCTCCTCGATCTCGGCCTCGCTGTCACTGTCTTGTACACCGCCAGCGACCAGTTGGTTCCCGCCCTTCACTCGTACTGGCTGTACATCCACGTCTCCACGGCGATCTTCTGCGGCGCGGTGTTCTACGTCGGCGCGGTCAGCACGCTGCTCTACCTGTTCCGCGACTCGTACGAGAACAAGCTGGCGAACGGCGGCAAGCCCGGGAAGTTCGCGACCTCCGTCATGGAGCGCCTGCCCGCCGCGGCCTCGCTCGACAAGTTCTCCTACCGCGTGAACGCGGCCGTCTTCCCGCTGTGGACGTTCACGATCATCGCGGGCGCGATCTGGGCCGGCGACGCGTGGGGCCGTTACTGGGGCTGGGACCCCAAGGAGACCTGGTCGTTCATCACCTGGGTCGCGTACGCCTGCTACCTGCACGCCCGCGCGACCGCCGGATGGAAGGGCCGCAAGGCCGCCTACCTGGCCCTCATCGCGTTCGCCTGCTGGCTGTTCAACTACTACGGCGTAAATATCTTCGTCACCGGTAAACACTCCTACGCCGGCGTCTGACACCGCGGCAGCCCACGACGGCCGGTTCCCATGTGACGTGAGTCACGGGAACCGGCCTTCGTCGTACGGACAGATGGGGGGCGTGAAGAAGAATCAGGGGGCACATCAAGCACGCAGAACCCGGGTGAGGGACGGTGACGCCGACGCGTTCGGCGAGCTCTTCGACGCCTACGCCCGATCCGTCTACAACCACGCCTACAGCCTGACCGGCGACTGGTCGACCGCCGAGGAAGTCGTCTCGCTGACCTTCCTCGAAGCGTGGCGGCTGCGCGACAGGGTCGAGCCCGAGGGCGGCTCGCTGCGGCCCTGGCTGCTCGGCGGCGCCACGAACGTCACGCGCAACCTGCGCCGCGCCACCCGCAGACACGCCGCCGCGGTCTCCCGCCTCCCGCGCGCGGAAGCCGAGGCCGACTTCGCCGACGACGTCGCGGGACGCATCGACGACCAGACCCGCATAGCCCTCGTCCACACCGCGCTGGCGACACTGCGGCGCCCCGAACGCGAGGTGCTCGCCCTGTGCGTCTGGTCGGGCCTCGACCACCCGACCGCCGCCAGGGCGCTCGGCGTCCCCGCCGGCACGGTCCGCTCCCGGCTTTTCAGAGCCCGCGCGAAACTCGCCCGCGCCATGGAACTCCCGCCTCCCGACGGACAGATGAAAGGCGGCCACGCTCCCGTGGCCGGGCCCATGCAGGAGGGAAACCGATGAACACGCTTCCTGAGAAGGACCTTCCGCCGGGCCAGCACCGACTCCTCAAGGAGCATCTGATGACCGAGATCCGGGAGACCGAAGCACCCGCGCGGGCACCGCGTCGCCGGAACTGGCCGCGGCCCGCGGTCGCCGCCGTTGCCGTGGCGACCGCGGCGGCCGTCACCTTCGTCGCGCTGCCGTCGGACGGCGCGGGCGCCCCGCCGCCGACCAAGGAGGCCGTGGCGCTCCTGGAGGACGTCGCGCTCGCCGCCGAGCGCGCCGATACGCCCGCCCGCATCCGCGACGACCAGTTCGTCTACGTCGACAGCCTCGTGTCGTACTCGCAGAGCGGCGAGGGCATGAAGACGAGCATTCCGCCGCTGCACCGGCTCGAGACCTGGCAGTCCGTGGACGGCACCCGCAAGGGACTCGTACGCGAGAAGGGCCGAGGCCAGTGGGCGACCGAAACCGGGCCGGTCCCGGGCACGCCCGGCTACGAGACGTCCACCGGCTACCGGCACCTGGCCACCCTGCCCACCGACCCCGACGCGATGCTGCGCCGGCTGCGCGCAGCGGCCCCCGAGCGCAGCGGCCGGAAGGCCGACCAGGCCATGTTCGTGCTGGTCGGCGACCTGATCAGGGATGCGCTCGTGCCGCCGGAGGTGGGCGCCGCGCTCTACCGGGCCGCCGCCAGGATCCCCGGCGTGACCGTGGTGAAGGGCGTGAAGGACGCCGCGGGCCGGCCCGGGATCGCCGTGGCCCGCAAGGACCCCGACAACCCCAGCCGCGACGAGTGGATCTTCGACGTGAAGACCCACGAGTTCCTGGGCGAGCGCACCGTCGCCACCGAAGCCTGGTCGGGCGGGGTGAAGAAGGGCCAGGTCACGAGCAATACGGCGGTCGTGAACCGGGCCGTCGTCGACAAGCCGGGGCAGCGGCCCCAGGGCTTTTGGTTTGGATATGACCCCGCTCCCTGGTCCGGCCTGATCCACCCGCTCCCCGGTCCGGCCTGATCCGAACGAAAGGCCCTGGGTACGAGGGCAGCGGATCCGGTCCGTACGGGTGCGCGAAGCGCGCGGGCGCGCCAGCCTGGAGGTATGACCGAATCCAGCCACCCCACCGAGCCCGCGGCACCTGCCACACCCGTCGCGCCCGGCACGAGCCGGACCGCGGGTCACACCCACACCCTGCACTTCACGATCCCTCTTCCGCACCCTGTGGAGGAGGTCTGGGCGGCGGTGGCCACCCCGGAGGGTCTGCCGGGGTGGCTGGCCGCCGCCGATGTGCTGGAACCACGGCTCGGCGGCGCGGTCACGCTGCGGTGGCTCAACAACGGGCGCGCCCACCAGGGCCGGGTCACCGCGTGGGACGGCGAGCGCGTCGCCGAGTACACGTTCGAAGGCGGGCACGGCCGGATGCGCTTCCACTTGGAGCCGACGGCCCCCGACGCGACGACCCTGCGGTTCACCGGCGAGATCGACGGCGACGACGCGGCGCGCCTGGACTATCTGGCCGCCTGGCACGACCACTTCGAGCACTTGGCCGCCGCGCTCGACGGGCGACCGACGGACGAGCGGGCCTGGGCGGCCTGGACCCCGGCCCGCTGGCAGCAGCTCAGGGACGGTTATCTCGAGGCTCCACAGTGATCTGGCCCCCAGTGATCAAGACTCCACAGTGATCGCGTCCAGCTTCGCCCGCAGATACGTGTGCGAGTCGACCGGCTCGTGCGCGACCCGGCCCTTCGGCGCGGGAACGGAGCTGACGGTCGTGCGTGGGTCGCACTCGTAGAAGTAGACGAGCGACATCAGCTCCTCGGCGGGCAGGTCGGCCGGGGGCGGCAGGACGCGGTGGCGGCCGGAGCGCCAGCGGTCGCCGGTCCAACGCGCCATCAGGTCACCGATGTTGACGGTGAACGAGTCCGGGTCGAAGGGCGCGTCCTCCCAGCCGCCCTCGTCGGTGTAGACCTGGAGCCCGCCCCTGCCGGCCTGCCGGTCGAGGACCGTGACGGTCCCGAAGTCGGTGTGCGGGCCGATGCGGAACTGGCCCTCCTCGGGCGCGCCCACGACGTCCGTGCCCGGGTACCAGTTGATGTTGAAGCCCCAGGTGGGGTGCGCGGTGTGCCGGGTGAAGAAGTCCTCCTCCTCGCCGAGCGCGACCGCGAGGAGTTCGAGCAGCAGGTCGGACAGCTCCCGCATCCGCCCGAGATACGTCTCGACGAGCGCGCGCAGCTCGGGCGTCTCGGCGGGCCAGGTGTTGGGCAGGAACCACTCCGCGTCGATCTCCGCGTCCCCGGTGGGCAGCTCGGAGGCGTACGACAGGGACTCCTTGAGGTCGGGCGGGGTCTCGGTGCCCTCCGCGTGGCCGTTCGCCTCGGCGCCGGGGCCCAGCCAGCCGCGCCCGCCCACCTTCACGGCGTACGGCTCCTTCACCGCGGGCGGCAGCCGGAAGAAGCCGCGGGCCGCCTCCCGGATCCGGGAACGCAGGCCCGGGTCCACGCCGTGCCCTGTGACCAGCAGGAATCCGGCGGTCTGCAGTGCCTCGTCGACGGTACGGGCGATCTCGGCCCGCGCGTCGGGGCCGCCCGTGTGCCAGGGCCGCAGATCGATCGTGGGGATACGGGGCTGCGGCGTAGGGGGCTGCGTCATGCCCCCACTGTGGACGTGGCGCAGCACCTGGGCAATGACGCCTGACCGGCCGGAGCCGCCTACTCGCCGATGTCCTCGTGCCACAGCTCGGGGCGGGCCGCGATGAACTCCTCCATCATGGCGACGCACCCGGGGTCGTCGAGGACCACGATCTCCACGCCGTGCTCGGCCAGCCAGTCGTGCCCGCCGTGGAACGTCCGCGCCTCACCGACGACGACCCGCGAGATGCCGAACTGCCGCACCAGACCGGAGCAGTACCAGCACGGCGAGAGCGTCGTCACCATCGTCGTGCCCTTGTACGAGCGCTGCCGGCCCGCGTTGCGGAAGGCGTCGGTCTCGCCGTGCACGGACGGATCCGCATCCTGCACACGGCGGTTGTGCCCGCGCCCGAGGACCTTCCCGTCCGCCGAGTAGAGGGCCGCGCCGATCGGGATGCCGCCCTCGGCGAGCCCCGCCCGCGCCTCCTCGACGGCCGTGGCCAGCCAGGTCCGCGCCAGTTCGGGGTCGAAGGCGCTCACGCCTGCTCGCCGCCCTGTTCGCGCTCGCGCTTCTTGAGCTCCTCCTCGCGGCGGCGCAGATCGGCCTCCCAGTCCTTGAGGAGCGCCTCGTCCTTCTTGTTCTCCTCGCGCAGGGAGTGCAGGAACTCGGGGTTGTCGTCGGGCGCGACGAAGGGGGTGCGGTGGCTGCGGTGCCACTCGGACGGTGTCGAGCCGTTCGCGGGCGCGTGCCGCTGCCTGCCCGCGACGAGCCAGGCGATCGGGCCGACGAGCACCTCGCCGAAGAGCAGGATGATGATGACCCACACGACCTTCGGCAGGCCCCTGACCTCCTCCTCCGGAGTGTTCAGGCAGTCGATGAAGGCGTAGATCCACAACGCCAGTACCAACAGGAACGGCAAGTAGCGGAGCATGGTGTCGCGATCCCCCAAGGAGCGGCGTGGGGCCGACGCAGGCCCCCGGTGACCGGGTCAGGGTAGCCGGTGCTCGATACTGGGACGCATGGCTTACGACGATCTTCGCTCCCTCCTGCGGGCGCTGGAGCGCGAGGGTGACCTCAAGCGCATCAAGGCCGAGGTCGACCCCTATCTGGAGGTCGGTGAGATCGTCGACCGGGTGCAGAAGTCCGGCGGCCCCGCTCTCCTCTTCGAGAACGTGCGCGGCTCCTCGATGCCGCTCGCGATGAATGTGTACGGGACCGACCGGCGCCTGCTCAAGGCGCTCGGCCTCAAGTCCTACGAGGAGATCAGCGACAAGATCGGCGGCCTGCTGCGCCCCGAGCTGCCGCACGGTTTCGTGGGCGTGCGTGAGGCGTTCGGCAAGCTCGGCTCGATGGTGCACGTGCCGCCGAAGAAGGTGAAGGACGCTCCGGTGCAGGAGGTCGTCCTGCGCGGCGACGACGTGGACCTGGACCAGCTTCCGGCCCTGTTCACCTGGCCCGAGGACGGCGGCTCCTTCTTCAACCTCGGCCTCACGCACACCAAGGACCCCGAGAGCGGCATCCGCAACCTCGGGCTCTACCGGCTCCAGCGCCACGACCGGCGCACCATCGGCATGCACTGGCAGATCCACAAGGACAGCCGCAACCACTACCAGGTGGCCGCCAGGAAGGGCGAGAAGCTGCCGGTCGCGATCGCCTTCGGCTGCCCGCCCGCCGTGACGTACGCGTCGACGGCGCCGCTGCCCGGGGACATCGACGAGTACCTCTTCGCCGGGTTCATCCAGGGCAAGCGGATCGAGATGGTCGACTGCAAGACGGTGCCGCTCCAGGTGCCGGCGAACGCCGAGGTCGTCCTCGAGGGCTGGCTGGAGCCCGGGGAGATGCTCCCCGAGGGCCCGTTCGGCGACCACACCGGTTTCTACACGCCGCAGGAACCCTTCCCCGCGCTGACGATCGACTGCGTGACGATGCGGAAGCGTCCGCTGCTGCAGTCCATCGTGGTGGGCCGCCCGCCGACGGAGGACGGTCCCCTCGGCCGGGCCACGGAGCGCTTCTTCCTGCCGCTCCTCAAGATCATCGTGCCGGACATCGTGGACTACCACCTGCCCGAGTCGGGCGGCTTCCACAACTGCGCGATCGTCTCGATCGACAAGAAGTACCCGAAACACGCGCAGAAGGTGATGCACGCCGTGTGGGGCGCCCACATGATGTCGCTGACCAAGCTGATCGTGGTCGTCGACTCGGACTGCGACGTGCACGATCTGCACGAGGTCGCGTGGCGGGCGCTCGGGAACACGGACTACGCCCGTGACCTGACCGTCGCCGAGGGTCCCGTCGACCACCTCGACCACGCGTCGTACCAGCAGTTCTGGGGCGGCAAGGCGGGCATCGACGCGACGAAGAAGTGGCCCGAGGAGGGCTACACGCGGGACGGCGGCTGGCCCGAGATGGTGCTGTCCGACCCGCAGACGGCGGCGACGGTCGACCGCCGCTGGAAGGAGTACGGCCTGTGACCAGCGCTTCCGCCGCGATCCCGCAGCCGGGCCGCACCAAGGCGTTCCTGCGGCTCGTCATGATCGAGCACTCGGTGTTCGCTCTGCCCTTCGCGTACATCGCGGCGCTCACCGCGATGTTCCGCATGGACGGGAACATCCACTGGTGGCGGCTGCTGCTCGTGACGATCGCGATGGTCGGTCTGCGCACGTTCGCGATGGCCGCGAACCGGATCATCGACCGCGAGATCGACGCCCGTAACCCGAGGACCGCGCACCGCGAACTCGTCACGGGCGCGATGTCCGTGAAGTCCGCCTGGACCGGCGCGCTCATCGCGCTCGTCGTCTTCCTCGGCGCGGCCGCCCTGCTCAACCCGCTGTGCCTGGCGCTCGCGCCCATCGCGGTGATCCCGATGGTCGTCTATCCGTACGGCAAGCGGTTCACGAACTTCCCGCAGGCCATCCTGGGTCTCGCTCAGGCGATGGGGCCGGTCGGCGCCTGGCTGGCGATCACCGGCGAGTGGTCGTGGGACGCGGTGATCCTCGGGCTCGCGGTCGGCATCTGGATCGGCGGCTTCGACCTCATCTACGCCTGCCAGGACGTGGAGACGGACCGTGAGGTCGGCGTGATGTCGGTGCCGGCCCGCTTCGGAATCCCGGCGGCGATCTGGGGAGCGCGCGGCTGCCACACGCTCACCACGGCGCTGTTCGTCTGGTACGCGCTCGCCACGGACGCGGGTGCGTTCTTCTGGCTCGGCCTCGCCGTCGTCGCGGGTGCCTTCCTCTACGAGCACACGATCGTGCGGCCGCGCGACCTGTCCCGGCTCAACCGGGCCTTCTTCCAGGTCAACGGCTTTATCGGGATCGCCCTGTTCGTGTGCGCGCTGCTCGACCTCCTCGTGCGCGGCCTGACTGTCTGACCGCGGCCGGGTGCCGGATAGGCTCGACGGCATGACCGCAGGAGAAATTGGGCGCCGGCCTTGGATCGTGGGGGTGTCCGGCGCGTCGGGGACCCCGTATGCCGCCGCGGTTCTGCGCGCGCTGCTCGACGCGGGGGAGAGCGTGGACCTCGTCGTCTCGCGGGCCTCGCGGCTGACGCTGCTCGACGAGACGGGCATCGCGTTCCGGGACGCGCACTGGCACGAGGACCTGGGTGCGTGGCTGGCGCGCGGGGCGGACGGGAAGCCGGACACGTTCGCGGTGGGCGACCGCCTCGACCAGGTCAGGTACTGGTCCGCCGGGGATCTGGCGGCGGGACCGTCGTCCGGGTCGTACCCGGCCAAGGGCATGATCATCGTGCCCGCGTCCACGGCGTGCGTGGCGGGCGTGGCGCTCGGCCTCTCGAAGGATCTGCTTCAGCGCGCGGCGAGCGTGACGCTCAAGGAAGGGCGCAGGCTGGTCGTCGCGGTGCGCGAGACGCCGCTGAACGGGCAGACGCTGAAGCATCTGGTGGCGCTGGACGAGGCGGGCGCCGTGGTGCTGCCCGCCTCTCCGGCGTTCTACGCGGGGGCGACGCACATCCAGGATCTGGTGGACTTCGTCGCCGGGCGGGCGCTCGACGCGGCGGAGGTGCCGCATCGGCTCTACCGCCGGTGGCAGGGAGAGCTCGGGGGCGGCTCTTTGGACCGTTAGCGCTTCTTGGCGCGCGCGGCCCGCTTCTCAGCGGCACGCGCCTCGACGGCGGACTGGTGGGCACGCGAGCGGTTGGCCTGGTCCTGCAGCTCGCGCATGCGGGCGTAGGCCATCTCGATCGTGTACACGGTGGCAACACTCCTGAATGATCGTCTTTGATCGGTAGTCGAAGATCGCTTGGAAGGGCAGCCGAAGGCGAAACTGGGTTTCGGCTGAAAGATTCACAGGGTCAATGCCCTGCGCGCCTTAGATTCTACACGTAAACTCGCGTCAACGCAGAATAATGAAAGGCATGGACCTATGGACGCCGTGGACAGGCAGCTCATTCAGGCTCTGCGCGAGAACGGCCGCGCCTCGTATGCCGAGCTGGGACGCCTCGTAGGCCTGTCCGGGCCCAGCGTCACCGACCGCATCAACCGTCTCGAAGCGGCCGGCGTCATCACCGGCTACCGCGCGACCGTCGACTCGCCCTCGCTCGGCCTCGGCGTCACCGCCCTGATCGGCATCTCGCTCTCCGACGCCGCCGACCACGAGGACGTGGCGCGCCGGCTCAAGGACCTGCACGAGATCGAGGACTGCTGGTTCATCGCGGGCGACGACTCGTACATGCTCAAGGTGCGGGTCGGCGACGTGGACGGCCTGGAGCGCACCATCCGCCGGCTCAGCGGCACGAAGGGCGTCTCGCGCACGCGCACCACGATCGTGCTGTCCACCAAGTGGGAGAACCGGGTGGGGGAGCTGCCCGAGGAGGAGTAGAGGCGGGCGCGAAGTGCCTGATGGGGGCCCCTCCCGCCCGAAGGGTGGGGGAGTACGGTTGGCCGCAGTCTTTGGTGAGGAGCAATGGCAATGGACGTAGGGCTCAAGCGCGAGCTGGAGCAGAAGGTGCGGGACGGCGAGCGGCTGTCGCGTGAGGACGGCATCGCGCTGTACGAGTCGGACGACCTGGCCTGGCTGGGCGGGCTCGCCCACGAGGTGCGCACACGCAAGAACGGCGACGTCGTCCACTTCAACGTCAACCGCCACCTCAACATGACGAACGTGTGCACCGCTTCGTGCGCGTACTGCTCGTTCCAGCGCAAGCCGGGCGAGAAGGACGCGTACACGATGCGCATCGAGGAGGCCGTCCGCCTCGCCAAGGCGATGGAGAACGAGAACCTCACCGAGCTGCACATCGTCAACGGCCTGCACCCGACGCTGCCCTGGCGCTACTACCCGCGCTCCCTGAAGGCCCTCAAGGAGGCGCTGCCGAACGTCGCGCTGAAGGCGTTCACGGCGACGGAGATCCACCACTTCGAGACGATCTCCGGGCTCTCCGCCTCCGAGATCCTCGACGAGCTGATCGACGCCGGCCTCGAGTCGCTGACCGGCGGTGGCGCCGAGATCTTCGACTGGGAGGTCCGGCAGCACATCGTCGACCACGCCACCCACTGGGAGGACTGGTCACGGATCCACCGCCTCGCGCACGAGAAGGGTCTCAAGACCCCCTCCACGATGCTGTACGGGCACATCGAGGAACCCCGTCACCGCGTCGACCACGTGCTGCGCCTGCGCGAACTCCAGGACGAGACCGGTGGTTTCCAGGTCTTCATCCCGCTGCGCTACCAGCACGACTTCGTCGACATGAAGGACGGCAAGGTCCGTAACCGCCTCCAGGCGCGGACGACCATGGCGACCGGCGCCGAGGCGCTCAAGACCTTCGCGGTCTCCCGGCTCCTGTTCGACAACGTGCCGCACGTGAAGTGCTTCTGGGTCATGCACGGCGTGCAGACCACCCAGCTCGCGCTCCAGCACGGCGCCGACGACATGGACGGCTCGGTCGTCGAGTACAAGATCACGCACGACGCGGACAACTACGGGACGCCGAACAAGCTGACCCGCGAGGACCTGCTCGACCTGATCCGCGACGCCGGCTTCCGGCCCGTCGAGCGGAACACCCGGTACGAGATCATCCGCGAGTACGACGGCCCGGACCCGGCACGGCGCGAGACGCCGCAGGCGATGCGGGTCTGACGTCGTCGCTGATCCGACGACGTCTCCGACGGCAGGCGCAAGGGTGAAGAGGGGTTCCGGCCGGTGGCCGGGGCCCCTCTTCGCTCAGGTCAGATCACCGGCAGCAGCATCGTGATGTCGTCGCGATCGTCGCCGGGGGCCACCCGGATCGCGCCGGGGACGCGGCCGACCTCCTTGTAGCCGCACGCCGCGTAGAAGCGGTCGGCGCCGGTGCCGCCGCGGCAGGTGAGGCGGATCGCCTCGATGCCGTCGAAGGCGCGGGCGGCGTCGGCCGCGGCGGCCATCAGCTCCCGCCCGTACCCCTTGCCCTGGTGCCGCGGGTGGATCATCACCGTGTACAGCCAGATGTAGTGCTTCTGCAGGCGGTGCTGGTTGTACGTGAAGAAGGCCGTCGCCGCGACAGCGCCCTCCTCGTCGCGTCCGACCAGGAGCCGGGTGCGGCCCTCGGTCATCGCGGCGAGGTGCCTGACCAGCTCGGGGCGGATGTCCTCGGTGGTCACGGGCGGGACGAAGCCGACCGCTCCGCCCGCGTTGGACACGTCGGCCCAGAGTGCGAGGACGTCGTCCCGCAGCGCCGGGTCGATCGGCGGGTCCAGCTGAAACGTAAGGGTCATTGGGCCACTCTAACCATTACTTGCGGTACCGCTCAATGCCCTTCCGGGGCCGCATGCTTCACTTGGTGGTGCGTAGGACCGATTCGGAACGGAAGAGTGGATTGACATGCTCCGCTACACGCTGATGCGCTTCGGGATCTTCGCGGGCTGCTTCCTTGTCGTCTGGGGCCTCGCCTCGACGGGCATCGTGCCCCGCGGTGCCGGCAGCTCGTACTTCCTGTGGATCGCCCTGCTCGGTCTCGTCATCTCCGCGCCGATCAGCTACGTCGTGCTGCGCAAGGAGCGCGACCGGGCCTCGGTCCAGATCGTCGAGCGCGTCGACCGCACGAAGGCCAACTACGAACGCAACCGCACGCAGGAAGACATCGCGGACGACGCGGCCCGCGCCCAGAGCGCCTCGTAACGCGCCTCGTCCCCGAGAGCCTCGTCCCCGAAGTCCCGCGTAAGGGACTCGTAAGCTTCGTCACAACGCAGGTGGCCCCGGCATCGCCCGATGTCGGGGCCACCTGCGTTTTCCAGGCTCAAGGGCCATGGAGCGGGTCATTTCTTCCCCAAAGAACCCCTTTGATGTTCTCAAAGCATGAGTGTTAACGTGATTGGCATGAAGACATCCGCAGCCCGCATGCCCATGAGCGTTCCGCTCGTGGCGCGCCTGCATGTCGACCTCTGCCGTTGCATGTCCGCGGCCTGTCGCCTCTGAAGCGACTCCCCCCGATGCAGCGGCGCCCCTGGTTCTTCCTCCCGCGGTGGCCGCTTCCTTACGTCCGACCCCACCCGCGCGTCATCACTGGAGTGTGTCCGTGTCCGCGAACACCGCGTCCGCGTCCGAGAAGCAGAAGCCCCGCTTCCGGATACCCATCCCCTTCTGGGCCCAGGTCCTGCTCGGCCTCGTCGTCGGCCTCGTGCTCGGCTACGTCGCCCGCACCTACGACGTGTCCTGGCTCGCCACGACCCTCGACAAGGTCGGCGGCATCTTCATCCAGCTCCTGAAGCTGGCCGTGGCCCCGCTGGTCTTCTTCGCGATCCTGGTGTCCATCACCAATCTGCGGAAGGTCAACAACGCCGCGCGGCTCGCCAGCCGCACCCTCCTGTGGTTCATGATCACCTCGCTGATCGCGGTCGTCATCGGCCTCGCGATCGGCCTGATCACCAACCCGGGCAACGGCTCGAACCTCACCCCGGCCGACGGCTCCAAGCCCGACCACGCGGGCTCCTGGCTGGACTTCCTGACCGGCATCGTCCCGACCGATGTCGTCACGCCGTTCACCCAGCTCAACGTCCTGCAGATCGTCTTCATGGCGGTCGTCGCCGGTGTCGCCATCCTGAAGATCGGCCCGAAGGCCCAGCCGATCCTCTCCCTGTCCGAGTCGGTGCTCGAGCTGCTGCAGAAGGCCCTGTGGTGGGTCATCCTGCTCGCCCCGATCGGCTCCGCCGGCCTCATCGGCCGCGCCATCGTCCAGTACGGCTGGGACCTCCTCGGCAACTACGCGACGTTCACGATCGACATCTACGTCGGCTGCGCCCTGGTCCTGTTCGGCGTCTACCCGCTGCTCCTCGCGACCGTCGCCAAGCTGAACCCGCTGCAGTTCTTCAAGGGCGCCTGGCCCGCGATCCAGCTGGCCTTCGTGTCCCGCTCCTCCGTCGGCACGATGCCCGTCACCCAGCAGTCCGCCGAGCGCCTCGGCGTCCCGCGCAACTACGCCTCCTTCGCCGTGCCGTTCGGCGCGACGACCAAGATGGACGGCTGCGCCGCGATCTACCCGGCGATCTCCGCGATCTTCGTCGCGCAGATCTTCGACGTACAGCTCGGCATCAAGGAGTACCTGCTCATCGCGTTCGTCTCGGTGATCGGCTCCGCCGCGACCGCCGGACTGACCGGCGCCACGGTCATGCTGACGCTGACCCTGTCGACGCTCGGCCTCCCGATGGAGGGCGTGGGCCTGCTCCTCGCCATCGACCCGATCCTGGACATGATGCGCACCGCCACGAACGTGGCCGGACAGGCGCTCGTGCCGGTCATCGTGGCCGCCCGCGAGAACATCCTGGACCGCGTGAAGTACGACAACGCCACCGCGTCTCCCGTCGAGGAGCTCGTGGTCGAGAGCCAGCACGAGGACGAGCCTCAGGTGGTGGGTGCCGCCGCCTGAGTCCCCAGGCTCGTACCCGTCCGCGCCCCGCACCCGCCGGTTCCCTCCGGTCGTGGTGCGGGGTGTGTGCGTTGTGGTGGCTACGCTTGCGGGCGGACGCGGTGTGGAGAAAGGCGGGCGGCCGGGGTGGGCGAAGTGAGGGTCAAGCGGATGCCGCGGGCCGTGCGGGAGCGTCAGATGCTCGACGCGGCGGTGCGGGTGTTCGGGGAGCGTGGGTACCGGGCCGCGTCGATGGACGACATCGCCGAGCTCGCCGGGGTGTCGAAACCGCTGGTCTACCTGTATCTGAACTCCAAGGAAGAGCTCTTCTCGTCGTGCATCCAGCGCGAGTCGGAGGCCCTGATCGCGGCGGTCCGCACGGGTGTCTCCGGCGGTGGGGACGCCGACCGGCAGCTGTGGGACGGGCTGCGGGCCTTCTTCACGCACACGGCGCAGAACCCCGACGGCTGGGCCGTCCTGCACAGTCACGCGCCGGCGGGCGGTGAGCCGTTCGCCGTCGAGGTCACGGCCATGCGCGAGGAGATCGTCGCGTTCGTGACGGGGCTGATCGCCGCGGCGGCGAGGGAGGCGCACGGTGATCCCGCGCTGCCCGACCGCGAGGTCGCCGGGCTCGCGCAGGCGCTGGTCGGGGCCGCGGAGTCGCTGGCCGGCTGGGCCAACACGGACCCGTCGGTCACGGCCAAGGAGGCCGCGGCCACGCTGATGAACTTCGCCTGGTCGGGCCTCGGGAACCTGATGGAGGGCCGGCGCTGGTCACCCGCCCCCGGCGCGTAGCACCTCGCCCGTGACATGGGTGCGCGTCCCCGAGCGGAGCTCGAAGGCGGGCCCCCGGGACGCGTACGTCACGCTCGCCGGCAGGAGTACGGGTGCCTTGAACGCGGCGCGCACCTGCACCTCGCCCTCCGCGCCGTGTTCGGCGAGGCAGCGGGCGACGGTCCACATGCCGTGCGCGATGGCGCGCGGGAAGCCGAAGAGGCGGGCCGCGAGCGGGTGCAGATGGATGGGGTTGCGGTCGCCGGACGCGGCGCCGTAGCGGCGGCCCAGGTCGCCGGGCAGCTTCCACTCGGCCACTGCGGGCAGCGGCTCGGGACGCTCCTCGGCCGCCGCTCCGGCGGGTGCGTCGGTGCGGTGGCGCGCCAGGTAGGTGCTGGTCGAGGTCCACGCGCGCGTGTCGCCCGCCCACAGCTCGGTGACGACGGTGGCCTCGGTGCCGCGCCGGTGGGGCGCCAGCTCCGTCACGTGCACGGAGAGTTCGTACGCCTCGTCGACCGGCAGGTCGTGCCCCTGGGTGACGGTGACGGAGGTGTGGACGAGGCCGAGCAGGGGGAGCGGGAAGCGCCGCTCGGCCATGATCCGCATCGCCAGGGGGAAGCCGAGGACGTGCGGATACGTGACCGGGAGCGCGGCGGAGTCCCGGTCGAAGCCGCACACCTCGCGGTACGCGGCCAGGCGGGTGCGGTCGGCGCGTGCGGCCGGCAGGACCAGGCGGGTCGCGGGGGCTTCGGCGCCGGGGCCCGGGCGCTTGAGGGGGGAGAACAGGGCGCCGCGGGCCAGGAGCGGCGGCAGGGACGGGGCGGCAGTGAGCGTGACGGTCGTCATGGTCGTCACGCCCCCAGCAGGCTCTGGCCGCAGACGCGGACGACCTGGCCGTTGACGGCGCCGGTGGGGCGCGCGAACCACGCCGTCGGCTCCGCCACGTCCACCGGCAGCCCGCCCTGCCCGAGCGAGTTCATGCGGCGGCCCGCCTCGCGGCGGAACAGGGGGACCGCGGCCGTGCCGGTGAAGTTCGGATAGCGGTCGGCCATGGTCCAACTTCCTGCGCTGTCGGTAATTTACTTCACAGTAAGGTTACTCAAGAGTCAGGAATTGGTCGAGACGGAACGCCCTGCGCGCCAGGCGTGCAGGGGCGCTCCAACGGGACTGAGGCGTAAGGGGGTTCAGGACTCCCGGCGGTCCGCGCGGGCCGCCGGGTCCAGGCGCAGCATCGCCGCCTCGTCCGGGCTGCCGGGCTCGGCCTGATAGGTGACGAGGCGCTGCCCGCCCGTGCGCGCCAGCTGCATGACCTCGAACGTGAGGGTCATCGCGCCGACCTTGGGGTGCGCGAACGTCTTGGTGCCGCCGCCGCGCTCCAGAACCTCGTAACGGTCCCAGAGCTTCGCGAACTCCGGTGATTTCAGGACGAGTTCACCGACGAGGGCGGCCAGCTCCGGCGAGTTCGGGTCCTTGCCGCCCACCGCGCGCAGGTGCGCCACCGACTGCGCGACCGTCTCCTCCCAGGGGACGTAGAGCTTGCGGCCCACGGGGTGCAGGAACAGATACCGCGTGATGTTGCGCTCCTCGTCCGGCCAGTCCCACAGACCGGGCAGGAGGCGGCGGCCCGCCGGGTTCGCCGCCAGCACGTAGTTGTGCGGGCTCACCACGTACGCGGGCAGCGGGCTGAGCGCCTCCAGGACCCGCAGGACCGAGTCGCGCACCGTGCGGTCGGTCGTGGGGTGGGGCTCCGTGAGGCGGCCCGAAGCCAGCTCGGCCAGGTCGTGGAGGCGCTCGTGCGCGTCGCCGCACAGCCGCAGGGCCCGGCTGATGGCGTCGATCACGGCCGTGGACGGGTTCGTCTCGCGGCCGCGCTCCAGCCGCGTGTAGTAGTCGACGCTGACGCCGGAGAGCGTCGCCAGCTCCTCGCGGCGCAGGCCGGGCGTCCGCCGGATGCCCGCGCCCGCGGGCAGCCCCGCGTCCGCCGGGCTCACGAGCGCGCGCCGCGCCTTGAGGTACCTGCCCAGTTCCGTGCCGTCCTGCGTCGCTCCACCAGCCATACCCCCATTCTCCCTGCCCGGCGACGTCTGTGGGGGGCCGTGTCAGGGCCAGGAACAGTGCGCCCCGGTGAACGGCGCCCTGCCACCTCGCGCCAACTCCGCGCAGAGTGGACCCCGTTGCGGGCGGCCCGGCCACCGCGGACCCAGGGGGTGCACGACACCGGGCCGCGGACGCGGTCGCCGGAGCCGCCCGCACGAAGCCTTACCGGGGAGGAACGACGGACCACGTCGCCCACCCGTTTCTCCACCCGAGGAGCCCCGAACATGCCGTCCGTCGCCATCCGCCCCGACCAGCGGAACCCGACCCGTGCCCCGAGCCCGGCGGCCGGTGCCCCGGCACGCGTACCCGCGTCCGGATACGCCCTCGCCGCCGCGCTCCTCGGCTTCACCGTCATCACCATCGACGTGTCCGCCGTGAACATCGCCCTGCCCGCCATCCGTACGTCGCTGCACGGCGGCATCACCGGGCTTCAGTGGATCGTCGACGCGTACACCCTGATGTTCGCCGCGCTCATGCTCTCCGCCGGTGCGCTCGCCGACCGGGCCGGTGCGCGGCGGGCCTACGCCTGGGGCGTCGGACTGTTCACGCTGGCCTCGCTCGCCTGCGCCCTCGCGCCCGGCATCGGCACGCTCGTCGCGGCCCGTGTCGTCCAGGGCGGCGCCGCCGCCGTCGTGATGCCGGCCTCGCTCGCGCTGATCCGCCAGGCCTACGACGACGCGCGGCACCGCGCCCGGGCCATCGCGCTGTGGACCGTGGGCGGTTCGGTCGCCATGGCCGTAGGCCCTGTCCTCGGCGGCATACTCACCGAGGCCGCCGGCTGGCGCGCCGTCTTCTTCCTGAACCTGCCCGTGGGCGCCCTGATCCTGGTCCTCCTCGTCCGCGTCCCGCGCTCCCCGCGCCGTCCCGCCCCGCTCGACCTGGCCGGTCAGGTCACCGCGGTCCTCGCGCTTGCCGGACTCGCCTTCGCGGTCATCGAGGGCGGCCACGCCGGCTGGACCGCCCCGTCGGTCCTCGCGGCACTCGCCGTGGCCGTCGCCGGGGCGCTCGCCTTCCTCGCCGCCGAGAAGCGCCACCGCGCGCCCATGGTCCCGCTGCCCCTGCTGCGGCGGCGCGACGTGAGCGTGTCCCTCGCCATCGGCTTCGCGGTCAACGTGGCCTTCTACGGCGCGATCTTCCTGCTCGGCCTCTACTACCAGCAGCTGCGCGGCATGTCCGGCACCGAGGCCGGCCTCATGTTCGTACCACTGGCGGCGATCATCACGTCGACCAACCTGATCTCCCCGCCGATGGCCGAACGCTTCGGCCGCCGTCCCGTCATCGTGACCGGGCAGGCCGTCCTCGCCCTCGGCATGTTCTGCCTCCTGCCGCTGGCCGCGGACACCCCGGTCTGGCTGATCCTTCTGCTGCTCGTCCCGACGGGCATGGGCGGCGCGTTCGCGGTCCCCGCGCTCACCGCCCTGCTCATGGACAGCGTCCCGGCGGCCCGCGCGGGCACGGCCTCCGGCCTCCTGAACGCGTTCCGCCAGACCGGCGGCGCCCTCGCCGTCGCCCTCTTCGGCTCCCTCGTCGCGGGCGGCACGAGCGACGGCTTCTCCCTCGGGGGCATGCGTACGAGCCTGATCGTCGCGGGCGGGCTCCTGTGCGTGACGGCGGCGCTGGCGGCCTGGGCCCTGCCCGGGAAGAAGGGCTAGGACGGCAGGGCGGGGGCGTTGTGCAGGCAGTGCGCCAGGCAGCGCCGCCGGAACTCGGCGTCCTCGCCGAGCCGTTCCAGCAGATGCTTTCCGTACGCGCGGGTGGCCGCCGTCATGCGGAAGGCACCGGGTCCCGACGGTTCGGGTGTGATCAGGCGGTGGGCCGCGAGACCTTCGAAGGCGCGGGCGAGTTCGTCGGGCGGCAGCCGGTCGTCCGCGCACACCGTCACCGTGTCGGACAGGGTGAAAGGCCCCGTGAAGACGGAGGCCCGCGCCCACAGCAGCCGCTCGCCGGGCGGGCAGAGCCGCTGGCTCCAGCGCAGCGAGGCGCGCAGCGTGCGCTGCCGGTGCGGCAGTCCGGGCATCGGGGCGGGCAGGTCCAGCAGGCGCTCGGGGCGGCCGATGAGCGACAGCAGGTCGTCGGCGTCGTGGCGGGTCAGCTGGCCCGCGGCGATGCGCAGGGCGAGCGGCAGACCGCCGAGCGCCGCGCAGATGCGGCGGGCCGGCTCGGGGTCCGGGTCCCGCGGTGCGCCGAGCGCCCGCGCGGCCGTGGTGAGCAGACGGGCGGCGCCGCCGGGGGTGAGCGGGGGCAGCGGGAAGGTGACCGGTGTGTCCAGCGGGATCCTGCTGGTGGCGAGGACGTGCAGCTCCGGGCACGCCTGTACGAGGTGCAGCAGCGTGGCGGCGCACTCGGCGGCCTGCCGCTCGCAGGTGTCGACGACGAGAAGCACGGGGCGCCGCCCGATCGCGGCGGCCAGCGCGGGGAGCTGCGGCACCGCGGGATCGCCGTCGAGGCGCAGGGCGCCGGCGAGCGCGTGCGGCACGAGCCCGGGGATGTCGAGCGTGGCCAGGTCGGCGGTGCCCGTCACGGACCAGGGCTCGCGGCGCAGGCGCCGTACGACCCGGGCGGCGAGCGCGCTCTTGCCGACGCCGCCCGGCCCCACGACGCTCACCAGGCGCTTCTCGCGCAGCAGCCCTTCGAGCGCGGCCGCGGCGCCGTCCCTGCCGACGAGTCCCGCGGCCCGGGTGTGCAGGAGCTCCGGCATGTTCTGGTGCCTCCGTCGTGCTGCGTTCCGGTGAGATGCGGCCGGCATGCGGGCGGTCCCCGGCATCGGTGCGGGCGCAGAAATCGGTGGACCTGTCCACTGCGCCGGGGACCGGTCGGTGACGCGGGCCGATCAGAGTAGCGGCGGTTCGCGCGAGGCCGGTCCGCACGACCGGTCGGGCCCGCTATCCGTCCGTATATCGCCGAATCGGCCCGTACGGGAGCGGGTTGGAGGCGTTACGCGCCCGATCGGGAGCGGATTTCCGTACATGCAGGGGTCGTTACGACACGCCCGCGAGCCGCAGGAGGCTCGTCGTCGCGGCCGCCACCACGACGACGACGGCGAAGGGCGCCTTCCGCCACGCGAGCAGACCGCCGGCCAGCACCCCGGCGGGCCTGGCCCACCCGGCGAACCCGTGTCCCTCGGTCAGCGCCCCCGTCGCGAGCAGCGCCACCAGCAGCACGGTCGCCCCGACGGTCAGCAGCTCCTGCACCCGCGCGGGCAGCTCGACCCGCCCGTGCAGCAGGGGCCCGGCGAGCCGGAAGGCATAGGTCCCGGCGGCCAGGACGAGGACGGCGACGAGCGTGGCGTTCACGAGGAGGCTCCCTGGGAGGTCGTACGGGCAGGGGCTTCCGGGCCGGCCGCACGGGAGGGGGATCCCCGGCCGGCCGTGAGGGACGGGGTTCCCCGGCGGGGCGTGCGGGCCGCGAGCAGGCCCGTCAGCGCCAGCAGGACCGGCACCCCCGCGGGCAGCACGGGCGTCGCGGCGACCGCGATCACGGCACCGGCCGCCGCGGCCCGCCGCACCCCGGCCCCGCCGCGCAGCGCGGGCAGCACGAGGGCGAGGAGCACCGCCGGGAACGCCGCGTCCAGACCGAACCTGGCCGTGTCCCCGAGCGCGGAGCCCGCGAGCGCCCCGCCGAGCACGCTGAGGTTCCAGGCCGCGAAGAGCCCGAGGCCCGACAGCCAGAACGCCGCCCTGCGCCGCCGGGGATCCCGCTGGGCGAGGACGAACGCCGCCGTCTCGTCGGTGACGAGGTGTGCGCCGACGAGACGCGCGGGCCAGGACCGGCCGAGCGCGTCGGCGACGGCCAGACTGAACGCCGCCGTGCGGGTGTTGAGCAGCAGCCCGGTCGCAGCGGCGGCCACGGGGCCGCCACCCGCCGCGAGTACGGCGACGGTGCTGAACTGTGCCGACCCGGCGAAGACGATCAGCGACATCAGTACGGGAACCCAGACGGGCAGCCCGCCGGTGACCGCGATCGCGCCGAAGGAGACCCCCACGACGGCGTCGGCGAGGCAGACGAGCGCGATGTCGCGCAGGAGCCGCCGGTCGGTGTGGGCGGGAGCGGCGGCGGGGTCCGAAGGGACGGCCCGGCCCGCGGCTGTTCGCTCAGATGGACTATCTGTTCGGTGTGGCGAACGCATACTCGTAGAATGGACACAGGGCCGTTTGTTCGTCAAGTCGAACGATGCGGTCCGCCTCAGCGAACGAACGGTGAGTAGGAGCAGCATGGCCGGCCAGACCCCCCGCCTCCCCCTCGACCGGATCGCCGCGGCCCTGCGCCGGGAGCGCGGCCGGGCCGGGATCTCCCTGTCCGAGCTGGCCAAGCGCGCGGGGATCGCCAAGTCCACGCTCTCGCAGCTGGAGTCGGCGAGCGGGAACCCGAGTCTGGAGACCCTCTGGGCGCTGAGCGTCGCGCTCGACGTGCCGCCGAGTCTGCTGCTCGACGCGCCCCGCCCCGTCGTCCAGGTCATCAGGGCGGGCGAGGGGGTCGCGGTCCCGTCGGAGCAGGCCGACTACGCGGCGACGCTGCTCTCCCCGAACCCGCCGGGCTCCCGGCGTGACCTCTACTTCCTTCAGGTCGAACCCGGCGCGCCCCGCGACTCGGAGCCCCACATGCCGGGCGCCGTCGAGCACATCGTGGTGGGCACCGGCCGGGTCCTCGCGGGACCCCAGGACGACCCGGTCGAACTCGGCCCGGGCGACTACATGTCGTACCCCGGCGACGTCCCGCACACCTGCCGCGCCCTGGAGTCGGGTACGACGTGCGTCCTGGTCATGCAGTACGCGTGAGCAAAAAGGCAGGAGCCCCGTCTCCGCCTCGTGCCGGGGCACTTGGCGGAGCGGGGCTCCTTGGGTACTGCATCCGTTCCGGAGTCACGACGTCCCAAGGGCAAACCTGGGGACGCCCCACTTACATGGGGGTGACGTTCTCCGCCTGCGGGCCCTTCGGACCCTGCGTGACGTCGAAGCTCACGGCCTGGTTCTCCTCGAGGGAGCGGAAGCCGTTTGCGTTGATCGCGGAGTAGTGGACGAAGACGTCCGGGCCGCCGCCTTCCTGGGCGATGAAGCCAAAGCCCTTTTCAGCGTTGAACCACTTCACGGTTCCGGTAGCCATAAGCCCTCCTTGGGCCAAAGGGTCGCCCTGCTCCAGAACCTGCAAATGCACTTGCGAACAACTGCAAAAGTCTGAATACGACGAGAGCCCGCGGTCACATGCTCCGCAGGCTCTGTACTGCAAGGGAAACCAAACTGCAACTTGCGGGCGAGCCTAGCACGCAGGCACCGGAATGCAATAGAGGGAAAGATCACGTCACCCGGAGGTTTGACACGGGGCGTCAAAGGGTTGACAGGACCGACTCGGGGACCCTGAAGCCTGCACCGTACCGCATGGGGTCTAGCCTCGCGATGTGGACAATTCTCCCGAGATCCCGCAGCGCAACCGGCCACGAGTCGGCCACATCCAGTTCCTCAACTGCATGCCCCTGTACTGGGGACTTGCCAGGACGGGAACGCTCCTCGACCTCGAGCTCACGAAGGACACCCCGGAGAAGCTCAGCGAGAGCCTCGTCCAGGGCGACCTCGACATCGCGCCCATCACCCTCGTCGAGTTCCTGAAGGCGGCCGACCGGCTCGTCGCCTTCCCCGACCTCGCGGTCGGCTGTGACGGCCCGGTGATGTCCTGCGTGATCGTCTCGCAGGTACCTCTCGACCAGCTCGACGGGCGTCGGGTCGCGCTCGGCTCCACCTCGCGCACGTCCGTGCGCCTCGCGCAGCTGCTGCTCGCCGACCGTTTCGGCGTACAGCCCGACTACTACACGTGCCCGCCGGACCTGGGCCTGATGATGCAGGACGCCGACGCGGCCGTGCTCATCGGGGACGCGGCCCTGCGCGCCAACCTCCACGACGCGCCGCGCCTCGGGCTCCAGGTCCACGACCTGGGTGCCCTGTGGAAGGAGTGGACGGGACTGCCGTTCGTCTTCGCCGTGTGGGCCGCCCGCAAGGACTACGCGCAGCGCGAGCCGCTCATCACGCGCAAGGTCCACGAGGCGTTCCTCGCCTCCCGGGACGTGTCCCTGGAGGAGGTCACCAAGGTCGCCGAGCAGGCCGCCCGCTGGGAGGTCTTCGACGAGCAGGTCCTCGAGCGCTATTTCACGACGCTCGACTTCCGCTTCGGCGCACGGCAGCTGGAGGGCGTCACGGAGTTCGCCCGCCGGGTGGGTCCGACGACCGGCTTCGCGGCCGATGTCCGGGTCGATCTGCTGCAGCCGTGACGCGGTAGCTCCGCCGTCCCCAGAAGGCGTACGGGAATTCCCTCTCGGGAATTCCCGTACGCCTTCTGCGTGCCGCCCCTCTCCCGCGCGGGGCAATTCCGGCTATCCGGAAACAACGGGCTGTTCGGTGACGATCGACTGTGAACGTCAGGAATTTCACCGGTGAACGTTTTGAATACACGGGGTGCTCGGATATCGGAGCGATGCGCTCCGCGCGGCGGCGACTACGGGAAGGCGTGACAGGGGAGGACTACCCTGGCCCGACTGGAGCGTGGGCACAGGGGGAGGCCAGGCCATGCAGCCGCTGGAAGCCGGCGAACCGACCACGATCGGGCCCTACCGGCTGCTCGGGAGGCTCGGTTCCGGCGGAATGGGCCGCGTCTATCTGGGGCGCAGCGCCGGAGGCCGCACCGTCGCGGTGAAGGTCGTCCATCCGCACTTCGCGCTCGACGAGGAGTTCCGGGCGCGCTTCCGTCGCGAGGTGGACGCCGCGCGGCGGGTCGGGGGCGCCTGGACCGCGCCGGTCCTCGACGCCGACCCGGAGGCGTCCGTGCCGTGGGTCGCGACCGGGTACGTGGCCGGCCCGTCCCTCGCGCAGGCCGTGAAGGAGCGCGCCCTGCCCGACCACTCCGTACGGGTCCTGGGCTCAGGCCTCGCCGAGGCGCTGGCGGCGGTGCACGGCCTCGGGCTCGTCCACCGCGATGTGAAGCCGTCGAACGTGCTGCTCACCGTGGACGGCCCGCGCCTGATCGACTTCGGTATCGCCCGCGCCACCGACGGCACCGCCTCCCTCACCTCCACCGGCGTCTCGATCGGGTCGCCCGGATACATGGCGCCCGAGCAGATCCTCGGCAAGGGCGTCACGGGCGCCGCCGATGTCTTCTCCCTCGGCGCGGTCCTCGTCTACGCGGTGACCGGCACCTCCCCGTTCCCCGGAGACTCGTCGGCCGCGCTCCTCTACAAGGTGGTGCACGAGGAGCCCGAACTCGGCCTGGCGCGCGGGGAACTGCGCGACGTCGCCGCCGCGTGCCTGGCGAAGGACCCGGCCGCGCGGCCTGCGCCCGAAGAGGTGGCGAGCGCTCTCGCCCCGCAGGGCGCTGCCCGGCTCGTGGCGGCGGGGTGGCTGCCGGGCGCGCTGGTGGAGCAGGTGGGGCGCAGCGCGGTGGCGCTCCTGGACCTGGAGGGCGCGGCGCCGGCGGGTGCCGGGGAGCGCTCGGGGCCGGTCGGATTCAGCGAGCCGTCGGTCGACCGGCCGCCGGACGCGACGGGGGCGCCCGCCGGGGTGTTCGGGCCGCCCGATCCCGCGTACGGACCGGTCGTCCCGCGCGTGCACGCGCCCGCCGACTCCGCTCCGGCCCCCGCAGACGCCGCCGTCCCCGCGCAGCGCACCGAGGTGCCGGGTGCCGGGAAGCTCTCCGTCAGTGTGGCCGCGACGTCCGTGCCGGGCGCCGGTGGTCGCGGGCGGAGGATCAGCTGCACGGTCGTGCTCGGTGTCGCGGGCGCGCTCGCCGCCGTCACCCTCGGCTCGGCGTTCCTCTTCGACCTGCTGCCCGGCTCCTCGACGAGCGGGAGCGACACCGCGGGCGGCCGTCCACCCGCGGCGACGGCCTCCGCCTCCGCCCCTAAGGGCACCGTCCCCGCCTCCTTCGTGGGCACTTGGGAAGGACCCGCCACCGGCCTCGGCGGCACACTGCCGATGGGTACGTTCCGCGTCACCGTCGAACAGGGCCGGATCGGCGAGGAGTTCGGCACGTTCCACCAGACCGACCCGATCGGCGCGGTCTGCGAGGACGTCCTCGTCCTCAAGCGGGTCGAGAAGGACCGGATCGTCGCCACGGGCATCGCCAAGAAGTCGAACGGCGGGCAGTGCACCACCGGCCGCCACGAAGTCCGCCTGATCAAGTCGAAGTCGGGCGACCGACTCACCTACGAGACGGACAACCCGCGCGCGGGCGACCCCGTCGCCACGATGCGGCGCGCCGGCTGACGCGGATGTACCCACGACCAGGGCGGCTGCCGACCACGGGAGAGATCAGACAGCCGAACGGGGCGGGGGGACACACAGAGGAGGGGGAGCGGGGACATGGGATTCGGCAGGAACAAGGGTGCGGCCGGGCCGCTGGTCGAGCCGGTGGCGTGGGAGGACGTCAGCTGGTTCGTGGTGACCGACGTCGAGAGGGCCGCCTCGTTCCCGCGCAAGCCGGTGAAGGGCCGCCTCGCCGTACGCGTCCCCACGACGGTCGCGGGCGTGCGCTGCTTCGCCCCGGCGGCGTACGTCGTGGGGGACGGCGAGGACGGCGGACCCCACGAGCTGTACGAGGCCGGGGGAGCGCAGCGGCTCGTCTGCACGGTGACGGCGGTGGGTGACGCGCATCTGGTCACCGACGCGGCGGGCGCCGAACTCGGCCACGTCCACCGCACCTCCGCCGTGAAGCGCACGGTCCAGCACGGGCTCTGGCTGCGGCAGCCGGACCGGCCCGACGCCGTCGCCCGCTACCACTGGGCCAAGGGCAGCGCGAAGGACATCGCGACGCGCGGCAAGGACGGCGCGGTGCGGGGCGCGGGCGCGCTCGTCGGCAGCGTCGTCGACTCCGTGCTCAGCCTGGGCGCCGAGGGCGGCGACCAGTCCGGTACGCGCACGGCGAAGCCGGTGACGTGGCGGGCCGGCGAGGAGACCGTACTGACGCAGGGGTACGTCGACGGTGTCAAGTCGTATGTGCCGCAGGCCGGTTGGCTCGACCGGCGGCTCGCGTTCGCGCTGGCGGTGCTCGGCCGGTAGGCGACGCCGACAGGCGCGGGGGGAAGCGAGGGAAAGGGGTGGGGACGGTGGAACTGCTGCTGGTCGTGGCCGGGGCGGTCTGGGGTGCCGTGGCCGGGCTGTTCGTGCCACGGGCCGCGTACCGGCTGTCCGTGGAACCGGACGAAACCTGGCGGGCGAGTTGCCCGGACGGGCATCCGCTGCCGGGCGGTGTGCGCGGATGGCTGGGCCGCGGGCGGTGCGGGGACTGCGGCGGGGCGCTCGGCCCGGGCGCCCTGATGCCCGTACTGCTCACCGCCGCCGTCTGCGCCGCCCTCGCCGCCGCCACCGGCATCCGGCCCGAACTGGGCGCCTGGCTCCTCCTCGTCCCGCCCGCGGTGCTCCTCGCGGTGGTCGACGCCCGGGTGAAGCGCCTGCCCGACGTCCTCACCCTGCCCGTCGCCGCGGCCGCCCCCGTCCTGCTCGGCCTGGCCGCGCTGCTGCCCGAGCCGGGCGGCGACTGGCCGACGGCGCTGCTCGGCGCGCTCGCGCTCGGCGGCGGCTACCTCGGGCTGTTCCTCATCCACCCCCAGGGGATGGGGTTCGGCGACGTGAAACTGGCGGTCGGCCTGGGGGCGGTGCTCGGCTGGTACGGGTGGGGGCAGGTGTTCATCGGCACGTTCGCCGGGTTCCTGTTCGCCGCGCTGTACGGCGCGGGTCTCGTGATCGCCCGGCGGGCCGGCCGCAGGACGGCGATCCCGTTCGGGCCGTTCCTGCTCGCGGGCGCGCTCGCCGGCGTCCTGATGGGCGCCTACGCCGCCTGACGTCGGGCGGCAGGACGTGCTGGCGTACGCTGAGACGGTCCGTCCACAACCCCTTACGAACGAAACGAAAGGGACGCCCGGTGACCGAGAAGGCCGACCTTCAGACCGTCCTCGACCGTGCCGCCGCGGGTGGACGCATCACCCCCGAAGAGGCGCTCGACCTCTACCGCGACGCCCCTCTGCACGCGCTCGGCGCGGCCGCCGACGCCATCAGGCGCCGCCGCTACGCCGGCACCGAGCACATCGCGACGTACATCATCGAGCGGAACATCAACTACACGAACGTCTGCGTGACGGCGTGCAAGTTCTGCGCCTTCTACGCCGCGCCCAAGGACACCGCCAAGGGCTGGACGCGCGACCTCGAAGACATCCTGCGCCGCTGCGCCGAGACCGTCGAACTCGGCGGCACCCAGATCATGTTCCAGGGCGGCCACCACCCGGACTACGGCGTCGAGTACTACGAGAAGCACTTCTCCGCCATCAAGCAGGCGTACCCCCAGCTGGTCATCCACTCCCTCGGCGCGTCCGAGGTCGAGCACATGGCCCGTATCTCCAAGGTCTCCGTCGAAGAGGCCATCGAGCGGATCCACGCGGCCGGCCTCGACTCCTTCGCGGGCGCCGGTGCCGAGCTCCTCCCGGCCCGCCCCCGCAAGGCGATCGCCCCGCTGAAGGAGTCCGGCGAGCGCTGGCTGGAGATCATGGAGGCGGCCCACCGCCTCGGCGTCGAGTCGACGTCCACGATGCTGATGGGCACCGGCGAGACCAACGCCGAGCGCATCGAGCACCTGAGCATGATCCGCGACGTACAGGACCGCACGGGCGGCTTCCGCGCGTTCATCCCGTACACGTACCAGCCGGAGAACAACCACCTGAAGGGCCGTACGCAGGCCACGCTCTTCGAGTATCTGCGCATGATCGCCATCGCGCGGATCTTCCTCGACAACGTGGCCCACATCCAGGGCTCCTGGCTGACCACCGGCAAGGAGGTCGGCCAGCTGTCGCTGCACTACGGCGCCGACGACCTCGGTTCGATCATGCTGGAGGAGAACGTCGTCTCCTCGGCCGGTGCCAAGCACCGCTCGAACCGCCTGGAGATCATCGACCTCATCCGCAAGGCGGGCCGCGTCCCCGCGCAGCGCGCCACGACGTACGAGCACCTCGTCGTGCACGACGACCCGGCGAACGACCCGGTCGACGACCGCGTCCAGTCGCACATCTCGTCCACCGCGATCGAGGGCGGCACGGCACACCCCGAGCTGAAGCTCGTCTCCACCAACTGAGGCTCATTTGCTGACGATCCACGTGGCCGAGGCCTCGCCCGAGGCCGCGGTCCTGGTCGAGGGCGCGTCCGTCGCCGCCCTCGGCCCGTACGAGGACCTCGCCGCCGTCCGCCCGCAGGCGCGGGTGCGGCGGTGGCCCGGCATCCTCACGCCCGGCCTGCTCAACCCGTACGGGCCCGAGATCCTCGAGGGCACGTACCACCCGGACCCGCGCGAGGCCGACGAGTTCGGCACGCGGCCGGTCGTCGGGGAGCGCGCTCGGGAGATCTTCCGCGCGGATCCGTCCCGGGCCGGGGCCAGCGCGCGCCGCGGCATCCAGCAGCTGTTCGCGCACGGCACGGTCGCCGTGGCCGGGGAGCTGCGCTCGCGCGCCGTGGTGGACGCGGTGCGCAGGGCCGGGCTCGCGCTCGGGCAGCGCCCGCCGAACCAGCCCGGGCCGGTGTCCTTCTCGCCGGTGCCGCTCGTCCTGCTGCCGCCGCTGACCGTGGGCGGACCGGCCAGGTTCGCCGTGTTCGACGTGCCGGACCGCGCCTCGCTCGTCCGGCTCGGCCCGGCCACCTGTGTGGCCACGGTCGTCGAGGGACGCCTGGTGTACCGGCGCCGCTGACGCCCGCCCGGGGGCGTACTGCCACAATGGACGCGTGACCCGCGCATCCCTGGACAAGCAGCCGCACGAAGTCGCTTCGATGTTCGACGACGTGGCGGACCGGTACGACCTCACCAACGACGTGCTCTCGCTCGGCCAGGCCCGGCTGTGGCGCAAGGAGGTCGCGAAGGCGGTGGACGCGCGGCCGGCGCAGAAGGTCCTCGACCTCGCGGCCGGTACGGCGACGTCCTCGCAGCCGTTCGCGCAGGCCGGCGCGTACGTCGTGCCCTGCGACTTCTCGATCGGGATGCTCCAGGTCGGCAAGAAGCGGCACCCGTGGATGCCGTTCACCGCGGGCGACGCGACGAAGCTGCCGTTCAAGAACGACACGTTCGACGCCGTGACCATCTCCTTCGGCCTCAGGAACGTGCAGGACACGGACACGGCGCTGCGCGAGCTGTACCGGGTGACGAAGCCAGGCGGGCGCGTCGTGATCTGCGAGTTCTCGCAGCCGACGTGGGCGCCCTTCCGCACCGTGTACACCGAGTACCTGATGCGCGCCCTGCCTCCGGTGGCCCGCGCCGTGTCCTCGAACCCGGACGCGTACGTCTACCTCGCCGAGTCGATCCGCAGCTGGCCCGACCAGCCGGCGCTCGCGGCCCGCCTCCAGAAGGCCGGCTGGTCGGACGTGGCGTGGCGGAACCTGACCGGTGGCGTCGTGGCGCTGCACCGGGGCGTCAAGTAGCCGGTCCTTCGAGTCGCGGGCCTTCAAGTCCCGTTCGGTGCCTGCCCGTTGTGCCGATTCCCCGTCGCGGGGAACCGTCCACCGGGAAAGATGTGTCCGTTGAGTACGTGGTGACTGCCCGTCACCGCTGGTGACGGTACGGCTTTCCTGATGACGGAGCACTTCCCATGGCGTCGTTCTGCCCGCACTGCGGAGCCCAGGCTCCCGACGAGGCCCGCTTCTGCATGAAGTGCGGGCGGGAACGAACGCCGGAGCGCGAGCCCGGTGTTCAGGACCCGTCGGCTCCTCCCGCCGCACGCTCTGGTCAGCCTGGTCAGCCGCCCGTTCCGCCGCTCGCGCCGCCCGCCGCCCCGCCGCCGCCCGCGTTCGCCCCCGGCGGGCCCTCGCCCGTCGGCGCCTTCTTCGGGCGTGCCTTCCGCGGCGACTGGGCCGGCTCGGCGCAGGCCGCGCTGTGGCCCGTCGGACTCCTGGTGATCGCCGCCGTCGCCCTCGCCGTTCCCTCGTACGGGCAGGGCAGTGACGTCGTCGTCGGGTTCGGCGACCGCATGCGGATCTCGCTCGCGTTACTGCTCCAGTCGCTCGGCGGCGGCTTCGAGGTGTCGGCCTCCTCAGGCCCCTCGCCCTTCGGCGGCGGGGACTCGCCGTTCGGCTCCGGGGGCGGTGACATGGGGGCGGAGCTCAGCGGTGGCGCCGCGCTCTCCCTCGTCCCTCTCACGGTCACCGCCCTGTGGATCCTGGCGCTCTGGATCGGCGTACGCGTCCTGCGCTCGCGCCTCCGGGCCCGCGCGGCCGCCCCCGACGGTCACCCCACGCCCGTCCCCGGCACGCCCGGGCTCGAAGCCGCCCTGCGCGTCGCCCTGTTGGTGACCGTCGGCGTCCTCGTGCTCGGCCTGTTCGCGCAGCCCTCGATCCGGGGGGTGCGGATCTCGTCGTCGCCGGTGCTCGCCGCGCTCGGGGCGCTCCTCATCGCGCTCACCGTCGCCGCCGGAATGCTGCACCGGGACGACCTGGCCCAGTGGCTCGCCGTCCGGCCGGGGGTGCTGGCGCTGGTGCGGGCCACCGGAACGGCACTGCGCGCGCTCGCGGTCGTCCTCGTGATCTGCTCGGTCGCCGCCGTCATCAGCATCGCCCAGATCGACGACCTGGGCGACGTCTCCGACGTGTCCGACCTGGGACAGGCCGACCTGTCGCCGCTGGTCGTCGCCCTGCTCGTGCTGCCGAACCTCGGCGCCATGGCGCTCGGCCTCGGCTGGGGCGCGCCCATCTCCTTCGAGGCGGGCGGCAGTTCGACGTACGGGGGCGGCTACCAGCACCAGTCGTTCGGCCTCTCCGAGCTCGGCGACGTCACCAACTCCTGGGCGGTTGTGGGCGCGCTGGCCCTCGGCACCGTCTGCGCGCTGACCGTGGGCGTGATGGCCGCGCGCAGGTCGGCCGACCGTCGTGAACAGCTGCTCTCCGCCGGGATCTTCCTCGGTCTCTTCCTGCTGCTCGGCGCCGTCGGCGGCCTCGGGGTGCAGGCCACCGGGGCCGCGTCCGACCTCGGCGGCAGCGGCACGGGCAGCGCCGGCGTGGGCCTCGGCATGGCGGAGGCGCTCCTGTTCGGGCTGCTGTGGGTGTTCGCGGCGGCGTTCCTCGCGCCGTATCTGATGCAGATGGCGGGGGCGCGGACCGGGATCGTGCCGGAACCGCAGGTGCCGCCGGGGGCGTTCGGGCCGGCGCCGGGTGTTCCGGCGCCGGTGACCGCCATGCCGGAAGCACCCGCCCAGCCGCCCACCCCCGACGAACCGCCCGCCCCCATCGACCCGCCGAGCCCCGACATCGCGGCCGCCCTGCCGACAGCTACCGCCGCTGCCGCGCCCGCACCCACGCCTCCTCCCGGGCCCACCCCCGGCCCCGCCGCCCCCGCCCCCGTCTACGACCCGCACACCTTCCAGCTCGGCGCGCGGCCGGCCGCCGTGCCTGCCAAGTCCCCGCGCCGCGCCGGGATCTGGGTCGCCACCATCGCGGGCGCGTTCGTCATCGGGGGCGGTGTGGCGGCCGGCGTGCTGCTGCTCCAGGACCACGGCGGCAAGGACGACAAGGCGGGCCGCGACGACAGGCCCGCCGCCGGCACCGAGCGGCCCGCCACGTCGCAGCAGCCGACCCCGGCGCCGAGCCCCACCCCGAGCCCCACCCCGAGCGCGACGCCGGACCAGGCCACGGACCCCGCGCCGGACGCGACCCCGGACGCCACCGTTCCGTCCGGCTACCGCAAGGTCACCGACCCCATGGGCTTCTCCTTCGTGATCCCCGACGTGTGGTCGCGCGAGGGCGTCGAGAACGGCAGCCAGATCACCTACGCGGGCAGCACCGGCGCCGAGCACTACCTCATCGGCGTCATCCCGAACGCGGGCTACACCTCGTACGACAACATCCTCAACATGGAGAAGCACGCGAAGGAGGACAAGAAGAAGCAGGACTACCAGCGGATCGACCTGCGCCGGAACACCTTCCAGGGGCGGCAGGGCGCGATCTGGGAGTACACCTACCGCGACGAGGGCGGCCGGACGATGCACGGCATCGACCAGTCGTACGTCGCCGAGGACGGCACCGAGTACACGATCTACCTCGTGGGGCAGCAGGACGTGTGGGCCGACCTGAAGAAGACGTACCGGACCGGCCTGGAGTCCTGGCGTCTGACGAACTGACCCCGGCCGGGCGCTACGTGCCGACCACCGAGTACGTCTCACCCGGTTCGTCCAGTTCGCGCTGCAGCCCGCCGCCGCGCGGTCCCGGCATGCGGGGCTCGTTCACCCCGGAGCCGCCGTGGCCCTCGCCCTCCGCCAGGTCGAACCAGACGGTGACGACGGCGCCGCGGGGCACCTCGGTGTCGGGCAGTGGGTACTGGCGTACGACATAGTCGACCACGGTGAGACGGAAGTCGGGGCGGTCGGGCGCGGCCAGCTGTACGCCGCGCGCCGCCGCGGCCTCGCGCGCGTCGACGGCCATGAGGCCGACGAACTTCGGTACGCGCACTTCGGGCGTCTTGGGTGTAATGCGCACAGACTTCACCCCCAGCGGTACCCGAAGGGTAGCTCCGTCCGGGCCCTGACCGGAAGCGGCCGGGCTGACAAGGCGGACCCGAGCCGCCTACAGCGTGAGCCGGAAGCACAGGCCCGTGCGCGGGTCACCCGGGACGGTGAACGTCTCGGCGGGTTCCATGCCGAGGCGCCGCGTCACCGCCACCGAGCGCTCGTTGCGCGAGTCGACCATCGCCACCACGCTCCGTACACCCGCGGCCCGTACCCGTTCCAGCGTCGCCTGCGCGGCGGCCGTCGCGTAGCCGCGGCCCCAGTGCGCGCGCCCGAGCCGCCAGCCGATCTCGATCTCGCCCGCCGGACCCCAGGCGTGCGGCCAGGGCTGCGCGCCCGTGAAGCCGATGACGTCGCCGTCCGGGTCGGTCATCGTCCACAGGCAGAAGCCGTGCTCCGCGTCGTGCCGGCGCTGCCGGGCGGTCAGCTCCTCGTACACGGACAGCTCGGCAGCGGCCCCGCCGTGGAACTCCATGACCTCCGGGTCGTCGAAGACGCGGTGCCAGGCGAAGGCGTCCTCGTCGGTGGGGACACGCAGCTGTACATCAGGCAGAGCTCGGTTCACAGGGCGGCCCTTCGGCTGGGTGATCAGTACCGCTGCATAGACTGCCCACATCCGGTGCCGTGCGGCACGCAGATTTCGAGTCTTCGGGAGAACCCGCCGTGACCGAGCCCCTCTCCGAGCACAGCGCAGATGTGATCGTCGTCGGGGCCGGGCCAGCCGGTTCGACGACCGCGTACTACCTGGCCAAGGCCGGACTCGACGTCCTCCTTCTTGAGAAGACCGCGTTCCCCCGGGAAAAGGTGTGCGGCGACGGCCTCACCCCGCGCGCCACCAAGCAGCTCGTGTCGATGGGCATCGACATCTCCGAAGAGGCGGGCTGGCTGCGCAACAAGGGCCTGCGGATCATCGGCGGCGGCGTCCGGCTCCAGCTGGACTGGCCGGATCTCGCCTCCTACCCGGACTACGGACTCGTCCGCAAGCGCGACGACTTCGACGAGCAGCTCGCCCGTCAGGCGCAGAAGGCGGGCGCGCGCCTGTACGAGCGCTGCAACGTCGGCGCCCCGATCATCGACGACCGCACGGGCCGCATCACCGGCGTCAACGCCAAGCTCGGCGAGGAGAAGCGCGAAGTCACCTTCCACGCGCCCCTCGTCGTGGCCGCGGACGGCAACTCGACCCGGCTGTCCCTCGCGATGGGCCTGCACCGGCGCGAGGACCGCCCGATGGGCGTCGCGGTCCGCACGTACTTCACCTCGCCGCGCCACGACGACGACTACCTGGAGTCCTGGCTGGAGCTGTGGGACCGCCGCGGCGCCCAGGACCGGCTGCTGCCCGGCTACGGCTGGATCTTCGGCATGGGCGACGGCACGTCGAACGTCGGCCTCGGCATCCTCGACTCCTCCGCCGCCTTCAAGGAGCTCGACTGGCGCGAGGTCCTGAAGGCCTGGTGCGCCTCGATGCCGGAGGACTGGGGTTACACCCCGGACAACATGACGATGCCGATCCGCGGCGCCGCCCTGCCCATGGCCTTCAACCGTCAGCCGCACTACACCAAGGGCCTGCTCCTGGTCGGCGACGCGGGCGGCATGGTGAACCCGTTCAACGGCGAGGGCATCGCGTACGCCATGGAGTCCGGCCAGATCGCGGCCGACGTCATCGTGCAGGCGCACGCCCGCGCGACCGACGCCCAGCGCGAACTCGCCCTCCACCGCTACCCGAAGGTCCTCAAGGACACCTACGGCGGCTACTACACGCTCGGCCGCGCCTTCGTGAAGCTCATCGGCAACCCGAAGGTCATGAAGATCGCGACGCAGCGCGGCCTGACCCACCCGGTGCTCATGAAGTTCACGCTGAAGATGCTCGCCAACCTGACCGACCCGACGGGCGGCGACGCGATGGACCGCATCATCAACGGCCTGAGCAAGGTGGCGCCGAAGGCGTGAGCGGCCCGGACGCGCCCGGTCGGCGACGCCGGCCGTCGCGCTCCCCGGCGGGCCGCGGGTGCTCGCGGCGCTGCCGAGCCTCTCGGCGCGGGCCGCCGCGTGGGCCCGGTTCTTGTGGCGCTCCCGCAATCACGCGCGCCGAACTGGCCGTGCGGGGCGGTACGGAGCACCCTGGCTGCATGATTTTCATCGCCGTGAAGTTCACCGCCCGGCCCGAGTACGCCGACTCCTGGCTGGAGCGCACCGCCGATTTCACCCGCGCCACGCGCGCCGAGGAGGGCAACCTCTTCTTCGACTGGTCCCGCAGCGTCGAGGACCCGCACCAGTACGTCCTCCTGGAGGGCTTCCGGGACGGCGACGCGGGCGCCGCGCACGTCGGCTCCGCCCACTTCAAGGCCGGTCTCGACACCATCGCCCCGCTCATCGCCACCACCCCGGAGATCATCAACGCCGACATCCCGAACGAGGGTTGGGGCCCGATGGGTGAGCTGGCGCCGCGGGGCTGAGAGTCTTCACAGGCTCTGAAGGCCCGGTGGAGCCTGTAGAGGTCCTGTGCGTGCCCGTACGCGTCCGATGACGTTTTTATCCCGAATCCCTAGTCTGACGCATCCATGTCAGGCACGGCGCTCAAGCCCAGGGGGGCACGGGATGACCGCACGGCACCAGGGACCGACCCGGCGAGGACTCATCGCGGGAGCCGGGGGAGCGGCGGCCGGCGCCGCCCTGTGGCCCGCACCCGCATTCGCCGAGGGCGCCGCACGCACCCGTGTGGCCGTCCTCGGCGGCGGCGTCTCCGGCCTCTCCGCCGCCCAGGAACTCGCCGAGCGGGGCTACGCGGTGACGGTCCACGAGTACTACGACGTCCTCGGCGGCAAGGCCCGCTCCATGGACGTACCGGGGACCGGGACGGGTGGCCGGGCGCCGCTTCCCGGCGAACACGGGTTCCGGTTCTTCCCCGGCTTCTACCGGAACCTGCCCGACACGATGCGCCGCATCCCGTACGGGGATCAGCCCGGCGGTGTCCGTGCGAACCTCCGCAACGCCACCGAGGAGCTCTTTGCCCGCCAAGAGGGCCGCCCCGACCTGCACTTCCCCCTGCGTCGCGTCACGACCCCACCGCGTGTGGGCGATCTGACGACGGCCTGGCTGCGCGACGAGATCACGGCGGCCCTGGACACCGGGACCCGCCTTCCCGCGCACGAGGTCGCCTACTTCGCGAACCGCCTCCTCGTCCATCTCACCAGCTGCGACGCCCGCCGCGAGGGCGAGTGGGAGGCCGTGCCGTGGTGGGACTTCATCCGGGCCGGCGACTTCAGCGAGGAGTACCGCACGCTCCTCGGCATCGGCCAGACCCGCAACCTCGTCGCCACCCGCGCCCAGGAGGCCTCCACCCGCACGGTCGGCCGCGTCATCATCGAGGCGCTGATCCTGTGGGGCCTGCTCGGCCGTGGCCTCGACGGCCCCGACGCCGACATCGACCGCGTCCTGAACGCCCCCACGACGGAGGCCTGGATCGACCCCTGGCGGGCCCACCTCGCCTCCCTGGGCGTCGCGTTCGAGTTCTCCAGCGACGTGCGGGAGATCCTCTACGACGAAGGGACCGGACGCGTCACCGGTGTCAGGGTCACCGACCCCGACGGCGGGGGTGAACGGGTCGTGACCGCCGACCACTACGTCCAGGCCATGCCCGTCGAGCACGCCCGCCCCACCTGGGGCCCGGCGCTGCGGGCGGCCGATCCGCAACTGGCCCGCTGCGACAAGCTCCGCACGGACTGGATGACCGGGATCATGTTCTATGTGCGCCGCCCGGTCCCGCTGGTGAACGGGCACGTCAACTGCCTCGACTCGCCCTGGGCGGTGACCGCCGTCGGGCAGGCGCAGTTCTGGGACGGCCGGGACTTCGCCGCCGACTACGGCGACGGGCAGGCCGCCGACTGCATCTCCACGATCGTCTCCGAATGGGACATCCCTGGCATTCTGTACGGGAAGACCGCGAGGGAGTGCACACGTGAGGAGATCGTGGAGGAGTGCTGGGCGCAGTTGAAGGACGGGGTCAACGACAGCGGGCGGGCCCTTGTGGAGGACTCCGACCGGCTGTCCTGGTTCATGGACCCGGCGGTGACCGGTCTCGGCGGGCCATCCCCGCGCAACCGCGAGCCGCTGTTCATCCACCCGACCGGCACCTGGTACAACCGCCCCACCGCGCGCACGGCCGTCCCGAATCTCTTCCTCGCGGGCGACTACGTCCGCACGGATGTGGACCTCGCGACGATGGAGGGCGCCAACGAGTCCGCGCGGCGGGCCGTCAACGCCCTTCTGGACCAGGACGGCTCGGACGCCGAGCGCTGCCGGATCTGGGAGCTGTACCGGCCGCCCGAGCTCGAACCGCTCAAGCGCGTCGACGAGACCCGCTTCCGGCTCGGCCTGCCGAACACCTTCGATCTGGGCTGAGAGCGGGTGAGAAGGACCCGCGTACGACGGAGGCCGCCGCCCCCACGCGGGAAGCGGCGGCCTCAGTCGGCTGGCTGGGGGGGACCTCAGAGGAGGCGGACCGCACCGCTCGCCGGGTAGCCGGACAGGTCCTGGATGACGACGCCCTTGGAGGGGTTCGCGGCGTCCAGGTACTGGCCGTTACCGATGTACACACCCACGTGGTACGCCGAGCCCGCGGAGCCCCAGTAGAGGAGGTCGCCGACCTGCAGGCTGTCGAGGGAGACCGGGGTGCCGGCCGTCGACTGGTCCTGCGAGACGCGCGGCAGGCTGATGCCGGCCTGCGCGAACGCGGCCTGGGTCAGGCCGGAGCAGTCCCAGGAGTTGGGGCCGGTGCCGCCCATGACGTACGCGTCGCCGACCTGAGCCTTCAGGAAGGCGATGACGGACGCGACGCTGCCGCTGGCGGGGGCCACGGCGTCGGACTTCGCGGAGGAGGGGGTCGCGAGGGTCGTGCGCTCGGCGGAGCGCGACGCACGCGCTTCCTCGGCCTTGCGCTTCGCCTCGGCCTCGGCCTTCTTCTTGGCCTCCGCCTTCTTCTCGGCGATGGCCTGGTCCGACTTGGCCTGCTTCGCGGCCTTTGCGATGGCCTGGTCCTGCTCAGCCTGCAGCGCGTAGGAGTTCGCGGCCTGCTGGGTGGCGTCCGCGGACTGGGCGACCTGAGCGGAGAGGTCCGCCGTGATGGTCGGCATCTCGATGGTCTCGGTCACCGGCTCGGCGGCAAACGCCGGGCCGGACGCACCGGCCACTGCCAGGGTGCTGAGTACGCCACCGGCAACTCCGGCGCGCAGGGCGATTTTCGACGCGCTGCGACGGGGCTTCCGGTGGCTGGGTATGTGAGCGGTGTGGGACATGAGTACAACCGCTATCAGGGCCTCCATGGTTCCTTCAAGAAACGTGTGGTGCGCCACAGTTGTTGTGAGAACGTTCGAATCCCGGGCGCGGCGGCCTTTATTGACGCCGTAACGGGCAATACGGACAGGGCTGATCAAGCCTGTGATCATGGGCTTTCCGTAATACGCCCGAATTGCCCTGGGCCTACCACTCGTTGATACCGATGGCCAAGCCCGGTTTCCGAACGGTAACAGTCGACGTGACGCAGGTCACAAAGGGGTCGTCTTCGCGGCCGGACGCTCCTCGCGAGCGCATGCCCGCGTCCACTTACGTCCACACCTCTCCCCCTGATGTGTGAACGGAGCCCACTATCAGCCGGTTCTGTCCAGCGCCAATTTGCCTGGGTGCGCCACCTCTTGATAGTGCGCCAGCCCTGTCACCTGGGGTAACGCGCCAAGATGTCACGTCTGGTGATCACTCAGGCGCTTCGCGTGTGAAGATCACCGCTCATCCGACTTCATGATCCTTCGTCAGGTGGTGGAGATCACAAAGCTGTTGGCGCACCCCGTGTCGCAGATCACAGACCGGCAGGCATAGGATGCGGGGCAGTTGGGCTTGTGACCTGCTTCACATGTGAGCGATCTTCGTGCAACCGGGGGTGGCTTCGCGGGGAGCGGGAGGCGGGCCCCACGTATCCGCCAGCAGTCAGCGCCGACTGAGAGGAGCGAGGAGCGGTGAACGCGTATGCGCCCATCCTCGTACTGGGAGCCCTCGGGGCAGGCTTTGCGATCTTCTCCGTGGTCATGGCCACGCTTATCGGTCCAAAGCGGTACAACCGGGCCAAGCTCGAGGCCTACGAGTGCGGTATCGAGCCGACCCCCACGCCGGCCGGCGGCGGGCGCTTCCCCATCAAGTACTACCTGACGGCGATGCTCTTCATCGTCTTCGACATCGAGATCGTCTTCCTCTACCCCTGGGCCGTCACCTTCGACGCCCTGGGTGTTTTCGGGCTCGTGGAGATGCTGCTCTTCGTGCTCACCGTCTTCGTCGCGTACGCGTACGTATGGCGGCGCGGCGGCCTGGAATGGGACTGAGGGGCCTTAAGCCATGGGACTCGAAGAAAAGCTGCCGAGCGGCTTTCTGCTGACCACCGTCGAGCAGGCCGCGGGCTGGGTGCGCAAGTCATCCGTCTTCCCGGCCACGTTCGGCCTGGCGTGCTGCGCCATCGAGATGATGACGACGGGCGCCGGTCGCTATGACCTGGCGCGCTTCGGCATGGAGGTCTTCCGCGGCTCGCCGCGGCAGGCGGACCTGATGATCGTGGCCGGGCGCGTGAGCCAGAAGATGGCGCCCGTTCTGCGGCAGGTCTACGACCAGATGCCGAACCCCAAGTGGGTCATCTCCATGGGCGTGTGCGCCTCGTCGGGCGGGATGTTCAACAACTACGCGATCGTGCAGGGCGTCGACCACGTAGTCCCTGTGGACATCTACCTGCCCGGCTGTCCGCCGCGGCCGGAGATGCTGATGGACGCGATTCTCAAGCTCCATCAGAAGATCCAGTCCTCCAAGCTCGGCGTGAACGCCGAGGAGGCGGCCCGCGAGGCGGAGGAAGCGGCGCTCAAGGCGCTCCCGACGATCGAGATGAAGGGGCTGCTGCGGTGAGTGACGCGGACAGCAACGGGGTCAACCCCGAGAAGGACCTCAGCGCGGCCAACCTCCCGGGGCAGCGCGGCGACCAGGGCGAGGAGATCCGCGTCCAGCGCGGCATGTTCGGCGCCAACAACGGCGGCGACACCTCGGGTTACGGCGGCCTCGTCCGCTCCGTCCGGCTGCCGGGCGCCGCCACGCGGCCGTACGGCGGCTGGTTCGACGAGGTGGCCGACGAGCTGGAGGGGGCCCTGGAGGAACAGGGCCTCGTTCCCGAGAACGCCATCGACAAGACCGTCGTCGACCGCGACGAGCTCACGTTCCACATCGAACGCGAGTACCTGGTGCGTGTCGCCCAGACGCTGCGCGACGACCCGGCCCTGCGCTTCGAGCTCTGCACGGGCGTGAGCGGGGTGCACTACCCGGACGACAAGGGCCGCGAGCTGCACGCCGTCTACCACCTGCGCTCGATCACCCACAATCGGCTGATCCGTCTCGAAGTCAGCGCCCCCGACGCGGATCCGCACGTCCCCTCGCTGGTCGCCGTCTATCCGACGAACGACTGGCACGAGCGCGAGACGTACGACTTCTTCGGTCTGGTCTTCGACGGCCACCCGGCGCTGACGCGGATCATGATGCCGGACGACTGGCAGGGCTTCCCGCAGCGCAAGGACTACCCCCTCGGCGGCATCCCCGTCGAGTACAAGGGCGCCCAGATCCCGGCTCCGGACCAGCGGAGGTCGTACTCCTGATGTCTACTTCTTCTGCGGCATCGGCCGCTTCGGCGCGCGAGACGACCGAGGGGACCGTATATACGGTCACCGGCGGCGACTGGGACGAGGTCGTCCAGTCCGCGGCCAAGGCCGACGACGAGCGCATCATCGTCAACATGGGGCCGCAGCACCCGTCCACGCACGGTGTGCTCCGGCTGATCCTGGAGATCGACGGCGAGACGGTCACCGAGGCCCGCTGCGGCATCGGCTATCTGCACACGGGCATCGAGAAGAACCTCGAGTACCGCACGTGGACGCAGGGCACCACGTTCGTGACGCGCATGGACTATCTGACGCCGTTCTTCAACGAGACGGCGTACTGCCTCGCGGTCGAGAAACTCCTCGGCATCGAGAACGAGATCCCCGACCGCGCGTCGATCATCCGGGTGCTCCTGATGGAGCTGAACCGGATGTCCTCGCACCTGGTCGCCATCGCCACCGGCGGCATGGAGCTCGGCGCCACGACGATCATGATCTACGGCTTCCGTGATCGTGAACTCATTCTCGACATCTACGAGCTCATCACCGGCCTGCGCATGAACCACGCGTACATCCGGCCCGGCGGACTCGCCCAGGACCTGCCGCCCGGCGCGGTGGACCAGATCCGCGAGTTCGTGAAGAAGATGTCGAAGAACCTTCCCGAGTACGACAAGCTCGCCACCGGGAACCCCATCTTCAAGGCCCGTATGCAGGACGTCGGCTATCTCGACCTCACCGGCTGCATGGCCCTCGGCGCCACCGGACCGATCCTGCGCTCGGCGGGCCTCCCGCACGACCTGCGCAAGTCGCAGCCGTACTGCGGTTACGAGAACTACGACTTCGAGGTCCCGACCGCGGACACCTGCGACTCCTACGGACGCTTCCTGATCCGCCTGGAGGAGATGCGGCAGTCGCTGCGCATCGTCGAGCAGTGCCTGGACCGGCTCGCCCCGGGCCCGGTCATGGTCGCCGACAAGAAGATCGCCTGGCCGGCGCAGCTCGCGCTCGGCCCGGACGGCCTCGGCAACTCGCTCGACCACATCAAGCAGATCATGGGCACCTCCATGGAGTCCCTGATCCACCACTTCAAGCTGGTGACCGAGGGCTTCCGGGTCCCCGCCGGGCAGGCGTACTCCGCCGTCGAATCCCCCAAGGGGGAGCTCGGGGTGCACGTCGTGTCCGACGGCGGCACCCGCCCCTACCGGGTCCACTACCGCGACCCCTCCTTCACCAACCTTCAGGCCATGGCGGCGATGTGCGAGGGCGGCCAGGTCGCCGACGTCATCGTCGCCGTCGCGTCCATCGACCCCGTGATGGGAGGCGTCGACCGGTGACCACCACTCCTTCCGAGCAGGGCCAGGGCGTCAGCCTGGGCATGCCCCAACTGCCCGCGCCCGACTACCCGGACGACGTCCGAGCCCGCCTCGAGACGGACGCGCGCGAGATCATCGCCCGCTACCCGGATTCCCGCTCCGCGCTCCTCCCGCTGCTGCACCTCGTGCAGTCGCAGGAGGGGCATGTCACGCGCACGGGCATGCAGTTCTGCGCCGACGTGCTGGGCCTGACCACCGCCGAGGTCACCGCCGTCGCGACGTTCTACACGATGTACCGGCGCAAGCCGAGCGGTGACTACCAGGTCGGGGTCTGCACGAACACGCTGTGCGCCGTGATGGGCGGCGACGCCATCTTCGAGGCCCTCCAGGAGCACCTGGGCGTCGGCAACGGCGGGACCACCGAGGACGGCAAGGTCACCCTCGAGCACATCGAGTGCAACGCCGCCTGCGACTTCGCGCCCGTCGTGATGGTCAACTGGGAGTTCTTCGACAACCAGACGGTGGGCAGCGCGAAGCGGCTGGTCGACGACCTGCGCGCGGGCGCGCAGGTCGAACCCACCCGCGGCGCCCCCCTGTGCACGTACAAGGAGACCGCGCGGATCCTCGCCGGCTTCCCGGACGAGCGGCCCGGCGCCGTCGAGGCGAGCGGCAGCGCGGGACCTGCCTCGCTGATCGGCCTGCGTCTCGCCAGGGGCGAGGCCGCCCCCGCGCGCGTGGTCCATCCGCGGGACGGAGGTCCCCACGGGGACGTCGGCGACGCGTCACCGCACGACGCGTCGCCCGCCGAGCACCTGAGCTCGCACGACGCGCCCCAGGACACGTCGTCCTCCGATCCGGCCCACCCGGCGGGCCCTGTCGCCGAGGAGGGGGAGTGATGACCTTGGCAGCCGAGATCAACAACGACACCAGCCCCGAGAAGCTGCTCTCGCCGGTCCTTTCGGCGTTCTGGGACGAGGACAAGTCCTGGACCCTCGACGTCTACCGGAGGCACGACGGCTACGAGGGCCTGCGCAAGGCGCTCGCCATGTCGCCGGACGACCTGATCGCCTATGTGAAGGACTCGGGCCTGCGAGGCCGAGGCGGCGCAGGCTTCCCCACCGGAATGAAGTGGCAGTTCATTCCGCAGGGCGACGGCAAACCGCACTATCTGGTGGTCAACGCCGACGAGTCGGAGCCGGGGACCTGCAAGGACATCCCGCTCCTCTTCGCGAACCCGCACTCCCTCATCGAGGGGATCGTGATCGCGTGCTACGCGATCCGCTCTTCGCACGCCTTCATCTATCTGCGGGGCGAGACCGTCCCCGTACTGCGACGGCTCCACGAGGCCGTGCGGGAGGCCTACGCGGCGGGCTACCTCGGCGAGAACGTCCTGGGCAGCGGACTGAACCTCGAACTCACGGTGCACGCGGGCGCGGGCGCGTACATCTGTGGCGAGGAGACCGCACTGCTCGACTCGCTCGAAGGCCGCCGTGGCCAGCCGCGGCTCCGTCCCCCCTTCCCCGCGGTCGCGGGCCTCTACGCGTGCCCCACTGTGGTCAACAACGTCGAGTCCATCGCGTCGGTTCCCGCGATCCTGCATCGCGGCAAGGACTGGTTCAAATCGATGGGCAGCGAGAAGTCCCCGGGCTTCACGCTGTACTCGCTCAGCGGGCACGTCACCAACCCCGGCCAGTACGAGGCGCCGCTCGGCATCACGCTGCGCCAGCTCCTCGACATGAGCGGAGGCATGCGTCCGGGGCACCGCCTCAAGTTCTGGACGCCCGGCGGCAGTTCCACCCCGATGTTCACCGACGAGCACCTCGACGTGCCCCTCGACTACGAGGGCGTCGGCGCCGCGGGATCGATGCTCGGCACGAAGGCGCTCCAGTGCTTCGACGAGACGACCTGCGTCGTGCGGGCGGTCACCCGCTGGACCGAGTTCTACGCCCACGAGTCCTGCGGCAAGTGCACACCGTGCCGTGAAGGGACCTACTGGCTCGTGCAGTTGCTGCGCGACATCGAGGCCGGCAAGGGCTCGATGAGCGACCTCGACAAGCTGAACGACATCGCCGACAACATCAACGGCAAGTCGTTCTGCGCGCTCGGCGACGGCGCCGCGTCCCCGATCTTCTCCTCGCTCAAGTACTTCCGCGAGGAGTACGAGCAGCACATCACGGGCAAGGGCTGCCCCTTCGACCCCGCCAAGTCGACCGCTTGGGCGGACCAGCGCACGGAGGTGAACGCATGACGGTAACCACAGGCGCTCCCTCCGGGGGCGGTGAGGCGGCGGTGCCGCCGGAAGATCTCGTCTCGCTGACGATCGACGGCATCGGGATCAGCGTGCCCAAGGGCACGCTGGTGATCCGCGCCGCCGAAAAGCTCGGCATCGAGATCCCCCGCTTCTGCGATCACCCCCTGCTCGACCCGGCCGGCGCCTGCCGCCAGTGCATCGTCGAGGTCGAGGGCCAGCGCAAGCCGATGGCGTCCTGCACCATCACCTGCACCGACGGCATGGTGGTCAAGAGCCAGCTCAGCTCACCCGTCGCCGAGAAGGCGCAGCGGGGCGTGATGGAGCTGCTCCTCATCAACCACCCGCTGGACTGCCCGGTCTGCGACAAGGGCGGCGAGTGCCCGCTGCAGAACCAGGCCATGTCGCACGGCCAGTCCGACTCCCGTTTCGAGGGGAAGAAGCGGACCTTCGAGAAGCCGGTCCCGATCTCGACCCAGGTCCTGCTCGACCGTGAGCGGTGTGTGCTCTGCGCACGCTGCACGCGGTTCAGCAACCAGATCGCCGGTGACCCGATGATCGAGCTGCTCGAGCGCGGCGCGCTCCAGCAGGTCGGCACCGGCGAGGGCGACCCCTTCGAGTCGTACTTCTCCGGGAACACGATCCAGATCTGTCCGGTCGGGGCGCTGACCTCGGCGGCGTACCGATTCCGCTCCAGGCCCTTCGACCTCGTGTCCTCGCACAGCGTGTGCGAGCACTGCGCGGGCGGCTGTGCGACCCGCACGGACCACCGGCGCGGCAAGGTCATGCGGCGCCTCGCGGCGCCGGACCCGGAGGTCAACGAGGAGTGGGTCTGCGACAAGGGCCGCTTCGGGTTCCGTTACGCGCAGAAGCCCGACCGGCTGACCACGCCGCTCGTCCGTAACGCGGAGGGTGTCCTCGAACCCGCTTCCTGGCCCGAGGCCCTGGGCGTCGCGGCTCGGGGTCTGCTGTCGGCCCGCGGCCGCGCCGGGGTCCTGACCGGTGGCCGACTCACCGTTGAGGACGCTTACGCGTACAGCAAGTTCGCGCGCGTGGCGCTCGACACGAACGACATCGACTTCCGCGCGCGCGTGCACAGCAGCGAGGAGGCCGACTTCCTGGCGGCGCGGGTCGCGGGGCGCGGGCGTGACCTCGACGGTGTCGGGGTCACGTACACGTCCTTGGAGAAGGCGCCCGCCGTACTCCTCGTCGGGATCGAGGCCGAGGAGGAGGCGCCCGGCGTCTTCCTGAAGCTGCGCAAGGCGTGGCGCGGGCACGGCCAGCGGACGTTCGGGCTCGCCCCGTTCGCGACCCGGGGGCTGGAGAAGGCGGGCGGCACGCTGCTGCCGGCCGCTCCGGGCACCGAGACCGAGTGGCTGGACGCGCTCGCCTCCGGCTTCGGCCTGGAGGACGGCGGCGCCGAGGCGTCCGAGGCGCTGCGTGCCGAGGGTGCCGTCATCGTCGTCGGTGAGCGGCTCGCGTCCGTGCCGGGCGCCCTGACCGCCGTGGTGCGGGCCGCCACGGCGACCGGCGCCCAGCTGGTGTGGATTCCGCGCCGGGCCGGGGAGCGCGGCGCGATCGAGGCGGGCGCCCTGCCGTCGCTGCTTCCCGGCGGACGTCCGGCCACCGACCCGCGCGCGCGGGAAGAGGTGGCCGCCGCCTGGGGAGTGTCCGAACTCCCGCACCGCTACGGGCGCGACACGGGCCAGATCGTCGAGGCCGCCGCCGGCGGCGAGCTGCGGGCCCTGGTCGTCGCCGGTGTCGAGGTCGCGGACCTGCCGGACCCGGCACGCGCGCGTGAAGCACTGCACGAGGTGGCGTTCGTCGTCTCCCTGGAGCAGCGTCCCAGCGAGGTCACCGACCACGCGGACGTCGTGCTCCCGGTTGCCGCGGTCGCCGAGAAGGCGGGCACGTTCCTCAACTGGGAAGGCCGGGCGCGTCTCTTCGAGGCGGCGCTCAAGCCCGACCAGATGACGCGATCCCTGGCGCCCGCCGACGCGCGGGTCCTCCAGATGCTCGCGGACGCCATGGACGTACACCTGGGACTGCCGGACCTGCGGGCCGCGCGGGGGGAGCTCGACCGCCTCGGCGGGTGGAGCGGGCCCCGCGCGACGGACTCGCTGGAGACGGCCTCGCAGCTGCCGCGGCCCGCGTCCGGTGAGGCCGTCCTCGCGGGGCACCGGCTGCTGCTCGACCAGGGCCGTCTCCAGGAGGGCGACGACGCGCTCGCCGGCACGCGGCACGCGGCACGCGCGCGTGTGTCGGCCGCCACGGCCGCCGAGGCGGGCGTCAAGGACGGCGACGTACTCGCCGTCACGGGACCTGCGGGGACGACTCAACTCCCGCTCCAGGTGACGGAGATGCCGGACCGCGTCGTGTGGCTTCCGCTGAACTCCACCGGCGGGGGCGTGGCCTCCGACACGGGGGCCGTGCCCGGCACGCTCGTCCGGATCGGTCCCGCGGGCATCGACGAGGCCAAGGAGGTGCAGTCATGATCCCGCTCGCTCTCGAAGACCTCTCGTTGTTCGGCCGCGATCCCTGGTGGCTGGTCGCGGTCAAGGCGGTCTTCTGCTTCGCCTTCCTGATGGTGACCGTGCTCTTCTCCATCGTGTGGGAGCGCAAGGTCGTCGCCTGGATGCAGCTGCGCATCGGCCCCAACCGGCACGGCCCCTGGGGCATGCTCCAGTCGCTGGCCGACGGCATCAAGCTGATGCTGAAGGAAGACGTCGTCGTCAAGCGCGCCGACAAGGTGGTCTACATCCTGGCCCCGGTCGTCGCCGCGATCCCGGCCTTCATGGCGATCGCCGTGATCCCCTTCGGGCCCTCCGGCAACGAGGTCTCGATCTTCGGCCACCGCACCACGATGCAGCTCACCGACCTGCCGATCGCGATGCTCTACATCCTCGCGGTCGCCTCGGTCGGCATCTACGGGATCGTGCTCGCGGGTTGGAGTTCCGGATCGACCTACCCCTTGCTGGGCGGTCTGCGGTCCTGCGCCCAGATGATCTCGTACGAGATCGCGATGGGTGCGGCGTTCGCCTCGGTGTTCCTCTACTCCGGGTCGATGTCCACCTCGGAGATCGTCGCCCAGCAGCATGACCGCTGGTACATCGTGCTCCTGCCGGTCTCGTTCCTCATCTACATCGTGACGATGATCGGTGAGACGAACCGTGCGCCGTTCGACATGCCGGAGTCCGAGGGCGACCTCGTCGGCGGCTTCAACACCGAGTACTCGTCGATCAAGTTCGCGCTGTTCATGCTCGCCGAGTACGTGAACATGGTGACGGTCTCGGCCGTGTCGGTGACGCTCTTCCTGGGCGGCTGGCGGGCCCCGTGGCCGGTGTCCACCTTCTGGGAGGGCGCGAACCACGGCTGGTGGCCGATGCTCTGGTTCGTCATCAAGGTCCAGCTGCTGCTGTTCTTCTTCATCTGGCTGCGCGGCACGCTCCCGCGCGTGCGTTACGACCAGCTGATGAAGCTCGGGTGGAAGGTCCTGATCCCGGTCTCCGTGGTCTGGCTGATGCTGGTCGCCACCGTGCGGACCTTGCGGAACGAGAACTACGACTTCGCCTCCATCGCCCTGTATGTGGGCGGCGGAATCCTCGCGCTGCTGCTGCTCTCGTTCCTCGTCGACATCTTCAGGGACCGCGGCGGCAAGGAGCGCGAGGCACAGGAGGCGGACGAACAGGCCGCGGCCTTCGACCCGATGGCAGGCGGCTTCCCGGTTCCGCCGCTGCCCGGCCAGACCCCGCCCGCCGTGCCGCGCCGACGCCCGCGCGGGGAGCGGGAGTTGATTGTCAGTGGCGGACCGGATACTGCCGGTGACGGAACCGGTGAGGGTCCTCGTGACGGAAAGGAGGCGTCCCATGGCTGAGGAGTCGACGGAGGGCGGGCAGACCAAGCCCGGCTTCCAGAATCCCGTGGCCGGCTTCGGCGTGACCTTCAAGGCCATGTTCAAGAAGCGGCTGACGGAGCAGTACCCGGAGCAGCCCAAGACCACGGCCCCGCGCTTCCACGGCCGGCACCAGCTCAACCGTCATCCGGACGGCCTGGAGAAGTGCATCGGCTGCGAGTTGTGCGCGTGGGCCTGTCCCGCGGACGCCATCTATGTGGAGGGCGCGGACAACACCGACGAGGAGCGCTACTCGCCGGGCGAGCGGTACGGCCGCGTCTACCAGATCAACTACGCCCGCTGCATCCTGTGCGGCCTGTGCATCGAGGCGTGCCCCACGCGCGCGCTGACGATGACGAACGAGTTCGAGCTCGCCGACAGCAGCCGCGAGAACCTGATCTACACCAAGGAGCAGCTGCTCGCCGGGCTCGAGGAGGGCATGGTCGAATCGCCCCACTCGATCTTCCCCGGCACGGACGAGCAGGACTACTACCGGGGTCTGGTGACGGAGGCCGCGCCCGGCACGGTGCGTCAGGTCGCCGTCTCCAAGGGCGAGAAGCCCGAATCCGAGGGGGCGGAGGCATGAGCCAGCTCGCCGCCGCAGCCACTCTCGCTGCCGGCACCTCCACCGGTGAGGCCCTCCAGTTCTGGGTCCTCGGCACGGTCGCCGTCATCGGCGCCCTGTGCACGGTCCTGATGAAGAAGGCGGTGCACAGTGCGCTGTGTCTCGCCGGGACCATGATCATCCTGGCGATCTTCTACCTGGCCAACGGCGCGTACTTCCTGGGCGTCGTCCAGATCATCGTCTACACCGGCGCGATCATGATGCTGTTCCTCTTCGTGGTCATGCTCGTCGGTGTCACCGCGGCGGACTCCTTGAAGGAGACCATCAAGGGCCAGCGCTGGCTGGCCCTGCTGTGCGGGCTCGGATTCGGGATCCTGCTCCTCGCGGGCATCGGGAACGCCTCGCTCCACCAGTTCATCGGACTGGGCAAGGCGAACGCCGGCGGGAACGTGGAAGGGCTCGCCGCCCTCATCTTCACGAAGTACGTTTTCGCCTTCGAGATCACCGGCGCCCTGCTGATCACGGCCACCCTCGGAGCCATGGTGCTCACGCACCGCGAGCGCATCGAGCGGGCCAGGACGCAGCGGGAGATGGCCGAGCAGCGTGTGCGCGAGGGCAAGCACCTGCCGCCGCTGCCCGCCCCGGGCGTCTACGCCCGGCACAACGCGGTCGACATCGCGGGCCTGCTCCCCGACGGCACCCCGTCGGAGCTCACGGTCATGCAGACGCTGCGCGAGCGCGGCCAGATCCGCGACGTGTCGGACGAGGCGCTCAGTGACCTGAAGGCCCTGGAGCAGCGCTCGGCCGAGCGCCTTGAGCGGACCGAGGAGGCGTCGAAGTGAACCCGGTCAACTACCTGTATCTCGCCGCCCTGTTGTTCACGATCGGCGCCACCGGCGTGCTCATCAGGCGGAACGCGATCGTTCTGTTCATGTGCGTCGAGCTGATGCTCAATGCGTGCAACCTCGCGTTCGTCGCGTTCTCCCGGATGCACGGCAATCTCGACGGCCAGATCATCGCCTTCTTCACGATGGTCGTCGCCGCCGCGGAGGTCGTGGTCGGGCTCGCGATCATCGTGTCGCTGTTCCGTTCCCGCCACTCGGCCTCGGTCGACGACGCCAGCCTGATGAAGCTGTAAGGGGTCGCTGCACAGTGGAAAACCTGATTGCGCTGCTGGTAGCGGCGCCACTGCTCGGAGCGGCCGTACTGCTGTGCGGCGGACGGCGGCTGGACCGTGTGGGCCATCTGCTCGGCACGCTGCTCTCGGCCGCCTCCTTCGTCATCGGCGTCCTCCTCTTCACCGACATGCTCGGCAAGAGCGCGGACGACCGCACCTTCACCCAGCACCTGTTCAGCTGGATCCCGGTAGAGGGCTTCCAGGCGGACGTCTCCTTCCAGCTGGACCAGCTGTCGATGACGTTCGTGCTCCTGATCTCCGGTGTGGGCACGCTGATCCACATCTACTCGATCGGGTACATGGAGCACGACGAGCGGCGCCGCCGCTTCTTCGGCTACCTGAACCTGTTCCTCGCGGCGATGCTCCTCCTGGTCCTCGCCGACAACTACCTGCTCCTGTACGTCGGCTGGGAGGGCGTGGGCCTCGCCTCGTACCTCCTGATCGGCTTCTGGCAGCACAAGCCCAGCGCGGCCACCGCGGCGAAGAAGGCCTTCCTGGTCAACCGCGTCGGCGACATGGGCCTGTCGATCGCCATCATGCTGATGTTCACGACGTTCGGGACGTTCGCCTTCGCGCCGGTCCTGAAGGCGGCGGAGGAGCACCAGGGCGGCGGCGCGACGCTGACGGGCATCGCCCTGATGCTGCTGCTCGCCGCGTGCGGCAAGTCCGCCCAGGTGCCGCTGCAGTCCTGGCTCGGTGACGCGATGGAGGGCCCGACCCCGGTCTCGGCCCTCATCCACGCCGCGACCATGGTGACCGCCGGTGTCTATCTGATCGTCCGCTCCGGCGCGGTGTTCAACGCGTCGCCGGACGCACAGCTCGTCGTCGTCATCGTGGGTGCGGTCACGCTCCTGTTCGGTGCGATCGTCGGTTGCGCGAAGGACGACATCAAGAAGGCGCTGGCCGGCTCGACGATGTCGCAGATCGGGTACATGGTGCTGGCCGCGGGCCTCGGCCCCATCGGCTACGTCTTCGCGATCATGCACCTGGTGACGCACGGCTTCTTCAAGGCGGGCCTCTTCCTCGGCGCCGGTTCGGTCATGCACGGCATGAACGACGAGGTGGACATGAGGAAGTACGGCGCCCTCAGGAAGTACATGCCGGTCACGTTCGTCACGTTCGGGCTCGGCTATCTCGCGATCATCGGCTTCCCCGGTCTGTCCGGCTTCTTCTCCAAGGACAAGATCATCGAGGCGGCGTTCGCGAAGGGCGGCACGGAGGGCTGGATCCTCGGTTCGGTGGCCCTGCTCGGCGCGGCCATCACCGCGTACTACATGACGCGCGTGATGATCATGACCTTCTTCGGTGAGAAGCGCTGGCAGCCCGACGCCGAGGGCCACGAGCCGCACCCGCACGAGTCGCCGAGGTCCATGACGATCCCGATGATCGTGCTCGCGTTCGGATCCGTCTTCGCGGGTGGCTTCTTCAGCATCGGCGACCGCTTCCTGCACTGGCTGGAGCCGGTCACCGAGCACAGCCACGGGGACGCGCCCATCAGCGCCACGACCGTCACCGCGGCCACCATGGTGGTCCTGGTGATCGGCGTGGTCCTGGCCTACCTCCAGTACGGCCGTCGCCCGGTCCCCGTCGTCGCCCCGCGCGGCTCGCTGCTCACCCGGGCCGCCCGCCGTGACCTCCTCCAGGACGACTTCAACCACGTGGTCCTGGTCCGCGGCGGCGAGCACCTCACCCGCTCCCTGGTCTACGTCGACCACACCCTGGTCGACGGCGTGGTCAACGGGACGGCGGCCTCGGTCGGCGGGCTCTCCGGCCGGCTGCGCAAGCTCCAGAACGGCTACGCCCGCTCGTACGCCGTCTCGATGTTCGGCGGTGCGGCACTCATCGTCGCCGCGACCCTGCTGATGAGGGCGGTCTGATAGCAATGTCCTTTCCTCTGCTGACAGCGACGGCGGTGCTCCCCGCCGTGGGAGCCATCGCCACGGCTGCCGTACCGGCCGCGCGGCGCACGGCGGCGAAGTGGCTGGCGCTGCTCGTCTCGCTCGCCACGCTGGTGCTGGCCGCGGTCGTGCTCGTGCGCTTCGAGCCCGGCGGCGCCCGCTACCAGCTCACCGAATCCCACTCCTGGATCAAGGACTTCGGGGTGCGGTACGAGCTGGGCGTGGACGGCATCGCGGTGGCGCTCATCGCGCTCACCGCCCTCCTGATGCCGTTCGTGATCCTCGCGGGCTGGCACGACGCCGACCCGCAGGAAACGGGAAGTTCGAGGTGGCGCCCGACCCAGGGCTTCTTCGCCCTGATCCTCGGCGTCGAGGCGATGGTGATCATCTCCTTCGAGGCCACCGACGTCTTCCTCTTCTACATCTTCTTCGAAGCCATGCTCATCCCGATGTACTTCCTCATCGGCGGCTTCGGGGACCGCGCCCACTCGGGCAGCGACGAGAACGCGGCGGCCCAACGCTCGTACGCGGCCGTGAAGTTCCTGCTCTACAACCTCGTCGGCGGCCTCATCATGCTGGCCGCCGTGATCGGTCTCTACGTGGTGGCGGGGAACTTCTCGCTCCAGGAGATCGTCGCCGCGCGGGCGAACGGTTCGCTGCACATGGCGACCAGCACCGAGCGCTGGCTATTCCTCGGCTTCTTCTTCGCCTTCGCGGTGAAGGCGCCGCTGTGGCCGCTGCACACCTGGCTGCCGAACGCGATGGGGGAGTCCACCGCCCCGGTCGCCGTCCTCATCACGGCGGTGGTCGACAAGGTCGGCACGTTCGCGATGCTCCGCTTCTGCCTCCAGCTCTTCCCGGAGGCCTCGAAGTGGGCGACGCCGGTCATCCTCGTACTGGCCCTCGTCAGCATCGTCTACGGTGCGCTGGTCGCGGTCGGCCAGCGGGACATCAAGCGTCTGGTGGCGTACGCGTCGATCTCGCACTTCGGGTTCATCGTCCTCGGCATCTTCGCGATGACGAGCCAGGGCCAGTCGGGCGCGACGCTCTACATGGTCAACCACGGGATCTCGACGGCCGCCCTGATGCTGGTGGCGGGCTTCCTGATCTCGCGCCGCGGCTCGCGCCTGATCGCGGACTACGGAGGCGTGCAGAAGGTCGCCCCGGTGCTCGCCGGCACGTTCCTGATCGGCGGCCTCGCGACCCTCTCGCTGCCGGGCCTCGCGCCCTTCGTGAGTGAGTTCCTGGTCCTGGTCGGCACGTTCTCGCGCTACCCGGTGATCGGGATCATCGCGACCTTCGGCATCGTGCTCGCCGCGCTCTACACGCTCGTCCTCTACCAGCGGACGATGACGGGCCCGGTGAAGCCGGAGGTCTCGGCCCTGCCGGACCTGCGGGTGCGGGAACTCGCGGTGGTCGTCCCGCTGATCGCCGTGCTGATCTTCCTGGGCGTCTACCCGAAGCCGGTCACCGACCTGGTGAACCCGGCGGTCAAGCAGACCCTGTCCGACGTACACAAGAAGGACCCGAAGCCAGCGGTGGAGGCGGCCAAGTGAGCACAGCAGCCGTCCACAGCCTGTGGACAACGGCGGCCGATCCCATTTCCAAGATCGACGCGCCGAAGATCGAATACGGCCAATTGTCGCCCACCCTGATCGTCATCGGTGCGGCGGTCCTCGGGGTCCTTGTCGAGGCGTTCCTGCCGCGCAAGTCCCGCTACTACGTCCAGGTGTTCCTCGCCGTCGTCGCCCTGGCCGCCGCGTTCGCCGCGGTGGTCGGACTCGCGGCCGGCGGGTACGGCACCACGAAGGCGCACATCGCGGCCATGGGTGCGATCGCCGTCGACGGCCCGGCCCTGTTCCTCCAGGGCGTGATCCTGCTGACCGGCCTCGTCGCCATCTTCACGTTCGCCGAGCGACGCCTGGACCCGGAGGCGCACGGCAACCGCGTCGACTCGTTCGCCGCGCAGGCCTCGTCCGTGCCCGGCAGCGACAGCGAGAAGGCCGCCGTGAAGGCCGGGTTCACCACCACCGAGGTGTTCCCGCTCGCGCTCTTCGCGATCGGCGGCATGCTGGTCTTCCCCTCGGCGAACGACCTCCTGACGCTGTTCATCGCCCTGGAAGTCTTCTCCCTGCCGCTCTACCTCCTGTGCGCCGTGGCCCGCCGCAAGCGGCTCATGTCGCAGGAGGCCGCGGTCAAGTACTTCCTCCTCGGCGCCTTCGCCTCGGCGTTCACCCTGTTCGGCATCGCGCTCCTGTACGGGTACGCGGGCTCCGTGTCGTACGCGACGATCGCCGACGTCGTCGACGGATCGATCCAGAACATCGACCCGGCGCTCGCGGACACCATGGGGAACGACGCGCTGCTGCTCATCGGCGTCGCCATGGTCGTCATGGGCCTGCTGTTCAAGGTCGGCGCCGTGCCGTTCCACATGTGGACCCCGGACGTCTACCAGGGCGCGCCGACGCCGGTCACCGGCTTCATGGCGGCCGCCACGAAGGTCGCCGCCTTCGGCGCCCTCCTGCGGCTCCTGTACGTCGTCCTGCCCGGCCTGCGCTGGGACTGGCGGCCGGTCATGTGGGCCATCGCGATCGTCACGATGCTGGGCGGCGCGATCGTCGCGATCACCCAGACGGACATCAAGCGGCTCCTCGCGTACTCGTCGATCGCGCACGCCGGATTCATCCTCGCCGGTGTCATCGCCACCACGCCCGAAGGCATCTCGTCCGTGCTCTTCTACCTGGGCGCGTACTCCTTCGTGACCGTCGGCGCGTTCGCCGTGGTGACGCTGGTCAGGGACGCGGGCGGCGAGGCCACGCACCTGTCGAAATGGGCAGGGCTCGGACGCCGCTCGCCGCTGGTCGCGGCCGTCTTCGCGGTGTTCCTGCTCGCCTTCGCCGGTATCCCGCTGACCTCGGGCTTCGCCGGAAAGTTCGCCGTGTTCAAGGCGGCGGCGGAGGGCGGGGCCGGTGCGCTCGTCGTGGTCGGTGTGATCTCGTCGGCCATCGCGGCGTTCTTCTACATCCGGGTGATCGTGCTCATGTTCTTCAGCGAGCCGAAGGCGGACGGCCCGACGGTCGCAGTGCCCTCGCCGCTGACCATGACCACGATCGCGGTGGGTGTGGCGGTCACGGTGGTGCTGGGCCTCGCGCCGCAGTACTTCCTGGACCTGGCGAACCAGGCGAGCGTGTTCGTGCGGTAACCGCACCACGTACGGTCGTCACCGCCCGGTGTCCCCGCGAGGGGATGCCGGGCGGAGGCGTTTCGGGACTCCCGGCCGGAAGTGACTTCGCCCCCAGCCTGTGGATAACTTTTCGGGCTGTCGGTGCGGAGCCCTATCGTGGCAGCAGTGGTCGAACCACGAAGTATGGACGTACGGGGGACAGGGCGATGAATGGGATCGGTGGCATGAGCGAGGTGACGGAGCCCGGCGTGGCGACGGCGATGCGCGGCGGCGCGCTGGAGACGCTGCACCGCGTCTTCGGATATGACGCGTTCCGCGGCGAGCAGGAAGCGATCATCGACCACGTCGTGGACGGCGGGGACGCCGTCGTCCTGATGCCGACCGGCGGCGGAAAGTCCCTGTGCTACCAGATCCCGGCCCTGGTCAGGCCCGGCACGGGCGTCGTGATCTCGCCCCTCATCGCCCTCATGCAGGACCAGGTGGACGCGCTGCGCGCGCTCGGCGTGCGCGCCGGGTTCATGAACTCGACGCAGGACTTCGACGAGCGCCGCACCGTCGAGGCCGAATTCCTCGCGGGCGAGCTGGACGTCATCTATCTGGCGCCGGAGCGGCTGCGCCTCGACTCCACGCTCGACCTGCTCTCCCGCGGCAGGATCTCCGTCTTCGCGATCGACGAGGCGCACTGTGTGGCGCAGTGGGGGCACGACTTCCGCCCGGACTACCTGGCCCTGTCCGTCCTGGGCCGGCGCTGGCCGGACGTGCCGCGCATCGCGCTCACGGCGACGGCGACGCACGCCACGCACCAGGAGATCACCCAGCGCCTGGGCATGCCGGACGCGAAGCACTTCGTGGCGAGCTTCGACCGGCCCAACATCCAGTACCGGATCGTGCCGAAGGCCGACCCGAAGAAGCAGCTCCTCGGCTTCCTCAAGCAGGAGCACGAGGGCGACGCGGGCATCGTGTACTGCCTGTCGCGCAAGTCGGTGGAGGCGACGGCCGAGTTCCTCAGCCGCAACGGCATCGAGGCGGTCCCGTACCACGCGGGCCTGGACGCGGGCACCCGCGCGGCGCACCAGTCCCGGTTCCTGCGCGAGGAGGGCCTGGTCGTCTGCGCGACCATCGCGTTCGGCATGGGCATCGACAAGCCCGATGTCCGGTTCGTCGCGCATCTCGATCTCCCGAAGTCCGTCGAGGGCTACTACCAGGAGACGGGCCGCGCCGGCCGTGACGGGCTCGCGTCCACGGCCTGGATGGCGTACGGGCTGCAGGACGTCGTCCAGCAGCGGAAGCTGATCAACATGGGGGAGGGGGACGAGGCGTTCCGGCGCCGGGCGGGGTCCCACCTCGACGCGATGCTGGCGCTGTGCGAGACGGCGCAGTGCCGCAGGTCGCAGCTGCTCATGTACTTCGGGCAGGAGCCGCAGACGGCCGGCTGCGGCAACTGCGACACGTGCCTCTCCCCGCCGGAGACGTGGGACGGCACCGTCGCCGCTCAGAAGCTCCTCTCCACGGTGGTGCGTCTCGACCGGGAGCGCAGGCAGAAGTTCGGCGCGGGCCAGGTCATCGACATCCTGATGGGCCGGCGCACGGCCAAGGTCATCCAGTTCGACCACGACCAGCTCTCCGTCTTCGGCATCGGTGAAGATCTGAGCGAGGCCGAATGGCGGGGCGTGGCGCGGCAGTTGCTCGCGCAGGGGCTCATCGCGGTCGAGGGCGAGTACGGGACGCTGGTGCTCACCGAGGAGAGCGGGAGCGTCCTCGGGCGCCGGCGGGAGGTGCGGCTGCGCAAGGAGGCGCCGCGTCCCGCCGCGTCCCGCTCGGCCTCGCGCGACCGCAAGGCGAAGTCGCCCGCGGCGGACCTGCCGGAGCAGCTGCTGCCCGTCTTCGAGGCGCTCCGCGCGTGGCGCGGCGCGCAGGCGAAGGAGAACGGGGTCCCGGCGTACGTCATCTTCCACGACGCGACGCTCAAGGAGATCGCCCTCCAGCACCCGACGTCCATCGCCCAGTTGGGCACGATCGGCGGTGTCGGCGAGAAGAAGCTGGCGACGTGGGGCGAGGGTGTCCTCGAGGTCCTGGCGGGCCTGGACGGCGCCGGTTCCGGTGGCGGCTCGGCCCCGGCCGGCTCCGTCACCGGCGCCGCCACGGAGGCGGCGGCGCCGGAGGAGCACTGGCCCGAGCACGAGCCGGAGCCGGAACCCGACGACATCGACTGGTGAGGCTTCCTCAGCCCGTCATCGCACGGGTGCCCCCGGCCCCAGCGGGATCCCGAGCAGCCACCACACGAAGAACAGGACCGTCCACACCACGAGCATGCTGAGCGCCACCGGCAGCGTGCAGGAGACGAGCGTCCCGATCCCGGCCCGCTTCTTGCGGGTCTGGATGAAGCCGACGGTCAGCATGAAGGTCGTCGACATCGGGGTGATGGAGTTCGTGCAGGAGTCCGCGATCCGGTACAGCGCCATGGTCGTGGCGGGGCTGATGTGCAGCAGCATCAGCATCGGTACGAGGACGGGCGCGACAAGGGCCCACAGCGCCTGCCCGCTGGTGATCAGCAGGTTCATGCAGGCGACGGCGGCGATGAGGAGGGCGAAGAGGACGAGTGTCGGAGCGCCCGCGTCGCGGATGGCGTCGGCGCCGCGCACGGCGACGTACGTCCCGATGTTGGTCCACTTGAACAGCGCCACGAACTGCGAGACCGCGAAGAAGATCACGAGCAGCGGTGCGATGGAGCGCAGGCCGTCCGCCATGAAGGCGGGCACGTCGTGGTTGGAGCCGATGGCCCCGGTCAGGCGTCCGTAGACGAAGCCGATGACCAGGAAGAACAGGGCGAGGAAGACGGCGATGTCGTCGAAGAGCGGGGATTCGACGATCGCGCCGTCGGGGGCGCGCAGCGGCGAGTTCCGGGGCAGCACGGCGAGCGCGACCAGGCCCCAATAGGCAAGCGCGGCAAGGCCGGTGAGCTTCAGCGCCCGCACCTCACGGGGGCCGGGAGCCGGGCGGTCCGATTCCACTGCGGCCTCGGCGTCGTCGGGCAGCAGCGTGTGTTCCCGGCGGGCCAGGACCTTCTCGGTGACGTAGGTGATGACGAGCGCGAGGACGATCGCCGAGACGGTCGTGAAGTACATGTTGTCCGTCGGGCGCACGGAGGCGTGCGGGGAGACGGTCTGGGCGGCCTCGGTCGCCATCGCGGCGAAGGCCGCGTCGCCGGGGGCGATGAGGGGGTTGGCGTCTCCGGCCGCATTGATGGAGACGAACGCGACGATCATGCCGAGGACGGGGGAGCGGCCCACGGTCTGGAACGCGATCGCGCCGAGGGGGATCAGGATGATGTAGGCCGAGTCGGAGAGGAACTTCGACAGGGCGCCGGCGAGGGCGACGGCGAGCACCACGTACTTCGCCGAGACCCGCGACAGCGACTTCACGGCGAGCGCCTCGAAGAGGCCGGTGCGCTCCGCGACCGCGACGCCGAGCATCACGATCGTGACGGTGCCGAGTGGCCCGAACGTGACGAAGTTCTGCTCGACGGAGGAGAGGAACTCGCGGGCTCCGTCCACGGTGAGCACGGTCCGCACGGCGACCTGCTTGCCGGTGCCCGGGTCGGCGACGCCGAGCGCGCCCTCGGCCATGCCCCAGCTCGCGACGGCTGTGACGGCGAACAGGATCCAGAAGAGCCAGAAGGGGTGCGGCAGGCGATTGCCCGCCCGTTCGATCCCGCCCAGGAATCTCATGAATCCGTGCGGGGGCGCGGGTGCTGCGGCAGGGGCGTCCACGGCTGCCATCGGTCCCTCCTTCTGTCGTACGTCTGCTGGGGGTGGTCTGCGGTGCGGCGACCCTACGAGCAGCAGGAAGGAGTCTGACCAGGGTTACCTGGCGTGCGGTAATCGGGGCCGAGGAGTGGGACGCCGGCCGCAGTCTCGACGTACGACCCAGCTCATCAGCACGTCAGGAGCCCCCGTGCCCGCCGCTTCCCCCACCCCCGTCCCCGCCGCCACGGCCGCCTCGACCGAGATGCTCACCGCGGAGCTGACCGCCCTGCGCCCCCGCATGGAGGAGGCGAGCCGGGCCGTGCACGGGCGACCGGAACTGAAGTTCGCGGAGTTCCACGCGCGGGACGTACTCACCGGGTGGCTCGGCGAGGAGGGCTTCACCGTCGAGTCGCCCGCCGGCGGACTGGAGACGGCGTTCATCGCGGTGCACCGGACAGGAACGCCGGGCCCGTACGTCGCCGTGCTCGCGGAGTACGACGCGCTGCCCGGGATCGGGCACGGATGCGGACACAACCTGATCGCGGCGGGCGGGGCCGCGGCGGCGATCGCGGCCGTGCGCGCCATGCCCGACCACCCGGGCACGATCGCGGTGATCGGCACGCCCGGCGAGGAGATGGGGGGCGCGGGCAAGATCCGGCTCGCCGAGGCCGGGGTCTTCGAGGGGGTCGACGCGGCGGTGATGTTCCACCCCGCCGACCGCTCCCTGACCACCCGGCACGGCCTTGCCGCCGCGCACCTGCGGGCAGATTTCACGGGAGTCGGCGCGCACGCCGCGAAGTCGCCGTGGGAGGGGCGCAGCGCGCTGGCGGCCGCCCAGCTCTTCCTCCAGGCGCTCGACGCGATGCGCCAGTTCATGCCGCCCACGGCCCGCGTGCACGGGATCGTCACGGACGGCGGGCAGGCCCCCAACGTGGTGCCCGCCCACGCCTCGGTCGACCTCTATGTGCGCGACCGGACGGCGGCCTCCGCCGAGGCCCTGGTCGAACGGGTGCGCAAGGCCGCCCTGGGCGCGGCGCTCGCCACCGAGACCGAAGCCGAGCTGACGGAGACCGGGCCCATGTACGCGGACCGGCGCAACAACTCCGTGATGGCCGAGCGCTTCGGGGACACGGTGCGCGGCCTCGGCCTCGCCGACATCGTGCCCGGTGATCCGGACACCCCGGCGGGATCGTCCGACATCGGCAATCTGTCGCAGCTCGTGCCCGTCATCCACCCTTATGTGCAGATCGCCCCGCACGGCACGCCCAGCCACTCCGAGGCGATGCGCGACGCGGCGGCGACCGGCCTCGCGCACGACCGCGCGCAGATCGCCGCGACGGGCCTGGCCCGGGTGGTCCTGGACCTGACGGCGGACCCGGCGTTCCTGGCGGCGGTCCGGGCGGAGTTCGACGGGGCCTGACCGGACCGGGCGCCCGGGCCGGGCTCTGCGGCGGTCCGCCGGTTCACACCGCCCAGGCCGGGGAGATGGGCCGCTGCATCTGATCGCCGAGGTCGTGCAGTGGGCCGCCGCATCCGACCGCCCAGGCCGGGGAGATGGGCCGCTGCATCTGATCGCCGAGGCCGGGGAGACGGCATCTGATCGCCGAGGCCGTGAAGCTGGCCGCCGCATCCGACCGCCCAGGCCGTGAAGCTGGCCGCCGCATCCGACCGCCGAGGTCGTGAAGCTGGCCGCCCGGTCGGAGCGCCCGGGCCCTAGGCGGTGCGCCGTCGCTCCGTACACTCCGGTTCATGTCGGTCGTCCTCGTACTCGAAGGGGCCACCCCCGCCCACTTCGCTGTCGGGGTGTCCCCGCTCGCCGAGCTGGCCGCGGCCCTGCACGTGCTGACCGAGCGGTCGCATCACCCCGAGCACCGGGCGCTGGCCGAGCGGGTCGTCGCCGCGGCGGGGGACGACTTCCGTGTCGGTCTCGAACGGTTCTCGCCGCTGTGGGCAGCCCTGCGCTGGCGCGGCTTCTACCTCGCGGCCGACGGTGCCCGGCGCACCCTGCCCGAGCAGCTGCACTCCCTCGCCGAGCTGCCGGCCGACCGGTTCGCCGAGCTGACGGCCTACGCCTGCGCCAGCGGCTACCGCGGCTTCGACTTCGCCCGGCTGCGCCAGGAGTCCGGGCAGGCGGACGCGTTGCGGCACGCGGTCTCCGGGCTGCCCGCGTCCCACCGCGCGCTCGCCGCCGACCTGCTGAGCGATCCGGAAGAGGTGCGCGCCGGCCTGCTCGCGTTCCTCGGCCTGTGCCGCTCCGCCTTCTTCGCCGACCTGTGGGCCGAGACGGAACCCGCGCTCGCCGCCGCCGCGCACCGCATGCGCCAGCGCCTCGCCGATGAGGGTCCGGCCCCGGCCCTGGCATCGCTGAGCCCGTCGAGCACCCGCCTCGCCGACCCGCCCCGGGTCGTCTTCGACAAACTGCACCACTCGGTGATCACCCCGGCCCGCACCCAGGTGCTGCTGATCCCCACCCGCTACGGGGCGCCGCACCTGATCGTGAAGAACGAACCGGGGCTGCCGCCCGTCCTGCACTTCCCCGTGGACGCCCCCGAGGTCGGCGTCACCCTGGCCCGGAGCCGCATGCTCGCCCTCACGGACCCGCGCAGGGTGCGCCTGTGCCGGCTCATCGCGCGCCAGCCGCTGACCACGGCCGACCTGGCGGACAGGCTCTCCATGACCCGCCCGCAGGTCTCCCGTCACCTGCGTGCCCTGCGCGACCTCGGCCTCGTACGCACCGAACGCGACGGCCGCTTCGTGCACTACGGTCTCGACCTCGACGCCGTCGAACGCATCGGCCGGGACGTGGCGACGGCGCTCCAGTACTGACCGGGGGCGGTCCTGCTCAGACGCCCGCCACGATCCGCCCGGTCACCTCGCCGAGGCCCACGCGGGTGCTGTCCGGGCCGGGGGCCCACGCCGTCATCGTGACCACGTCGCCGTCCTCGAGGAACGTCCGCTTGCCGTCGGGGAGTTCGATGGGGTCGCGGCCGTTCCAGGTGATCTCGATGAGGGAGCCGCGTGCGTTCTCCGAGGCGCCGCTGATGGTGCCGGAGCCGTACAGGTCGCCCGTGCGCAGGGAGGCGCCGGCCACCGTCATGTGGGCCAGCATCTGCGCCGCCGTCCAGTAGAGGGTGGCGGAGGAGGTCTCGGAGATGACATGGCCGTTGAGGGTGACGGTGATGTGCAGGTCGTAACCGCCGGGCTCGTCCGTGATGCCGTCGGCGGAGGGCGCCGAGTCGTCCAGGTACGGCAGCAGCGGGTACGTGCGCTCCGGGGGCGCCACGCGCGCCTCGTCCAGCGCGTCCAGCGGGGTGATCCAGGCCGAGACCGACGTGGCGAACGACTTGCCGAGGTGCGGGCCGAGCGGCACGGTCTCCCAGGACTGGATGTCGCGCGCCGACCAGTCGTTGAGGAGGCACAGCCCGAACACGTGGTCGCGGTACGCGGACAGCGGCACCGGCGTGCCCTGCGCGGACGGTGTCCCGACGACGAAGCCGAGCTCCGTCTCGATGTCGAGCCGCACCGACGGGCCGAAGACCGGCGCCGGGTCGGCCGGGGCCTTGCGCTGGCCCGAGGGGCGGACCACGTCCGTGCCCGAGACCACGACCGTCCCGGCGCGACCGTGGTAACCCACCGGCAGATGCTTCCAGTTGGGCTTCAGAGGCTCCTCGTCCGGGCGGAACATCCGGCCCAGGTTCCGGGCATGGTTCTCCGAGGCGTAGAAGTCGACGTAGTCCGCGACCTCGAAGGGGAGGTGCAGGGTGACATCGGCGAGCGGGTGCAGCAGAGGGGTCACGGTCTCGCGGTGGGCCGGGACCGTGACCCAGGCCGTGAGGGCGCGGCGCACGTCCGACCAGGCGGTGCGGCCCGCCGCCATGAGCGGGTTCAGGGTGGGGCGGGCGAGCAGGGAGACGTAGGGCGAGCCGAGGGCGGCCGCCGCGGCGCCCGCGTCCAGCACGTACGAGCCGAGGCGCACGCCGACCCGGCGCGCTTCCACGGCCTCCCCCGGCAGGGAGAACACCCCGTAAGGGAGGTTGTGCGGTCCGAAGGGGTCGCCTTCGGGGAGGTCGAGCGGGGTGAGCGGGGTCTGCTCGGACATGCGTACCTGCCTCGCTTTCCGTTTGGGTGGGCCACACGTTACGTGGGAGCGCCGCGTTGGGGCAGTGCCTAAAGAGTCCGTGATGTCCGGAAAAGCCTTGCCCTAGTGGTCACTTCCGGCTCGGCGCCCTGGCGCCGGGCGGCCACGTGGCCTCGGTCCGGGGGCTCCACTTCACGGGCACGCTGGGCGGGTCGTCGTTGGGGCCGGTCACGCGGTTCGTGTGCGGCGCCGAGTTCGCCTCGCCGCGTCTGGCGAAGCACCTCGCGGCGGCCGGCCCACGCGTGAGGCGCCCCGGGCAAGGGTGAACGAGCGGGGCAGAGGACGGGCGACGGAGGGGTGACCGGGCGGAGTGATCCGGGGGAGCGGTCCGTATTCTCTCGATCATGCCCGCTCCGTTTCGTTCCGCTCCGTTCGAACTCATCGCCACAGACCTGGACGGGACGCTGCTGCGCGGCGATGACACGGTCTCCGAACGGACGCGCGACGCCCTCGCGGCCGCGGCGGCCGCGGGGGCCCGGCACCTCGTGGTGACGGGACGGCCCGTGCCTCGGGTGCGGCCGCTGCTCGGCGAGCTCGACGGCACCGGCCTCGCGGTCTGCGCTCAGGGCGCCCAGCTGTACGACGCGGCGACGGACCGCATCGTGTGGTCCCTGACCCTCGACCGCGACCTCGCCGAGCAGGCTCTCGGCAAGATCGAGGCCGAGGTCGGCCAGGTCGACGCGGCGGTCGACCAGGACGGTACGGACGGTCTGACGCTCATCGAGCCGGGCTATGTGATGCCGCACCCCACGCTCCCCGCCGTGCGGATCGAGCGCCGCGAGGAGCTGTGGGCCGAGCCCATCAGCAAGGTGCTGCTCCGTCATCCCCGGCTGAGCGACGACGAGTTGGCGACGGCGGCCCGGGCGGTCGTCGGCGATCTGGCGACGGTCACCATGTCGGGCCCCGGCACCGTGGAGCTCCAGCCGTGCGGCGTCACCAAGGCGACGGGGCTCGCACTGGCCGCCGAACGGCTCGGCCTGACGCCGGAGCGCACGGTCGCTTTCGGCGACATGCCGAACGACCTGCCGATGTTCGCGTGGGCCGGCCACGGCGTCGCCATGGCCAACGCCCACGCCGAACTCAGGGCGGCGGCCGACGAGGTGACCCTGTCGAACGAGGAGGACGGCGTCGCGGTGATCCTCGAACGCCACTTCGCACGACGCTAGCCACGCGCCCCGCCGGCCCCGCAGGGCATGTTCGGCTTGCCTCGTCGGTGTCGCCCGGCACGCTCGGCTCACCCCGCCGTGCGCGGAATCCGCTGCTCCCATGTCCGGTGGAAGACCACCTCGCCGCCGTCCCGGCACACCACCTCGTTGCTGGTGATGAAGTCCGTCGCGTCGCAGGCGATTTCGGAGCGGGTCTTGATCGTCACGTCCCATGCCAGCTCGGGCCGGTGCAGGCGGATCGACCAGTCGGACCGGGTGCGCGCGCTGAGCGGGTCCGCCTCCTGGATGACGTACGTCTCCAGGGCGTCCTCGGTGAATTCGAGGCCGTCGGGGTAGACCCGGGTGCCGCCGTAGCGCGGGTCGACCTCGAGGCGCCATTCGCCCTTGGCGACGTCGCGGACGCAGAGGCGCTCGGGGCGCTGCTCGTCCAGGGTGACCGGGTGGACGACGCCCATCGGCTCGGACTGCTCGGGCCCTTCGAAGCGGATGTCGGCGCCGTTCTCGGCGTCGACCATCCTGACGGGCAGTTCGAGGGTGCTGCCCGTCGGGTCGAGGGTGAAGCCGGCCTCGGATCCGGGCTGCGGCCAGATCCACGGCCAGTACGCGGACGACACCGCGAGGCGGATGCGGTGCCCGGCCGGGAAGGTGTGGCCGATGCCGTTCAGCTCGAAGGAGAACTCGTCCGTGGTGCCGGGGGGCCAGGCGACGGCCTTGTCGCGGCCCTCGCGCGAGGACAGGTTCAGGACGCCGCGTGTGACCAGGGTGGACGAGCCGTCGGGTGCCACGTCGCACACCCGGACGGCGACCTGCCCGCGCGGTACCTCGCTGGTGATCCGCAAGCTGACCTGTGGCCGGCCGAGGACCTGCAGCTCAGAGGGCACCCCGAAGTCGAAGCACGCCGACTTCGCGTCCTCGTCCCGCTGGTCCGGCGGCAGGTCCGCGTCGTTGCCGAAGGGGAAGAAGCGGCCCGCGTCCAGGCCCGTCTGCTGGGGCGACTTCACGATCACGGGCGGGCCCTCAAGGGCGTACGCGAGGGGCGCGACGTTCGGGGACGGCCAGGACGGGTCGCCGACCCAGTGGCCCGGCAGCGTCGGGTAGACGGTGGCGGGCGGGTGCGAGCCGCTGATCCAGGAGCGGAGTTTGGGCTCCGCCATGACGCCGTTGTCGACGCCCTTGAGGTGGTGGTCCCACCAGCGGAGAGTCTCCTGGAGGAAGCCGATCGCGGGGCCCGGCGGCAGGCCGCGGTCCGGGTACTGGTGCGACCAGGGGCCGATGATCCCGCGTACCTGCTGGTCGGGCAGGTTCTCGACCAGCCGCAGGACGGTGTCGCGGTACGGGTCGTGCCAGCCGCCCACCGCGAGGACGGCCGCGCGTACGGCGGTGTAGTCCTCGCAGACGCTGCCGTGCTGCCAGTAGGCGTCGCGTGTCTGGTGGGCGAGCCAGGTGTGGATGAACGGGTCGACCGCTTCGAGGCGCTCGAGCCACATGTCGCGCCAGCCCTCGCCGACGAACTGGGGGTCGGGCGGCCGCGACACGAAGGCGAGCATGGTCGCCGCCCACGCGTGCATGTCCACCGCGAGGACGGAACCTCCCATGTAGTGCACGTCGTTGTCATAGCGGTCGTCCGTTGAGCAGACCGTGACGACCGCCTTGAGCGGCTCGGGCGCGAGGGCCGCGATCTGGAGGGAGTTGAAGCCGCCCCAGGAGATGCCGAACATGCCGACCTTGCCGCTGCACCAGGGCTGTGCGGCCAGCCAGTTGACGACGGCGACCCCGTCCGCGAGCTCCGTCGAGTCGTACTCGTCGCCGGGCAGACCCTCCGAGTTGCCGTGCCCGCGTACGTCGACACGCACGGAGGCGTAGCCGTGGCCCGCGTACCAGGGGTGGCGCTGCCAGTCGCGCGGCGCTGTCCAGTCGCTGAGGCGGTACGGGAGGTACTCGAGGACGGCGGGCACCGGCTCGTCGGTCACCGGACGCCAGATGCGGGCGAACAGTGTGGTGCCGTCCGGCAGGGGTACACGGACGTCCTCGTGGGTCGTCTCGTAGGGGAAGGAGGTGCGGATGGCGATGGCCGGGGTTTCTGACATGGGAGTTACCTCAGTGAACGGGGTGCATGGTCCTGCGCAGCCACGGCGCGAGTGCGATCACGGCCAGGCCGAGGACAACGGCGATGGCGCCGTTGACGCCGAAGTACGCGGGATTGGAGACCTCGCCGTAGAGCTTCACGGTCTGTGCCTGGATGCCGTTGGCGAGAGCGAGCGACAGGAACCAGAGGGACATGGTCTGGCTGGAGAAGGCCTTCGGCGCGAGCTTCGTCGTCGCCGACATGCCGGAGGTCTCCAGGAGGATGTCGCCGAGACCGAGCAGCAGATACGAGCCGACGATCCACCAGGCGGCCATCTTGTACGTGTCCCCGCTGTGGCCCGAGGTGGGGATGACCATGAGAAGGAACGACAGACCGCCCAGGATCACACCGAACGCGATCTTGTTGGAGGCGTGCGGCTGACGCGGCCCCATCCGGGCCCACAGACCGGCGACCACGGGGGCGAGCGCGACCTCGAAGGCGCCGAGCGCGGACGCGTACCAGCTGGCGGGGAAGTGGAAGCCGAGGATCTCGGTCCTGGCGTTCGTCGAGGCCAGCAGGATCATCGTCGAGTACGCCTGGAACAGGATGAAGTTGAAGACCACGGAGGCCAGGAAGAGCACGACGTACGGCTTGAGCCTGCCGCGCTCCTCGGCGGTCACGCGGGGGCTGCGGAACATGACCGCGAAGTACACGACCGGCGCGATGACCGAGATGACCGTGAGGACGTCCACGAAGCGGTCCATCGTGAGCCGGCCGGCCCGGACGAGGATCACGGCGAGTACGGCGACGACGACCGCGCCCGCGATGATCATCCGAACCGCGCGTCGCATCCCTTCGGGCGGCAGCGCGTACTCGGCGGCGTGCTTGCGCCCGGCCAGGTGACGTCGCCCGGCGACGTACTGGACGAGTCCGAGCGTCATGCCGATCGCGGCGGCCGAGAAGCCCCAGTGCCAGCCCTTGTGGTCGCCGAGCCAGCCGGTGATCAACGGGCCCGCGAAGGCGCCGATGTTGATGCCCATGTAGTACAGCGCGAAGCCGGCGTCGCGGCGCTCGTCGTCGGTGCGGTAGAGCTTGCCGACCATGGTGGCGACATTGGGTTTGACCAGGCCGGTTCCCGCGCTGATCAGGCCGAGGCCGACCCAGGTCATGGCCGCCGTCGGCACCGCCATCGCGTAGTGGCCGCAGGCGATCAGGATGCCGCCGTACAGGACCGCGCGGTACGAGCCGAGGATCCGGTCGGCGAGCCAGCCGCCCCCCACCGAGACGAGGTAGACGAGCGTTCCGTACGCTGCCGATACGGAGGCCGCGGTCCCCGCGGACATGCCCAGGCCACCGTGTGCCACCGTGTCCGCGAAGTAGAGGACGAGGATGGCCTGCATGCCGAGGAACGAGAAACGCTCCCAGACCTCGAGGCCCGACAGCGTGAGCAGGCCGCGAGGCTGGCCGAAGAACGCGTGGTCGTCGCCCGGCGGCGGCTGGTCGCTCAGCGGTTCGTTCGGCTCGGCCTCGGCCGTGGTGCGGGACAAAAGCAAGACTCCCGGTCTACTCGGTCGTATGAGCTGATCAAGAACATACCGGGGGTGTTCGTGGGTCGCTCGGCCTGGTCTGTGCGGGCAGGCCCCCACTGTGATCGAAACGCGACCGGATACGCTGACTTGAGTGATGGCAGCGACACATCGACAAACCGTGTCATCGACCAAATGATCGACCGAGTTCGCCATGTGATCGTCAGCAGACAGGAGAACCTCTCGTGACCGTCGTCGGGACTTTCGGTCTTAGCGTGCGGGACCAGGCTCTCGAAGCCGATGTCCAGGCCGGGTTGGCGGCTGTCGAGGAGGGTCTGCTCGAGGCGACGAAGAGCGGGGTCCCCTTCATCACGGAGGCCGCGCAGCATCTCGTCCGTGCGGGCGGCAAGCGCTTCAGGCCCCTCCTCGCGATGCTCGCCGCTCAGTTCGGCGATCCGTACGCGCCGGGTGTCGTGCCCGCCGCCGTCGTCGTCGAGCTCACGCACCTCGCGACGCTCTACCACGACGACGTGATGGACGAGGCCGACGTGCGCCGCGGCGTCGACAGCGCCAACACCCGCTGGGGCAACTCCGTCGCGGTCCTGACCGGCGACTTCCTCTTCTCGCGCGCCTCGCACATGCTGGCCGACCTCGGGCCCGAGGCCGTCCGCATCCAGGCGGAGGCCTTCGAACGCCTCGTCACCGGGCAGATCCTGGAGACGGCCGGACCGCGCGACGGCCGCGACCCGGTCGACCACTACCTCGATGTCCTGGGCGGCAAGACCGGCTCGCTGATCGCCGTGGCCGTGCGGTTCGGCGCGATGATGTCGGGCGCCGACGAGCGCATCGTGGACGTCCTCGCCCAGTACGGCGAGCGGCTCGGCGTCGCCTTCCAGCTCGCCGACGACGTCCTGGACATCGCCTCCGACTCGCACGAGTCCGGCAAGACCCCAGGCACCGACCTGCGCGAGGGCATCCCCACGCTGCCGGTCCTTCGGCTGCGCGAGCGCGCCGAGCAGCTCGGCCTGCCCGAGGACCGCGCCCTGTGCGAGCTCCTCGACTCCGACCTGACGGACGACGCGCGCCACGCCGAGGCGCTCGCGCGACTGCGTGTCCACCCCGCCCTGGAGCAGGCCCGCAAGGACACAGTGCGGTACACGGAGGAGGCGCGGGCGACCCTCGCGCCGCTGCCCGAGTGCGACGCGAAGGCGGCTCTCCTGGAGCTGTGCGACGCGGTGGTGCACCGGGCGGGCTGACGCCCACGCCCTCCCGCCTCACCGGGCCGCCGCGCGCGGGCCGGTGAGGTCTGCGGCCGTTGCCGCGCGACCCGGGACCGTGGTCCTTGCGGTGTTCCGCTCGACCGGACCGCGACGTGAGGCGGACCGGCAAGCGGCGCGGGCTCCTCTTTGGCACCGTCGGGATCCTGCGCCTGAACACTGCCGAGATCCTGCGCCTGAACACCGTCGGGATCCTGCGCCTGAACACGGTCGGCGGGGTCGCCCCGGCGGGCCGTTGCGATCCCGGCACGGCCGTCGGCGTGCGGTACCGGGCCGACTACGTGTTCGTGTCGTGCAGCGCTGACCGACCCGCGCAACCGGCGGCGTCTCCCCTACGGGATGGGGGCGCCGCCGCCCTCTCGTGTCATACCGCGGGAGTACGCGGAGTTGATCCTGGGGTCTGACGCTTCCGCCCGGCCGATTTGGTCAGATTGATAGCACCACTCCCGACCAGTTCGGGTGAGAATGGCGGCTTGGGGTGGACAGACGAGCAAGGACGGTAGGCCGCCGCCCAACACGGAGGTAGGGCAACGACATGGCACCGTACGAATCCGAAAGCGCCGGCCGTCGCAAGGCGACCCGCTATGTGGTCCCGGTCGCGGTGGTGGGGGTGGCCGCGGCGACGATCGGGCTCGTCCCGGCGCTGGCCGACTCCGGGAACCCCGATCTGCCGAAGCTCAGCGCGCAGCAGCTCATCGAGAAGATCGCCAAGTCGGACGTGCAGCAGATGTCCGGCACGGTGAAGATCTCCACGGATCTCGGACTTCCGTCCCTGGGCGGTATGGCGGGCGGCTTCACCCCGGGCGCCGGCGGTTCCCCGGACGGCGGGGACGCCAAGGCGGGCTCGTCCGCCGACCCGCAGTCCAAGCTGATGGAGCTCGCTTCCGGCACGCACACGCTGCGCGTCGCGGCGGACGGCCCCGACCGCCACAAGCTGTCGGTCCTGGGCGACGCGTCCGAGTACAGCGTGATCCACAACGGCGACGAGGTCTGGGCCTACGACAGCGCGTCGAACGAGGCGTACCACGCCAAGGACGCCGCTGCCGCCGGTGACCGGGCCGAGAAGCACCGCAAGGGCGAGGCGCCGAAGGGCGTCCCGGCCACGCCCAAGGAGCTCGCGGACGAGGTCCTGAAGGCGTCCGGCAAGACGACGTCGATCTCGGTGGAGGGCACCTCGCAGGTCGCGGGGCGCGACGCGTACAAGCTGCTCGTCAAGCCGAAGCAGGCCGGTTCGACGGTCGGCGGGATCACCGTCTCGGTGGACGCGAAGACCGGTGTGCCGCTGAAGTTCACGCTGACGCCCGCGGGCGGCGGCAAGGCGGTCGTGGACGCGGGCTTCACCAAGGTGGACTTCGCCAAGCCGGCCGCTTCGACGTTCGACTTCACTCCGCCGAAGGGCACCAAGGTCACCGAGGGCGACGACCTCAAGGCGCAGGACAAGTCCCACGCGCCCAAGGACCTGCCGAAGGACCTTCCCAAGGACCTGCCCAAGGGGATGCCCAAGGAGCTGGGGGACGCTCAGGGCGGCGGCATGAACGACATGAAGGTCATCGGTGAGGGCTGGACGTCCATCGCCGCGCTGAAGCTGCCCGGCGGGCAGGGCCTGCCGACGGGCGGCTCGGGCTCGGGCGACGTCCCGCCGGAGGCGCAGAAGTTCATGGACGCGCTCGGCGACCATGTGACGGGCAAGTTCGGCTCGGGCACGGTCTTCTCGACCCGCCTGGTCAACGCGCTGATGACGGACGACGGCAAGGTCTACGTGGGCGCGGTCACCAAGGACGCGCTCGTGAAGGCGGCGAACGCGGCGCAGTAGCCGTACGCGGCACGAGAGTTGGCAGGCAGGAGTGGAGGCGCCGGTCCCGGTGCCTCCACTCCCGCACTCCACCAGAACCGACGGGCACGACGGGCACGACGGGAGCGAGATGGCGGCGAGCACTGCCGAGGAGTCCGTGATCGAGACGCGGGCCCTCACCAAGCGCTACGGCGGCGACCGGCCGGCGGTCGACGGCCTCGACCTCACCGTCCCCGCCGGCAGCGTCTTCGGCTTCCTCGGGCCGAACGGCTCGGGCAAGACCACCACCATCCGCATGCTGATGGGCCTGATCGAGCCGACGTCCGGCGCGGCCAGCGTCCTGGGCCGCCCCATGCCCCGTGCGACCCGTACGGTCCTCCCGCACGTCGGCGCGCTCATCGAGGGCCCCGCCCTGTACGGGTTCCTGTCCGGCCGGGACAACCTGATGCGGTACGACTCCGCTGACCCGGCCGCCGACCCCCGCACCCGTCGCGCCCGCGTCGCCACCGCCCTCGACCGGGTGGGTCTGACGGCCGCCGCGGGCAAGAAGGCGAAGGCGTACTCGCTCGGCATGAAGCAGCGTCTCGGGCTCGCGGCCGCGCTGCTCCAGCCCCGCAAGCTCCTCGTGCTCGACGAGCCGACGAACGGCCTCGACCCGCAGGGCATGCGTGAAATCCGTTCCCTGGTACGGGAGCTGGCGTCGGACGGCACGACCGTCTTCCTCTCCTCGCACCTCCTCGACGAGATCGAGCAGGTCTGCACGCACGCGGCCGTGATGGCGCGCGGCCGGCTCATCACACAGGGCCCGGTCGCCGAGCTCGCGGCGGGGGCCCGCGGCCGGCTCGTGGTCACGACCCCCGACCCGGGCGACGCGGCGCGCGTCCTGAAGGAGCGGGGCATAGCGGACCTGACCGTGACGGACGACCAGGTGACGGGCGAGCCGCCCGGTCCCGGCACGGACCTCGCCGAGCTGAACGCCGCGCTGGTCACCGCGGGCGTCCGCGTCCGCGGCTTCGGACTCGAACGGGCTTCGCTGGAGGACGCGTTCGTGGCCCTGACGGGAGAGGGATTCGATGTCGCAGGCTGAGGCCACGGCCGCCGCCGTCACCGCCGCCAAGGACGCGGCGCCCGTGCGGAAGAGGATCTGGACGCTCGGCCTGTTCCGGAGCGAGCTGGTCACCACGTTCCGCCGCTGGCGCACGGTCGCCCTGCTCGCGGTCCTGGCCGGGGTGCCGATCCTCGTCGGGATCGCCGTGAAGATCGAGACGAGCGGCGGTTCACCGGGTGCGGGCGGCGGCGGGGGAGGGCCCGCGTTCATCGCGCAGATCACCAACAACGGCCTGTTCCTGGTCTTCACCTCGCTCGCCGCGACGCTCCCGTTCTTCCTGCCGATGGCGGTCGGGGTGATCGCGGGCGACGCGATCGCCGGCGAGGCGAACGCGGGGACGCTGCGCTATCTGCTCGTCGCCCCCGCGGGCCGCACCCGTCTGCTGCTCACCAAGTACGCGACGACGATGACGTTCTGCCTCGTCGCGACATTGGTCGTGGCGGTGACGGCGCTCGCCACCGGCGCCCTGCTCTTCCCGCTCGGCGACCTCGTCACGATCTCCGGCACCCGGATCGGCTTCGGCGAGGGACTCGTGCGGGCGCTGCTGATCGCCCTCGTCGTGGCCGCGTCACTCGTCGGGATCGCCGCGCTCGGACTGTTCGTCTCGACGCTCACGAACAGCGGCATCGCGGCGATGGCGACGACGGTGGGCCTGCTCATCACCGTCCAGATCCTCGACCAGATCCCCCAGCTGCACGCGATCCAGCCGTACCTGTTCTCGCACCGCTGGCTGTCCTTCGCAGACCTGATGCGCGAGCCGGTCTACTGGGACGACCTGCTCAAGAACCTGGGCCTCCAGGGCCTGTACGCGGCCGTGTTCGGCTCGGCGGCGTGGGCGCGCTTCACGACGAAGGACGTCACGGCGTAGCCGACCTCCGCACTCCTACGCCTCGTACGGGAAGCGGGCGATCTCCGGCTGCCGTTCGGGCGCGAAGAACGTCTTGGCGCGCAGCAGCGCCTGCTCGTCCTTGAGTACGTCGCCGGGCTTGCTGCCGTTGCCGAGCAGGACGCCGCCGAAGCGCATGCCCATGTACGCGGCCGAGTTGCGCAGCGTGCCGACCAGCGGGTCCGCGACGACCTGCTCCTCGTGGGCGAGCGCCGTCACGCCCCACAGGGTGCGCCCCGCGAGGGTCGCCTTGAAGTCGATGCCGGGGGTGCGCAGCCAGCCCGACCAGTGGTCGAGGTAGCGCTTGGTGGGGGCCGAGACGGAGTACCAGTACAGCGGCGACGCGATGACGATGTCGGTGGCTTCGAGGGTCGCGTCCAGGAGCAGCGCCGTGTTGTCGCCGGCGGGCCGGGTGTGGTCGCTGTCGTGGCGGAGGTCCTCGAAGTCGGGGAGCGGGTGCTCGGCGAGGTCGATCCACCGCTGCCCGACCTCGGGGGAGAGCTGCTCGGCGGCCTTGCGGGCCAGGATCTCGGTGTTGCCTTCGCCGCGGCTGCTGCCGAGCAGGAAGAGGAACGTGCGGGACATGGGGCACTCCGGGGTCGGTTGGTCGCGCCGATTACCTGCACGTGCAGTTTATGCATGTGCAAGTAAAACTGTCCAGGGGAGCCACGGGGGCCGACGCGGCCCGGGGCCGCGCCCGCGCCGGCTCTCGGCGGTGACCGCGGTGTACGGGATCGCCTCGAAGCGTGCCGGCGCGGCCGGCACGCTCTCCGCCTTCCGCGCGGCCCTCAGGTGGCGGTGGTGATGGTGACGCCGGGCGCGCTCGTGTCGGCGCGCGGGATCAGGCGGCCGGCTCGCGCCGCGGATCCGTCTGCGGCTGGGGCTGCGCCTGGGGATTCGTCGTGGACTCCGGCACCGTCTCCGGAGCCGTCACCCGCGCCTCCTGCTCGGCGAGCGCGATCCGCCCTCGCCGGGCCGTCCGCAGGGCGTCCCACGTCAGGAGCGTGAGCGCCACCCATACGAGGGCGAAGCCCGCCCAGCGTTCGGCGGGCATCGCCTCGTGGAAGTACAGGATGCCGAGCAGGAACTGGAAGACCGGCGCCAGGTACTGGAGCAGCCCCAGTGTCGACAGGGGTACGCGGATGGCGGCGGCGCCGAAGCAGACCAGGGGGATCGCGGTGACCAGGCCCGTCGCCGCGAGCAGCGTGGCGTGCCCCGGGCCGTTGCCGAACGTGGACTCGCCCTGCGCCCCGATCCACAGCAGATAGGCGAGCGCGGGCACGAACTGGATCGCGGTCTCGGCGGCGAGCGACTCCAGGCCGCCGAGGTTCACCTTCTTCTTCACCAGGCCGTACGTGGCGAAGGAGAAGGCGAGGCAGAGGGAGATCCAGGGCGGCTGCCCGTATCCGAAGGCGAGGACGAGGACCGCGGCGAGGCCGATGCCGACCGCCGCCCACTGCGCGGGCCGCAGCCGCTCGCCCAGGAGCAGGACGCCCATGGCGATGGTGACCAGCGGATTGATGAAGTAGCCGAGCGACGCCTCGACGACATGGCCCGCGTTCACGGCCCATATGTAGACGCCCCAGTTGACCGTGATGACGGCGGCGGCGACCGTGACGAGCGCCAGCCTGCGCGGGTTGCGCAGCAGCTCACCGGCCCAGGCCCAGCGGCGTACGCAGAGCAGGGCGATGCCGACCACGGCCAGCGACCACACCATGCGGTGGGCGAGGATCTCACCGGCGCCGGCGGGCTTGAGCAGGGGCCAGAACAGGGGCACCAGGCCCCACATCCCGTAGGCCGCGATGCCGTTCAACAGTCCTGTGCGCTGTTCGCTCCTCGACTGCCCAGCCTCCACGGCCCCTCCTTCACCCATGCGGACGCCCCGTGGCGGCCACCCATGAAGGTAGCGCCGCGGGGCACCGGCTGTCATGTCCGTATCTCTATACGGTCATGACAGGACGTCCGTGCAGGTGGGAGACCGTCCGTTCTCAGGCGAGCGCGGCCTTGATCGCGTCCGCGAGCGGGGTCGTCGGGCGACCGGTCAGCCGGGACAGGTCGCCGCCGGTGCCGGCGAGCAGGCCCTGTTCGATGGCGGTGTCGACGCCCACGAGGATGTCGGCGAAGGGTGCGGGCAGTCCGGCGCCGAGCAGGATCTCCCGGTTCCGCTCGGGCGTGACGGCGTTGTACGCGATCGTCCGGCCGGTCTGCTTCGACAGCTCGGCGGCGTACTCGGCGAAGGACCAGGCGACGTCGCCGCTCAGCTCGTACGTCTTGTTCTCGTGGCCCTCGCCGGTGAGGACCGCGACCGCGGCGGCGGCGTAGTCGGCGCGGGAGGCGGAGGCGACGCGGCCCTCGCCCGCGGAGGCGGTGACGACGCCGTGCTCCAGGACCGGGGCGAGGTTCTCGGTGTAGTTCTCGTGGTACCAGCCGTTGCGCAGGAACGTGTACGGCAGACCGGAGTCCAGGATCGCCTGCTCGGTCACCTTGTGCTCGGCCGCCAGGTCGAAGTCGGCCTCGGGCCCGCCGAGGACGCCGGTGTACGCGAGCAGCGCGACGCCCGCGCCCTTCGCGGCGTCGATCACGGCCTGGTGCTGCGCCACGCGCTGCCCGACCTCGCTGCCGGAGATCAGCAGGACCCGCTCCCCGGCGGCGAAGGCGCCGGCCAGCGTCCCGGGCGCGCTGTAGTCGGCGATCCGCAGCTCGACGCCGCGGGCGGCGAGGTCGGCGGCCTTGTCCTTGTCGCGGACGACGGCGGCGATGCTCTGCGCCGGTGCACCGGCGGCGAGGAGGCCGTCGACGACGAGACGGCCGAGGTGTCCGGTGGCTCCGGTGACGACGATGCTCATGCCAGGAATCTCCCTTGGTGACTGGTTATGGCGCTGAGCCTACGCACGGCGCTAACTATTGGAAAGTACCCACTTTGAAGTAAGGTACTGGCATGGCAGTAAGTAAGTGGGGTGCCGACGGCGAGGAGCTGTGCCCGTACCGGCTCGTGCTCGAACACGTCACCAGCCGCTGGGGCGTCCTCGTCCTGATCGCCCTCGAGGAGCGCTCGTACCGGTTCAGCGAGCTGCGAAGAGAGATCGGCCGCGTCAGCGAGAAGATGCTCACGCAGACACTCCAGACCCTGGAGCGCGACGGCATGGTGCACCGCGACGCGAAGCCCGTCATCCCGCCACGCGTGGACTACTCGCTCACCGATCTCGGCCGCGAGGCGGCGGAACAGGTGAGAACGCTCGCGATGTGGACGGAGCGCCGCATGGAAGCGGTGACGGAGGCCCGAGCGGCATACGACGAAACCCGCACCCCCTGAGGGGCGCGGGCTGTGTCATCGGGCGGATCCGCCTAGCCGACCACGGTCCAGGTGTCGCCGCCGGCGAGCAGTGCGCCGAGGTCGCCCTTTCCGTTCTGTTCGATCGCCTCGTCGAGCTGGTCGGACATCTGCACGTCGTAGACGGGCCGCTCGGCGGAGCGGAAGACGCCGATGGGGGTGTGGTGCAGGGTGTGCGGGTCGGCCAGTCGGGACAGGGCGAACGCCGTCGTGGGCGAGGCCGCGTGTGCGTCGTGGACGAGGATCTGTGACTGGTTGTCCTCGCTCACGTCGACGACCTCCAGGTCACCGGTTCCCGGGTTGCGCACGACGCCCTGGGCGAGGTCGGTGCCGAAGCGGATCGGCTGCCCGTGCTCCAGGCGGATCACCGCCTCCTCGGCCTGCTGCTTGTCCTTGAGGACTTCGAAGGCGCCGTC